>CAYPOD010000014.1:0-75342 GCA_964412375.1 uncultured Chitinophaga sp. | reverse complement strand
TCGCTTTCATCCCTTATCAGCGAGGACCCGGAAAAAGCCGAAAAGTTTTTAGATGAAATGAGCAAAGTGTATCGTTACCTGCTGCGTACCAACGAAGATGGGCTCACCAGCCTGGAAGCCGAGATGCAGTTCATCCACTCCTATTTTCATTTGCTGAAAACCCGCTATGGTGAAGGACTGGAAATAGAGATCATCATTGAAGACCGTTTCTACAGCTACCAGTTGCCCCCGCTTACCCTGCAGATGCTGGTGGAAAATGCCGTAAAGCATAACATGATCCTGAAGCACAGTCCGCTGAAAATTCTCATCATGACCACCAACAGCGGCCGGCTGGTGGTGAGCAACAACCTGCAGCGAAAAGACCGTATGGTGTCTTCCAACAAAGTAGGGCTCACCAATATTGTCAATAAATACCGCCTGATGAAACAGGAAGAGATCAGTGTGCGGGATGACGGGAAAGAATTTGCAGTAGTGGTGCCGCTGATCCAGAACTAAGTCGCTTTTACTCCGCAATTCATCCGGGAAAACAGCAATTCATGCAAACGAACAGGCAAACCGGCTCAAAGCAGTTCCGCAGCCGGTTTATTGGTAGTACCTTGGCAGTACACAACACTAAAACAACAGTTATGAAAGTGCTTATCATCGAAGACGAAGAACTGGCGGTCAAAAAACTACGTAAAACGCTGGAAACGGTTGATGCTTCTGCCGAAGTGGTGGGAGTGGCCGACAGCATCCGCTCTTCTGTGAACTGGCTGGAGAACAACCCGACGCCAGACCTCATCCTGATGGATATTGAACTGGCCGACGGGCAAAGCTTTGAGATCTTCGATAAAACAGAAGTGAAAAGCACTGTCATCTTCACCACTTCTTATGATGAGTTTGCCCTGAAAGCTTTTAAGGTGAACAGCGTGGATTACCTGCTGAAACCCGTTCAGAAGGAAGACCTCCAGGCAGCTTTGGATAAATTCAAAAACCTGAAAAGCATGTATGGCAGCCAGCCGGATGCTTCTCCGCTCAACGTGGACAGCCTGGTGAAAGAACTGCAACAAAAACTACAGCCCAAAGAATTCCGGAAAAGATTCCTGGTGAAACATGCCCAGAAACTGGTGAGTGTGGAAGTGGATGAGATCGCCTATTTCTACAGTGATGGCCGTCTCAATTTTTTCAAAACACATGACAATAAGAAGTATGTAGTGGACTATACCATGGACGAACTGGAAGAAATGCTGGATCCTGAAAAGTATTTCCGCATCAGCCGGTCTTTCTATGTTTCCATCAGCAGCATTGACCAGATACATGATTACTTCGGCAACCGCCTGATGCTAAACCTGAAACCCGTAGTTGATAAAGAATCCATCGTCAGCCGGGAAAAAGTAACTGACTTTAAAAAATGGATGGGGAAGTAAGCTAAGAGATAAAAGAGTTAAGAAGATAAAAGAAAGAGGTCGTTTCTAATTAAACGACCTCTTTCTTTATTATGACTTGATTCCACAATATCCCTTCTTCTATTTTCCAGCTTTTATCTCTTTGTCTTCAAACCGGTGTTTCCAGTTTTACCACGGTTCCGGTGTTGATCTCTGATTCCACATACAACCGGGCATTAAGAATAGCCGCCCGGCGCCGCATATCGCTCATGCCCCGGCTCAGCATGGCAGCATCACTCATCACAAACCCTTTTCCATCATCCACGATCAGCATCATGAGCAGTTGTTTGTTTAGCCGCAGGCTCACTTTCACATTGCGGCAATCCGAATGTTTGACCGCATTGTTCAGTGCTTCTTTAAAAATGCAAAGCAATTCGTAGCGGTGCTCCATATCCAGCTTCAGTTGTTCCACCCTGGCATCAATATCAAAATCAACCGTAATAGCATTACTATTCTCTGTTTCCATTGCATAGCCCTTCATCCGGTCAATCGTATCGCTCATAGTATCGTTGCCGGGGTCAATGCTCCACACCATATCATACATGGCCTGCACCATGCGGTTGCTGGTTTCACTGATCTGGCCGATATACTCTTTTGTCCGTTGCGTATCGCTGTCCACTTTGGTTTTGGCCAGTTCGCTGGAAATGTTGATGCTGCTGAGAGAATTACTCAGGTCTTCGGTAAGACTGGTAGCGATCCTGGTGCGAATGCTTTCTGTCGCCTTCAGCTTCTGCATCCTTAGCTTATCTAACCAGAACAAAATAGCCGTTGCGGCAAAGATCACCAGCCCGAGGAACCACCAGGTTTTCCAGAAGGGAGGCCTCACTTTAATTTTCAGCTCTGTGATATGCGGGCCGGGTTTGCCTTCTGCATCCTCGCTGCGGAGTTTGAAAACATAATTGCCGGGGGGCAGGTAGGAGTAAATAGCTTCAAAATTTTTATCAGCTATTTTCCAGTCTTTATCCAGTCCTTCCATTTTATAACGGATGATATAGGCGCTGTTGTAGCTGAGACCCGAAAACTGAATAACAACGGCATTGTCTTCCGGTGCCAGCTCTACCCGGTTGCGCTGCATCAGCGAATCAACCAGCAAGGCTTTGTTCATCAATGAAAACCCGGTTAAGACAACCGGTGGTGTCACATCATTGATCTGTACCCTTGAAGGATCAAATGCAACAAATTGGTTATCGGCCCCGAACAGCATTCTCCCGTCTGGTAAAGCCAATGAAGAAGAAACAATGAAATAATCATTAGCTATACCATCCACCCTGCTAAAACCTATAAAAATCCTGCTGAAAATATTAACACGGTAAATCCCAGACACCCCGGACAGCCACACATAGCCGAAGCGGTCTTTTTCGATCGCTACAGCTGGCCCAAAGGTGGTTTCGGAATTGCCAATTGATGCAATGATCTTTTGCTGAACGTTATGATACACATGAAGACCGTTACTCAAAATCAGCATCAGTGAATCGTTGTATTGCAATATGCCCCGTACAATATCATCCGGCAGTTTTCTTCCTTCCGGTTCTTTGCTGCCAAAATGCATCAGCACCTTATCAGTGGCGGGATCTATCACATACACCCCCCCCCCGTCATAAGCCACCCATACATTTCCCTTTTTATCAACGTAAATTTTAATAACCTGTGCAGCTGGCAAATCCTTAAAAAAAGAAATGCCTTCATCAAAATTTCTGCTGCCTTTTTTCTTGTCCCACTTAAAAAGACCAATGCTTTGTGTTCCCAGCCATAGGTTACCAAACCTGTCTTCTTCGACCTGCCTGACAGTTCTGTTTTTCATAGCCGGGGGATTATAAAAAGTTACTTTTCCGGCAGCCTGGTCATACCGGTGAATGCCGGGTTGAGAAGCCATCCATATCGTGTTGCTGTCTGCAGACAAACACATGCCCCATATCGAGGGAGTTCCTTTTTCGCTAAATCCCTTTATGTTCAGCGGCAAAACATTCAGGTTACTGTCGTAGCGATACAAACCATCTCCCCAGGTGCCGGCTAATATGTTCTTGTTTTTGGTAAAAGCAAATGACATCACACTGCCATCTCCCGGCTTGCCAGATTGCCGGTGGTTGTGCCGGATATTGGTAAAAAATTGTTCAGCGGGATTGAAGCGATATAATCCGTTATTGTTGGTGGCCACCCACAAATTACCTTCCCTGTCTTCGGTTAGGTGGTTCACTTTTGCATAAGCAATACTCTGTTCATTCTCGTAGCCATTGTGTACCATCTGGAATTTTTTTTCTTTTTCCAGGTACCGGGCAAACACACCTAATCCGTTTATCCAGATATTGCCATCCTTTTGCTGCAGGAAGCCATGCACCTCATGATACCCGCCTGCAGCGGCCAAAAAATCATAATTAGCAAGTTCTGTTTCATTTTTACGGATATCATACATATATATCCTGGGAAATTCATCCCATATATCAAACCAGAGGCGGCCACGCTGATCGGTCATCAAATGACCAGCGCTTTTAAGCTGGCCAAAACGTTCTACCAGCGGCTCTTTACCCGGGTTGTGGCCTGCCCGGTTTATTTCTTTTGTCCGGCTGTTATACAGCATCAGTCCCTGGTGAGTGCCGATAACATACTTAGTGGTGCCGGGAAGCTGGTGAATATCCACAATACCCCATTCCTTCTGAACAGGTATGAAATTGTGAGCAGCAGAAAACTCATTGGACTTTTGATCGTAAGTAAGCAACTGAATACTTCCGATCACCATCATGACATTTCCCTGTTCATCTTCCACTATTCTTTTTGAAGCCCGCTGATATGATGGATCCTCCAGGTTTATGGCAGCTTCTTTAAATGTAAACCACCGGGTATCAAAAATGCCAGCCCGGTTACCATCCGCCATCAGCCATAAATTGCCTTTTTTGTCAATATGCAATTGCTGAATATAACTCCCCGGTATAGAAGCAGGATTATCCTTTTGCTGTTTAAATGTCAGAAACCGCACCCCATCATAGCGTTGCAGGCCATTGCTGGTGCCTATCCAGATATAACCTTCCTTGTCCTGCACCGTACAAACCGCCTCATTGGAGACAAGTCCCTGCGCCTGTCCATAATGAGTGAATGCATATTTGATTTTCTGCTGAGCAAATGCAAATGACCACAGCAGGAAGGATGAAAAAAATAACAGCAGCGTATTTTTCACAACAGGGTTTTAATCACATCAAATATACTCCTGTATAATGCAAAACCGGCATTTGTCCCGATGAGCTGTTGTTGCAGCGGATGAATTGTTGGAAACAGGTTACAGGCTGTCGGTGCGTTGCAGCTTCCGGAAAAGTTTCATCCCTCAAATCCGGCAATTCATACATCCTCTCATTGACCAGCCGGTCAGAACAGATGAATTTTGTGTCATCAATCACCATTAAATCTTATCCTTTATGCGGTTTAATATTTTCAACCAGGTACACAAGGGGCTGCGGGCATTGTTGTATGATACGGCGCTGTCCTTGCAGCAAACCGATTTCAGCAATGCTGAGGAAGCGGAACCGGCTTTGCATAAAATAAGAAAAACATTGGATGCTTTTGAAAGCCATGCCTATATAGAGGACAGTTATGTGCTGCCTGCCATTCAGCAATATGAGCCGGCGCTGGTGGATGCCTTTGAAGGGGAACATATAAAAGACCATGAACTGGGTGAAAAAGTGATAGTCCTTGTCAACAATCTTGAGCAGGAAAACAGCGCTCAAGTGCAAACGGCAAAAGCGGTGGAGCTGCTGCATGCTTTCAACGCTTTTCTCAGCTTCAACATAGATCATATGAGCAGGGAAGAAACCGTGCTGAACGAAAGACTGTGGAGATATTACAGCGATGCTGAGATCATTGCCATCAACCACCGCATCCTGGAAAATGTGAAACCGGCCGATTTGGCATTTTATTCAGCATGGATGATGAAAGGACTGAGCAATACCGAGATCACCTGCTGGTTGAAAGAAGTGCAGAGAAATGCACCTGATTATGTTTTTGCCAACTTGTTCAGCATTGCTGAAAAAGAACTTCCTCAAACCCGTTTCCGCAAAATACTCGAAGACCTGACCGAAGGAGCGATGGTCGCTTAAAAAAGTGTAGCGATGAAAAAGATAAATGCCATAGCCGACATACTCATAATTGTTGCAACCCTTGCTGCCAGGCAGGGCTTGCTTAAAAAAATGTTTTATTACCGGGTAAGGTCTGTATTATAAATAAGCAGTTAGCGCAGCATTAGGGTTAAGTGATGGCGCAGCAGGCTTCTTTGCAGCAAGATAGTCTCTGCATAAAGCCATCACTTTTTTTATCAATCATTTCTTAAATAAAACCAGAACCATGAATTTCAAAAACATTCTGTATTCGCTAGCCTGCCTTTCCTTTTCCATAGTAATTGGCGCCGCCATTTATGAGCATGTGGCAGTTGTTCCACAATGGGTAGCAGCCCCTCCTGCTTCTTTAAGCATGTTCCAGGGACAATATGGCCTTAACCCCGAACCGTTTTGGATGGCCGTTCACCCGGTCACCCTGCTTTTATTAGCTGCCAGTCTTATCCTATCATGGAAAACAAAGCGGAGAAAAAATATTTTAATTACGTTGGTGTCCTATATTTTGATATTAGTAATCACTTTCATCTATTTTGTACCTGAGCTTCTAAGCATCACCGGCACTGCCTATTCGGACGATGTGGACAGTTCTTTAGCAAGAAGAGCCGGGATATGGGAAACTTTAAGCCTTGTGCGATTAGCTACCCTGGTTGTTTTATCAATAACATTGTTCCTGGGTTTAAGCAAACAGGAAAAGTAATTTTGCAGTGTTACTTTAAAGTTTCTGCAATGAAGATACTATTACTGGGAGCTTCAGGCCGGACAGGAAAACATATTCTTGAAACGGCATTGCAACAGGGACATATTGTTCATTCATTAGTAAGAAACAAACAAAAAATCCGGCTGGCGCATCCTAATCTTTTATTATTTGAAGGAACGCCTGCTGACAAACAATCACTGGCCGGTGCCATGCAGGGTTGTGAAGCCATCATCAATGCGCTGAATATTTCAAGAAAAAACGACTGGCCCTGGGCCGGATTAAGAACACCTAAAGATTTTCTTATAGTTGTGGCGAAGCATATCATTGAACTGGCGCCAGTTTATGCTGTCAACCGCTATATATTTATTTCTGCCTGGGGAGTGGCCGAAACAAAAAAAGATATTCCCGGCTGGTTTCGCTGGATGATTGATAACAGCAACCTGCGTTATCCCTATCAGGGACATGAACAACAGGAAAAACTTGTGCTGCAATCCTCCCTGGTCTTTACCGCTATCCGCACCGCCGGGCTTACCAATTTCAAAAGGAAGAAAGCAGTCGTCGTCAGCCAAAACAACCACCCCAAACCTAACCTCACGATCAGCCGCCGCAATCTCGCTGCCTTTGTGCTCGAAGTGCTGGAGAAAGATTTGTACTTAAATAATAATATTGTGGTGTCAGGAAAATAGCTGGTGGTCCTGCACTAACTGCTGTTTTCTAATACTCAAACACCTGCACCAGGTTAACTTCTGGTACTCCCACGCAACATTTTTCATCAAATTCCTGTCTTTACAAGCATGACGACCCATCCACACATCATAAAGGGCGAAGTCATCACACTGCGGCCTGCCGGTATGAACGACCGCTTGTCAGTTTATCAATGGCTGGCACAATCTGACCTTACCCCACTGATGCATGGCCTTCCCAATTTTCCCGACCACCCCGTGCCAACCTGGGAAGAATTTACAAATGACTATAAAGAATATTTTTTTGACGGCTCGGCGCCTTATCGTGGCCGCTGCTTTATTATTGAAGCGGCCGGTCAGCCGGTGGGCCAGGTAAATTATAATGATATTAATTTTGAAGATCAGTCCACCGAACTGGACATCTGGATGAGTGAACGCAAAAATACCAGCAACGGCTATGGCACTGATGCAGTGCTCTCACTTTGCGAATTTTTATATGATGAAATGGATTGCCGCCAATTCATCATGGCGCCTTCCAAACGAAATATCTGGGCGGTGAAAGCTTACCTGAAAGCCGGTTTTCAGCCAGCCGAAGAAATACCCCGCGGCTTTGTACCCGACTATCATGACAGTGTGGTTATGATCAAAAAAATGCTGCGCCGTTAGCTGCTATTTTAACCGCTGTATAGTTTGATCGTCTAACGGTAGTGTATAACGCCTGATTTCAGCTAACCGATTGTCAATCCTCTTTTTTTCACCAAATGCAATGGCACACTCCCTGCATTGATGCCCGTTGATGCCTGCTATGACGGCGGTGCTGATGACAGCAATGCATATGAAGCTGTAAAGAATGTATCCTGCTATCCTTTTCATGGCTGAACGGTCTTAACCGGTTTTATTGTTTGCAGGTAATTGTAGATGGCTGCCAGTTCCTCATCGCTCATGCGTTTATAAGAATTCCAGGGCATGGGGCTTTTGGGATTTAGCTTGCCCATACGAATACGGTCAATAAACATCTTGCGGTTCCAGCCAAACATGCGGCTACTGCTGTCAGTTGTTAGATTAGGCGTAATAAAACCTTCTATCTTCATTCCACCGGAATAGGGTTCTCCTTCAAAAGCTCCTGTCATCATATTTCGGGGGGTATGACATCCTTTACAATTGGCAATGCTGTTGGCAAGATAAGCCCCATACAATGCCGAAGTATCCGGTTTTACAGACACCGGCACTTCACCGGAAGGCCCGGCAGGTTTTATCAGCAATGCCTTAACTGCTTTGCCCAGCACATTCAGCTCATTATCCGGCACTGCATTCTTCACAGGTTGTTGTGAACGCAAATAAGATATCACAGCCCCCAGGTCTTCGTCGGACATATTATGAAAGGGCATGAAATCAAAAAGCACAGTGCCATCGGGACGAACACCATACCGCAGAGCCCTTGCTATTTCTGCATCCGTATATCTCCCGATTCCTGTTTCATCATCCGGGGTGATATTCTTTGCATAAATGGTTCCGATTGGCAGTTTAAATGCATGACCGCCGGACAAAGACACCTGTTGCCCTGCTGCAAACATCGAATCTGTATTATAAGGACTGTGGCAATCGGCGCAATGGGCGGCGCCAAACACAATGTTCTTTCCCCTTAGTATAACGGCTGAATCAGCAGAAGCTCGAATGGCAGGATATGGCCTGACATACTTCACATTTTGCCGCATGGCTACTGTGGCGCTGATACCTCCGATCAGCACCAGTAATACGATGCCTGTCCACTTCAGTACTTTTTTGAAACGTTTCATCCGTTGAATGGTTGTTTTGAAAGATCAGAATTGACCAGGCTTTTGCCATTGCGGCACCACGTTCTTCACCGGCTTTGTGGTTTTCAGGTATGCATAGATGGCTTTCAGGTCTTCATCGTTAAAGTTCTTATACACAAACCAGGGCATAGGCGGCAACAGGGGCCGGCTGCCTTCAATCCCCTTATACAAACCCTTGCGGATAGCCGTAAGAAACTGTTCTTCTGTCCACATGCCAATACCTGTTGAATCGGAAGAAATGTTGGCTGCATAAGAAATGCCCCAGGGACCGGCCGCTGCGGTAAGTCCCATTCCGAAATAAATCCAGCCATTCTTAAAAGCTGTTGTGTCCACCTTCGCTACTTTTTCATTGGCAGGATGTCCGCTGAAACGACGCTCCATATCAATTTCAAAATGCCCGTCCGGTTGAAAGATTTTTGGTGAATGACAATCGTCGCAGCCAACAGCAGCGACAAGGTATTCACCTCTTTTAACCAGCGCTTCCCCGCTTAGTGGTTGTTGCGCAGGTTCTTTTGTTTTGCCTTCACTGCAGGCTATCATCGCCAGGGTTGCTGCCAGTGCAACTGCAGAAAGAATCAGAGTTATCTTTTTCATAAGTGATAAGGTTTATGATCAATGATTTTGAATAATGCAGCAAGTTAGCTGCGGCAAAGTCAGTTGAAAAGCAGTGCATGCCTGAATTGTTATAAATGCTGTATGAGATGAAAAAACCGCTTTCAGATCTGAAAGCGGTTTTTTCACAACTGTTAGCGGAAATTATTTTCTCCACAGGTAATATCCCAGGGTTAGTTGCAATCCCCTGTTCCTGTATTTGCCATCTTCATCTTTGTTCAGGTTGCTGAAGCTGAACTGGTACCCGATATTGGCATAGATGCCACCTGCCAGTTTTACTCCTGCAATGGCACCAATGCCAAAGTCAGTACGCTTCCAGTAGGTTTCCCCATTCTCATCTTTTTCAAAAACATCAGCTTCTTCTTTTTCAGTTTCGCTGCTGCCATCTGAAAATTTGATTGTCGTTTCCTGTTTTGACTTACCACTTACTGCATAAGAAAAATAAGGACCACCGCCCACAAAAAACTGTGTACGGCCTTTGGTAGTGTACAAAACATTCACCGGCACCTGCAGGTAATTCATGTTCAATTTACCATTGGTTACAATAGCATCAATTTCACCCGGCACACCTGGTGCAGTAGCTTTCATCGTAATACCTCTTTGCAAAAAATTTACACCGGTGCGAAGGGTGACAGCATTGCTGAACTGAACATCTGCCACAATGCCGCCACCGGGCAGCACTCTTGATTTTTTGTTGGGCAGAAAAATATCCAATGCTTCGATGCTGGCATCGCTCAGGTTTCCTGTGCCCTGGATGCCGATGGAAATTTGGGAAAATGATGTTGCTGTCAAAGCAACTCCGATCATAAGTGTCAACACTTTTTTCATTGATTAAGGTTTATAGGTTAAGAAATAATTACAAGCCAAATACCAACCCCGCCAACAGGGCTGTGAAACCGGTAAGATTTACTGCCTGGCGTATATGATAGATAGTAAGCCAGCGGTTTCGGTATTGCTGCCAGTCATGCGGATAGCTGGATGCCGTCCATTGGTTTATGACCCTGTTCATGGGCATATTACCCTTAAGGGCCAATACTACATCAACCACCAATGCTGCAAATGCAATGACCGAAACAATAAACAGAACGCCATTTGGATTGACCACCGAAAAAGAGATCAGCAACAGGCAGACCGGCAGGGTGATATAGTACATGGGCTGGAGTTTTTGCAGTAGTTCCCGGTCTATCAGTTGCCGGATCTCGATATAAGTTGGTGCCTGCATCTTTTTGGTGGCGCCAGAAATGGCCAGCACATAAAAAAAACTCTGGCTGATGATGACTGTATAACAGACCAGGGTAATGAATAAAGTTATCTTGATTAACATGGCTGAAGAGTTTAAGAATATGAGTGCCTATTTTTTCTTTACCGGTATATGAAACTTCGAGACCATTGAAGGATCAATGGAGCCCGGCTTGTTGATATCCGCATTCGGATATTTTTTCAGGTCCACCATCAGCAGGTAGATATGGTTGGGATCATCCGGGAAACTGGTTTTTTCCCAAATAAATTTTCCTGAGTGTTGTCCCTTCAGTTCATTTTCAGGAATGGACCTTGAACTGGTGCTGCCATTTTTATTAATGCGATAGGTTCCTTTTTCAGCATTGGTAATAAGCACCTGCTGCCCGTTGGCATCCCTGGTAAATGTAACGGTGCCTTCCACCTGTGTCCATGTTTCAGTGGCAGTGCCATAGGTGTTAGCCTGCACATACAGCATGAACTCATAGCGGCCATTCTTTTTGAATTTGAATTTTACCAACATACCGCCTCCGCTGCGATAGGTATTATAATTAGCACCAGGCGTAGTGTTCACATACCCGATAGTGGATAAGGTAGAGATGGTCCAGTGTGTGGAATCATCCGTCAGCACAGCATCGGGAACAACACTGCTGGTTGCAGCAGGTTTAGCCGGTTGATGTTGCTGGGCATAGACACCCAGTGTGGCCAGTATAACGGCCATGCATACAATTTTTTTCATACAAAAGGTTTAATAGTATAATGATTACAACTTCACAAACTCCACCCGGCGGTTCAGCATCTTGCTTTCTTTGGTTTTGTTGTCAGCAACAGGCTCTGTCTCCCCTTTTCCTTCGGTTTCAATCCTGCCACTGTCAATACCAAATTCATTCACCAGCAATTCTTTTACTGCCGATGCTCTCTTTTTGGATAGTTCCATATTGGCATTGTCATCGCCGTCACTACTGGTGTGGCCCAGCACTTTTATTTTTACAGCACTATTCTCCTTCAGCACCGCAGCGATCTCTTTCACCACCGCATACGACTCCGGTTTGATTACTGCACTTTGAAAATCGAAAAGAATACCCGTGGTAGAAAACTTACCTTCTTCTATCAGTTTATGCCTGGTGTCAGGTTTGCCGGTTGCCACTTTGATATTACTGATGAAAACAGCATACTGGTTTTCGGGGTAGTTCGTGCCGCCCACTTCAAAGAACAACTGGTTCATGATCTCTCCCGGTGGAACAGCTTTAGGCACATCAAATACTTTTTCTTCATTGATCCAGATACGGCATCTTTCTTTCTGCACCTGTACCGCCACATGCACGGGAGTGAAATACCATTTTTCCAGCACCTCAAACGCTTTGGCATCCCCCTGGAACCAGGGCCTGCTTTTTTGGTAGGTATGCAGCTTTACTCTTGATGAACGCATTTCTCCCGGCGCAATAGTGGCCACCACGGCTGCATTCTTCCTGTAATCCCTGAGAAAATTATTTCCATCATTCGGTTCTTCGCCGCTGTTGAAAAAACCAAAATAGATCTCAGGATAGCTCCAGCCATTGTTCTTTAATTGCAGGATGATATCGAACTCTGCGGTAAAATTTTCACCATAAGATTTTTTGCTGCTGCTCAGGTACATGAATTTTTTGTGCAGTTGAAGCCAGTTGCCGGGGTATTTGTCAAGTGTCACCACCTCACCGGTGCCGCTGGTGTTCCAGCCGGTGGGCAATTCAGCAATGGCTTCCCCTTCAAAGGCATCATAATACAGGACAGAATCACCAGGTATGAAATCATACTTTGAAAAACTTTTCAGCGAAGGCTTATTTGGTTTTGTCTCAGCGATATTACTGTCACTTTTCTTTGCCACCGATGGTTCTGCCTTTTTCTTTCCTTCAAGTTCATCCAGAGCATTGTCAATCTCTTTATCAACTTTCTGGTCGGCCCTGTTCTTTGCCTTGTTCTTTACTTTGTTAAGGATATTGTTCAGTTGTGCATCGGCCACAAAAGGAAGCAGCACTACCAGCGCAGCAACAATGAATTTCCGGTTCATGGTATAAGGTTTTTAATTAGAAAGCCAAAACTATGGTGGTGGACTAGCGGGAAAAAGCGAAGAATGACTGAATTGAGGGAAAGAGGGGTTGAGTTGGGGAAAAAGAAAATGATAATGTCGGCAATTATTTTAAGATTGCAGTGCCGGATAGAATCGGATGCTGACGTTTAAGTCAGCATCCTGACCATCAAAACTGCGTCAGCACCTGTATCAAAAATTTAAGAAACCCTCTGAATAAAAAAAGTAGCCCGGACAAGAATCGAACTTGTATCTAGAGTTTAGGAAACTCCTATTCTATCCATTGAACTACCGGGCCAATAGAAAGGGCAGCAAAAATAACGGTTTTGACCTTAAAATTTTTTATCCCGGGCAAAACCGGCTGCCATAGGGCTGTCAGCCGTGCGGGTTTGTTTTGTGTATTCAATTAAAAAACTTATTCCAATGGCAAACAAAGAACTTACTACCAAAAAAGCAATTCTTATATCAACAGACGACCTGCTGAAGCACTGGCAGGGTCACCGAAGCCTCACCCGCCGCACCATTGAAGCATTTCCCGAAGACAAACTCTTCTCCTACTCCATTGGCGACATGAGGCCTTTTGCAGAAATGGTCTATGAATTCCTGGGCATGGCAGTGCCGGGTGTATCAGGCATCGCCACCGGCGAATGGCAAAAATGGGCCGATGCCAAAGAAGTGCATACCAAAAAAGAACTACTTGATCTCTGGGACAAAGCCACCGAAGGCATCAATAAAATATGGCCGCAAATTACCCCGGCCCGGTTTGAAGAAGAGGATGTGGCCTTTGGACAGTGGCCCGGCACCTGTCTGTCGTTTATCGAGTATTTTGTTGACAACGAAATTCACCACCGCGGGCAGGCCTATGTCTATCTCCGTTCGTTGGGTATAGAGCCACCCCCTTTCTGGGAAAGAGCATAATTCCCCGGGTTATGTACAACTGCAGCGGCCAATGGTTTTTGTTGCTACCTTGCTGAGATGACAAGAAAGTTATTGATCGCAACAACCATTTGGCTGCTGCCCTTTTGGGCAACGGCGCAAAAAGAAAGTAACAAGTCCAAAGCCAGTCTCAATCATATTGCTTTGTATGTAAGAGACCTTAAAACCAGTACCATTTTTTATCGTGATGTTATTGGCCTGGATACTATTCCTGAACCATTTCGTGACGGCAAGCACACCTGGTTTTCTATTGGAATAAAAAGCCACCTGCACCTTATTGAAGGCGCCACGGCACCCGTTAGCTATCCCAAAAATGCACACCTCTGCTTCACCGTAAGCTCTGTAGATCGTTTCATCACACTATTAATGGATAAGAAAATCGCTTTTGAGAACTGGACTGGTGAGCCCGGTGCAGTCACTACCCGTGTGGATGGAGTGAAGCAAATCTATTTCCGTGACCCCGATGGCTATTGGCTGGAGATCAATGATGCCCGGGATTGACCGGGCTGTTCCCCCTGCAGGCCTTATCTTTGCCCCCCTTAAAAGATGAAACATGAAGTTTTACAATTTGCTCATTAAATATCGCCTTTGGATTGGCCTGGTGATGATAGTGGCCGGTGTTTATGTGAACTATGCCGGAAGTTTCTGGCCGGCTTTTCCCTTATACCTGGTGGGAGTCATCCTGGTGCTGGGTCATTTTTTCTTTGGGCCGCTGCGGCTGATACAGGAATATATGGAGAGCGGCGATATGGAAGGCGCACAAAAAGTGCTGGACTCCATCAAATTTCCCAACCTGCTCTATAAACCCATCCGTTCCGTGTATTACACCCTGAAAGGAAACATCGCTATGATGAACCAGGATTTTGAAGGGGCCGAAAAAATGATGAAGAAAGGATTGGACCTGGGCATGCCCATGAAAGAAGCTGAAGGTGCCAGTATGTTGCAGATGGGAATGCTGGCCATGCAAAAAAATGATATGAAACAGGCGGAAAGCTATATCCGTTCTGCCATCCGCAAAGGATTGCCCGATAAAGAAAATGAGGCGGCTGCATATTTACAGATGTGCAGCATCATGATGAACAAAAGAGAATTCAGGGCGGCGAAAGATTTTTTCAGAAAAGCGAAAGCATTAAGACCCACTACGCCGCAGATCGTTGACCAGATCAAACAGATCGAGAAATATATTACGAGGATACCGGGGTAGATAGTTGACCGGTTCATTAAGTTAATTGGGTTGACAGGGATTGTCAGCCCTTTTTTTATTTCTCCCTGTTCAATTTGCTTAACTTGGACTCATAATTTGTTATATGAAAAGAACAGCAGGTCTCGTATGGGGAATTATTTTTTTTACCAGCATAAGTGCACAGCGCATTGCTGAAAGCAGGCAGGTTGTTTCATTGATCCCCCAACCCGTTTCTTTTGCAATGGGAACAGGAACTTATGTTTTACCTTTTTCCACCACGATCATTGTTCCCAAAAATGCGGAAGTGAAAAAAACGGCTGACCGGCTTGCCGAACAACTCGCTTTTGCCACGGGACATAAAATAACCGTGAAAGAAGGAACAACGGCACTGCTAAAATCAATTCATATAAAACTATTACCGGCTGCTGATACATCATTGCCAAAAGAAGGTTATCGCTTGAAAGTAACTGCGGCCGGTATCACATTGTCAGCCACCGAACCTTCGGGAATATTTTATGGCGTACAAACCTTATTGCAACTGCTGCCCAAAGAAGTGGAAAGCAAATCCACCAAACTAAAAGAACTGTGGACTATTCCTGCCGTTACCATCGAAGATTATCCCCGCTTTGGCTGGAGGGGGTTGATGCTCGATGTGTCAAGACATTTTTTCACCGTGCCGCAGGTGAAAGAATTCATTGACCAGATGGTGAAATATAAATTCAACCTGTTGCACCTGCACCTTACCGATGACCAGGGCTGGCGTCTTGAAATAAAAGCTTTACCCAAACTCACTGAGGTTGGGGCCTGGCGGGTGGAGCGGACCGGCACCTTCGGTAATTTGTCAAAACCCGAACCCGGTGAAAAACCTACTTACGGCGGTTTCTATACACATGAAGACATTAAAGAGCTGGTGAAATATGCGGCAGACCGTTTTGTGAATATTCTGCCGGAGATTGATGTACCCGGCCATAGTCTGGCTGCTATCGCTTCTTATCCTGAACTATCCTGTACACCCGGCGAATATTATGTAAGCCCCGGCGACCGTTTTATGATCTGGCCAGGCGGCGGTCAGCATTTTTATGGAGTGATTGATAATACGATTTGTCCGGCATTAGAAAAATCATACGAGTTTTTGGACAAAGTATTTACGGAAGTAGCACAATTGTTTCCTTTCCCTTACATCCACATGGGGGGAGATGAAACAGCAAGAAACTTTTGGGAGAAAAGCGAACAGATAAAAGCATTGATGCAGAAAGAAGGATTGAAAAATCTCGATGAAGTGCAGAGCTATTTTGTAAAAAGAGTGGAGAAGATCATCAACAGCAAGGGTAAAAAAATGATTGGCTGGGATGAAATACTCGACGGGGGGCTTGCTCCCAACGCCGCAGTAATGAGTTGGAGAGGAATGAAGGGCGGTATTGAAGCGGCCAAAATGGGACATGAAGTGGTGATGAGCCCAACTGATTTTGCTTATATAGATTACATGCAGGGTGATGCCAGCATCGAACCGCCGGTTTATGCCACACTCCGGTTGAAGAAAGCTTACCAGTTTGATCCGCTTCCCGAAGGCATTGACGAAAAACTCGTAAAAGGCGGGCAGGCCAACCTGTGGACAGAGCAGGTTTATAATACAAGACACCTGCAATACATGGTCTGGCCAAGAGCCTTTGCCATTTCCGAAGCCTTGTGGTCACCAAAAAATGTAAAAGATTGGAATGGCTTTGCAAAAAAAACAGAGGCCCATTTTGAAAGGTTCGACGTAGCCGGGGTGAAGTATTCACCGGCCCTATACGACCCTATCATTACTGCTACTAAAAAAGATACAGCAACAGTGATCGTGAAATTAGAAACAGAAATTGAAGGACTATCCATTCATTACAGTTTTGACAATTCATTCCCGGATAATTTTTACCCGAAATATGAATCACCCTTAACGGTGCCGAAAGATGCTTCCAACCTAAAGCTGATCAGCTACCGCAACAATAAACCCATCGGAAGAATGATGACCGTGCCGGTGAGTGAGTTGAAGAGAAGAGCAGGGGTGAAGTGAGACGGGAGTCATTAGTCGTGAATCGTGAGGTGGTCATTAATGTATTTCAATATTCGTTTCCTGTCCGCCGGGCCAGGGGCCAAATAGTTGTTCCACTTTCTGAAAACGAAAACTGAAAATCTGTTTTAGTTTTTTCCTTACGAATAATGTATTGGCAATAGTTCCCAAAAACCACAGCGGGTTTTTATAGTGAACAATATCCGTCATCTCCACCCCACCGGGAATTGCTTTAAAATGATGCTGGTGATGCCACAATTTATAAGGGCCGAAGCGTTGTTCATCTATAAAATATTCCCTGTCTTTCACTTGCGTGATTTCGGTCATCCAGTAAACAGGTATACCCAAAACAGGCTTTACTTTATACTCAATGATCTGCCCGCTGTACATCGTATCTCCATGATGTTTTGATATGATCCTGAAGCCCATATTGCCGGGAGTGATAGCCTGCAGGTTGGCAGGATTGGAAAAAAATTGCCAGGCCTCATCAAGGGAAAGAGGAATTTTCTGAACCGTACGGATCGAATGTGCTGCCATGCAGATTATTGGTTTAAATTCGTTGCAATAACCTGTCAGAAAGAAAAAAGTTCGAATAAAGATGTCTTTTAACAAAGAAAGATTAGAAAGGAAGTTTGCGGAAGAGTTTGAAAAGCTGAATGAAAAGCAGCAACTGGCCGTCAACAGTATTGAAGGGCCGGTGATGGTGATTGCCGGGCCGGGCACGGGCAAAACACAGATACTGGCCAGCCGTATCGGCAAAATTCTATTGGAAACAGACGCATTGCCGGAAAATATCCTTTGCCTCACTTATACTGATGCCGGTGTGGTGGCCATGCGAAAAAGACTGTTGCAGTTCATCGGCCCGGATGCGTATAAAGTGAACATCTACACTTTTCATGCTTTTTGCAATGATGTGATACAGGAAAACCTTTCGCTGTTTGAAAAAACAGCGCTGGACCCGATCTCCGATCTCGAAAAAATTGAATTGTTCAAAGAACTGATTGATTCCTTTCCCAAAAACCACCCGCTGAAACGATACCGGGGTGATGTGTATTTTGAAGTGAATAATCTGCAGGCATTGTTCAGCTCTATGAAAAAAGAAGGATGGACTCCGGCGTTCATCAATCAGAAAATTGATGAATACATCGCTGACCTGCCCAACCGGGATGAGTTTGTTTACAAAAGAAAATATAAAGAATTCAATGCGGGTGAACTGAAGAAAGACAAGATCGAAGAGGAAAAAGAAAAAATGGAAAAACTGCGGGCTGCGGTGAATGAATTTGACCGCTTCCAGCTATTGATGCGCAAAAAGAACCGCTACGATTTTGACGACATGATCAACTGGGTGATCAAAGCGTTTGAAGAAAATAAAAACCTGCTGGCCAATTACCAGGAAAAATATCAATACATACTGGTGGATGAATACCAGGACACCAGCGGCACCCAAAACCGTATTGTTGAGTTACTCATCAGTTACTGGGATAAACCCAATGTGTTTGTGGTGGGGGATGATGACCAGAGTATCTATCGTTTCCAGGGTGCCAACGTGGAGAATATGCTGCAGTTTGCTGATAGTTATAAAAACGACCTCCTCACTGTGGTGCTCACCAATAATTACCGCTCCACGCAGCCGATCCTTGATGTTTCTAAAACACTCATCAACCGGAATGAAGAAAGACTGGTGAAGCAGATCGAGGGATTGAGCAAAGACCTGCTTTCTTCCCGGCACCCCATGAACCAATTGACCCATAAACCGATCCTCCACGAGTATGAAACGCAGCGGCAGGAAATGATTGGCATTGTGAAACAGGTGCAGCAATTACTGGCACAAGGAGTTCTTCCTGGACGCATCGGCATCATCTATAAAGAAAACAAGTATGGTGAAGAACTGGCACAATATTTCAAACTGCTGAACATTCCTGTCTTCAGCAAACGTCACCTGAATATTCTTGAATTGCCGCTGACAAAAAAGATCATCCTGCTGCTGAAATATCTCGATTCGGAACATGACATTTCCTTCAGTGGTGATGAAATGCTGTTTGAGATATTGCACTTCGATTGGTTTGGTATTCCATCAATAGAAATTGCTAAACTAAGTATGGAAGCGGCAAGCAAACGGTATAAAGATGACAACAACTCCCTGCGCAGCCTGCTCCATGAAAAAACCAATGCAACACCTAAAGACCTTTTTGATGCTGCTGTTCATCCCGGCATGAAAAAGGTATCGGGCATAATCGAAACCCTGGTCGCTGCGGTACCCAATATCACTTTGCAGCATTTGTTTGAAAAGATCATCCGGGAAGCCGGGGTGCTGAACCATATCATACAAAGCGATGACAAGCACTGGCAGTTACAGGTCCTCACGGGGTTGTTTGATTTTGTAAAAGAGGAAACACACCGCAATCCTTCGCTCAATCTTTCACAACTGGTGAAACTGATCGGGCTGATGGAAAGAGAAGAAATCCGACTGCCGCTCGTCCAGGTTAGCGGCAGTGAGAAAGGCGTGAACCTGATGACAGCGCATGGCTCGAAAGGATTAGAGTTTGAATATGTTTTTATGGCCGGCTGCAATGCTTCCTTCTGGGAGAAGAAAAGAAAACCGGGCGGTGGTTATAAACTACCCGACACCATGTTCTCTTCGCAGGCTGCCGGCAATGATGAGGAAGAATTGCGAAGGTTATTTTATGTGGCGCTGACAAGGGCAGAACAACATCTTTATATTTCCTACAGCAAATTCAAAAATGACGGCAAAGAACTGGAGCCTTCAATGTTTATTGCCGAGATACAGGACCAGTATGAGCTGCCGCTTGAAAAGGTCATCATTGCCGCTGATGTGCTGGCTGATTTTTCTGCCCTGCATTTTGCAGAAGCCGAAGCGCCGGAGATAGAAAAAATTGAGGAAGAGTTCATCGGGCATATACTGGATAAGTTTGTGATGAATGTGACAGCCCTGAACAATTATTTAAAATGTCCACTGGGATTTTATTTCAATAATCTTATCCGGATCCCGTCACCCAAGAACGAGGCCACCGAGTTTGGCTCGGCTGTGCATCATGCCTTAGAAAAACTTTTCAGAAAAATGCAGGAAAGCGGAAAAGAAAAATTTCCGCCGAAAGAAGAATTCATTGCCGATTTTGACTGGTATATGCTGCGCCACCGGGAAAGCTTTACCAAAGAAGAATATGACCGCAGAAAAGAATATGGCCATGAAGTGCTGAGTAATTATTACGATAAATACATTCAGACCTTCAACAAGATCGTTACCATTGAAAGAAATATCCGCAATGTTGTGGTGAAAGAAGTGCCCCTGAAAGGAAAACTGGACAAACTGGAATTTGACGGCAAAGCAGTGAATGTGGTGGACTACAAAACCGGCGACCCTGAAAAAGCCTTACCTAAACTGAAAGGCCCTTCAGATAAAGATCCGAATGGCGGCGATTACTGGAGGCAGGCTGTTTTCTATAAAATTCTGGTAGACAATTATGAACAGAAAGACTGGAAAGTGGTGAGTACCGAATTTGATTTTATTGAACCTGACAAAAAGAAGAATTACCGCAAGGAAAAAGTGGTGATCACACCTGCCGACATCACAACCGTTACACAACAGATCGTTGATACCTGGGAAAAAATTCAAAACAGGGATTTTTATACCGGCTGCGGTAAGGCAGATTGTCACTGGTGCAATTTTGTAAAGACCAATAACCTGGCGGTGGCACTTCATTCGCTGGAAGAAGAACCGGCCGAAGAATGAACAGTATTATGATTTTTAAAACAGGCTATTCCCTGCAAACCCGTTAAGTTTGCAGCCCTGGTATGAAAGTCCGCTCCTTTATTTCCCTGGTATTAGTTGTTGTTGTCCTTGTCAATAGTGTCAGCGGGCCGGGCTGTGCCAATATTGTTCCTCCGCAAGGTGGCCCGAGAGACTCGTTGCCCCCGGTATTGATCAAAGCCAACCCGGTTGATTCTTCACTGAATTTTAAAGAGAAACGGCTCACCTTTACTTTTGATGAATATATTGATGTGCAGAATGTGCAGCAGGAATTACTGGTCTCTCCCATTCCCCGCATACTGCCCGAAGTGAATTACCGGCTCAACACAATAACGGTAAAGATCAGTGACAGCCTGGAAGAAAATACTACTTATACCTATAACTTCGGGAAGGCCATCAAAGACATCAACGAAGGAAATGTGATGAAAGATTTCACGTTCACTTTTTCTACCGGCAATTATTTTGATTCACTGCAATTATCCGGCAGCGTTATCCTGGCCGAAACAGGCAAAGTGGATACCTCGCTGACCGTAATTCTGCATACCAATCCCGATGATTCGGCTTTGGTAAACGAAAAACCCCGCTATGTGACCAGGCTGGATAATAAAGGAAATTTTGTTTTTAAGAACCTGCCTCCAAAAACCTTCTATGTTTATGCGATGAAAGATGACGGGGGCCGCCGCTGGAGTTATGACGAGAAGCAACTTTTTGCCTTTGCTCCAAACCCTGTTACCGTACCGCAGGATACAATTCCGTTGACGCTCTACGCTTACCAGGCCAGTTCAACCGCTGCCACCACCCGGCAAAGTCTTCCCGGCGTTTCAGCCGGCGGAAGAGGGCGCCTCGGCGGTGCCACTGCTGAAAGAAGATTACGCTTCAGCAACAATCTTGTCAATAACCAGCTTGACCTGCTGAATGAATTTTTGATCAGTTTTGATCAGCCCCTGAAAACCTTTGATTCTACAAAGATCACTTTGCATACCGACTCAACATTTAAACCTGTCACGAATTATCGATTTGTTTTAGACAGCAGCCGGTCGCAACTGCAATTGCTTCATACCTGGAAAGAGAATACGGCTTATCACCTTATCCTGGATATAGACTTTGCCGAGGACAGCAGCGGAAGAAAACTGCTGAAATCAGACACACTCAGTTTTAAAACCAAAAAACTGTCAGATTATGGTTCGCTGAAACTCCGGTTTCGCAGTCTTGACATATCAAAAAATCCTGTATTGCTCTTTGTGCTGAACAATAACATCAGCCGTTCATTCCCGCTGGCAAGCCCTGATTTTTCAGCATCGCTGTTGCTGCCCGGTGAATATGAACTGCGTATTCTCTATGATGAAAATAAAAATGGCAAATGGGACCCCGGTGATTTCTTTGGAGGAAGAAAACAGCCGGAGTTGGTGAAACCCGTGGAAAGAAAGATAAATGTGAAAGCCGGATCAGAGAATGAATTTGATATTAGTTTATAAGTTATAAGTTCCGCTCCCGACTTGTAGCATGTGCCTGTTTCTGTATCTTCGCTCCCATGCAATTTTCTTCCTCACTGCTTGAAAATGCTGTCAACGAATTTGCCAAACTTCCCGGCATTGGCAAGAAAACGGCCCTTCGGCTGGTGCTGCACCTGCTAAAACAGGATACAGCAGCAGTCACGCATTTCAGCGAGGTGATAGCCAAAATGAGAAGCGAGATCAAATTTTGCCAGCGTTGTTGCAATGTGGCCGATGGCGATATTTGTTCCATTTGTGCCAACTCAATGCGCAAACAAAATATCATTTGCGTGGTGGAAAGCATCCGGGATGTGATCGCCATTGAAAGCACCCAACAGTATAACGGCACTTATCATGTGCTGGGCGGGGTCATCTCCCCCCTGGATGGCATTGGACCTGATCAGCTAAATATTGCATCGCTGGTTCATCGCATTGACAAAGAAAAAACCGAAGAACTCATTTTTGCCCTTAACCCCAATATCCAGGGTGACACCACTATCTACTATATCCAGAAAAAGTTACAGGGCTTGCCTGTCCGCATCACCACCATTGCCCGTGGCATTGCTTTTGGCGGTGAACTGGAATATGCCGATGAAATGACCCTGGCCCGCAGTCTGCAGAACCGTTTGCCGGTGGAGAGCTATGTTTCCGGCCGCTGAACTTCGCAGCGAACACAGCATTCGCTGAGTTGAGTATATATCCCTGCATGCTGAGCTATACCTGCCAGAAACCGTACTTGTTTATTATACCTGTATCCTGTAGCTTTGTGGCTCATCACAGGCGGATTTGTTTATTGTTCGGCCTGTATAAATAACAGAACTAATAAACGGTACGAAACCCTCACTAAGTTTCCCAACGTTTATAGTTCACAAACAACCATTGTTATGAAGACAATTCAAGATTGTTTGAATGAACGCATACTGGTCATTGACGGTGCCATGGGCACCATGATCCAAAGGTATAAACTGACCGAAGCAGATTACCGTGGTGACCGGTTCAAAGACTGGCATTGTGATGTGAAAGGCAACAACGACCTGCTGAACATCACACAACCGCAGATCATCAGGGAAATTCATAAACAATATCTTGATGCCGGGGCTGATATTATTGAAACAAACACATTCAGCAGCACGGCAATCGCTATGGCTGATTATGAAATGCAGTCGCTGGCCTATGAACTGAATGTAGCCGCTGCAATATGTGCAAGGCAAGCCATTGAAGCGTATATTGAGCAAAACAAAAAATCCAATTCCCAAATTCCAAAATTTGTTGCCGGTGCCATCGGCCCTTTAAATAAAACACTTTCTCTTTCCCCGGATGTAAATAATCCCGGGTATAGAGCCGTTACATTTGATGAGGTTGTGAATGCTTACTATGAACAGGTGAGAGGATTAGTGGATGGCGGTGCTGATATACTTTTAATTGAGACCATATTTGATACATTAAATGCAAAGGCTGCCATTTTTGCGATCAAGAAGTATTTCAGGGATACCGGGAAAGAACCACTTCCGGTTATGATCAGCGGAACGATCACCGATGCATCCGGCAGAACACTTAGCGGACAAACACTGGAAGCTTTTTATACTTCAGTCATGCATGCCAAACCGTTGAGTATTGGCCTGAACTGTGCTTTGGGTGCAAAGGAAATGCGTCCTCATATTGAGGAATTGTCGCAACTGGCTTCCTGCTATGTATCGGCCTATCCCAATGCCGGTCTGCCCAATGCCATGGGCGAATATGATGAGCAGCCGGCACAAACTGCCCATTACCTGGAGGACTGGGCTAAAGAAGGATTTGTAAATATTGTCGGTGGGTGCTGTGGCACCACCCCGGACCATATCAGGCATATTGCCCAACAAGTTAAAACCATCAAACCCAGAAAATTGCCGGTTATTGTAGAAGAATTGACATAAAAGTGTATTTTAGCGGCAGCAATCTGAGACCCATGGCAAAAATGCTCCTCTTATTATCTGTCGCAATCCTGGTTGTCAATAACTATTCGGTAATCCGCAGGTTCCTGGTTAAAAGAACCTCGTAGTAATGTCAGACACAGTTGTCATCAAGCCTTTCTTGCGTCTTTCCGGTTTAGAACCTCTTGTTATTCGTCCCGAAACCAATTTTGTGAATGTGGGGGAACGAACCAATGTGACAGGCTCCAAAAAGTTTGCCCGGCTTATACGTGAAAACAAGTACGAGGAGGCCCTGAGTGTGGCCCGCCAGCAGGTGGAGAACGGCGCCCAGGTGCTGGATGTGAATATGGATGATGCGCTGCTGGATGGTGTGCAGGCCATGACCACTTTTCTGAATCTCCTGCAAAGCGAACCGGATATTGCAAAGATCCCTGTGATGATTGACAGCTCGAAGTTTGAGATCATTGAAGCAGGATTGAAATGTGTACAGGGCAAATGTATTGTCAACTCCATCTCCATGAAAGAGGGAGAAGATAAATTCATTGAACAAGCCATCTTATGTCAAAGCTATGGCGCATCGGTGATCGTGATGGCCTTTGATGAAAAAGGACAGGCAGATACAAAGGATAGAAAAGTTGAGATCTGCCACCGGGCTTATATGATACTTACCGAAAAGGTAGGTTATGATCCGCAGGACATCATATTTGACCCCAACATTTTCGCTCTTGCTACCGGTATGGAAGAGCACAATAATTATGGCGTTGATTTAATTGAAGCCACCCGGGAAATCAAAAGGCTGATGCCACTGACGAAAGTGAGTGGTGGTGTCAGCAATCTTTCCTTCTCCTTCCGTGGCAATGATCATGTGCGGGAAGCGATGCACTCCGTCTTTCTGTATCATGCCATCAGGGCTGGCATGGATATGGGCATTGTGAATGCAGGGCAACTGGTGGTTTATGATGAGATAGAACCGCAACTGAGAGAATTGTGCGAAGATGTGATCCTGAACCGCAACAATGATAATAACGAAGCCACTGAAAAGCTGATCGCTTTTGCTGAAACTGTTAAAGCAAAAGGAAAAGTGGAAGTGAAAGATGAAGCCTGGAGAAATGCTTCGGTGGAAGAAAGACTGAAACATGCACTCGTAAACGGTATCACCGATTATATAGATGCAGACACAGAAGAAGCAAGGCTGAAATATCCCAAACCATTGGATGTGATCGAAGGGCCACTGATGGCCGGCATGGATGTGGTGGGTGATTTGTTTGGCGCCGGCAAAATGTTTTTGCCGCAGGTGGTGAAGAGTGCCAGGGTGATGAAAAAAAGTGTGGCCTGGCTCACTCCATTTATTGAAGAAGAAAAAAAGAACAATCCTTTGGTCGGGAGAGGTGTTGCTCCAAAAGTTTTACTGGCAACGGTGAAAGGTGATGTGCATGATATCGGAAAGAATATTGTAGGCGTGGTGCTGGGTTGTAATGGTTATGACATCGTTGATCTTGGAGTGATGGTTCCTGCCGATAAAATATTAGATACGGCAGAAAAAGAAAATGCAGACATCGTTGGACTCAGCGGTTTGATCACTCCATCGCTGGATGAAATGGTGCATGTGGCCCATGAAATGAAACGCCGCAACATGAAACAGCCCCTGCTGATTGGAGGCGCCACTACATCAAGAATGCATACTGCTGTTAAAATAGCTCCACAGTATGACAATGGTGTGCTGCACATCCTGGATGCATCCCGGAGTGTGACAGCAGTCAGCAGCTTACTCAATAAAGAAACCAAGGAAAAGCTGCTGAAAGAAACAGCCCTGGAATACAGCAATCTCCGCAACCAGTTCCTGAATAAAAATAAGAAAGAACTCATCCCTTATGCTGAAGCGGTGATCACCAAAGAATATTTTGACTGGAAAAATTATAAACCTGTCAAGCCCGCTGTTCAGGGTGAAAAAGTGCTGAAGGATTTTGATCTTGGCACTATTGCAAAATATATTGACTGGGGGCCTTTCTTTATTGCCTGGGAAATGCCGGGTCGTTTTCCTGATGTCTTGTCCGATAAAATATTTGGAACGGAAGCTACCCGTTTATACCAGGATGCACAAAAACTGGTAGAAAAGATAGTTGCCGAAAAATGGTTTACGGCGAATGGTGTTATTGGTTTCTGGCCAGCCGCCAGCAATAATGCTGACACTGTGATTTTGCAAACATCCAAAGGAGAAGTAAAACTCGAAATGCTGCGCCAGCAGTTGAAAAAAGCTATTGGCCAGCCAACTTTCTCCCTGGCCGATTTTGTTTGCCCTTCAGAATTGGGAAGCGATTATATGGGTGCTTTTGCGGTTACCATTCATGGTGCCAAAAAACATGTGGAGAAATTTGCCGCCGAGCATGATGAATACAACAAAATTATGGTGCAGGTGCTGGCCGACCGTTTTGTAGAAGCCTTTGCCGAATGCCTGCATGAAAAGACAAGGAAAGAGTATTGGGGTTATGAAAAAAATGAAAGCTTAACAAACGAACAGCTAATAAAAGAAGAATACAAAGGCATCCGCCCGGCGCCGGGCTATCCTGCCTGTCCTGATCATACAGAAAAACTCAAACTGTTTGACCTGCTGAATGCAACAGAAAACATCGGCATTGAGCTCACTGAAAGTTTGGCGATGAACCCACCGGCTTCTGTCTGCGGCTGGTATATTGCACATCCGCAAAGCCATTATTTTGGTTTGGGGAAAATAAGCCTTGACCAGTTGGAAGACTATGCCAGTCGCAAGGGCATGAGCCTTGAAGAAGCAGAGAAATGGCTGAGACCGGTGCTGGAGTAGAAAATTACAGTAATCGCTTTTGGATCAACGATTCTTTCAACTGCTGCGGCGACTCAAAATGAACCGAAGGTATCCCCAACGCCTCTGCTGCCTTTATGTTGCGATAGTTGTCATCTATAAATAAAGCTTCCGCTGCATTTACATTATACCTGTCAAGCAGGCGATGATAAATTTCCGGAAAAGGTTTTCTGGTCATTTCCTCACCACTCACTACTCTTCCGTCAAACCAATGGAGAAAATCATATCGCTGCAAAGCGATAGGAAATAATTCAGCGCTCCAGTTGGTGAGGGCATAAAACCGAAGCTGCGGGTTGCGTTTCAGTTCTTCAAAGATATTCACTGTTTCGTTTATGGGGCCATACAGCATATCAGTCCAGCGATCATAATACAGGCGGATTTCCTTCTCCCATTCCGGGAATTCAGCCACTTTCTCTTCTACTGCTTTGGCGATCGGGTAGCCTGCATCCTGCTGCTCGTTCCAGTCGAGGGTGCAAACATTTTCGATGAACCATTCTGTTTTTTCGGCTGAATCGAATACCTGCTGATAGAGGTAGCGGGGGTTCCAGTCAATCAACACACCGCCAAGGTCAAATATGATCGTATTGGTTATATGCGTATTCATGAAAACCGAAGTTTAAAAAAGATCATGGTCAATGACATGGCCAGCACAATCGAATTGGTAAGAATGATGACCCAGTTGTCAAGCAGGGCACCGTACACGATCCACATAATCTCATTAACCGCCGCTATGATGAACATCAATAATGATACATCCCGTGCCGACCGCAGCTTCCATGTTTTGATCACCTGGGGTAAAAAGGTAAGGGAAGTGATGGCGCCTGCCGAGTAACCCAGAATATCTGTTCCTGACATATTAAATTTTCAGCAATGATATTTATCTTTTTTCGAACAACCACCACAAACGTTTCCGGGGCTTCACTTTGTAATTGGAGCTGATATAATGCCGGATATAGTCCATCGCTTCATCCACGCTGTCGGTCACCAGCACCAGGTCCATATCACCGCTGGAAATAGTTCCTTCATCTTCCATCGCCTTCACCGTTTTCAGCAAGGGTTCATAATATTCTTTTCCAAACAATACGATCGGGAACTGCGTGATGGTTTTCGTTTGCACCAGTGTCAGCGTTTCAAACAATTCATCCATGGTGCCAAAACCGCCAGGCATGATAATGAAGGCATAAGAGTATTTAACCAGCAGCACTTTTCGCACAAAGAAATGTTCAAAAGTGACAGATTTGTGCATATAAGGATTCTCCTGTTGCTCAAACGGCAACTGAATATTGCAACCTACCGATTGCCCGCCGTTTTCAAATGCGCCGCGGTTAGCCGCCTCCATAATACCAGGCCCCCCGCCTGTCATAGTTGTCATGCCCATTTGAGCTATTCTTTTTCCAAACTCCCTTGCATACGCATAATACGGATGATCTTCTTTGAACCTGGCCGATCCAAATACTGTAATACACGGACCGGAGAAATGAAGTGACCGAAATCCACGGATAAACTGTTTGAATACCCGCCATGCAAAACCCAACTCATAGCCGCGGCTCTTGGGGCCATCGAGAAACACATGTTCTTTTGCGGGTATGATGGCTTCTGTTTTTTCTTTTATGCCTGCTTTCATAGTATGCTGTATATTGCCATGAAAAAATACACCACCGGCTACACAGAAGATGTAACAATAATGACCGTGTAACCGGTGGCATTACTAAATTAAGGCAATTCACCCGGTTATGCGTATTATTAGCTATAATGTTAATGGAATCAGGGCAGCGATCAGCAAAGGATTTATTGACTGGTTAAAAACTGATCCTGCCGATGTGATCTGTGTGCAGGAAACAAAAGCGCAAAAAGAAAATGTTGACCACAAAATATTCACGGACCTGGGTTACCACGATTTTTGGTTTAGTGCACAAAAAAAAGGTTACAGCGGTGTAGCCGTCTTTACCAAAATAAAACCGGATAACATTGAATACGGCAATGGGCATGGACCAAGTGATGATGAGGGCAGGGTGATACAGTTAGACTTTAAAGATATAAGGCTGATCAACGCTTACTTTCCCTCCGGCACCAGCGGGGATGAACGACAGGATTTTAAATACAGATGGCTGAATGAGTTTTATGCCTGGTTAAATAAACTAAAGAAAAAACACCCGAAGATCATTTTATGTGGCGACTACAATATTGCACATAAGGAAATTGATATTCATGATCCTAAGGGAAATAAAAAATCATCCGGCTTTTTACCAGAGGAAAGAGCATGGATGACAAAATTTTTTGACAGCGGCTGGGTGGATACCTTTCGAAAGTTTCATCCTGAACCTCATCGCTATAGCTGGTGGAGCCAGCGTTTCCCTTCGGTGAGATTAAATAACAAAGGCTGGCGGATTGATTATATCAACGTTACAGATCCATTGAAAAATAGTCTGAAAGACGCCGATATATTTCCGCATGTCAAACATTCAGATCATTGCCCGGTTTACCTAGAAATAAAGGCTGGAAACAAATGATCATTTATAATGTAACGGTTAAAGTGACCCATGCTATTGCCAAAGACTGGTTGCTGTGGCTCCGGGAAGAACATATTCCCGATGTGGTGGGAACCGGCTGTTTCACCCATGCTGTTATTCTTCACTTAGTGGAAGCTGACGATGAGGAAGGCATCACCTATGCTGTGCAATATCATGCACAAGACAAAGCACAGTATGATCATTATATAAATAATTTTGCTGATACCATGCGGAAAAAAGGATTTGAAAAATGGGGAGACCAGTTTGTTGCTTTCCGCACCCTGATGCAGGTTGTGAATTGAGTGTGCAAAATAAAAAATCAGGATTGGGCTGCTATCAAAACAATTGTATATTCCCCGCCAACCATAGTCCTGCCTGGGTTTTGCTAACCGCAGGCTGAAACCTTTGCCAGCAGCCATTTTCAGCGAGAAGGTTTACATCCGGGTGAGAAATATAAAATCACAAACCGGCTGAAATGCTTGCCCGGTGCGGATTTTGCAGGAATGCAGGAAACACTTATTGACACGAATATTTTTTTGCTGCTATGAAAAAGCCTATAAATTTGCCGCCGTTAGCAATCATTAAAATCTTTTAAACATGAACAAAGCTGATTTAATTAACAAAGTTGCAGATGATGCAGGTATCACGAAGACACAGGCCAATGCAGCATTGGATTCATTTGTAGAAGCGGTGACCAAGACCCTGAAAGCAGGCGGAAAAGTTACTCTTGTTGGTTTCGGTACTTTTTCTATCTCGAAAAGAGCTGCCCGCAATGGCCGCAACCCCCAGACAGGCGAAGTAATCAAGATCAAAGCAAGAAAAGTTGCCAAATTCAAAGCTGGTAAAGAATTGGCCGCTAAACTCTGACAAGACCATCAACTCTGTTTAGAAAGCTTCGTCTCTGCAACCGGAGACGGAGCTTTTTAAATTATAAAACCGGGGAGACATAAAATTGATACCATTTGCGGGTTTCATCTGGCTGCCGGCTTATTACCGAAACAATCTGCTAAAATCAATGTTGAAATGGTATAACCCGCTATTTTTGCAGCAACAATAAAAAAAATCATTATGGGAAGAGGTGATAAAAAAACAGCCAAAGGAAAAAGATTCAAAGGGTCATTCGGCAAAAGCCGCCCGGCGAAATCTCCGGCTGCCAAAAAGAAAGCAGCAGCTAAGAAGAGTAAGTAGTTTACAGGTTAATAAGTTGATGAGGGATCAGCTTGTCAGCTTATTAACTTATCTATCATTTCTGTCAGGGAGCTAACCGCTCAATTTTCCAATCCCCGTTTTCCAGTAAACTGTATTGTATCCTGTCGTGTAAACGGCTGGGCCTGCCTTGCCAGAATTCAACGATCACCGGCTTCACTAAATAGCCGCCCCAATGATCTGGCCTATCAATGCCTCCATGGCCGGCAGATTGCTCCACCTGTTTAAATTGATCATCCAACCATTCCCTTCCGGGTATCACCTGGCTTTGCGGAGAAGCAACAGCGCCTATCCGGCTGCCTTCAGGCCTTGAATGAAAATAAGCATCGTTGACAGCAGCATCTAATTTTTCGATCAGCCCGGTGATGCGCACCTGCCTTTCCAGTTCTTTCCAGAAAAAAACAAGACAGGCTTTAGGGTTCTCAGCCAGTTGTTGCCCTTTGAAACTGTTGTAATTGGTGAAAAATGAAAACCCGTCTTTATTAAAATCTTTCAGTAGCACAATACGGGCTGACGGAAACCCGTCTGCAGAGCAGGTAGCCAATGTCATCGCATTTACTTCGTCAACAGCTGAAGCCACAGCCTCATCCCACCACAAAGAAAACTGGGCAATGGGATCAGCTGCCACCTCAGTTTCGGTCAGCGTTTTTTGCGAATAATTTTTCCGGATACCGGCAATGCTTTCCTGCATAGCTCACAATTTTTAGAAGTTCAAAATTAACGGCTTTCCCATCTTCCTGAATGAAAAAAGACCCCGGGCGGGGTCTCTTGCTTATGATTTTTGTCATACATCATTATTCGCTGCCTGCATGTCGCCTGATCATCTGTTCCCGTTCCTCAGCCATCACATTCAGCATGCTTTCCAGTTCACCAATTCTTTTTATCTGCGCTTCGAGCCTTTTGTTGGCATCTGTGACGGAATCCATTTCGCTGGTCACTCCTTCGAGGTAGGCAAGATTTTTCTGTAGTTGCTGGCGTTGAAACTCTGACTCCCTGAGTTTATCTTCTGATTGGGTAAGTTTTGTTTTCAACTCCTGGTTTTCCGATACAGCAGCATTCATTTTCTGTTTTGTGCTTTCAAAATCTCTTGCCAGTTTCAGGCTTTCTTCTTTCAGGTTCTCATATTCCATCCGCAGCATCCTGGATGATGAAGCTTCTGCTTCCAGTTTCTCCAGCTTGGTTTGCAAAGCACTGAATTCAGTATATGCGTTGTCCAGGAGCGAACTCATTTCTTTGGTGAGATGGGCTTTTTGGCGAATGCCTGCAATCTCTCCTTCCTTGGCGGAAAGTTTCAGTTTCAATTCTCCCACCTCTCTGAACAACTCCTCGTTTTCACTGCTGAGTTGCTGAATTTTTTCCTCCGTTTCTTTGAACATACCTATCTGTTCAATCAGGGCATTGATCTTTTCATTTTGTGCTGAAAGTCCGTCGTAGGTTTGTTTCAGTTGTTCGGCAATGCTGGCCTTGGTAGAAACAGCCGCATTATTTTGCAGGGAAAGCAATGCCTGCATGTTTTTATTCTTCTGTCGAAGCTCTTCCGCTTCTATCTCATATATCCTGGTATTTTCTCTTTCTTCTTCTACCTGGTCCCGCAGGCTGGCCAATTCCCTGTCTTTCATTTCTATCTCTGTCAGGTATTTGGCTTTCCATTCGCTGGCTTCACGGGTGATCTTTTCCTGGCCATTGGCCGGTGTGGGCTTCAGGTTGCGACGGCTGACGATAAAGAAATGAATGGTAATGCCTAATATTATGGCACCCAGCATCAGCACAATGATCTCAATAATGGATAGCGTAAGTTCAGGCATACCTGTGTTCAGTCAGTTTTTGGAAGCTATGAAAAAAATACGGGATTTCGGTTTGCAGTTCTTCACAGGCGGGAACAGGAAAGACTGCAAGATAGCCGATAGCCTGAGAAAATAAATAGGAAAAATACGAATGACTACCCTTTCACCAGGGTTCCTACCTTTTCACCCGTCACTACACGACGGAGATTATCCGGTTTGTTCATATCAAAAACAATGATAGGCAGGTTATTTTCCATACATAAAGTAAAGGCAGTCATATCCATCACCTGTAGTTTTTGATCCAAACACTCCTGGAAAGTAATGACGTTATACCTCGTGGCTTTGGGATCTTTTTCAGGATCAGCTGTGTAAATGCCATCTACCCGTGTGCCTTTCAGGATCACATCGGCATTGATCTCAATGGCCCTTAGTGAGCCAGCAGTATCGGTTGTGAAATAAGGATTGCCTGTTCCGGCGCCAAAGATCACCACCCTTCCCTTCTCTACGTGGCGTATGGCACGGCGGCGGATATACGGTTCGGCAATCTGCTCCATTTTGATGGCACTCTGGAGGCGGGTGTAAACACCGGCTTTTTCGAGGCCTGCCTGAAGAGCCATGCCATTGATGACTGTTGCCAGCATGCCCATATAATCACCGTGAGCCCTTTCGATGCCGGTTTCTGCCTCATTCATGCCCCGGTAAATATTGCCACCCCCAATCACCACCGCTACCTGCACACCGAGCTCTGTCACCGATTTAATGTCCTGGGCATATTGGTTGATAACTGCTGTATCAAATCCAAAACTCTTGTCACCCATAAGGGCCTCACCCGATAGTTTCAGCAGAATACGTTTGTATTTGGGAAGCATGCAAAGCAGATTATTTGGCTGCGAAGATAGGGGAATTGACTATTGTTTGACCGCCCTGATTGAATAGACCATTGGTATCTTTCCTTCCATGCCTTTGATATGCCAGTTCCCATCGGCCGTTTCTGTCACATTATTAAAACATGGATAGGGTGAATACATGAATTCATTGAATGATGTTATGCTCAACCCTGCCCCGATCAGGGCATTCAGCACTTCGCTGATGCTGTGGTTCCAGCTGTATTCTTTTCCTTTAATGTCCGCATCACGGTCGGTATAAGTGCCGTTGTTTTCAGTAACGATCAGTTCCCGGTTCTCATAGGAGTATTTGATATGGGTGAAATCATCATCAAACATCCAGACCACGGGATGAAACTCCGCAATGTAAAAAACGCCTCCTGTCTTTAATCTTTCTGCGATCATTTGAGCCCAGGGTTCCAGGTCGGGCAACCAGCCAATGGTACCATAAGAAGTGAATACAATATCAAATTGCTCCTGCACATGCCGGGAAGTATCCAGTACATTGCAGCATATGAATGTAGCATCAAGACCCAATTCATCATTTATTTCTTTTGCCAGCCTGATGGCTTCATCACTCAGGTCAATTCCGGTTACCTTAGCACCTCTTCTTGCCCAATCCAAACTATCCATCCCAAAATGACATTGCAGATGAAGCAATGATTTTCCTTTTACATCACCTACCTCCTTCAACTCGATGGGGGTTAATACAGATTCTCCTTTTTTAAACCCCTCCAGGTTATAAAACGAAGAGTCCCTGTGAACAACAGTTCGCTGGTTCCAGAGTGCTTTATTAGCGTCAAAATAGGTTTGGTTATCGTGGTGAGTCATAATTCAGAGGTTTCCAATTTTGAGACCTGCAGCAAAAGCAGTCCTTATTTTTATTATATCAATTTCTATTGTAAAGTCCACATACCTGGGGTCAATATTGTTTTTTGAATTGTCCAGTTTCCATGCACGGCAGTATACACCATACTTGTCCTTTTTGCAATCTTTTGCCGTCAATACGGCTCCGTTAAAATCAATGGAACTGATCAAAGCCGACCATTTTTCAAAAAGAGTTTTGGCTTCTTCATCAGTTTGGGGAGTGCTCAGAAATGCACTGATATAGGTTCCCTTTCCGGCTCCCATGACTATTGGATCATCTGTAGTTCCCGAAATTCTGAATTTTAAGAAAAAGCTGTCCTTTGGTTGCTTCAGGTTCCTGAACTGATTGGGAAAATCGAGCATGATTTCCATCAGCTGTTTTTGCAAAAGGGTTTTATCCTGTGCAAGGGATATACCGGTTAAAGAGAAAAAGATAGCCAAAAAAAATATCCGCATACTAACAGAGGTGAAGTAAAGAAATACAGTTACCCGCAAACAATATTATGAAAGAAAAACGAATGAAAATATCGATGTAAAATATTTCTGTTGCTGAACGTTCACGTTGAACAGCATGATTGTAACGCCAGACTTTCTTTATCCACATATTAAAAAATCAAAAAAAGAATAAATAAATTAGGAGACCAATTAATTAAAACCTCCTATATGAAATGCCTCTTTTTTTCAGTACTTCTTATCAGCTCCGTTCTGAAAGCTCAGGTTGACACAACCAGATTCAAACCGCTTATAAATGTCAACCCCGGAATGATCAAGCTTCAAAAAGAACTTACGGGTTATGTGGATATGCACACCCATCCAATGAGCTATCTCGGGTTTGGCCGCAAAGCTATGCATGGTGCACCGGATATCGGTTGCATCATTCCTGCCGGAACAAGAGACTGTAATGGCTCTGCTTATCGTGCAAAAACAGCAGGGGATGCGTTGGGTCATTGCAATTCCACCCATGGCGGATGGGGTGTTGATAACGGTTGTGGTGATTACCTGCGGGCCGGAATCATCAACTATGCACTGGATGGTGATTTTGTTTTTAAATCTGATAATCCGCATGGCGATCATCATCATGCCGGTTATCCTGATTTGGCCTATTGGCCGCACCAGAGTTCCATTCTTCACCAGCAGATGTGGTGGGAATGGATCAAAAGAGCTTATGAAGGCGGGCTGAGAGTGATGGTGGCATTAACGGTAAACAGCGAGCTGTTGGCTGAGATCATCAATGGAGATCCTCCTTATGATGACAAATCGGTTGCCGATGTGCAAATTGATGAAACAGTCTCTTTTGTCAATCGTCACAAAGATTTTATGGAAGTTGCCTATTCAGCAGCCGATGTAAGAAGAATTGTTGGTAATAATAAACTGGCGGTTGTTTTGGGGATGGAAGTTGACAAGATCGGCAACTTTGGAAAACCCGGAGTGACGACAAATGCGAATACGGTTAGAGCAGAAATAAGAAGGCTTTATTCAAAAGGTATCCGCTACGCTTTTCCCATACATCTTATTGACAACAGTTTTGGAGGTGCTGCCGTGTATAGTATGCTGTTCAACTTTGCCAACAAACATGGCAATGGCTATCATTACCGGGTAACATCCAGCAAAGACCCGAAACTAAGATACCGGGCCAATATGACCGACGGCCCGCTAGGTATGGAAAATGGTCTGATCCTCGGGCTCCGTGGTTTTCTCGAAGGACTGGGACAAATTCCTGCACCATGTTTTAATGATGCGATAAAATGTTTTCCGCCTCCCGGAAAAGTTCGTTGCTGCGGCAGCTATGAAAAAGTGCTGAACATTATGAGCCCTTCAGTAGAGTTTGACACCTACAAATTTGTTGGCGGCGGGCATGTAAACAGTTTGGGTGTCACCAACCTTGGTGATGTAGCCATTACTGAAATGATGAAACTGGGAATGATCATTGACATTGATCATATGTCTGAATTATCACAAACAGCAGTGATTGAAAGAGCAGAAAAAATTACAGGTGGCTATCCGCTGGTGATGGGACACAATGGAATCCGCGGTAATAATGGTAATGAAAGAAACGCTCCTGATTACCTGGTCAGGAGGCTTGCCAAACTTGGCGGCATGTTTGGCCTGGGCACTGCACATGCCACACCCGATGAGTTTGTACAAAACTATCGGGCCGTTTGGAATGCAATGGGTGGAAAAGGTGTTGGCATCGGAACAGATGTAAATGGATTTGAACCACTACCCAAACACCTGAGAAGCAAAACAGAAAGCTCAAGCCAGTCTTTTTATACCGGCTTCTTCAGAGATTCTCCCATCAAAACGAAAAGCGGTATTGTGGGCAGCAGCCGCAAATGGGATTATATTAAGGAAGGCGGCGTTTCTCATTATGGCCTGATGCCTGAATTTTTCTATGATGTAAAAACCTCTGCAGGCGGAACTGATGTGGTGAATAACATGATGAAATCAGCAGAATATTTTGCGCAGATGTGGCAAAAATGTGAAACGGCATCAAAGACAATCAGCAATGCACCGGTTGGCGGAACTTATACATACAGTATTCCTGCCATCAGCAACCTCTGCCCTTTTCAGAAGGTGGCCGGAGATCATGAGTTTGGCGGCAATGGCCCTCAAATCAAAGGCAGCATCACGTTAAAGATCAGTCCTGATGGCACCAACCTGCAGGCTGTTGTTACATTCAATGCAAAGGAAACCGGTGGTGATGGTTCGGAAGTAAGAGGCTCCTGGACTGTCAACATTGGCGATCCTGCTCCTGCCGGAATGAAATATACCCGTATTAATTCACCCACAACTTCCACATTTGACAGGGTATTATCCGGCGGTGGCCGTAATGAAGTGTTTGGCGGCTGCGATGGCGATGAACATGTGGTGACCCCCGCCAGCGGACCTGTTTCCCTGATGGTTGTTGTCGGCGACACAGGCGGTGCAGACATCAGCACCGACAATAATTGCAATTGCGATACAAGAATTGTGAGAATTGAATTAAAACCGGTGAATGTGACACTGGCACCGAGATAAACGAAAAGGGCTGTTTAAACGAGACAGCCCTTTCGTTTTAAAACCGGTCCGCTGAATCTTCAATTTTGCATTCCGCAAATAACACCCGGGTGTTACAGGAAGCTCCTTTTTAAATAAGACCTTTATTAAGCAATTCGGCCAAAAATTGTAACTTATGAATGAGAATGAGTTATGAGAAATCTGCTTTCCACAATTTTAATCACCCTCCTAGCACTATACGGTTCGGCACAATCCATTGCCGATATAGTAAATGTATTACCTGATAAAAAGCAAAAAGCAGATACGCTACAGCACTTTGGCCGAAAGTTTCATATGCGGGCCATGCCCGACAGCGCCGGGTATTATTATAGCGCCGCCCTTTCTTATGCCCGGGAAATAAATGACAATAACCGTATTGTACAGTTATATACCCTGATCAGCAAAGTAAGACAGATGCAAAAAGAACCTGAGATGGCTTTGAACATCATCCGAAATGCCCTCCCCTATATTGACAAGAGTGTTTCATCCTCTGTTATTGAGAACTACTATTACTCGATTGCAAATTATTTCAGGATACTGTCAAAGTTTGACTCTGCGCTTTATTATTACAGGAAAACCGAAGAGCACAACAACAGGTTGTATCCATATGGAAACTGGTACGTTTATGATGGTATGGCAGAAATATTTCTGGCAAACAACAACCTGGAAAAAGCAGAAGAATATTACCTGAAAGCCTACAGCCTGACCAGTAAAAAAGGCATCAGGATGGATCATGGATTAATCATTAACCGCCTGGGAACGCTTTATTCTAAAATGAAAGATCCTGCAAAATTTGCAGTTGTTCTGGAAGAACATGAGCGTTTTATTAAATCCGGGAAAAGGGACTACAGGAAGGATCCCGTACACAGTATTTTGTTTATCAACTGGGGCAATGTTTCCCTGGCTGATAAAGTATCATTCCTTACTAATGTAAAAAAAATACACCTTGCCAATAGTTTTTTACAGGGAGCCGCCCTGGCCAATTATCATATTGCTTCTTTATATGAAACCGCCGGCCAGTATGAAACCGCATTAAAATATCTTTATGAAAACAGGGATAGCCTCATCAGTAAATCTGTACCTGCCGACGCATATTCCAACCTTCAGTATATATATAAACTTGAACTAAAATCCGGAAAACTTGAAAATGCACTCAAAACTGCGAATCAACTTCTCGACCTAAATGTGAAGCTTGCCGACCTGGCAAACAGGGAACTCGTTACAGAACTCGAAACAAAATACGAATCAGATAAAAAGGATAAAGAAATTTCCTTGCTTAGTGCATCCAATAAGCTAAAGGCTCTTGAACTATTACGGGAAGCTGAAAAAAATGAAGCCCTGATTTCTCAGAATATTTTAAAAGACAGTATCATTTTTCACCAGGAAAAGCTGGCCACATTTGCTGAAAATCAAAAACAGATGCATGCAAAAGAACTTGAAAATGAAAAAAAAGTGACGAGCCTGCTGTCTGCAGAAAATATGCTTAAACAAGAGCTTTTGCTTCGGGATAAAAAAAGGTCGGCCATCCTTTGGGGCGGTGTGGGGCTACTAGCTCTTGCGGCCCTCATCATATCATTCCAGTATCACCGGCAGGTATCAAAAAACAGAATTATTGTGAGGCAACGGGAAGAGCTTGAGATTTTAAACAGGGAAATACATCATCGAGTAAAGAATAATCTGCAGATCATCTCTAGTCTTCTCGATCTGCAGTCAGAAGCCAGTCATGACGCCAGGACGGCTGAAAAATTTCTGGAAGGCAGCCAGCGGGTGCAAAGTATGGCTTATATCCATCAAAATCTCTACCAGGGTGAAAACACAGAATCTGTGGATGTACAGCAATATATCAGTATGCTGACCGGAAACCTGCTTCAGTCTTATCAGGCCGGGAACATTACACTTACCAGCGATATAGAAGCACTGAAACTTCATTCTGACACGGTGATACCACTGGGTATGATTATTAATGAACTTGTCAGCAATGCCCTGAAGTATGCCTTTAAGAATAATGACAATGGTGAAATCAAAGTGGTTCTAAAAAAGATCAATGAAAAGCTATTGCTCCAGGTAAGAGACAATGGAATCGGGATTCCAAAAGATGTTGATGTGTCAAAGGGTAATTCATTTGGCTACCGCATCATCAGCGCTTTTGCCAAAAAGCTACATGCCCTTATAACAATCAACAATGAAAAGGGTACAGATGTACAAATCCTTATTTCAAAATTCAAAGCAGCCTGATATGCCCGGCGGGAAAATAAGACTATTGATTGTTGAGGATGAGCCGCTGATTGCCGAAGGGATTGCGCTTCACCTGAAAAACAGTTCATTTACTGTTTCCGGTTTTGCTTATGATGCAGAAGAAGCCATCAACCAGGTAGAAACCAATACCCCCGATATTGCTATTCTCGACATCAATCTTGAAAGTGCAAAAGATGGGATAGAAATTGCAGAATACATCAATAACCACACACCCCTTCCGTTTATCTTTCTTACTTCTTATTCTGACAAACCCATTTTAGACAGGGCAAAAAAAACAACACCTTATGGTTTTATTGTAAAACCATTCAATAAAAACACGTTACTGGCCACACTGGAGATAGCTATGAACAATTTTCTTGAGCAAACCAACAACCATGTGCCGGCATTATCCATGGAAAAGATCAATACACATCTTGCACTGGCGTTGACAGAGAGGGAGTTTGAAATACTGCAATTACTTTATGAAGGAAAAACAAACCAGCAGATCTGCGATCAGCTCTATATTGCTATGAATACCGTTAAAAGACATGTGACAAATACTTATTTCAAACTCGATGTAAAGAATCGTATAGAAGCCGTTGCTTACATCCGAAACCTCATGTTGAAAAACAGGCGGAACTGAGAAAAATCCCACTTGGGTGTTACAACTCTCCTCAATTTTCCTGCGAAATTGCTGATACAAAGAACAGCATAAGCTAACTCACTCCTGATCATAAAAATTTCATTATGAAAAGCATTTATTTACTGATGCCGCTATCTGGCATTCTTCTGTTTCTTTCCTGCAGCGGTCCGGAAAAAAGCGAACAATGGAAAACAATTCAGCCCGGAACCATGGGTATTTCATTAGAAACTCCGTTTGACTTCAAAGAAGTCAATATCAGCAGCAGTCTCACTCCGGCAGTAAAAAAAGTTATAAAGAAAATGGAGACTTTCTCGAATGAAGAACAGGGCCGGTATTTCGCTATCAGTATGGTTGAATATACCGACGATGTTACTTTTTCTGCTGAAGGAGCATTGAATGGCTCTGTATCTGAAATGCGGATGCGAACCGGAGGTGAAATTACTGATCAGAGAGATGAAACGCAACAGATAAACGGGGCCAGGTTTCATATCAGGCATGCAACTATAAACGACAGGAATAAGAATAAAATGGATTTGCAGATGGCTATCACCAATAAGGATCAGAAAATGTACCAGGTGATCAGCCTCTATCAAAAGAGTAATAAAAAGCTGGCTGAAAACACAAAGCGTATCATAGAATCAATCAAAATTGATTAATAAATCTACCAATACAATTTACCAGCATGAAAAAAACAATAGTATTACCGCTCTTTACAATTGCTTTTGCAGGAGCGGTTTTCTCACAAAGCAACTGGTCTGAAAAAGTGACCTTCATTTCTCCGGTTTCCAATGATTCAGTGATCGCTGAAGGTGATTTTGGAAAAGGCATTGTTTTAAATGACCTGAGCTGGGCTTCCAGTAGCTCCAATGCCTGTTTCACCGCCGTTCAGTTTCAAAAATTCCAGGGTAAACACGTCTTTTTTGGAACAACCCTCCCGCCCGGCTCGGTAATGACGATAAAAGCCGCACCTGGCCAGGGAACTGAAGAAGTCAGCCTTTATGGGTATATGCTAAACAGCAGAGATTATTCATTAGTACCCGAACTGAAACAATGCATTACCTGCGAAGCAGATTACAAAAGAGACCGGCCGGTAAGAGGCAAGCCGGTTACCAACCAGCGGGAGATTGAGTTTAGAAATCCGACAAGCTCATCCTATAACATCATTATTGGCATAACCGGACCCAAAGAAAGTAAACAAGGCAAATTCACTTTAACTATTAAAACTGTTTCCTGATCTATCAACCATATAAACATTAAAATCATGAAAAAAATCATCTTTAGCCTGCTCTTTGCTACAGGCATAACCATTGTCGCCAATGCACAAAACACACCAAACTGTAACCAGGGTAAAAAACTTGCAGAAAACACCTGGGAAAAATGGGGTCCCTGGAAACCCGATATCAGCCTGATACCTTTTAAAGCCGAAGTGACCCGGCTCAAACAATACTGGAACTGGATTGCATCAAATGGTGTTGGAACTATTGGTCCCCGCCGTCTTGACATTGGTGAAGATACTGAAAGCGGTACCATCATGGGCCAGACAAAAAGTACATTTGTAACGAACCCCTCCTTCAACCAGCAGGTAACGATCCGGATCAATAAAACAGACGGCAGAGCTGAAACCGGTGTTTCCATCTGCACGCATACAAGGGAGGGTGTTACCACCACTGTTCAAACATATGTCTTCCCTAACAACAACAATGGACAATCTAAAACTTTTACGCTGAATAATGTAAAAGGAAAGATCATCAGTGTTGCTATGAAAAATAATTCCGTAGCAAACAGGTTTGAATATACTATCAGGGCAGAATGACCAAAGAAGTAAACGGTGAAAATGAAAGAGGTTATCTCACTGTAAGATAACCTCTTTTTATATTTCAAATTAGAATGTTCCTTAATTATCCTAAAGCCACTCTCTTGAAATCAGTCACCTTCACATCACCGCTTTCTTTCAGGTAATCAGCTACTGATTTACCGGCATCCTTTACAAATGCCTGTGCAGTCAATGTCTGTTCTTTAAAGAAAGCTCCCATTTTGCCCTCGGCAATTTTAGCCAGCATTTCATCAGGCTTGCCTGCCATTTTAGGATCCTGCTTCATCACTTCCATGATGATGTCTTTTTCACGGGCAATCACATTGGCAGGAACACTGGCCGCATCAACCGCCACTGGATTCAGCGCAGCGATCTGCATAGCCACATCTTTTCCGGCTTCAGCAGCTTCCTTATCCAGTCCCACCAGCACACCAATCCGGTATGCGCCGTGAATATAAGAAGCCACATAAGGAGCATCAATTCTTTCAAACTTGGTCACACCAATTTTTTCACCTATCGTTGCCAGCTTATCATTCACCAGCTCAGCCACCGTGGCGTTGCCGGCCTTGGTATTCATCAGCTCATCCAGGCTTTTTACATTGGCAGAGATCGCTGCATCGGCGATGGTTTTACCAAAAGCTATAAAGTCTGCATTCTTGGAAACGAAATCAGTTTCGCAGCTCACACAAACCACGATACCTGTTTTATTATCAGCCGTTGTTTGTGCAATGACCACTCCTTCTTTTGCTTCACGGTCACTTCTTTTGGCTGCCACTTTCTGACCCTGCTTGCGCAACCAGTCAATGGCTGCTTCAAAGTCACCATTGGTTTCTGTCAACGCCTTACGGCAATCCATCATTCCGGCGCCGGTAGCCTGGCGCAATTTGTTTATATCTGCTGCACTTATTGTTACGGTGCTCATATTCATTAATTGATTAAAAGATTAATAATACCTCATCTGCAGTTGGTTTGATAACGGCGTTACCGCTGTCTTATCTTCTGGCACCACCAGGACCCCTGCTGCCTGTTGTGGTACGACGACGCTGACCGCCTCCTGCACCTGCGCCACGGCCTCTGCCACCACGACCACCTTCGGCCTGTGCTTCAGCTTCGAGACGAGCCGCTTTCTTTTCTTTTTCATCATCGCTCACTTCATCCACTTCTTCGTCTTTGGCAGCTTGTCTTTCAGCCAGGCCTTCAGCAATAGCCGCTGTGATGTAGTTGGTGATGATAGCGATTGATTTGGTAGCATCATCATTGGCAGGAATTGCAAAATCTACTTTGTTAGGGTCGCAGTTGGTATCCACCACACCGAAGGTAGTGATGCCCAAACGTTTTGCTTCGGCCAAAGCGATATGCTCATGACCGATATCCACGATGAACAAAGCGGCAGGTACACGGCCCAGTTGGGCAATACCACCCAGCACTTTTTCCATTTTTTCCTTGTCTCTTGACAGGGTCAGTCTTTCTTTCTTAGTGATGTTGTCGAAAGATCCATCACCCAGCATTTTTTCAATGCTCTGCATTTTCTTCACACTCTTACGAACTGTGTTGAAGTTGGTAAGCATACCACCCAGCCATCTCTCCGTCACAAAAGGCATGTTGACCCTTTTGGCGCATTCATTCACGATGTCTTTGGCTTGCTTTTTTGTACCTACAAATAAAATTTTCTTACCGCTGCGGGCAATCGCCTTCATGGCAGCAGCCGTTTCCTGCAGGCATTCCACGGTTTTGTTCAGGTCAATGATGTGAATACCTTTTTTCTCCGCAAAGATGTAAGGCAACATCTTGGGGTTCCACTTCTTTTTCAGGTGACCGAAATGAACACCTGCTTCCAGAAGCTGCTGTTGTAAGGATGTATTATTTTCCATTGTATTTGAATGATCGTTTTTAAAAATTGTTTGCTGTTGCTCCTGCGATTAACGTTTAGAGAACTGGTAGCTTCTTCTCGCTTTTTTGTGACCGAATTTCTTACGTTCAACACTTCTTGGATCTCTTTTCAGCAAACCGGCAGCTTTCAGTGCAGGACGGAACTCAGGATTGATCTCCACCAGCACACGGCTGATGCCGAGCATGGCTGCTTCAGCTTGTCCTTTCAGCCCACCGCCTGTTGCATTGATCTGTACATCAAATTTGTTTAATACATCGGCTGTTTTCAGCGGACGCTCCACCTGGTTTTGCAGGTAAACCAGCGGGAAATATTGTTTGTAGTCTTTGTCGTTTACTGTGATCTTGCCATCACCTTTGGCGATAAACACCCTTGTCACAGCTTCTTTACGACGACCTACTCCGTTTTTTTGCTTTTCCATTATATAATGTTTGGAATTTTTTTAGAATTTTAATTCTTTGGGTTGTTGTGCGCCATGCGGATGCTCAGCACCTGCATACACAAATAATTTTTTGTACATCTTGCGGCCCAGGCGATTTTTAGGCAACATGCCTTTTACTGCTCTTTCAATCACCACTTCGGGGCGGCGTTTTTGCAGGTTGGCTGCTGTTTCTTCTTTACGACCGCCGGGATAACCGGTGAAGTGGTCATAAATTTTTTGCTCCAGCTTATTACCGGTGAAAACAACTTTCTCGGCATTGATCACAATGATGTAATCGCCGGTGTCAACGTGGGGGGTATAGTATGCTTTGTTCTTACCACGGAGCACCGCAGCAATTTTAGCACACATACGACCAACGGTTTGATTAGTACCATCTACAACATACCAGGTACGTTGCACGGTAGCCTCGTTCGCATGTTTGGTAGTGAAATGTAATTTGCTCATTTGAAAAAACCTTTTAGCTGTTAGCTGCGGCTGCAAGCCCCCGCCTTCAGCAGTTATTAAATAATGCAGCAGAGCTATCCCTCTGACTGTTCCCTACTTATAACCGTGGCTATTTTTGGGGGTGCGAAGATAGGAGTGGGTAAATTCTTAACCTAAAAAGAGAGGAGGTATTTTTAATTGAACCCTTGCAAGTAATTGATTTTTAATAAAATTTTTGCTCTTTAAAAATATTGATTGGCCAGGAGTTCAAAAATCCCACCAGTTTCCACCCGAAAAAGGCTGCCCTATGAATAGCGGCTCCCCGATCTTCGGAGTCGCTACCTGCATCTTGAGTTCAGCCGCTTTTGCCAGCACTCTTTTTACCGGCTCATTCCATTCATGCATAGCCAGGCTGAATTTGCCCCAATGAACCGGCAGCAAGTTCTTTGCCTGCAGATCAACGGCCGCCTGTACCGTTTCCTCTGGCATCATGTGTATCAATGGCCACATGGTATTATACTGACCAGCCTCCAGGATCGCTACATCAAACGGTCCATATTTTTCAGCAATGGCTTTAAAATGCGAGTCATAGCCTGAATCTCCTCCTATATAAATGGAATACGAAGTGGTCTTTAAAACAAAGGAAGACCAGAGTGTTTGTGCCCTTTTGAGGCCCCTTCCTGAAAAATGTCTCGCCGGGGTTGCAGCAAGCAGCATCTGTTCATCTAGCTGTTGCTCTTTCCACCAATCCATTTCAGTGATGCTACTGCTGTGAACACCCCAGTATTTCAAATGAGAGCTTATTCCCAGTGAACAATATATTTTACCGACCCTGCTTTTTAGTTTCTGTATCGTTTTAAAATCAAGATGATCATAATGATCGTGGGTGATGACGAGATAGTCAATCGCCGGCATGTCTTCCGGTTTGTACACATGACTACCGGGAAAAGCCTTTATCATAAAAGAAAAAGGAGCAGCATTCCCGCTGAATACCGGGTCAACCAGTATGTTTTTATTATTGATACGGATGAGATAGGAAGAATGACCAAACCAGATCACCTGCGGTGCTGATGACAGCAAATGCAGGTCGGTTTGCACAAAAGGCAAAGGCCGGGATGGCGCAGCATTTTTATTCTTCCTGAAAAAATCCCTTGTCATCTTCCAGTAAGAAGCATCCTCCGACATCATGGGGGTGGGAGATGAATTCTTAAATCCTGTGCCATTATAATTAGGCGACTGCTGCAATTGCAGTTTATGTTTTCCTGAAGGAAGTTTGCCTGTTACATGCAATGACATGTTATTTATTTTAAGTACAAACTAATGCCAATCTTTTTCTGTTGCCTATAGCCCGTCGGTCAACAAACAAATTTCAAAGGTGAATGAACCATTTTATCTATTTGCTATCTTGCCCAAAACCTCCACCCGTTATGTCGCACCTGCTCAACCGTTCTTCATTTGGCGATCCCGCAAACTCAGGCAACCTCATGTCTACTGAAGAAGCACATGCATTATTAAATGAATGGGTACCTAATGAACGATTGCGGTTGCATATGAAACAAGTGGCGGCAAATATGAAAGCATGGGCCATTGCAAAAGAAAATGCGGATGAGCAGACAGCCCTGAAATGGGAACTGGCTGGCCTGCTGCATGATGCCGACTGGGAAAAATATCCTGATGATCATTGCCACATCATCATTGAAGAACTGGAACGGCGAAATATTGATCCGGAGGTGATACAATGCATCGCTTCGCATGGGCCCAAAGTGTTTGGCGTGGAGCCGGTAAGCAAAATGGATAAGATGATCTATGCCATTGATGAGTTATCCGGTTTCATTCATGCTGCTGCGCTGATACGACCCACCCGCTATGAAGGGCTGGAAGTGAAAAGTGTTTTGAAAAGACTCAAAACCCCTTCTTTTGCTGCCCAGGTAAACAGGGATGACATAACTGATGCTGTTTCAAGAATTGATGTATCGCTGGAAGAGCTGATACAATTTATTATAGACCATCAGAAAGATGTTTCGTAATACCCCGCAGGGAAAATAGTCACTGTTTTCTTTAAACCCCACCTTTCATGCCCGGTCACAACGCTGGCCGTGTGTCCCCTCAAGCCTTATCGTAAGAACATTTCGTCACCAAAAAAGTAAGTTATGAGAAAGCTTTACGCTTTGCTCGCCGGGATATGTTTTGTCCTGGCAGCAATACCGGCCCATGCACAAACCGCAACACCTGATGTTGCCAATTTCACTTACAGCATTGATGCTTCCGGAAATGTTGTTTTCACCAATACATCTGTATTGGGTAATCTGCAAGGCCCCCGTCGTGCCCAATGGTCTTTTGGCGATGGCAGCAGTCAATGGACAGAACCGCTGCAGGGAACTACACACCAGTATCTTGCTCCCGGCAGTTATACGGTTTGTCTGAAGATTGTCCGGCTGGTGAGTAACACCACCGATCCTGTCGTTTCTGCCGAGGTTTGTAAAACAATTGTGATCCCGGCTGTATGCCGTGCAGATTTTGAAAGAGTGGCAGTTTCCCCGACCAGCAGCCCGTTAACAGTTACGCTAAAAGCCATTCCCTGGCACAGCAGTGATAACCGGCCTGTGCTGATATGCTGGGACTTTGGTGATGGCAGGGACACCTGCATTCAATATAGCAATACCCATCCCGGCCCTTATACAGTCACCCACACTTTCCCGGAACCCGGCGAATATGAAGTGTGTGTGAAGATCGTTTACCAGGGCGGATGTATTGCTACTAAATGTAAAAAAGCAGTCATTGCCCGCCCCGATGCCTGCAAAGCAGAATTTCAGCAATTACCTATTTCTGCCGGAAACAATCCTTTGCATACAGTTTTCAAAGCATTGCCCTGGCACAACAACCAGAAAAAACCGGCACGCATCTGCTGGACATTTGGTGATGGAAAAGACACCTGCATCAGTTATCCTGAAAACTATGAAGGACTCTACCTGGTGGGTCATCGCTATGAACAACCCGGTGAATACGGCGTTTGCGTAAAGATCACTTATTATGGCGGCTGCGAAGCATCCTATTGTGATAAAGTGACCATAGGAAGACCGGGTAACTGCAAAGCCGATTTTGAAAGGATCCCCATTACCACCGCCAACAACCTGCTGACAACAGCTTTCCGGGCACTGCCTGAGCATAGCAATAATAAAAAGCCGGCAAGGATCTGCTGGAGGTTTGGCGATGGCAAAGACACCTGTATTTCTTATCCTGAAAATTATAATGGACAGTATGTAGTTTCTCACACCTATGCTGAAGCCGGGGATTATGAAGTGTGTCTAAAGATTACTTACTATGGAGGCTGTGAAGCATCGAAATGCGAAAAAGTGGTGGTGCCTTTACAGGCTTGCAGGGCAAAGATATACGAGGTTGCTTCGTCTGCCAGCAGCCTGGAAAGAGGTTTCTATGTAACCACATCAGCCATCCCCAACCGCAGAATAGAACGCATTTGCTGGAGCTTTGGTGATGGCACCGATACCTGCATTGTGGCAACGAATAACAGCCAGCCTCCTTTATATATACGCCATACTTATCCTGCCCCGGGTGTGTACAGGGCCTGTGTGAAAGTTTATTACCGTGGCGGATGCATTGCCTCCGATTGTGAAGAAGTTGTGATCCGCAGCAGGAATAATATATGCGGCGGCTATATGACCGATTCGCTGACAGGTCCCAAAACAGTTAAGTTCACAGCTTATGGTATTCATAAACCCAATGATGAAGTGATCGGCTATCGCTGGAACTTCGGTGATGGTTCGCATGGCAGTGGAAAAGAAGTAAGCCACACATACAATGTTCCCGGTGAATACAGGGTTTGTCTTACCATGCTGACAAGATCGGGTTGTGAAACAAAGATCTGTAATACAGTAAAAGTTCCCGGCAACAACCAGCCTACCCTGGTGCTGACACCCAATCCTGTGACGAGTGTATTAAATGCCTTGTTCTATTCTACACATACCGAAACAGTCAATATAAAAATCATCAATGCCAATGGCACAGTGATCAGGAACATCAGCCGCAATGCAGTTGCCGGCGCCAACAACTGGAGTTTTGATGCTTCCAATTTGTTACCCGGCCGCTATCTCTTCCTGGTTGAATCGCCTAACCAAAGAGCCAGTGCTTTTTTTCTGAAACTGTAACAACTTTCTTACGTCAGGGCTTACACACACACAAAGCTGCCCCATGTCAATGGGGCGGCTTTTTTTTATACTTCCCTGGTGCAGAAAACGGGAAAAAATCTAAACCGGCTTTTCACAATGCAAACCGGGTATCACTATCTTCATAAATTATCAACTGCAATCGTTTGGGAGTTTGTAATTACTATTTAATCAGGCAACTTTATGCTGATTGTCAAAACTTGCTTTATGAAGTCAACCCGTTTTCTTTTTATCCTCTTGTTTTGCCCCTTGTTTTTACCTGCACAGCAACCCGACCCCTGGAAGGTTAAAGCCGGGGTGATCAATCCTGCAGAATATTATGGTGTAACAGTGGCTAATGGCATGATCGGCATTGTTTCATCGCCGGAACCTTTTAAGGTGAAAGAAGTGGTGCTGGCCGGAGCTTATGATCTGTATGGCAGGGGCAGGGTCAGCAATTTCCTGCGCAGTTTCAATTTGCTGAATATGTACCTGGAAGTAGATGGAAAAAGGATCAGCACTGGTAATATCAGCCACCTGCAACAGGAACTGGACATGCAGCAAGCTTCCTTTACTGCCAGTTTTGATCACCAGGATAAAGCAACAGTGAGCTACAGTTATTATTCCCTGCGTCATCTTCCCTTCACGGCGCTGATGGATGTAACGGTAACTGCCAAAAAAGATATTCGTATCACCGGAGCCAGTGTGATGGAAGCTCCTGATGCGTTGAGAGACGTTCAGAATTATTACAATGAAATTGACAGGCCACATGTGGTCATCAGCCTCCTTACCTCAACTGCTAAAAGCCCCACCGGCAAGTTGCAGCTCTGTGCATCCAACACTTTTCTTTTTTCAGAAAAACATGGTGAAGAACCCAGGGTGATACATGAAATGTGGGACAACAACATGCACCTTATGAAATTTTCAAAAACAATCAGGGCTGGTGAAACCTACCGCTTTTCCATAGCAGGCGCATCCATCACTTCTGCTCATCATGATGACCCGCTGAACGAAGCCGAACGTTCGGCCATCTTTGCCAAACTGGAAGGAAGAGAACGGCTGCTGCAGTTCCATCACAAAGCCTGGGAAGAATTATGGAAAAGCGACATCATCATCGAAGGCGATCCGCAGGCACAGCAGGATGTTCGCAGCATGCTGTATCATCTTTATTCTTTTTCAAGAGAAGGAACTGCATTATCTCCATCCCCGATGGGTCTCAGCGGGCTGGGCTATAACGGGCATGTGTTCTGGGACACTGAGCTATGGATGTTTCCTGCAATACTTGTATTGCAACCTGAACTAGCAAAAAGTATGATCGAATACAGGTATCAGCGGCTGGAGGCAGCCCGCCGCAATGCTTTCAGCAAAGGGTATCGCGGTGCCATGTATCCATGGGAAAGCGCCGATAGCGGGGTGGAAGAAACACCGGTATGGGCTCTCAGCGGTCCGTTTGAGCATCACATCACCGGTTGTGTGGCAGTGGCAGCATGGAATTATTATTGTGTCACCCAGGACAAGAACTGGTTGCGGGAAAAAGGATGGCCTATCCTTTCTTCCACGGCAGCATTCTGGGCCAGCAGGGTGGAGCGAAACGGCCCCGGCCGGTATGATATTAATAATGTTGTTGCAGCGGATGAATGGGCAGAGAATGTTGACAATAACGCTTTCACCAATGCAGTGGCAAAAGCAAATCTTCAGTTTGCTGTTGAGGCAGCAAAACTACTGGACATCACCCCAGACCCTGACTGGATGCTGGTAGCTGCAAATATTCCCATCCTAAAATTTCCGGATGGTGTGACCCGTGAACATGCCAGCTACAAAGGAGAAGGAATTAAACAGGCAGATGTCAACCTGCTCTCCTATCCATTAAAAGAAATAACGGATGCAAAGCTAATCCGCAAAGACCTGGAATATTATGAAACAAGGGTGCCCAATGAAGGAACCCCGGCCATGACCCAGGCTGTTTTCACCACACTATATGCAAGACTCGGGGATGCTGATAAAGCTTATCACTGGTTCCGGGATTCATACCTGCCCAACCTGAACCCTCCTTTCCGGGTGATTGCTGAAACAAAAGGGGGCACCAATCCCTATTTTGCCACCGGGGCTGGTGGTGTTTTGCAAAGTGTTTTAATGGGTTTTGGCGGGCTGGAAATAACTCCAAACGGCATCATACAGGTAAAATCTGTTTTACCAAAACATTGGAAATCACTCACAATAACCGGTGCCGGCAAGGACAAGAAAACGTTTGCAGTGAGTAAATAAATCCATCAATCAAATGGAACGCATTTTCTGTTCTGGTATTAAAAAACTAACTTGTCGTTTCATAAACTAACGCTGAGAAAGATTGCTGCCATATTATTCATGTTGATCCTGCTATTCAACCTTTGCGGATACCGCCTGGTCATCACTTTTTTGCAGGATAACGCCAATAAAAAGCTGGAGGCAAAACTCGATCGCTACGATTATGAAGAATCCCAACTGATGGAGATCACAGTTCCCCTCAATATGCCTTACCAGGAAAGATTTACTGATTTTGAAAGACATTATGGTGAAATAGAAATTGACGGGAAACATTACAACTATGTGAAAAGGAAAATTGACGGCAATGTGGTGATCTTTAAATGTATCGTCAATGAATCAAAAGAAAGGTTCACGGTAGCAAATGATGAAATGGCCAGGTCAGGCTCTGATATGAACCAACCTGCACCTTCCAAAAAATCCCCGGTAAAGCATGTAATCAGTGAATATGACAACCAGCAAATACCGCTGGCCAATGCTTTCTGCATAACATCAACTTCATTTGTTATGCAACATTCATCCGGTCTTCCTTTTACTGAGAGGAACACCCCTCATCAGCCGCCCGAATGCTGAACGTTTAATTTAAACGGAAACAGTCAATTAATCTTTTAGAACAAAGAATTTTCAGATGCGATTTACAGTTGTGATCGCAGTTGTTTGTTTTTTAGCAACCAGTTGCAATCAAAAAAATGATTACAGGGAAATTACCAGTGATCCCCTGCTTTTTTCAAAAACAGTGCATGAACTGAACGGTGTGGTAATGGGAAATAATTTCAGTCCCATTGTTGCATCCCGCAACTATATGTATGCTGCTGTGGCGGCTTATGAAGTAATAGCGGGTGGTTATCCCAATCAATATCACTCCCTGGGCAACCAGTTGAATGGCCTTGGAAAGGTGCCCGCACCCGGCCCCGGCAAAGAAATTGATTTTGAATTTGCCGCATTGCTGGCTTATATAAAATTGGGTGAAGCAGTTACTTTTCCCGAAGGCAGTATGGGAGATTATACTGACAGTCTTAAAAAGCTGGTAAAAAGCAGGGGAATGTCTTCCGGGGTTTACAAAAACAGTATTGCCTATGCAGACACTGTAGCAGCAGTTATTCTTGACTGGAGCAAAAAGGATAATTATCTCCAGACAAGAACTTATCCAAAATATACAGTACTGGAAATTCCCGGTCGATGGGTACCCACCCCGCCTGCTTACACGCAGGCCATGGAACCACATTGGAAAGAAATAAGAACCCTGGTGCTCGATAGTGCTGCACAGTTTACTCCACCCACACCACCGCCTTTTAATATCAGCGACAAAAAAAGTCTCTATTACAAGGAGGTGATGGCTATTAAAGAAGCGGTGGACACCCTGACAGACGAACAAAAACATATCGCAGATTTCTGGGACGACAATCCGTTTAAACTAAACGTAACGGGTCATGTGATGTTTGGCACCAAAAAATTTTCACCCCCGGGACACTGGATGAGCATTGTGGGTATTGCTGCGCAAAAAGCCGGCTATGATTTTGCTGCTACCGTGTATGCTTATGCCCTTACAGCTATTACACAGTTTGATGCATTTATACATTGCTGGGATGAAAAATTCCGCAGCAACTACGCCAGGCCCGAGACGGTGATCAACCAGTATATTGATTCAGACTGGCGACCCTACCTGCAAACACCGCCTTTCCCGGAATATACCTGCGGGCATTCAACTGTCTCTTCTGCCAATGCAGAAGCGCTGACTCATGTTTTTGGTGACAACTTCGCTTATACCGATACCAGTGAACTTGAGTTTGGCATTGCGAGCCGTTCATTCCGTTCGTTCCGTGAAGCGGCTATTGAAAATAACTGGGCCCGTTTTTACGGGGGCATCCACTTCCACAACTCCTGTGTCATAAGCACTGAATACGGAGCTAAAGTGGGACAACTGGTTACAACAAAACTGAAAATGAAACAAAACCAAAAAAATTAAATGTATCTAATCATGAAACGAGCTTATTTTAAACTTGTCATTTTTATCACCAGTGCGCTACTTACATTTCAGAAAATAAATGCACAGGGTTGTGTGGCAATACGCAGCAACGGAAATTCCTGTGCGTTTGGCAATCCGGCAGCAGCAAAAGGGTGGATGATGAACTTCAATAACCGCTATTTCAGGTCTTATAAACATTATGTAGGTAAAGAAGAACAAAAGCACAGGGTGGAGAACGGCACCGAAGTAATCAACCATAATTATTCCCTCGACATTACAGCTACCCGGTTTTTTAACACCCGCTGGTCGCTTGCCATGACAGCCCCGATCATTTTCAATGCACGGTCTTCTCTTTATGAACACGGTGGCAACAATGCCGGTCCTTCAGCAAGACATAGCACTCATTCCTTTGGTCTAGGCGATATGCGTATTACCGGCTATTACTGGCTGCTTGATCCCGCTAAACACCATAAAGGCAATATTCAGGCAGGATTGGGTTTGAAACTGCCTACCGGCGACTACCAATACCAGGATTATTTTTACCGTGCTGACGGAACAACTGCACTTGGACCTGTAGACCAATCCATTCAATTAGGTGATGGGGGCACCGGCTTCACTCTTGAGCTAAACAGTTTTTACAATTTCAATCACCGCTTTGGCGTGTATGGAAACTTTTTTTACCTGGTTAATCCAAGGGAACAGAATGGCGTATCTACTGCCCGTGGCGGCACTCCCAATGCTACGGCTCTGCAATATTTCACTAGTACCATGAGTGTTCCCGACCAGATGATGGCCCGCGGAGGCGTGAGCTATATGGCCGGTAAGTTCAATTTTTCTGCAGGCGGCAGATTTGAAGCGATCCCTTCCAGCGATCTGATTGGCGGTGATAAAGGTTTCAGAAGACCGGGCTATGTTATTTCTGCCGAACCAGTGATAAGTCATGTTGGTAAAAAAGCCATCTTTTACTTGTCTGTTCCTGTGGCATTGGAAAGAAACCGTACACAGAGTTATTCAGACAAACTGAGAACCGAAGCTACCGGCAACCATGTGCAAGGAGATGCTGCGTTTGCAGATTATTCCATCAGCGCTGGTGTTTCTTTTCGCTTTTAGTGTAAGCTATTTTGATATAATTGCAATCGCCGGGTAAATACCGGCGATTTTTTTTATGCTCCATGCATAGAAAAATTATCCTAAATTGTCTTGCTAACTGACTATAACTGCCATACTGAGAAAAATTAATCCTATGCAACAAAGCACCCTGAAAAAGCTTTCAGAAGCGCTGGGTATCAGCATTTCCACAGTGTCCCGTGCCCTGAAAGATCATCCCGATATTTCCGAAAACACCAAGAAAAAAGTAAAGGAACTGGCGGAAGCCCTGGAGTATGAGCCCAACGCCTACGCCGTTCAGCTCCGTACCAAACAAAGCAATGTGCTGGGCATCATTGTTCCTTCAATAGATAATTTTTTCTATGACTCTTTCATTGCAGCGGTTGAAGAAGATGCACGGCTGCATGGCTATTCGGTAATGATCATGCAGTCGAGAGACAAAGCTCAACTGGAAGCTTCCAATGTTCATCTTTTCCGGAAAAGTATGGTAATGGGATTGTTTGCTTCTGTTTCAATTGAAACGGAAGACCTTACTGCCTATCAAAAACTTGGAGAATTGAAAGTGCCGGTAGTGTTTTTTGACCGGGTTCCGGAAGTAGAAGGTTACCATAAAGTTTGCCAGTCTGACGCCATCTCTGCCCGCATTGCCGCAGAGGCCATTATTGAAAAAAAGAAAAAAAAGGTTCTGGGGCTTTTCGGCCATCCGCATCTCAGCATTACAAGGAAACGACTGGCTTCCTTCAAAGAAACATTTGAAAAAAAATCACCCAGGACAAAAGTGGTGGTTGATTTTCCGGAAACCAGCGCTGAGTCGAAAAGAATGGCTCTTGAAGCACTGCGTGACAAACACCGGCCGGATGTCATCTTTTGTATGGGTGACCTGATTTTAATCGGCGTTATGTATGCAGTGCATCAGCTTAAATTGCGGGTTCCGGAAGACATTGCTATCATCACCATCAGCAACGGGTTGATACCTACCATGTATGACCCAAAGATCACTTATGTAGAAACCAGCGGTTTCAAACTCGGCAAGCTTGCATTTGCACAAATGCTTTCCTGCCTGCGCAAAGAATCTACTCCCGAAGAAGTGTACCTGGAGTCGCACCTGGTGGAAGGCGGTTCCCTGTAACCTGTTATTTCCCGGTTTATTTTACACCGCAAACGTTATAGTTATGCAATGCTGTTTCTCCTTACTGCTTGCTGGCTTATTTTAGAATATACTTACTGTACACTGTAAAAGTATTCACCAACGTTTGCCACCATTATGACCAGGATAAAAGTATCCCTCTTTCTTAATTATTTTGTTTTTGCTATCCTGCTTAACAGTGTGGGGACGGTGATCCTGCAGGTGCAGAATAATTTTGATATTTCAAAGTCATCAGCCAGTGTGCTCGAAGCATTCAAAGACCTGAGTATTGCTATTGCTTCATTTTTAGTGGCCTCTTTTGTAGTACGCATCGGTTATAAAAAAGCTATGCTTACTGCCCTGGCACTGGTGACTGCAATCTGCCTGGTGATGCCTTCAGTTCCTTCATTTGTAATGACGAAACTGCTTTTTGCTGTAGTAGGAATCAGCTTTGCGCTTATAAAAATAACCGTACTGGCCACTATTACACTGGTCACCCGTTCCAAAAAAGAACACCTGAGCCTGATGAATTTTCTCGAATCATTTTTTATGGTAGGCATCCTGGCCGGCTATTTTCTTTTTGCATCCGTAGTCAATGATGATAATCCTTTATCCACCTCATGGTTCAATGTGTATTATGTTCTTGCAGGTCTTTCTGCTTTCGCCTTCCTGCTGCTGTTAACAGCTCCGCTGGATGAATCATCTGTGAAAGAACCCGAAAAAGACAAATCAGCAAAAGATGATTTCCTGGATATGCTGCGGCTTATCATTTTTCCGCTGGTGCTGGTATTTATTTTTTGTGCCTTTTTTTATGTGCTGATCGAACAAAGCATTATGAGCTGGCTGCCCACCTTTAATAACGATGTGCTGAAACTACCTACCAGTCTCAGTATTCAGATGGCCAGCATCCTTTCCGCATCAATTGCTTTAGGAAGATTTGCAGCCGGCATTTTGTTGCGAAAGCTGGACTGGCTGCTGGTGCTCTGCTGCTGCCTGCTGGTGGCTGCAGCAATTGTGGTCATTACCGTTCCGCTTTCAAAAAATATTTCAGGAACAACTATCAGCAGCATCACTGATGTACCCCTGATCGCATTTGCTTTTCCCCTGATAGGTTTATTCCTGGCGCCGGTTTATCCTGCCATCAATTCGATCATCCTGAGCAATCTCCCTGCACATAAACATGGAGCTATGTCAGGGCTGATCGTTGTGTTTTCTGCCCTGGGCGGCACCACCGGGTCAATTATCACCGGAAATATTTTTGAACGATGGGGAGGTCAAAGCGCTTTTTATTTTTCTTTGGTTCCAATATGTATTCTGATCATTTTATTAATTGTTTTTAAAAAAATGCAACAGCAGCCGGCTACAGGCTGAACGGGTTGACAAGAAAGCAACATGTTCACCAACGACCATCAAGATTTTCCCGGGCTTTTTGAAGCCGTACAGCTGAACAGGATATTTCCTGACAGCAAGACTTTTGTGGATTGTGTGCCAAAATATCCGGTTAAAGTAATCAATGAAAAGTATTTGCAGGAAAAAGAATTTCCTGCATTTGACCTGAAAGATTTTGTGTTCCGTCATTTCTCTCTGCCAGTTCCCCATTCTGTCCATTTTAAAAGTAACTGTGAAGATCCGGTTGAAGATAACATTGAAAGATTATGGTCAGCCCTCACCCGGCAACCTGACACTACAAACGGATCACTGATACCATTGCCCAACCCTTATATTGTTCCGGGGGGACGTTTCGGAGAGATCTATTACTGGGACAGTTATTTTACCATGCTGGGGCTGAAAGTATCAGGAAAAACAAAAATGATCCGGAGCATGATCAATAACTTTTCCTGGCTTATTGAAAATATTGGATTCATTCCCAATGGAAACCGGCAATACTTCCTGAGCCGGTCACAACCGCCTTTCTATTCACTGATGATAAAAATGCTTTGTGATATAGAAGGCAATGCAGTACTGAAACAATACCTGCCGTTCCTGCTCAAAGAGTACAGTTTCTGGATGAAAGGGCAGGAAACACTAGAAATAAACAGTGCAGCCGGTCATGTGGTAAAAATTGATGAACAAACTGTTTTGAATCGTTATTGGGATACTAAAGACAGCCCAAGGCCGGAAGCCTATCGTGAAGATGTGGAATTGGCAAATGAATCCAACCAGCCGGCACATGAAATTTTTCGTCACCTGAGGGCCGGCGCCGAATCGGGCTGGGATTTCAGCACCCGCTGGTTCAGGGATGAAAAATCTTTTGCCAGCATTCATACCACAGATATTATTCCTGTTGATCTCAATTGTCTTTTATTTCATCTTGAGCAAATGATAGCAGCGGGCTATACCGAAGAAGGTGAAAAAGAAAAAGCTGGTTTATACCAGCAACTGGCAAACAACAGGAAAAAAGCCATTCATCAGTATTGCTGGAACGAGACTGCCGGTTTCTTTGTTGACTATGATTGGACCATCGGCCAAAAAAGAGAAAATCTTACACTGGCCGGTATGATGCCGTTGTATCTATCACTGGCCACAGGTGAACAGGCTTCAAAAGCCGCTCAAATCATTGAAGAAAAATTCCTTTGTCCCGGCGGAGTGATCACCACACTGATCAACAGCGGTCAGCAATGGGATGCACCCAACGGCTGGGCGCCTTTGCAATGGATAACCACCAGGGGGCTTAAAAATTATGGACATCATCAACTGGCGGATGAGATCAGTCGCAGGTGGATTCAACTAAATAAGGATGTATTCCGCCGCACCGGCAAGCTGATGGAAAAATACAATGTGGTTGACACCCATCTCGAAGCAGGAGGTGGTGAATATGAAGGACAGGATGGCTTTGGCTGGACCAATGGTGTTTTCCTCGCACTCCAGAATTCTTAGCAAATCATTTGTTTCACCCTGGCATCTTTTCTCTTTTTACTGCAACACTTAAAAGCAGTAGATTTACCTGATACAAAAATCAGTAATGAAGTTTTTCACATGCTTTATGTTTTGTTGCTATGCATTTATATGTCATGGCCAGGCCGGGATTGAAACCCATTTCAAAATTTATGACACACGGGCAAAGGAACTGGCTACAATAGATAAAATTGCTGCCGATCTACAAAATGCCGATGTACTCTTTTTTGGAGAGGAACATAATGACAGTGCCGGTCATTATCTCGAAACAGAAATATTCAGGGCCCTTCACAAGTTATTTGGCAATAGCCTTGCACTCAGCTTGGAAATGTTTGAAACGGATTGTCAACTGGTGCTCAATGAATACCTGGCTGGTTTCATCAGTGAAGACCGCTTCATCAAAGAAGCAAGAGCATGGACTAATTACAAAGATTACAGACCGGCTGTCGAATATGCCAAACAAAACCAGCTTTATATAATTGCTGCCAATCCGCCAAGACGATATGTGAATATGGTGAGTCGAAAAGGAATGAAAGCATTGGACAGCTTGCCCAAATCATCAAAAAAATACCTGCCGCCTTTACCCTACGATACACTGGGCGGCCTATACCGGGAAAAATTTCTGGGCTTTATGCGTGGCGGCAGTCCTGGCACAGAAAATCCCCGGATATTCTACAGCCAGAATCTGTGGGATGCCGGCATGGCATGGAGTATTTACAGTTACTGGAAAAAGAACAAGAAGAAAAAGATATTCCACCTGGTGGGTCGTTTTCACAGCGATGAAAAACTGGGAACAGCAGCCCAACTGCAAAACCGCAACAGTAAACTGCGGATACTAAACATCAGTTGTTTTAGTGATGCTTCTTTTGAAAACCCGGATTGGGAAAAATTCAGCCACCTGGCGGATTATGTGATCATAACTGATCCCAACCTTAAAAAAACTTATTAACGGAGTAACAGTTCACAAGGCTTCAACCCCGTGTGTTTTTTAAATGCCGTAGAGAAATGAGAGATGGAAGAGTAGCCCAGCAGCATGGAAACTTCTGTCACACTTAATCCTTTTTCATACAACAGGTATTTGGCATGTTCCATCCGCTGGCTCTGGTAAAAATCAAATACGGTGGTGCCAAACAACTCTTTAAATCCTTTTTTCAGGTAACATTCATTGATCGCTACCTTTCGGCTGAGTTCTTTGATGGTGATGGGCTCACCGATATGTTGAATCAATATTTCCCTGGCCTTAATAATTTTCTCCCGGTCGGCTTCATTGGCCAGGAATTTACAGTTCACCACATCAATTTCCTTTTCACCCAGCATGCAGTCCAGGCTGTAGAGCAGCAGCATCTGGGTTTGCGCATTGATGTAAATGTTCTCCAGTGTATCACTGAAAGTATGGTTCAGCACGCCTTCCAGCACCATTCTTGTTTTGCCACAAAGCGGAAGAATTTTTGTGAATGATGAACGATGCCTGAATTTCAGAATATCATCTGTCAGTACGCTATCCCCTTTTCTTGGCTTTACAAACTGGCTGAGATGTGCGGGTGAAAACTTAAAACTCACCACATCCACACTGTCCACCCTCTCCATACAACTTTTGGAAGCGCTGAACTGGCACATATCACATTCCGTATCCTTTTTCCGACAGTACACATTACCACTTACACAGAACCTCAGTTCCAGGTAATTTTCTTTTGCCGCACCTTTTTCGTAATGATAGACCATCATTCCCGTATCCTCAATATTCCATTGCGGGTGACGGCTGTAGCGGTTGATCGTGTATTGCACCGAACCGGGTATTTGCTGCTGTCTTTCCTGTAGCAAAACGAGCTGCTCCAGCATCAGGGGCTGCTTATGCGCCAGGGCCAATATATCCGGGGGATTATGCATCGTACTGCAAATTTACGGTGGAACATTGAATTTTAGCCGGGAAAGACAAAACCCTTAACAGGAGCGGATTTCAGGCACTTTTTTAAAAAAATTCGTCATTTGCCGTTAACAACTACCTTTGCAACTTCGCTACGAAACCGTGGCTTTTTTGTAACAGAACTGCATGATCCATCCTCACACATACATTCATCCGAATGCGAAACTGGCCACCAATGTGAAAGTTGATCCGTTTACCGTGATTCACCAGGATGTGGAGATCGGTGATGGCACCTGGATCGGCTCCAATGTAACCATAATGGAAGGGGCTCGAATCGGCAAAAATTGCCGCATTTTTCCCGGGGCTGTTATTGCAGCTGTGCCACAAGACCTGAAATTCCAGGGAGAGTATTCGAATGTATTTATCGGGGATGGCACCACCATCCGGGAGTTTGTCACGGTGAACCGGGGCACCAAAGACAGGGATAAAACGGTAATTGGAAAGAATTGCCTGATCATGGCCTATTGCCATTTTGCCCACGATTGTATCGTTGGCGACAACTGCATCACCAGCAATAATACACAGGTTGCCGGGCATGTAACTATTGGCGACTGGTCAATCCTTGGCGGCATGTGTGCTGTTCATCAATTTGTGACTATCGGGGCACATTCGTTTGTCAGTGGCGGCTCCCTGGTGAGCAAAGATGTGCCTCCGTATATCAAAGCTGGCCGTACACCCTTATCCTATGCCGGTGTGAATTCAATCGGTTTAAAAAGAAGAGGCTTTACTGTAGAAAAGATCAACCACATCCTTGATATATACAGGACTATTTATAATAAAGGACTAAACACCACACAGGCCATTGAATTCCTTGAAGAAGAATTTCCTGCCACTGACGAAAGAGATGAGATAGTAACCTTTATCCGGGAATCACAACGTGGCATCATCAAACGCTTCACTAAAAACGGCGCTGATGAAAATATCTCTGACTGACGCCGGCAAACGCTTTAACCGCGACTGGATCTTCCGTCATTTCACTTATTCATTTGAAACTGGAACTGCCTATGCCATTACCGGGCCAAACGGCTCCGGAAAAAGCACCTTGTTGCAGGTGCTCAGTGGCAGCATGCTGTTAAGCGAAGGAAAAATAATTTACCAACTAAACGGAAAACAATTAAACCCTGAAGATGTATTTGACCAGGTTTCACTTTGTGCCCCTTATATGGAGTTGATTGAAGAAATGTCATTACTTGAATTTCTTGACTTTCATAGGGTTTTCAAACCTTTCCTGCCTGGTGTTACAAACGATTCCATCATATTTGACTTAGGTCTTCAAAAAGCTGCACACAAACAGATCCGGTATTATTCATCCGGCATGAAGCAACGGGTGAAGCTGGCTCAGTGTATTTTTTCCGATACAGCTATTGTATTGCTGGATGAGCCCTGTACTAACCTAGACGCTGCGGGGATTGAATTATACCACTTCCTTATTGACACCTACTGTAAAGACCGGATGGTGCTGGTAAGCAGTAATGACGAAGTAGAATACCGGTTTTGCAAAAAGAGATTGTCTATCAGTGATTACAAATAATTACCGCTGGCTTGCAATCAGCAAATTCAGATCGGTGTATTTCAAATCAAATCTTTCGCTGAGATAAAAGTTAGTGAGTGAGCCTTTAAAAAGATAGATGCCATTACGCAAATGCACTTTATGCCATAATAATTTTTCAAACCCGCCTTCATCGCCAGCCTCCATCAACAGCGGCATCAGCACATTGCTGATAGCCTGCGAAGCCGTACGGGCAAAACCGGAGGGGATATTGGGCACACAATAGTGAATCACGCCATACTTCATGAAAATGGGGTGTTCATGCGAAGTGATCTCTGAGGTTTCAAAACAACCGCCCCGATCAATGCTCACATCAATGATCACCGAACCGGGTCGCATATTGCTGACCATTTCCTCTGTGACCACCATCGGTGTACGGCCGGTTTCAGAACCCAAAGCACCAACAGCCACTTCACAGGTCTTTAATTGTTTAGCCAACATTCTTGGTTCTATCACGGATGTCCACAACCGATGTCCGATATTATTCTGCAATCGTTTTAAGCGATAAACACTGTTGTCAAATACTTTTACCGATGCTCCCAGTGCAAGGGCAGCCCTCGCAGCATATTCTCCCACAATGCCGGCGCCTATGATGATAACTTTTGTGGGAGCAATACCAGAAATGCCACCCAGCAACACCCCTTTTCCATGGTTAGCAGAGCCAAGGTATTGTGCGGCTATCAGCATCACAGCGCTGCCGGCTATTTCACTCATACTGCGAACTATGGGATAACTGTCGCTGTCATCCTTCAGGTTTTCAAATGAAATGGCCGTGATCCTTTTCTCCATCATCTTTTCCAGCAATTCGGCTTTTAGGACAGACAGGTGTATCGGAGAAATGATGACCTGGTTCAATTGCAGCAGCGGTATATCCTCATCAATTACCGGTGCACTTTTTACCAGCACAGGGGCTTTAAAAACTTCGGCCCGTTCATAAACAATTTTTGCCCCGGCTTCACTATAATCTTTATCCCTGAAATGGGAAGCCTCTCCGGCGTTATGTTCAATGGTGACATGATGACCATTGCTCACCAGCACACTTACCGCATCCGGAGTCAGCGCTACCCTGTTTTCCTGGAAAGCGATTTCTTTGGGAATGCCTATATGCATTTCCGAGCCCTTAGGTTTAATATCCAGGGTTTCTTCGAGGGTTTCGTAGCTGAAAGAAGTGCTTATTTTAGGCTTTTGCTGGCTCATTGCTGGTTACTGGTTTCTTGTCCCTGGTTGCCGGTCATGCGGATTGATTTTGGGTGAATGACAGTAACGAGCAACCAGCAACTGGTAGTCCAAATGTACCTAAATCTTAGTGATTTTCAGCTTCCTTGTTTGTGAGCCAACTGCCTCTATATAAATATGAACTGTATCATCGGGAAAAATCCCGGGTGCTTTTTCCGGCCACTCTACCAGGCAGATATGATCGCTATACAAACAATCCTCCACTCCAGCCTGTATGGCCTCCCCTTCATCGTTAAGCCGATACAGGTCAATATGGTAAATTTTTCTTTCCGTTTCATTTTCTATAAAAACATACTCATTGATAATAGAAAAGGTAGGGCTGCCTACCACATCCCTGACTTTTTTTACATCACATAATGCATGGATAAAAGTCGTTTTCCCGGCTCCCATTTGACCATGAAAAGCCACTATTCTCCGGTTACCCAGTTCTTTCCAGAAAGAATTTGCAACCTGGTTGATGTTGTCTAATGTAAACTGCCACTCCATACACAAATTTAAAGGGATATAGCAACCATGTTGTAAACATATTCCAGTTGTTAAAAACAGTACTTTCCGGTATTCGGTAAATTTGCAACCATCACGATCGTCGTTTGTTATCAGTATAAGGAGTTTTTTTATGGAAAAAGTTCAATGGAAAGTGGAGGGAATGGATTGCAACACCTGCGCCATCAACATTCACAAATACCTCGAAAAACAGGGTATGAAGAACGTGAAGGTGAATTTTGCCACCGGTGATGTGATATTTGAAAAAGATGGGGCGGTTGCTGAGGAGAGAATCAGTAAAGGCATCAGCGATCTGGGCTATGCTATTGCCGGCAGCCAGACGACAATGGCAGAAAAGAGAAAAAAAACCTTTCTCTCCACCCACCTGCAGCGGTTTTGGTTTTGTCTTCCTTTCACAGCGGTGCTGATGCTGCATATGTTTCCTTCTTTACATCATGATCCTGATTTTAGCTGGCTCATGAATCCCTGGCTACAACTTTCACTCACCATTCCGGTTTATGTGGTTGGCATGAGTTTCTTTGGCAAAAGTGCCTGGAAAAGTATCCGCAACCGGATGCCGAATATGAATGTGCTGATCGCTGTTGGTTCTACTGCTGCTTTTGTTTATAGTTTATATGGCACCCTGATCGGTCAGCCGGAACAATACATGTTCTATGAAACCGCTGCCACCATCATCACTTTGGTTTTCCTGGGTAATTATTTAGAAGATGCTTCCATTGCCTCCACGCAAAGAGAATTGAAAAAATTAGTGAAGTCGCAGAAAGTGATGGCCAATATGATCGCTTTTGATGATGAACACAAAGAGCAGATCTTCCAGGTAGAGAACACACAGCTTCGTGTTGGTGATCTTATCCTTATCAAAAGTGGTGAACAGGTGCCGATTGACTGTAAAATATTATGGGGTGATGCCCATGTGAATGAAGCCATCATTACCGGTGAAAGTGTGCCGGTTCGTAAAAAAGCAAAAGACAAACTTATCGGTGGCAGCCTGCTCAGCGACGGTACCGTGAAAGCACAAGTGACAGCCATTGGTGATGACACGGTTCTGTCGGGCATTATCAACCTGGTGAAACAGGCACAGGGAGAAAAACCGCCTGTGCAGCAACTGGCCGACAAGATCAGCGCAGTGTTTATTCCCGTTGTGCTGGGTATTGCGGTTGTTACACTTTCTGTTAGCTGGATCGTTTTAAAAGATTTTACACCTGCCTTGATGCGCAGTATTGCCGTATTGGTGATTGCCTGTCCATGTGCAATGGGTTTGGCCACTCCTGCAGCTATTGCCGTGGGATTAGGAAGGGCAGCCAGAACAGGCATCCTTTTCCGCAATGCAACCAGTCTGGAGTTGTTCAAAGACATTAGACAGGTGGTGTTTGATAAAACTGGCACACTAACCACAGGAAAATTTATTGTTCACCAGTGGCAGATCACCGATAACTCAGTGACTGAAGAAGAATTCAGACGAATTGTTTTCTCCCTGGAGAAATATTCCAATCACCCCATTGCTACAAGCATAGTTGACGCCTGGAAAACCAGCCTGTCCGGCAGGCAGGCAAAAGATGAGATCCGCTGGAACAAGATTGAAGAAGTGAAAGGACTCGGCATGCAGGCAACCGACAAAGAGGGCAATCAATTCACAGCCGGGTCTTTTAAAGCTGCAAAAGAACTGACAGATGATCACAGTCACAATGTTTATATTATCCGCAATGGCATACTCATCGGCTGGCTCGATGTAAAAGACGAAATAAGACCAGAAGCAAAAATGGTAATTGATTACCTGCACAGCAAGAACATTTCAACCATATTACTGAGTGGCGATCGCAAAGAAAAGTGCGATGAACTGGCAGCACAACTGGGAATTGATACCGTCATTGCAGAGCAGACACCAGAACAAAAGTTAGAAAAGATTGCAGCTTTTTCTGCAGGCCTCCCTACAGCAATGGTGGGTGATGGCATCAATGATGCGCCGGCGCTGGCCAAAGCCACAATTGGCATTTCCATGAATGAAGCTTCGCAAATAGCGATGCAAACCGCACAGGTGGTGCTGATGAATCATGGATTAAAGAACCTGCCAACAGCACTGGGATTGGGCAAACACACTTACCTGACCATCAAACAAAACCTGTTCTGGGCTTTTGCTTATAATATCGTTGCCATTCCTGTGGCTGCATTTGGTTTTCTCACTCCCACTTTTGGTGCATTAGTAATGGGCATGAGCGATGTAGTGCTGGCTATCAATTCGGTGAGGTTATTTGTAAAGAAAGTGTTGTAGGCGTGAGGCGTCAGTCGTGAGACGGTCTGACCTACATCTGAAATTATACTTAGCTTCGGGAAAAGCACATTAAATATTTTGCTGAATGAACGGCCCAGCCCCTATTCACCACCTGCCTGCCGGCAGGCAAGGTTCACGACTCACGATTCACGATGTCCTCAAACAATTCTGGGGCTATGACTCTTTCCGTCCTTTACAGGAAGATATAATCAAGTCAGTACTTGACGGACAGGATACATTAGCACTTATGCCTACTGGTGGTGGCAAGTCCCTCTGCTACCAGGTACCTGCTATGATTACTGATGGAATGTGCCTGGTTATCTCTCCCCTGATTGCTTTAATGAAAGACCAGGTGGAAAACCTTCGTAAAAAAGGAATCACGGCTTATTCCATTTATTCGGGTATGACAAGAAAAGAAGTGATCAATGTGCTGAAGGTTGTTACGGAAAGCAATTGCAAATTCCTGTATGTATCACCGGAACGATTAGAAACTTCGCTGTTCAAAGAATTCCTGCCTGGTATGGGCATCAGTCTTATGGCCGTGGATGAAGCGCATTGTATTTCCCAATGGGGCTATGATTTTCGGCCTCCTTATTTGCGGATCGCAGCATTGAGAGAAGAACTACCCGGGGTTCCGGTTTTGGCACTAACAGCTTCCGCTACACCGGATGTACAAAAAGATATTTGTGAAAAACTTCAATTCAGCCATGAGAAAATATTCAGGCAATCGTTTGAAAGGCCTAATCTTTCATTCAGTGTTTTCAACGTGGATTCAAAGATCAATAAGATCATTGAAATACTGAACAAAGTGCCCGGCACCGGTATCATTTATTGCCGCAGCCGCAGGCGGACAAAAGAAATAGCTGAGCTGCTGCAATTGCAAAATATTACTGCAGATTTTTACAATGCCGGTTTGCCGCAGGATGAACGGAGCCGCAAACAGGAAGAATGGATTCAAAATAAAAAAAGGGTGATCGTTTGCACCAATGCCTTTGGAATGGGTATTGACAAGCCCGACGTAAGAACGGTGATACATGCCGATGTGCCTGACTGTCTTGAAAATTATTACCAGGAAGCAGGACGGGCAGGACGTGACGGCAAAACCTCTTATGCCGTTTTGCTCTACGATGAAAAGAACCTGCAGGAACTGAACGAAATGGCATCGCAGCGCTTTCCTTCTTTGCATGAAATAAGAGATGTGTACCAGGCCGTTTGTAATTACCTGCAAATACCTGTACACACCGGTGAAGGGATTTATTTTGATTTTGATATCAGTGATTTCCTGAAAAAATTTAAACTGAACAGTCACATCACACTCTACTCTCTCAAAGCCCTGGAACAGGATGGATGGATGGCTTTTAATGAGGAAGTTTTCCTGCCATCCACCATCGGTTTCAATATTACCAAAGAAGCATTGTATGAATTTGAACAATCACAACCTGTGTTTGACCCGGTAGTCAAAACATTGTTACGTTCATATGAAGGTATCTTTGACCAGGCCGCGCCGGTTTCAGAAAAACTGCTGGCCGGTTTGTTGAAAAAAGATGCTGAAGAACTGAAAAATCAACTGCTGGAACTTCACCGACGGGGAGTGATAACGTACAGCCCGCAAAAGAACAGCCCTCAACTCTTCCTGTTGCGCAACCGTATCACAACGGAAGAGCTTAGTATTGATATGACCGCTTACAATAAACGCAAAGAGCGGTTTCAAAAAAGAATGAAGCAAATGCTTCAGTATATAAAAGAAGAAGCGGAATGCCGCAGCCGCATCATCGGATCCTATTTTGGTGATGACAACATCCGTTCCTGTGGCATTTGTGACAATTGCCTCCGGCAAAAAGCAGTCACTCTTTCCAGGGAAGAATTTGAAAAATTGCATACACGAATCATCAGCATCATCGGGCAGGCGCCCATTCACAGCAAGGAATTATTGCAAAAACTAAGCGGTATCAAAAAAGAAAAAGCCTGGAAAGTGATTGAATTTCTCCAGGCCGAAAATAAAATTGAAGTGGATAGTACTGGGAGAGTCAGTTTAAAATAATGTTTTCTTCCTGCTTCTGCCTCCCAAACCAAGAGCTCCTAACAAGGATCGTATAATGGTGTTCCCCGCCGTCCGGGTCATACTGCGGACAGTAGGGTCGTCAAAAATTGTTTTATCTTTTTTAGTTGTGGTTCTGGTGGTTTTGGTTCCCTTTGCAGCTTCCTGCTGTTTTTTTATCTCTTCCGCCCTTTCTGCTGCTTCATTGAGTTTCTCCGTAAGAATTTCATGAGCACTTACACTATCTATCACCTGGTTGTATTTGGCAGCAATTTTAGATTTCGCAACAAGTGCATCTATCTCTGCATCTGACAGTATATCCATCCGGCTCTGCGGCGGACGGATCATACAATGTGCAAGCGGTGTGGGAATGCCTTTTTCATTTAACACCGTCACAAATGCTTCACCGGTTCCTAGCTGCGTGATGAGATCTTCTGTTTTATAAAAATCAGTTTCAGGATAATTCTCTGCCGTTTGTTTGATCACTTTTCTATCGGCTGCCGTAAAGGCCCGCAAAGCATGTTGAACTTTCAAACCCAACTGCGCCAGCACTGCAGCAGGCACATCCATCGGGTTTTGTGTACAGAAATAAATACCAATGCCTTTGGAGCGGATCAGCTTGATAACGGTTTCAATTTGCTGCAACAACACCTGGCTGGCTTCCTGGAATATCAGGTGTGCTTCATCAATAAACATCACCAGCTTTGGTTTGTCCAGGTCGCCTTCTTCGGGGCAGGTTGCATACAACTCGGCCAGCAATTGCAGCATGAATGTAGAAAACAGCTTTGGCCTGTCCTGCAGATCAGTCACCCTCACCACCGAGATCACACCTTTTCCATCTCCACTGATGCGCATCAGGTCGTCCACTTCAAAACTTTTTTCCCCAAAAAAAACATCGGCGCCCTGTTGCTGCAACTCAATCACTTTTCTCAAAATGGTTCCCGTAGAGGTTGTGGAAATTTTCCCATATGTTTTCTCCAGTTCTGCTTTCCCTTCGTCACTCACATATTGCAATACCTTAATAAAATCTTTCAGATCCAATAAGGGGAGTTTGCTGTCATCACAATATTTAAAAATCATGGATACAAAACCACCCTGCGTATCATTCAACCCAAGAATTTTGGATAGCAGCACCGGGCCAAATTCACTCACAGTGGCCCTTAGCCTCACTCCCTTTTCATTACTTAATGTGAGCAGGTCAACGGGGTATGCTGTTGGTTTAAAACCAATATTCAGTTTCTGGCATCGTTCGGTTATTTTATCATTCACCGTTCCGGCTGCTGCAATACCACTCAGGTCGCCTTTGATGTCCATCAACAGCACGGGGACACTTGCATCACTTAAACATTCTGACAGCACCTGCAGTGTTTTGGTTTTACCGGTGCCCGTAGCCCCGGCAATCAATCCATGCCGGTTCAGTGTTTTCATTGGGATAAGCACATCTGCGCCATTGACCACCTGCCCATCCAGCATAGCGCAACCGAGTTTGAAACTTTCGCCTTTGAAAGAATAACCTGCATTGACAGCTTCCAAAAATTTTGTAGTATCCGACATTTGAGAATATTTAAACGGAAGTTAATGGATTCTTACAAGTCCTCCTCTCTCTCCAGCATCAAAATAGCACTCTGCGGTACTATAAAATATTTTTCACTTTCATACATCACTTCTGTTGCACCGCTCAGAAGAAATATAGCAAGGTCACCCTCTTTGGCCTGCAGGGGTACATATTTCACTTTTTCTTCCTCGCCCTTCCAGGGTTCATCTTCCACCGGCATCGGGATGGCATAACCGGGACCGGTTTTAATGACATAACCCTGCTGCACCTTTTCTTTTTCCTGTACACCCGGTGGCAGGTAGAGACCACTGGCGGTTCGTTCATCAGGGCGGGTGGGTTTAATGAGCAAGCGGTCTCCGATAACGATCAGTTTCTTCAAACGATTATCCGGGGTTATGTGCATGGCCATATTGAACAATTGAAGGACAAATGTAGAAAACGGCTGTCAAATGCGGCTGTACGGGTACTCTTAACAAAATATTATCCGGCTGTTCATAAGTTCGGCAAATGATTTACTTTTATTTGTCCTCATATAGACTATGAATCAAAAATCTACGAATCATGGAAGGTAAAAAACCAAAAATCCTCTTGTGCGAAGACGATCCGAATCTCGGAAGTGTTTTAAAGAACTATCTTGAACTGAATGACTATGATGTCACCCTTGAAAGAGATGGCCGGCTGGGGCTGGCAGCTTTTCAGCGTGAAAAATTTGAACTCTGCCTGCTCGACGTGATGATGCCGAATATGGACGGTTTCACCCTGGCCGAAGAGATCAGGGATGTGGATCCGGATATTCCGCTGTTTTTCCTCAGCGCCAAAACAATGAAGGAAGATATTATCCAGGGCTATAAACTCGGCGCCGATGATTATATCACCAAGCCTTTTGACAGTGAAGTGCTGCTGCTGAAAATAAAAGCCATCCTGAAAAGGAATGAAGAGATCAACAAGGAAAGTGAGAACAAAGAGTTTGACCTGGCCAGTTATCATTTCAATCCCAAGCTGCGCCAACTGACGCATAGTGGTATTACCCAAACACTTTCTCCCAAAGAAAATGAATTACTGAAAATGCTGGCTGAGCACCTCAATGACCTGTTGCCCAGAGAACAGGCTTTAAAGAAAATATGGGGCAGCGATACTTACTTCAACGGCCGCAGCATGGATGTCTATATTGCCAAGCTGAGAAAATACCTGAAGGATGATCCCAAAATTGAGATTGTCAATATTCATGGTAACGGTTTCAGGCTGGTGGTGCAGGAATAATAACAGATTTGAAAATATGCGAATGGGTGTCTCTTTATCGAGCACCCATTTTTATTCGAATAAGGTTCCTGTTGTGCCAGGGTTTTTCTTACCAAGATGTTCATACGCTTTTGCCGTCACTTCCCTTCCTCTTGGTGTTCGTTGCAGGAAGCCTTCCTGTATCAGGAATGGTTCATATACTTCTTCCAATGTTCCTGCTTCTTCTCCTACGGCTGTGGCGATGGTGGTGATGCCGACAGGCCCGCCTTTGAATTTTTCAATAATGGTAAGCAGGATGCGGTTGTCCATATCATCAAGGCCGAATTCATCTACGTTCAATGCTTTTAATGCATGTTGGGTGATGCCAAGATCAATTTCACCATCATTCAGCACCTGGGCAAAATCTCTCACCCTTCGCAAAAGGCCATTGGCTATCCTGGGTGTGCCGCGGCTTCTTCTGCCAATTTCAGCTACGGCATCTTTGGAGATATTTGTTCCTAAAATGCCTGCTGCCCGCTGAATGATCTTGTTTAATGTATCAGAAGTGTAATACTCTAACCTGGATTTGATGGCAAATCGTGATAATAAGGGTGCCGTGAGCAATCCGCTGCGGGTGGTGGCTCCAATGAGTGTAAAAGGATTGAGGTCAATCTGTATGCTCCGGGCATTGGGGCCGCTGTCAATCATGATGTCAATCCGGTAATCTTCCATGGCTGCATAGAGATATTCTTCCACCACGGTGCTCAGGCGGTGTATCTCGTCAATGAAAAGAACATCATTGGGTTCAAGGTTGGTGAGCAGGCCGGCCAGGTCGCCGGGTTTCTCAATCACCGGCCCGGAAGTTTCTTTAATATTCACGCCTAATTCATTGGCTACAATTCTGGAAAGCGTTGTTTTTCCCAGGCCCGGAGGTCCATGAAACAATACATGATCCAATGCTTCTCCTCTTATTTTTGCAGCTTTGATAAAGATGCGGAGGTTCTCGATGATTTGCACCTGTCCTGCAAACTCACTGATCTGTGAGGGGCGTATATTATTTTCAAATTCTTTATCCGCAGCACTCAGCGATCCTTTATCACTATTCAGGTTGGGATTGGCCATATGTTTTCAATTCGCTGTAAAACTAACTCATTCCGGCAAGTATTTACTGAGCCGCAGGATGATATCGGGGTCCGGGCAATTGGTCAGCCATTTTTCTCGTTCAGAAAATTTGCATACACCCGGGTAATCACCTTTCCATTCGCCCATATCAAGGATAAGCTGAAAATGCAGGTGTGGCGGCCAGTGGCCATTGTCAGTGGATATACCAAACTCTGCAAACACATCACCCTTTTCGATATGCTGGCCTTCTGATTTATCTTTTATCGAGTTCAGGCTTAAATGACCATACAGGCTGTAAAATACAAGATCGTCCAGTTGATGTGTCAGGATGATGGTGGCGCCATAATCTCCCTGGCGGCTGTTAAATGCAAAGCTGTGAACAATGCCGTCAAGCGGCGCTGAAACGGCTGTATAGGGTTTGCCCCAGATATCCGTTCCAAGATGTAAACGCCTGGGTTCTTCACCATCTGTATCAAAAACATGGCTGCTGCTGTACAAATGCCTGTGTTCAGCATAACCGCCAATCCCATACCGGGCTCCGTATGCCTCCAGTTTTTGATTGATATAATGGCTGAAGTTGGTAATATCAGCAAAGACATCTTCTGTCAGCTCTTTATTATCTGCTGTCAGATCAAGTAATATGATTTTTTGCCTTTCAGGATTGAAAGGAATAACAGGATGAAATTCATCCTGGTGCTGTGTCATTATTTGGTGGAAATGTGTTTTCATATCTGCCCCATGATAAAAATAAAACATCCCGGCCAGGTGACCGGGATGTACTATGTTGGTTAATGCTTTTTTTATCAATGTCCGATGATCACTTTGAAACTCTTATCCGCTGTTCTCGGGCCGGCTTGATCGTTGTAGAATTTCACGATATAAGTGCCTCCCGGCAATGCAGAAAGATCAATCGGGATCACCCTGCCATATACAAGTCCTGTAAATTGCTGTGTTCTCACCAATGTTCCGTTATTGGTAAACACCTGCATACCCAGGCGGTTATAAAGCACACTGTTTATCCGGATGTTGAAACGTCCGCCATCAGTCGGGTTGGGGAACAATACGACTGCATTATCCCTCAGCAAGACAATCCTTTCCGGGCAATCTTCCACTTTAGCAATGGTTGTTGCTGAACCGGGGCAACCAAACACATTATTATAATTATAAGTCAGTGTATAAGTGCCGACAGCCGATGCTGAAGGAACAAAATTATTCCCTGACACACCGATACCACTCCAGCTTCCGCCTGCAGGGGTTGCTGTCAGCGGAACCAATGTATCGCTGATACAAATTCTTGCTGGCAGACTGGCTGCAGTAACAACCGGGTTCGGATTCACCGTTACTGTAACATTGGTTGAAGCATTACATCCACCGGCGCCGGTAGCAGTTGCAGTGTATGTCCTTGTTACAGTTGGTTTGGCCCATAAAGTGTATGCATTCGTGCCAGCAACATACGGAGTGGTTGCTGCTGCATTGGTAAACAATTCTGTTACCGGGCTCCATGTCACAGCAGGGAAATAACTATAGTTGATAGTAATTGACCAGTTGGTAAGTGTGCCGGCATCAAAGCCTACATAGTCCCGCAGGCTTAATACCCAGTTGCCGCTTCCAACCGAATACAGGTCAGACCAGGTTGTGACATTCGATGTATTGCCTGTAGGTCCAACACCGGTAGCTGCATCTGCAGCAAAAGTTCCGGTGTATGGTGGTGTACCTGTTGTGAGTGAAGTGGTGGAAGCCGAACTAAACACCGTGTTGGTGAGGTTATCACCTGAGCCGCCCCTGCGGTTGAACAGGTTCAGTACATTTCCATTTGGCGCCCTCAGGTTAACTACCATATCACTAATCCAGGTATGGGTCATATTCACTCTTACAGTAATACCCGTAATCGTAGCTGTTGACGGAATGCCGCTTATAGCAAGGGTGCTGGTGGCTCCTGCCGCACTGCCATCAGGAATCGCAACAGAAATAGCTCCTGTTGTCGCTGACGTTGCAGTGACAATCGGGGTTGTAGCCGCAACCGTTAGCTGAACCGCATTACCAAGGCACACCTGCGGTGCAACCGGGGTTACTGCCGGTGCAGCAGGCACCGGATTAACTACGAGTGTTGTACGCAATGTGTCATTAACGGTTTCAATATCTCCTGCAGAAGTGGTGTTTAATATAATCTCGTAAGAGCCCGCCACAAAATTGAAAGCGGTACCCAGGAAAATATTCATTGTTCCATTGGGCGATATAGTACCTGAATTGATCAATGTTGCCGGCAGGTTTGTGATATTCGTACCGTCACGTATGATTCTTGCATTTACGTTCACCGGAGTAACAGCGAAATCAACCGTGTTGATATCATAGTTCCTTATAGCTGCCTGGATAAACACATTATTAGTCGGACAAGACAGGTTAGGTAAAGTAATGCTACTGATACCTACATCCAGCAATGGAGCTTCCCTTACACTGACATCATCAATCAGGATACCAAACCTGTCGGCAAATGAATAGGCATGGAAACCGATATAATAAACACCATCCGCAGACGGAGTGAAGTCAACTCTTACAGAATCGAAGGCACCGCCATATACAGATGAAATATTGCTGTTATTGAAAATGGTGCCGGCTGTCATATTCGCAGCGCTGGCGGCCAGACCATATTTCACTTCCAGTCTTTCCGGGAAATTCACTCCATCCAATCCTTTGTAGAAGAATTTAAGACGATAGGTCGTTCCCGCTGTCAGGTTGAGTCCGCGGAGATAGAACCAATCATCTGCCGGACGTGTGAGATCATTAAAGTCATAGAAATAGAGCAGGCTGGTTGACGGAGAAACATAGGTCAGCGGGTTGGCATCGGTATATGTTTCCCATGTACCGGCACCTGTACCCAGCCAGAATGAGCCGCTGTTGCCGTTTACATCCTCCACGCTGGTACAAGTTGGCATTGCGGGTACGATAGCAGATTCAAAATTCTGGAAGTAAGGAATATTCACTGCATCACAAAGTGTAGTTGCAGACACCCTGACGTTTTCACTGTAATCAACACCGGCGATACAAACCCTCCTGATATAAATATCATAGGTAGTAGAAGTGGTGAGACCATTAATTGTGATTGGTGAAGAAGTGCCTGTGACAATAGTTCCGCCAACACCGGCATTGCCATCCACACCCGGGGTGAAGCCCGGAGCGCCATACTCAACGATAAAGTCTGTACCGGGTGAAACAAAATACACTTCAGCTGAATTTGGTGTAACGCCCAGTGCTCTTACATCCCTTGGCTTGCGGCATGATGGGCCTTCTTTGATGACTACATCATCTATGGCAAGACCCCATCCCCACAATTGTGTGCCTTCAAAAGCAATATAATAAGTGCTGCTGATGTTGGGCAGGTTCTCTATTTCAATTTTTGTCCATGCATTCACCGGGCTGTTGAATACAGCACCCGGAAGCACCGTCCAAGGATCTGATGGTGCGGATTTATACAATACCCTGAAAGGATTAATATCTCCCAGCCAGGAGGGGTTGGCCATCCAGAATTCAAGATCAACTCCGTTTGCCGCCATACCCGGACTTGAAAGATCAAGTTCAGGAGAAACGAGCAATGCTACTTCACCGCCATAACCACTGCCAAAATACCTTGCGTTTACCAGGCCACCATGAGCGGAAGTCACAGGACCACCGTTGCCGGATCCGGCACCATAGGTCCATGAATAACTACCGCTGAGGGTTTGATTTCTCCAGCATATCCGGGTTGGACTGGCATCTTCAAATGTTTCTGTGTACGGGAAAGTTGTAATGGGATTACACAATGTTATCAATGTGTATGCATTTGTCCATGCACTGAAATCTGA
>CAYPOD010000013.1:0-76656 GCA_964412375.1 uncultured Chitinophaga sp. | reverse complement strand
CAAACAACCTTTTAAAATGGCTTCCTCAGTCATTTGCATCCTTTGGAGGCCTGTAATTTAGACAATTTTCCAAAACAAATGCTGCACGCCCCTGTAAAATTTGGGTCAGGAAAAATGAGGTATAAATATGCCAAAAAGGGCTTTAACTTTTCCGTAGGCGGCTTTTTCGCAGTCTTTTGGGCCCCCACCAGAGCCAAAACCCGGTTATCACCAGCATCAGCAGGCTTAATCCCATAATAACCGTGTAAGAAACTTTGATTTGATCTCCGCCAGTTCCAAAAAAACTGTCAAGGATGGAGCCATCATGCAGTTTTTCAATAAAATCGCTTCTTCTTTTTTCTACGGACAACAGTTTCCCGGTGCTGCCATCCAACTGAAGCCCTTTGAAATGATCTTTAAATGTAAATTTTACTATTCCCTTGTCTGGACGAATATCAATCCGGTCTAAATCAGAAGAAAAGTTTTCGGAAACAGAGTCTTTCAGGTAGCGGATAGCATTTTTGTAAAGACTGTCAAGAGGCAGCCATGTGGCAAGGTCTTTTGAAACACCTGTTTGTGTAGGAGCAAGCAGGCCGGTTTGTTTTTTGATGCCCAGGAGAATGCCTGTCAGAGATATTAACAGAAAGAAAATAAACAGAAAGATCGCAATCTTACGGTGCAGCCACCGGAATGCTCTTATCCAGCGGGCCTGTTGTTTGGTATCAGCCATTTTGAAATTATTTAATAACGGCCTGTGGTGAAAAACCACAGGCCGATTTGAATTAAAGTGATGCTCTCAAAGAAACAATAAAATTACTTCCCGCTGCAACGATACCGGAAGAATAAGGCCGGTAACGCTGGTTGCTGATATTTTCCCATGCACAACTAAGCTGTAGTTGTTCTATCAGTTGGTAAGAAACTTTACAGTTTAATGTGTACCATCCGGGTGAATAGGGCATGCCATTACTATCAGTTGCATAAATATCTGGTTTGGCTCTTTCAGAAGGAGCCATGTCTTCAGATTTTACCTGGCTGTTGTATATGGCTGAAAATTCTGCCCTCCATTTTTTTGCCCGATAGCTCATAATGGAGCTGCCGTAAAACGGAGGAGCATGACGAAGGGGCACCTGTTCATCATTCACATCATCTGTTTCTTTTCCGGTTATCAGGTTAGCATATGTCTGCAAGGATAATGATGGACAGAAAAATATTTCTGCACCGAATTGAAATCCCCACACAGTGGCACTGGCCAGATTTTGTAAAGCTTCAACACGGCTTAGCGTTCCATCAAACAGAATGCTGTCCTGTCCGTTGAAGTTAAATGGCCTTCGCACAATCGCATTATTAAGGATGGTATGAAAACCCGCCAGTTCTATCCTGAATTTGTTGGCTACTTCTTTTAAGACAGCGGTTTCAAAATTCCAGGCATATTCTGGTTTTAATTGAGGATTGGGAACAGTGATATTACCGGGAACGCTTTCAAACAGTTTACCAACATCGTCCACATTTGGCATGCGGTATCCGGTTGAAATATTTCCCTTCAATTGCCAGCCGGTACCAGGTCTGAAAACAAAACCTGCATTGCCGGTCAATGCTCCGTCTCGCAGGCTGGTTTGCTGATAAGGAAATTGAATAAATGTGGTGTCGAATGTGGCATCGAGAAAATTAAAACTGTATCGCAATCCCGTTGTGAATGTGAATTTGGGATCAAGATTGAATTTTAAACTTCCATATAGTCCGGCAGTGCTCCAGGTGCTGCCATCCGGGTATCGGCTCACCATAGGTGAAGTGCTGCCATTGCTGATATTTGTTCTTATACCGAATGATCTCACTTTATTAAACACATATTCCGCTCCATAAAACAACTGGTGCTTTGAAAAATTTTTCGTGGCATCCCAGTTTATATTTACGGCATCCAGCTCTTCTTGCTGGTGGTTGCGGCTGCTGTTGTTTCTTGTTCTGTCCACACGGCTTTCGATGTAATCCTGGTAAGCGATTGTCAGCCTGGCTTCGTTATACCACTTGTTTTTCTTTGTATGCTGAACCTGCAGGTTGTGCATTTGCCAGACCATAGGACCATAGTACCATTCAGCAAAACGAAGGGAGCCATTGCGGTACTGTATCAAACGATCATACCGGGGTGCATCGCCTGTTTTTGCATAAGTGAAACTGTACTGCATATCCCAGTGCTCTGATGGTTTGAACCTGATCTTTTGCAAAAGATTCAGTTGGTCATAACCGCTGAAGCGTTGTATGCAGGGATCATTATTGGGAGCGATCACATCATTGTTATTTTCTCTAACCACATATTCCGGTCTCAGGTAACTGTTTTGACCGCCTTTTCTACCCATTTTCAGATCGTCAAAACTGCTGAAGCTGAAAGATGACAATAATGCCCATTTTTTCCAGCCGATATTAATATCTGCATGGGTTGTTTTTTCTTTATTAGCAGTGGAATAGCGTCCAATAAGACTTCCTTTTACAGATGGTTTATTGTTTGCAGAAAATCTTGTCTGCAAGGAATGAAAATCAATCACGCCGCCGATAGCATCGCTGCCATAGATGAGTGAGCCAGGGCCAAAGATCACTTCGGCAGATTCAGTTGCATGAGCATCAATGCTGATGACATTTTGCAGGTTGCCGCTGCGATAAATGGCGTTGTTCATCCTTACGCCATCCACTACCAATAATATCCGGTTGGTAGCAAAACCCCTGATCATAGGACTGCCTCCACCCAGCTGGCTTTTCTGAATAAAAACAGCACCGGTTTGTCCTAGCATATCTGCTGAGGTCTGAGGATTGCCAAACAGAATTTGTTGTTTATTTATCCTTGTGACCTTGTTGGGGATCTCATTCAGTTTTTGTTCCCATTTGCTGGCAGAAAGTATTACCTCTTCCAGTGTTTGTGAAGCAACACTGTCTTGCTGCGCATACCCTGCAAGCGCCATGCTGCAGGTACATAGCAATACAAAAGCATACTTATTGCTCATAAGAAATTTAATTAGTTATCAGTAACGGGTTGATTCTGTTATAGGAGCAGGCTTTTTGGCGGGGGTATCAAAACAGGATAAGCAGTTTCGATCTCTTCTTCGGAGAATATAAAATGGTTTTGCCGGTCAGCAACAGGCAAGGAATTATCAGGCAGCCTGTCATCGCAAATTACATGCTGAAAGCAAAGAAAAAGCAGCGAAAGTACTTTGTTCTCTTTTCGTTCTTTTTCTGAGAGCTTGTTTCTTTGTTTGACAAGGTTGGTTTCATCTTCATCATACAGCCCGGTGAAAGTATAAACCCTATCTTGCAGTTTCATGCTGCTGATGTCAAACATGCGTTCATTCACCCATATCTCATGTTCATCCATCCAGATCACCTCAGCTTGCGGGATAATAACGGTTTGCAATTGCCGTGAAGACTCAACTTTTTTTCTCATCATTCGGCGAATGAGGTCCTGCTTTACATCCAATAAAAAAGGAAGCAAAAATGGCAACAGTGTTACCAGGATAAAAGTAAGTCCGGTTATCTTTTTGAAGACAGGTTTCACAGCAGAAAATGGTGCTTAAAGGTAGCACTAATTTCTGCGAACAAGACTGTCAAGCGGGTATTTTGCCTTCATGGTATCCATGATGGAATTGGCCCAGTCTGCTATTTTCTTTTTTTCTATGTCGGTCAGCCGGGCATCTTTATGCGTCCAGGTGTAAGAATCCAGTGGCATTTCACCTTCGTTCACCATTTCTATGGTTTCTTCCATTTTGTGATACTGATAGCGCAGGCTGCGGTTGGTATATTCATCAAAATTCAGATTCTTCTTTCCGTCAATGATATGATTATTAAGCCACCAATGCACCGGCTGCAGCCGGGCATACCATGGATACACAGTATTGTTACTATGGCAATCATTACAGGCTTTTGAAAGAATGGGTTTCACATCTTCTGGTATAATAAAAGCATTGCCGATATAATTGGGTTGCGGACCTTCTGCTTTATTTCTTTTCGGATGTATGAATTGAATAACGATGAGTGCTGCGAGCAGCAGGTATAATATCTTCTTTAGCATAGCTGGTTATTTATGCTAATTTAAACCGGATCAGTTAAAATTTCACCTGTCATCTCTTCCGGGATCGGGAATTTCATCATGGCAAGGATAGTAGGGGCGATGTCGGCCAGTTTTCCCGGTTTGATTTTCCCGTTCCATTCTTTATCAATAATAAATAAAGGCACGGGGTTCAGGGTATGGGCAGTGTTGGGCGATCCGTCTTCATTGATCATATAATCAGCATTGCCATGATCGGCAGTAAGGAAAATTGTGTAATCGTTTTCCAGTCCGGCCGTGACCAGTTTTTCCACGCATTGATCCACTGTTTCCACTGCTTTGATAGCAGCTTCCCAGATTCCGGTATGACCCACCATATCCGCATTGGCATAATTGATGCAAATAAAATCTGCTGATCGTTGATTTATCTCTGTAACAATCGCATCTGTTATCTCGAATGCACTCATTTCCGGTTTCAAATCATAGGTTGCCACTTTTGGTGATGGGACCATGATCCTTCTCTCCCCGGTAAATGGCTCTTCTCTTCCGCCATTAAAAAAGAAAGTGACATGCGGGTACTTTTCTGTTTCAGCAATACGGATCTGTTTCTGGCCATGTTGCTGCAGTATTTCTCCAAGGGTGTTATTGAGATTATCCGTTTCAAAAATTACATGCACCCCTTTAAAGGTCTTATCATATTCCGTCATCGTTGTATAGTGAAGAGAAAGCTTCTTCATATCATATTCCGGGAAATCAGTTTGTGTCAATACCTGTGTGATCTCCCGGCAACGATCGGTTCGAAAATTGAAACAGATAACGGCGTCACCGTCTTTTATAGGACCAACGGGATCATTGCTGTTATCCGTGATCACCACAGGTTTGATGAACTCGTCGGTAATGCCGGAATGATAGGATTTTTCAACAGCCGACACTGCGTTTGTAGTTTTTTCGCCGACACCTTTTACCATAGCATCATAAGCCAGTTTCACCCGTTCCCATCTTTTGTCCCTGTCCATGGCATAATAACGGCCGATGACAGTGGCGATCTTTCCAACCGACTGATCAAGATGTTGCTCCAGTACTTTGATAAAACCCAGTCCGCTTTTCGGATCGCAATCCCGGCCGTCAGTAAAGGCATGAATAAATACATTTGCTAGACCCTTTTCTTTGCAAACATCAGTCATAGCTTTCAGGTGATTGATATGAGAATGTACACCCCCATCACTCACCAGCCCCAGCAGGTGAAGCGGTTTTTTATTTTGGATTGCATAATCTATTGCAGCTAAAAAACTCTGGTTTTTGGCAAGCGAACCATCTCTTATAGCCACATTTATACGTTGCAGTTCCTGGTAAACAATTCTTCCTGCCCCTAAGTTGAGATGTCCGACTTCTGAGTTCCCCATTTGACCATCCGGGAGACCCACAGCTTCACCACAAGTGACCAGTGTTGAATGTGGATATTGATTGTAAAGTGATTTTGTAAATGGCACTTTGGCATGTTGGATCGCATCAGCCAATGCAACTTTGCCAAGACCCCACCCGTCCATGATGGCCAAAATGACTCTTTTTACTGGCATGTTTTTAGAATTGTTAGTTGAAATTCATTCATTTTCAATACATAGCCACCCGGCTTATCGGGTTTGTCCGGGCCTACCCTGTAAAACTACATCCAAATCCGTTATTTCCCGGCAGGAGACTTAGAAAGAACTTGGTTTTTAGTATTTTAGTGCCCTATGAAAACTTCTTTTATTCTGTGGCATGTTTTTAGATTAAAGACCTGTGAAAACCTTTATAAGAATATGAAAACATTATTTACATCCTTGTTGCTTGCATCAGCCGTTATGTTGTCGTCTTTTGCGCTGCAAAGCAGCAGCATTGATGATGTTATCAAATCATTGCGTTCAGGAAATGCGTCTGAACTGTCAAAACATTTTGATGACAACCTGGAACTGACTTTGCCGGATAAAAGCGACAATTACAGCAAAGCCCAGGCCCAGGTGATCCTGAAGGATTTTTTCGGCAATAATTCAGTAAGAGGATTTGAGTTAAAGCACAAAGGCGACTCTCCGGGTGGTCATTATTGCATCGGTACTTTGCAGACCAGTTCCGGTAATTTCCGTACCAATGTTTTCATGAAAATAAAAGCCGGCAAAGAAGTGGTGAGAGAGATCCGCTTCCAGCCAATAGAATAAACAGGCAACAAATAAATGGAAAGCCCCGGCATTTGCTGTCGGGGCTTTTATATTTTTGCAGACATGGGATTGAACGAACAAAAATTGCAACACCTGGTAAAGGAAGCCTTGCAGGAAGATTTAGGCGACGGTGACCATTCCACATTATCCTGCATTCCTGCCAATGCTAAAGGCAGGGCTGTCCTCAAGGTCAAGCAGGAGGGAATATTGGCGGGTATGGAGGTTGCAGAAAAAATATTTCAGTTCAAAGAGCCCAGTGCTACTTTTTACGCTTACAAAAAAGATGGAGAAAGCATAAAAGCCGGTGAACAGGCATTTGAGATCAATTCTTCAGTTCATACTATCCTGCAATGCGAAAGGCTGGTGTTGAACTGTATGCAGCGGATGAGCGGCATTGCCACCCTCACCAGGCAGTATGCCCGCAAACTGGAAGGTTACAGGACAAAATTGCTCGATACAAGAAAAACCACTCCCAATTTCCGCTTGCTGGAAAAAGAAGCCGTTCGCATAGGTGGCGGTGTCAATCACCGGTTTGGCTTGTTTGATATGATCATGCTGAAGGACAATCATATTGACTTTTGTGGTGGCATTGAAAAGGCAATTGAAAAAGCATCGGAATATGTGAAAGAAGTGAAGCCTGGTTTAAAGATAGAAGTAGAAACAAGAACGCTGGATGATGTTAAAAAAGCTGTTGTGGCGGGCAAAGGAAAAGTTTTTCGCATCATGCTGGATAATTTCACGCCGGCCCAGATTGCAGCAGCCCTGGAGATCATCAAAGGAGAATTTGAAACGGAGGCCAGTGGTGGTATCAATCTTGACAATATTGAAGCGTATGCTCAAACCGGGGTAGATTATGTGAGTGTGGGGGCCTTGATTCACCAGGCCCGTAGTCTTGACCTGAGTTTAAAAGCAGTAATTTCCTGAAACGATGGCAAAGAAAAATACTACCAGCAACAGCGGTTATGTGTACAGCACCGATCCGGCTTTTCGGTTGGAGGAAGAACAGGCGGATATAGTTACGTTGCCGCCAGCACAACAGCGGCTACGCATCCGGTTGGACAATAAACACCGTGGTGGCAAGACTGTGACCCTGGTTGAAGGTTTTTTGGGAAAAGAGGAAGACCTGCAGGAACTGGGAAAGAAATTGAAAACCTTCTCTGGTACTGGCGGCTCTGCCAAAGAGGGTGAGATCATTGTACAGGGAGATCAGCGGGAAAAAGTGTTACAATGGTTGCTCAAAAACGGTTACCAGCAAGCCAAAAAAATATGATGCAGCATCCCTGGATACTTTGCGGCGCCGGCATCCTGCTTTGCGGAGCCGGGGTTTATTTATTCTATCAGAATTCATTTGAAGAAGGAAAAAGTGTATTTCGTCCCATATTGCTGATGATAGGAGGGATCATTCTTATTGGCATAGGCACTGCAAAATATTTCAAGGTAATTGAGTGATGGGTTCAGCGAATCTTCCATCTTTTCAATTATAGGTCATACTGTGAAGCACTGTTTCCATGCAAACAGGCAGTAACCACAAATTCCTATTGCCCCTGGGCCATTGAATAAGCTTTCTTATCGCCCCATGCATTCAGGAGTTCAAAAGAGCATATCTTGAAATTTCCACTCATGCTAACATAAAGCCCTATCACATCCTGCTGGTTGAGCGGTTCATCATTGATGCTTTCAAAACGTACATTATACTGGTTCACGAGGTTGGTATAGATAGAACCTGTCGGCCACACTTGTGTGCCGCGGTTGCTGATATTGATAAGGTTGAATTTCACTCCTGCATGTCTTTTGCATTTTTCAGCAATAGCCAAAGGCTGTTCATCACTTTCAATAAAGAGGTCAACACCCACTATCGCTTCATCGCCGGTTTCTACGGACACCATCATGGGATTAAGTTCCAGTTTGAGTGGTTCAGGAGTGCCGGGTTTGTTGGGAATGATTTCTTTTGCACCAACAGCCGGTTTCTTTCCAAAGTTGCCGATGATGGCTTCTGCAAATTCGGTTGTATTGACGGCAGGGATAGACTTATTGCCAAAATCGCCGGTATGAACACCCTGCTCCAATGTATAAAGCAAAGCGTTTTCAATTACAGCGGCATTTTCTGTGAGACCAACATGTCGCAGCATGGCCAGCCCGCTTAATAATAATGCTGTTGGATTGGCAATATTTTTTCCCGCAATATCCGGGGCAGTGCCATGCACGGCTTCAAAAATGCAGATATGATCGCCGATATTGGCCGAAGGTGCAAAACCTAATCCCCCCACTAAACCGGCACACAGGTCCGAAACAATATCTCCCTGCAAGTTGGTAAGCACCACCACATCAAATAAGTCAGGTCTCGTTACGAGTTTCATGCAGAGGTCATCCACGATCACATCATCTGCTTTCAATTCAGGATAATCTTTGGCCACTTCATAAAAACATTCTAAGAAAAGACCATCTGTGATCTTCATGATATTTGCTTTATGACCGCAGGTAATGCGGCGGGCATTTTTCTTTTTCGCCATTTCAAAAGCATACTTTATCACCTGCAGGCTGCCGGGCCTGGTGATGAAGCGGCGGCTCAGCGCCACATCATGTGTAAGCATATGTTCAATGCCGCCATATGTGTCTTCAATATTTTCCCTTACAACAGTGATGTCAATCGGAATACCAGCTTTTGAAAAAACAGTATCTACCCCATACAGGGTTTGAAACACTCTATTGTTGGCATAAGTGTTCCAGGTTTTCCTGGCTGTTACATTCACACTCTTCACACCTTTGCCTTTGGGGGTTTCCATCGGACCCTTGAATAAAATACCCAGTCGTTCAATGGTGGCTTTGGCTTCAGGCGTCATACCATTTGAAAAACCTTTGTCAAACACCCATTTGCCCATTTCCACTATTTCATATTGCAATGGCACATGGCCCTCTTCAAAAATTTTCAGTACGGCTTCCATGATTTCAGGACCAATTCCATCACCTTTGGCAACTGCTATTTTCATATATAATTAATATTGATAGTAAAAGCCCGCATGTTGACGGGAGGCCGCAAAATTAAGGCTTCATATGGGAACAGTATCGTAAATCTCCGTAGAGACTTTTTTCTAAAAAGTTTTTGTTTACTTTTACCGAAACACACTGCATGTCGAGCCTGATCTCAGAAGGGGTTAAAGTTTCGGTGGAAACATTCTACCAACCTGATTACAGCAACCCGCTGCAATCGGAATTTATGTTTGCTTACCGCATCAACATCGAAAACAGAAACAATTTTGCCGTAAAACTCCACCGCCGTCACTGGCAGATTTTTGACAGCAACGGTACGCTACGCTCTGTTGAAGGCGAAGGTGTGGTTGGTGTGCAACCGGTGCTGCAACCCGGCGAGAGATACCAGTATGTAAGCGGCTGCAACCTGCGGACTGAAATGGGCCGTATGCAGGGATCATATGAAATGGAAAACCTGCACAGTAAAAAAATCTTCAGTGTCGATATTCCTGCATTTGAAATGATCGCCCCGTTCAAGGGTAACTGATCTATTTGGGTTTATACTTCGCTTCGTCCAGAATTTTTCTTGGTTCTGTGTTCATCACTTCTTCCGGTTTTATGCCAGGCTTGCTTTCCACAAATTTTTTTATGATCTGCCAGCCGATCCACTGACCGATATTGCCGGGAGAAAGTTCTTGTGAAAAACCTTGTGTAAAGGGGCCTTCGCCAATATATATCTGGAGTGTAGCAGGGTTCAGCGAATAGAGGTCTTCGTTTTTGGTGATATAACTCCAGATCAACCCTTCATTCGTTCGGCACCAGTCTATTTGTTGTTGCGTGTAACCTGTTTTAATGGAATCAGGAACAAAGGGTAGAAATTTATCCAGCAGCCACCATTGCTTTCCCCTTTCGATCATTTGTTCCACCAGCGGTTTGCCCCGGCTTTTATCAGGGAAAAGATCATCAGTTATCAATTGCATGGCATCACTGATAATATATTCCTTGCTGAAACGACGGCTTCGGTAGGCCGGTGCTACATTATTGATGAAATAAGGATCACTATAAACTGAGTAATTTTTACCCAGGTAAAATTGCAAACTGATGCCCAGGAACTGCGGCCCTAAAAAATCAGGGCTGTAGCCATTTTCTGTTTGCGCCAGCGCATCCAACGGACCTGCTACTGTGACAACAGAAGGCAGGCTGTAACCCGGAAAGTAATATTTCACATGCTGAAAGGCCTGTTCAAACTGCTTCTCCAGCCAGCCTGTGTTTTTGAAAACTTCATTGATCGTGTCTTTAAGTGCCGCACTGAGACGAAAAAACTGTTTCACACCCTCTGCCGGTGTTTCAGGGTCAACGCCAATTATGTTTTGTAAAAAAATAGGGGTAAGTATGGGATACTTTTCAGCAAGACTGCTCAGCCCGGCTTCAATGGCATTGCTGTCAATGGCAAAGAATTCTCTGTCAAACCGCTGAAAATCCAGTTGCACACCGATGCCTGAAACATCAGGTCTGTCAGTTGATGAATTGTTGCAGGCAACGAGGCAATAGCCAACCAATAGAACGGTAACCAGTTTTTTCATAGCGGCAAAAACGTTTTTCCGGTGAACTTTGTTGTGGCTGCGAAATTAGGGCATCGGAAATTAGCGTTAAATCCTTTCCGGTTCGCATAAATTTGCAATATGAAGATCGCTTTAGCCCAGCAAAATTATCATATCGGCAATTTTGAAAGCAACACCCGCAAGATCATTGAAGCTATACAATGGGCAAAGCAGCAAGGGGCAGACCTGGTGATGTTTTCAGAACTCTGTGTTTGCGGGTATGCTCCCCGCGACTTTCTCGAATTTGAAGATTTTATCAATAAATGCTACGGCGCCGTTGAAACTATTAAAGAACATACCGATGATATTGGGGTGCTGATCGGAACACCGGTCCGCAATCCCCGTAAAGAAGGCAAGGACCTTTTCAATGCAGTATTGCTGTTGCATGAAAAGCAGGTGAAAGCCGAAGTACACAAAACACTTTTACCCAACTATGATGTTTTTGATGAGTACCGCTATTTTGAACCTGCAGATAGCTGGAATATTGTTGAGTTCAAAGGAAAAAAGCTGGCCATCACCATCTGCGAAGATATCTGGAACATGGGCGATAACCCGCTGTACCGCATCACCCCGATGGAAAAACTGATCGGTTTTCAGCCTGATGTGATGCTCAATCTTTCCGCTTCTCCTTACAATTATGCACAGGATATCGTACGCAACAGCATCATCAAAGCACATACACTGAAATATAATCTGCCGATGCTTTATTGCAATGCCGTAGGCTCACAAACGGAGATCGTTTTTGACGGCGGCAGTTTAGTATATGATATAAATGGCAACCAGGTGAAGGAGATGAAATATTTTGAAGAGGACTATGCCATCTTTGATTTGAACGACCTTGTCAATGTGCAGGAAGCTAAAGCAAATTCTGATTTAGCTGTCTTTTTCTCAGCCAAAGAAGTGGGAAAAGGCGAAGACATTGTTCAATACCTCAGCAATGAAAAGAACATAGATGAGATTTATCATGCCCTGGTTCTCGGTATCAGGGATTATTTTCAGAAAATGGGTTTCAGCAAAGCAATTCTCGGCGCTTCCGGCGGCATTGACAGCGCTGTGGTACAGGCTTTGGCTGTTGCCGCATTGGGTAAAGACAACGTAAGAGCCATCCTGATGCCATCACAGTTTTCTTCCACACATTCGGTGACGGATGCAGAACAATTAAGCAAAAACCTTGGCAACCCGTATGAAATTGTACCAATCAAAAACATTTATGAAAGTTTCCTGACCGAACTGAAACCTGTTTATAAGGATACACCATTTGGGCTGGCTGAAGAAAACATCCAGGCAAGAACAAGAGGCAACCTGCTGATGGCCATTGCCAACAAGTTTGGTTATATTTTACTGAATACTTCCAACAAAAGTGAACTGGCCACCGGCTATGGCACTTTGTATGGCGATATGGCCGGGGGCCTGAGTGTGCTGGGCGATGCCTACAAAACACAGGTGTATGCACTGGCCCGTTATATCAATAAAGAAAAGGAGATCATTCCTGCAAATATTCTCACCAAGGCGCCATCAGCGGAACTAAGACCGGATCAGAAAGACAGCGATAGTTTGCCTGAGTATGATGTGCTGGACCGGGTGTTGTATGAATACATTGAATTGCGCAACGGCCCAAAAGAAATCATTGCGAAAGGATATGATGCGGCATTGGTGGCAAGGGTGCTGAAACTGGTAAATACGAATGAGTATAAACGCAACCAGTTTTGCCCCATCATCCGCATCAGTTGCAAAGCGTTTGGAGTGGGAAGACGGTTACCGATAGTGGCAAAATACCTTTCCTGAATCGTTAGTGTTTGAATGTTACTTCTACATTTACATTAGCTGAAATAGGTGCCGGCAAGGGAACTATTTGCGAAAGCACCAGGTTGGTTTCAGTAATTGATACGATAGTAAACAGGTTGCCGGCACCTGAGAACAACTGTGCTGAAACCAGCAAGGAAGTTTCATTTGCCTGAAATTCCCAGGTGAAATTGCCGGCTGTTGAAGGAGAGCAAACTACTGCTTCCTCTGTAACTGTGCCGGTGCCATTTGATACAAATGTGATTATATTATCTTTAAAACAGGCGTTAATCTGCGATGAAACATCGCCATACCCGGTTGCCATGGCCTTATCAAATTTCCAGCTGGTTTGTGTAAGCAATTCGGTCCTGGTTTTTGCCTTTTCTTTTTTGCAAGCTGAAAAGCATACGGAGACAGTCAGCACCAACAGTAGCAAAGTAGAATTTTTCATAATTGAGGCATTCATTTTATAAAACCCGTTGACGGGACATTGTAAAACGCTGAAAAACCAGAAAATATTGCTGTATTTCAGGCCGTTCGTCATCCCGGCAGATTATTTGCTAAAAGCAAGTTCGTATTTTGTGTCACCATAAACAATACCCATGCTTAAAACCGCAGAAGACATCCGCCTGTTGAATGAACGCATCAGCCAGGCAGGACAGTTCACCGATAAGTTAAGGGAGGAGATCAGCCATGTGATAGTAGGGCAAAGCCATATGCTCGACCGCCTGTTGATCGGCTTGCTCAGCAACGGTCACGTTTTGCTCGAAGGGGTGCCGGGTCTTGCCAAAACACTTACTATTAAATCGCTGGCGCAGGCTATTCATGCCCGTTTCAGCCGCATCCAATTCACTCCCGACCTGCTGCCGGCAGATGTGATCGGCACCATGATCTATAACCAGCAGAAAAATGAGTTTATAGTCCGCAAAGGACCCATCTTCGCCAATTTCATTTTGGCAGATGAGATCAACCGGGCGCCGGCCAAAGTGCAATCAGCTTTGCTTGAAGCCATGCAGGAACGACAAGTAACGATTGGTGACAGCACCTACAAACTGGATGAACCTTTCCTGGTGCTGGCCACACAAAACCCATTGGAGCAGGAAGGCACTTATCCTTTACCGGAAGCCCAGGTGGACCGCTTCATCATGAAAGTGATCGTGGATTATCCCAAAATGCATGAAGAGCAACTGATCATCCGGCAGAATGTGCAGGGAGTTGCAACTGCTCCGGTGCGGCAGGTGGTGTCGGTGCAGGAAGTGATGAATGCGAAAGACCTGACCCGGCAGGTGTATATGGATGAAAAAATTGAACAGTACATTCTTGATATTGTGTTTGCCACCCGGCGTCCCGAACAATATAATTTAGAAAAACTGCGGCCACTGATCTCCTACGGCGCATCGCCACGGGGTAGTATCAACCTGGGTCTGGCGTCAAAAGCACAGGCTTTTTTAAATAAAAGAGGATATGTGATACCGGAGGATATCAGAAGCATCTGCAAAGATGTTTTAAGACATCGTATAGGGCTTACCTATGAGGCTGAAGCAGAAAATGTAAAAGTAGAAGATGTAATAGAAGATATTTTGAAACAGATCAATGTGCCGTAATGAGTTTAAAAGTTTGACAGTTTAATGGTTTAAAGTTGTTGACGACTTCGGAAATATTAAAAAAAGTAAGAGAGCTGGAGATCAAAAGTAAAAAACTCACCAGCGATCTTTTTACCGGCGAATACCACAGCGCCTTTAAAGGCAAAGGCATGTCTTTTAAAGAAGTGAGGGAGTATGCCGCAGGGGATGATATCCGCTTTATTGACTGGAATGTTTCTGCCCGGTTTGGTCACCCGTTTTCTAAAATATTTGAAGAGGAAAGAGAACTCACCGTGGTGTTGCTGGTGGATATCAGCAGAAGTTCCTTGTTTGGCACCCTGCATGCCCGGAAAAGAGATATCGCTACAGAGATCGGGGCAGTGCTCAGTTTTTCTGCAGTGAATAACGGTGATAAGATCGGTATCATTTTTTACAGCGACAGGGTAGAAGGCTATATACCTCCCAAAAAAGGAAAGGATCATGCACTTTTCATTGTGCGGCAACTGCTAAGCCGTGAGCCCAAAGGAAAAGGAACTGAACTGGGTAAGGCGCTGCGTTATTTCAATAATGTCACAAGGCAAAAAAGCATTGCTTTTATACTCAGCGATTTCATAGATGCGAACTACGAAGATGCTTTACGCATTGCTGGTAAAAAGCATGATGTGATTGGCATCAAGCTTTATGATAAGATGGATCAGTTGCTGCCTGATGCAGGCATGCTGCAGGTGAAAGATGCAGAAAGCGGGCAAACAAAATGGGTGGACAGCAGCGACCGCTTTGTTCGCTATAGTTATGAACAGGAATTTTTCAGGGTTACTCAATACAGTACACAAACATTCAAAAAAGCAGGATGCGACCTGCTGCATATCAGGACCGACCAGGATTATGTGAAAGTATTACAACGTTTCTTCCTTGGCCGCAACCGGTAAACGACAGCATGAACTGCAAACCATTCCATAGGGTATTTCTTTTTTTCCTGACAAATGTTTTGAGTGTTACAGCCTTGGCGCAACAATCCCTGGTGGTTGCAGCATCGGTTAGCAAGGACAGCATTGTCATCGGTGAACATTTTACACTGACCCTGGAAGCGGAGATACCCGATAATGAGCTTATTCGTTTTTTTACCGTTGATTCGTTGCTGCATTTTGAGATCCTGGAGAAAAAAAGTATTGATACTTCAAACACCGCCAACGGCACAAGGTTGATACAGGAGATTCGACTCACCTGTTTTGACTCGGGACAATGGGTGATCCCTCCCTTTGTATTGTCAGGAAATTTTGCAACCGACTCCATTCGCATAGCCGTTTCTTTTTCGCCGTTTGACCCGGAGCAACCTTATCATGATATTAAGGATGTGGTGGAAGTGGCAGAAACTAAGAAGAAAGATTGGTGGTGGTATAGTGTTTGGGCTGTGGTTTTTGCATTGATGCTGTGGCTGCTGCTTCGCCGGAAAAAGAAACCCGTTACAGCACTGGCAGTTCAGGTTATAGATCCATATAAAGAAGCAGTGGCAGCTTTGGAAAAATTGGAGCGGGATAAACCAGGGCAGAAGGAATACTTTTCTTCACTGACTGATATATTCCGGCTGTATGTCTACCGGACAACCGGTATCCTGTCGTTGCAGAAAACAACGGATGATCTTGTGTTACAGTTGCGCAGTCTTCATCTCGACAAAGATCGTTTTGATGAACTGGCGATAGCATTACGACTGAGTGATTTTGTAAAGTTTGCCAAATACCAGCCGGATGAGACAGATGCAGACGCATCCATCAATAGTATCAGGCAGGTGATAAAGCTTATTGAACAACAAAAAATGGCTTCAGCCAGTGAGGAGCTAAAGGGAAAATAAATATGCTGATAGATTGGATCACCCATATGGACTTTGCTTACCCGGCAGTTTTTTTCCTGCTGTTGCTGATCCCTGTGCTTATATTCTGGTATTACCGGAAAAACAGCCGGCAACAGGCGGCCATGACTGTTTCCACCACTCATGCTTTTGGCGTATCATCCTGGAAAAACCGGTTCCGGCATTTTCCTTTTGTGCTCCGTTTGTTATCACTCATTTCCCTGGTGCTGGCGTTGGCAAGACCGCAACAACGCAATGATGAGCAACGGACCGAGGGGGAAGGAATTGATATCGTGTTGTGCATGGATGTAAGCGGCAGCATGGGATCGAGGGATATTCTTCCGTCAAGAATGGAAGTGGCCAAAGAGATGGCCGTTGGGTTTGTACAAAGCCGCCCGGTTGACCGCATCGGCCTGGTTATTTTTTCCGGTGAAAGTTTTACGCAATGCCCTGTGACCACGGATAAGAAAACTCTCATCAGCCAGATACAGGTGCTGGAAAGCCGCCGCTACCTGAAAGACGGCACAGTGATCGGTGAGGGGCTGGCAACGGCAGTGGATCGTTTGTCAAAAAGCGATGCCAAAAGCAAAGTGATCATCCTCATCACCGACGGCAAAGAAGATGCCCCTGACACCCGGCTGATAGACCCGCTGACAGCGCTGGAGATTGCCAAAACAAAAGGAGTGAAAGTTTATACCATCGGCATCGGTGCTTTTCCTTCAGGTATCAGCGAAATACCTGGCAGCCGCACAGGCCGGCGCAACCCTGCTATTGATTTTATAGATGAAGCTTTGCTGCGGAGCATTGCAGATGAAACAGGAGGAAAATACTTCAGGGCAAAAGACAAAGAAGGGCTAAAGATGACCTACGCTGAGATTGACCGGCTGGAAAAATCAACAGTGGAGATTCAGTCGTTCAGAAAATTTAAAGAATTATACCTGCCTTTTGTGCTGGCGGCTCTGGCTTTTCTGTTCATAGAAATGCTGCTGCGAATGACGGTGCTGCGAAAGTTTCCCTGAGATATTAAAGGTTATCTTGCAGCCGATGAAAGCACTTGTTTATAAATCAACCGGTAGCTGGTACACTGTGAAAGACAGTTCCGGGAAATGGCGTAATGCCCGTATCAAAGGTGTTTTCAAAATAGATGATATCACCAGCACCAATCCTGTTTCTGTAGGTGATGAAGTGGAGATTGAAACAGAAAGCGAAACAGAGAATACTGCCATCATTACCGGCATTCTGCCCCGCCGCAATTATATTAACCGGCAAAGCCCGAGACTGAAACACCAGCACCACATTGTGGCGGCTAATATTGACCAGTCTGCGCTGATCGCCACACTGAAAGACCCACGGACCTCGCAAGGTTTCATTGACCGTTTCCTGGTGGCTTCGGAAATGTATCATGTGCCGGCGGTGATCGTTTTTAATAAGGCCGACCTGTACCGGAAAAAAGAAATGCAGCAGTTTGAAGAATTGAAAGCCATGTATGAAGCTGTAGGCTACCCGGTGCTGCTGGTGAGTGTGCAGCAAAACCAGGGATTGGAAGAAGTGAGATCGCTGTTGCAACATAAGACCACGTTGATCAGCGGTCACAGCGGAGTGGGTAAATCTTCGCTGCTCAATGCCTTACTGCCGGATCTGCAATTGAAAACCCAGGATGTGAGTGGCTGGAGTGGGAAAGGGATGCACACCACCACGTTTGCAGAAATGTATGACCTGCCTGGCGGACAGGCTGGTATGCCCGGGGGCGGCAGGGTTATAGACACTCCCGGAATGAGGGAATTTGGGCTCGTAGATGTTTCGAAGCAGGAACTTTCACATTATTTCCCGGAAATGAGGGAGAGGCTGAATAATTGCCAGTTCAACAACTGTATGCACATCAATGAACCGGGCTGTGCGGTGAAAGAAGCGGTGATCAATGGTGAAATTGCAGAGAACAGGTATGTGAGCTATGTCAACATACTTGATTCCATTGAAGAAAAAAAGTACTGAGGTTTTGCAGAAGATCAGGCGATATTTCTTCTTTCAATATTGAACAGTTTTCCTTCCAGTACACCCGCCAGTTCCACCACAGCTTTGTTGTCTTTGTTCAGGGCATCACGGGTCTTGGTAGGGAAAATGGAAATACCGTTGTAAATATTATAATGAAGGGTAAGGTTATGACCCTTGAACCGGAATTCCCAGTCAATGGTGTCAAAGTCGTCTTCTTTGTTGCTGAATTTAACCTTGAGATCCTCGCTGAGGATGTCGGCTACCTGGTAAAAACATTTTAATCCGCCGTCATCAGCGATGACTGCTTCTGTGCAACCCAGGTTGGTTCGTAGGGTCAGGCTCATAGTTTGAAAGGTTTTATGTTTTCAATAAAGACAGATGACCGGGTAGTTTTGTTGCACGGGCAACACTAACTTTTGAATTTTTTTGCTTTTCTCGCTGCTTTCTCTGCATCCGGGTCGCCATTGGCCAGTTTTTCTGCTCCTACATTCTTGCCATTTGTCGGGCATCCATACTTTGGTCCGAACATTTTATTCCAGACACTGCAGGATGACAACAACATCACCAGGCTAACCGCAATCGCAAAAAATCTAAGGTTTTTCATGTTGAAATACTTGGTTTCTTAACGAAATTAGAAAGAATAAATTGCTCATACTATAGTAAACCTACGAGCTTGGAATATTTACAGATTGGTAATAGATAAGCCGCTGTGCCTCACTGATCCTTGTCCCTGAACCAGTCCGCATACCGCACATAATTATTGGCGATGCGGTGAATTTCCCCGCTGATCATTTCCTGCGAAATGTCTTTTACTTTTTTGGCGGGCACCCCGGCATAGATGCTTCCCGGTTCACATATCGTATTTTCTAATACGACAGCCCCGGCGGCAATGATGGTATTGCTGTGTACCACGGCATTGTCCATCACAATGGCGCCCATCCCGATCAGCACATTATCATGCACGGTGCAGCCATGCACAATGGCATTGTGACCAATCGAAACATTATTGCCGATCGTGGTGCCATATTGCTGAAAAGTGCAATGAATGCAGGCGCCGTCCTGCACATTCACTTTGTTGCCCATTCTTATAGAGTTCACATCACCTCTCACCACGGTGTTGAACCAGAAACTGCAATCATCACCGGCGATCACATCGCCAACGATTGTGGCATTGGGAGCAATGAAGCAGTTATTGCCGAATTGGGGAGATTTATCTTCTACTGGTAGGATAACTGGCATGAGGAATTTATTTTTTATGGTTTGCAGTGTATAGTGCTGTTGCAAATTTGAGGAAATCTTTGCGCCTTTGCGCCTACTTTGCGTCCTTTGCGTGAAATAAAACGAGTTGACCCAGCGGGAACTTTTTTTGAAACATGTGGCACAGACTTCACTATCACCTCTGGCATTAGAGATCGTGAAGGCAGAAGGCTGTAACCTTTTTGATGCATCCGGCAAGGAATATATTGATCTGATCGGCGGCATCAGTGTGGCCAATGTGGGACATTGTCATCCCAAAGTAATCGGGGCGATACACCAACAACTGGATGCTTACCTGCACATCATGGTGTATGGGGAATTGGTTGAAACACCACAGGTGCAATATGCCAAACTGCTTACGGATCATTTACCGGCTTCACTCAATACTGTTTATTTCACTAATTCCGGCGCAGAAGCAGTGGAAGGGGCGATGAAACTGGCCAAACGGGTGACGGGAAGAACACAAGTGGCGGCTTTCAACAATTCCTATCATGGCTCCACACAAGGAGCATTGAGTATTATCGGTGATGAATATTGGCGCAATGCTTTTCGTCCGCTGCTGCCGGATGTGCTGCACCTGGCATACAATTCATTTGAATCGCTGGAGGAGATAACAGAACAAACCGCCTGTGTGATCGCTGAAACCGTACAGGCGGAGGCTGGTATCATTGTCCCTTCTGCTGAATGGATGCTGGCGTTGCGGAATAAATGCACGGAAACAGGTGCTTTACTGATACTGGATGAGATACAGGCAGGCTTTGGCAGAACCGGCAAACTCTGGGGCTTTGAACATTTTGCTATCGTGCCTGATGTGTTGTTATTGGGAAAAGCATTGGGCGGCGGCATGCCCCTCGGCGCCTTTATCGCTGATAAAAAATTGATGGATGCTTTTACTGAAAACCCGGTGCTGGGACATATCACCACGTTTGGCGGCCATCCGGTTTGTTGTGCTGCGGGCATTGCAGCAATGAAGGCCTTACTGGAAGAGGGTTGGATAGAACAGGTAAAACAAAAAGAGGAATTATGCAGATCATTGTTGATTCATCCGTCCATAAAAAATGTTCGTTCTTTTGGCTTATGGATGGCGGTGGAGTTTGATTCATTTGAAATGAACAAACAGGTGATTGATAAATGTATTGAAGCCGGTGTGCTGACCGACTGGTTTTTGTTTGCAGGAAATTGTTTAAGGATATCTCCTCCGCTGGTCATTACAGAGAAACAAATAAAAAAAGCCTGCCAGGTAATCCTGCAGGCTTGTAATTAAAAGTTCATTTTGTTACTCCACCTCCACAATCATCTCAACCTCCACCGCCATATTATTGGGCAGAGATCCCATGCCCACAGCAGACCGGGCATGTTTTCCTTTTTCACCAAACACTTCCACCATCAGGTCGGAAAATCCATTGATCACTTTGGGATGATCTTTAAAATCGCTGTTGCAGTTCACCATGCCCAGTACTTTTACAATGCGTTTCACTTTGCTGAGATCACCCAATTCCATTTTTAAAACAGCTAGCTGTTGTATCGCTGTTAATCTCGAAGCTGCTTGTCCTTGTTCAATACTAAGGTCTGCACCAACTTTGCCGGTGATATAACTGCCATTGGGTTTAGAAGGGCCTTTGCCGGCAAGGAACAACAAATTACCTGTCCTTACCACATGCACAAAATTGGCTACCGGTTTACCGATAGTTGGCAGCTCTATGTTGAGTTCTTTGAGTTTGGCTTCAGGAGTTTGTGACATAGCAGAGAGGGATAAGCTGATGAATAAATATAAAACAAACTTTTTTTTCATTACTCAATGTTTTTTAGCTCATAAATATAAACATGGGAATTATCGCCGTTCATTATATAGTACTCATTCAAAATCACAATCTCCTTAAACCCTCCAGGAAATACATCTATCAACAAGTAAGTTATATCAGAGCCTAAAGGTTCATAATCGCCATCAAGACGGATCGAATCCCTGCCATATATACTAGTTGCAATAAGGTCATAATAGCCATACTCATTACTGCCTAAAGGTCTTTTTATTTCGAGAATGATCTTTTTGTCGGCAACTACCAATTCAAAATGTTTGGGAACATTTTTTGCAAAACGGGATCTGATCAATCCAAGATTACTATCTAGTAATCCAAGTGCCGAAAGTTTCATTACGAGAAGTGAATCTGAAGTATTTCCCAAACTGGGGTTGCTTTTCTCAATACTGTCAATATTTGTAGTGGAGTCGAACTGAATACTGGCATAAGAACGGCGGAAATGAAGCTCTCCGGTTTTGTTGATTGAAACAGATTTTGGTTTTTTCCTATTATTATTGATACATGATGTAATAAATATGAAAGCAAGGAGAAAAAAAAAGATGATTCCTTGTTTTGTCCTGCGTTCGATCATGTAACCCAATTAATGACTTTCAAGGTACAGAAATCGCCTTAAACACAAATGCCGCAATCAACGCTCCGATGATCGGACCCACCACAGGTATCCAGCTATAATTCCAGTCGCTGTCTCTTTTGCCCGAAATGGGTAAAATAAAATGGGCAATGCGGGGTCCGAGGTCCCTGGCAGGGTTGATAGCATAGCCTGTAGGTCCACCTAATGACAAACCGATGCCTAATACCAACAACCCGACTGGTAATGCATCCAGTGCGCCAAGAGTAGTAGCCGGTTTGGAGGCAAGCAATGCGCCAAACAGCAGTACAAATGTGCCGATGATCTCTGTAAGTAAATTATGAACAGGGTTACGGATGGCAGGTGCTGTACAGAACACAGCCAGTTTTAAATCCTTGTCCGCTGTTTCATCAAAATGTTGCTTATAAGCCAGCCATGCCACAACAGCCCCGCTGAAGGCGCCGGAAAATTGTGCAGCGAGATAGATGCCAAGCAGGGCCGTGTCAAAATCGCCAAATATTGCCAGGGCAATCGTTACAGCAGGATTCAGATGACCGCTTCCGCCAAGGCTGGTTGAAGCATACACACCCACAAAAACAGCTATCGCCCAGCCAAAAGTGATGACGATCCAGCCACTGCCGTTTCCTTTAGATTTATTGAGTACAACATTGGCTACCACACCTGCACCCATGATGATGAGCAGTGCTGTGCCTATAAATTCACCGATAAATGGAGACATAATTGTTAGTTTATAGTTTGTAGTTGATGGTTTATTGGTTTAAAGAGTTCAATATGTTCAAGAGGTTCCAAAGGTTCCAATGGTTTCATGGTTTGGGGCCTTGCGATCAATAATAACCTTTTAAACTTCTTAAACGTCTGAAATCTTTTGAACCTCATTCCGCCCATGCCTGCGCCGCTTTCACGGCTTTCTTCCAGTTCTTCTGCAATTCATTTCTTTTATCATCGCTCATAGCAGGGGAGAAGACCTTATCCTTCTGCCAGTATTGCTGCAATTCATCAATATTTTTCCAGAATCCTACTGCCAATCCTGCAAGATAAGCAGCGCCGAGTGCAGTCGTTTCTGTCACCTGTGGCCGCACCACACTGGCATTGATAATATCCGCCTGGAACTGCATCAGTTGGTTGTTTACTGTGGCCCCACCATCCACTCTCACTTCTTGGATGGGTAAACCCGCATCGGCCTGCATGGCCTGCATCAGGTCCATGGATTGAAAAGCGATACTTTCTACGGCTGCCCGGGCAATATGTGCATCACTGCTTCCTCTTGTGATACCTACGATCGTTCCTCTTGCATGTTGATTCCAGTACGGAGCGCCGAGACCTGTGAAAGCAGGAACGAGATAAACACCGCCATTGTCTTCCACTTTTGAAGCCAATGCTTCCACATCTCCTGATTTCTGGATGATCTTTAAACCATCCCGCAGCCATTGCACCACAGCGCCGCCGATGAACACACTTCCTTCGAGAGCATACTGCACTTCGCCATTCACTTTCCAGGCTATAGTGGTGAGTAAATTATTTTTTGAAGCTACCGGTTTTGTTCCGGTGTTCATCAGCATGAAGCAGCCGGTACCGTACGTGTTCTTTACCATGCCGGGTTGTGTACACATTTGTCCAAACAATGCCGACTGCTGATCACCGGCAATGCCGCTGACCGGAACTTCTTTAGCCGATAAAATGGTTTGAGTGTGTCCATACACTTCACTGCTTGATCTTACTTCGGGGAGCATATTCTCAGGAATGCCAAACAAGGATAACAGCTCTTCATCCCATTGCAGTTCATGAATATTATACAGCAATGTTCTTGAAGCATTGGAAACATCGGTGGCATGCACTTTTCCATTGGTGAGTTTCCAGAGCAACCAGCTGTCTACGGTACCAAAACACAATTCTCCCCGCTGGGCTTTGTCTCTTGCACCTTCCACATTGTCGAGTATCCATTTCACTTTGGTGCCGGAGAAATAAGCATCTGTCACCAGTCCCGTTTTGGCCTGTATCTTTTCTGCCCAACCTTCTTTCTTTAATTTATCACAATACTCAGCAGTTCTCCTGTCCTGCCACACGATGGCATTGCAAATAGGAAGGGAAGTGTCCCTGTCCCACACAACCGTCGTTTCCCGTTGATTGGTGATGCCGATAGCAGCAATATCATGGATGGTTAGCCCTGCTTTTAACACGGCTTCGGTTGCCACACCCAATTGGGTGCTCCAGATCTCGTTGGCATCATGCTCCACCCAACCGGGTTTTGGGAAGATCTGTGTGAATTCTTTTTGTGCCGTAGCAACAATACTCCCTTTCTTGTCAAAAATGATTGCTCTTGAACTCGTTGTTCCCTGGTCGAGGGATAAAATGTAACCGGCCATAGCGATCGTTTATGCAGTTTAAAAATAAATATAACAGATAAGTCCGAAAGTCAGGAAGACAGGAAGATTTGTTGTCTTTAGTTCATCATCTTTCTGACTTACGGACTTTCCGTCTTTCCAACTATTACTCATAACTGTGAAAAATAATTGGCATAATCCGTAATAATACCATCCACTCCCAGTGCTTTCAGTTTTTTCATTTCTTCTAATGTATTCACCGTCCACGGAATGATCTTCATTCCTTTTGCATGACAGGCATCCACCAGTTCTTTTGTCACCAGGGTATAACTGGGACTATACATTTCCGGAATATAACCGAGGTCGGCTATTTGCTGATCCAGGGTTCTTTTTTCCCCGCCGCCGATCAGGATGGCCGTGGTCATGTGTGGGTATTTTTTATGAATAAGCTGCATGGCCCTGAAGTCAAACGACTGCAGGTAGCAGCGGGATTCTAAATTTTTTTCTTTGACGATGAGCATGGTCCGGTCCACCAGTTCTTCCACCGCGGGTTGTTTGGCAGGTTCCCAGTTGGCATTCGCTTTCAATTCTATATTATAGATCACATTTTTTCCTTTCTTTTTTGCATAGACGTCAGTGGAGTCAATCAGTTCGGCCAGCAAGGGTTTATAAGCCCGGATTTTTTGTTGCTGTGGAAAACCGGGATGCGGTTTCATGCCCACATCATATTTGCGGATGCTGTCATAATTCATGTTGTACAGCAAACGGCTCTCCGCATCACTCTTTGTCATTTCCTTTCCTTCTGGAGTGAGACTGAAGTCGGGATGAAAATAAATATCATGCGAAACAACCACCTGTTTATCTTTTGACAGCACAATGTCCACTTCTACGGTGTTGACTTCATAGTCAATTGCCGTATACATTGACGGAATGGTATTTTCCGGCATGAGGCCACGGATACCCCGGTGGCCTTCTTTATTGAAAGCAGGCAGCACCAATCCTTTTTTTGTGTCAGCATGCTGGCTCACCTGTGGTGATTTGCATGCTGCTACCCATGTCATTATCGCAATTACGGGTACTAATTTTCTGTTCATTGTTCTGTGATATAAACTTTAAGAATTGTTGCCCAGCGCTGGTAACCTGCAGCATTCAGGTGAAGGCCATCATAGGTGTATTGCCTGTCTAAACGATTGTCTGCATCAAGAAACTGGGAATGAATATCAATCACGGTGATATTTTCAGACCTTTCCATCTTTTTGAGTTCTTCATTGACGAAAAGAATATGCTCATCCTTATTAAAATGATTTCTTGCGGTGAAGGTATTATTTACCGGCAGCAGGGTGTTGAAATAGATCTTTGTCCCGGGTGATTCTTTTTTAATACGACGAATGATTCTTCTGTAATTATCCAGTATTACACTGTCGGGAATATTCCGGGCAATATCATTGATGCCGATAAGAATAAACACTTTGGCCGGTTTGCCTTCCGTCACTTCTTTTAATCTTTCCAGCACGCCAAAACTGATATCACCGGAAATACCGCGGTTTTTGACTTCATTTATCTCCAGCAGTTCATTCCAGTGGGCATAATCGGTGATGCTATTGCCAAGCATTATGATATCGGTCGGTGCATTCGGGTAACTGCGGAAATTATCTACCTGCCGGGCATAGTTGGCCGGCCGGTAAGTGCTGTCCCACTTTTCCGATTGTGCAGGCAATGTTACTGAAACAAGCAAACAGGAAACGACCAAAAACTTTTTCTTCATGATAGCTTAAGTGTTGAACTGAATATTTTTCCAAAGCGATCAGTGGCCAGCACTTTTATTTCTTTTGCAGACGAAGGTATAATGGCTTTGAAAAGATGTTCTGTTTTCCGGGGTTCGGCAAAACCTCTTTGTTTGGGTTTATCTGGCCCTAATAATGTTTCATAGGCCATCGGGTCAAAACCTTCAAACTGTTCCAGCGAACCTTTACTCATTCCATCCACTATGTATTCTGTTTTCCAGGCGGGATCATGATTCCAGATATTTACCAGCACTTCCCTTTGATCATTCACCACTTCTTTCGGGAACAGTTTCATCTGGTACCGGGGGTCTTCACCGGTTGACTGGTAATGCCAGCTCAATTCATTTCCTTTCACATTGTACACGCCGTAGCCGCAGGGTGTTCCGTCACCGCAGATAGCACCTGTCCACCAGGCGCCGCAAACCGTGCCGTGGTTATGTTCAAATATATTTCCATTGATCACATTGCGGTGATAATGCGTATGACCTGACATGATATGCACCTTACGGTCTTCCAGCACGGCATACAGGTCTTTGTTGTTTTTGATGCCATTGTGAACCGGGATATGCACACAGAGCACCAGCAGTTTGTCTTTGCTGACGAAAGAGAGATCTTTTTTCAGCCAGTTCAGTTGTTCCTGTGAAATATGACCATCATATTCTCTTTCTTTTCCGAGATATCGGACATCATCCATTACCACATAATGCACCTGGCCACGGTTGAATGAATAATAGGTTGGGCCATAGGTTTGCTGGAAGGTATCATCCGAACGTTCATCACCGCCTTTATTGTAATCCATATCATGATTACCGAGGCATTGGAAGAACGGAATGCCCATTTGCTCTACGGCTTTGTCATAGTCGGCAAAGAGCTGCAGTTCATCCCAGACAATATCGCCGACAGTGATGCCATGCAATAAAGCCCCGGCGCCTGCAGCTTTTACCCACTTTTGCACATCGGGTACGGATTCCTTCATCATTTTTTCAACATCTTTCGCATTCTTCACTTGCGGATCGGCCCAGATAACAAAACTGTGTTCGTTATCATCTTTTGTTAGCGCTGTCAGCTCAAAGTTTACAGCTTTCTTCGGGTTTATATCTTTCAGCAGGCGATAATGACGGGCGACTCCTTTTTGCTGGATAAACTCGTAACCTGAAGGAGTGGAGATAAAAACCGTAACGGCATCGCGGTGCGGTTCAAACTCATATTTACCCTTCTCGTCTGTTGCTACAACTGTATAACCATCACTGATAACAACACCGCCGATGCCAATACCTTTTGCCGTCACTTTTCCTCTAATCTTTTTTCCTTTGCCTGTTCCTGCGGCAGCCGGCAAGGAACCGGCGATCATAATGCCACCGGTAAGCCATGCTGTATATTGAATGAATTTTCTTCTTTGCATATTGTTATTGTTCAAGTGTGGTGGCGCCTTCAATTTGTGCAACGGTAGAAGTTGCTGTTAAAGCTACGCCAGTTAGGGTTCGGGCAGTTGTCCATCTTCCGGTAGTAGTATTATAAGTGCCGCCGAGCCGGGTAAATTGCGTGGCAGCAGGAAAAGCCAGCTTGCCTGTGTTAGAGCCCTGGTTAAAATAGGGTTGTATTTGAAGGGTTGACGGATTAGTGATGTCATAGTAATCAGTGTTACAAATTTTGTAACCTCTTTCCGGCGGGCCGGCTGTGTAAAGATTCCCGCCACCGCCAAAGAAAATTACATCTACCGGGATAGTGTCGTTGGTAACGTTAGTGAGATCAAATACTGATATGCCGGCGGCATTACCACTATTGGCAAGAAGATTGGCTGTTGCTGTGCCAAAGCCATCACCTGGCTGACTAGAATACATTTTACTGATCCAGAAAGATGAACTGATATTGGTTGAGCCGGCACCCCAGATATTTTTATTGGCGCCAACATAAAAATATTGACCCCTAGTCACCGATCCCGTGGTTATATTGATTTTATATGTTCTGAGATCGCCGGTAGCCCAACCGCTCGCAGGAAAACCTACAGGGGTGGATGCGCCGGCATTATTCGTTGTAACTAAGGAAAAATTATTTGTAGCAAAGTCTATGTCTTTGGTTGCCATGAGTTGAATGTATTCATAATTGGCATCTGTGCCGGGGGGATCTATCAGATAGCCGGTGATGACAATAGGAGCAATTTTGGGTGCGGTAGCCGCAAGGATAGTAATATCTGCTGTAGTCCGGGGCCACAATTGCGGCGGGTTGTTTTCACTGCTGAATACAATACCGGTGAAATTCGACAGAAACGGAATTACATTGTTTGCCCATGAAGCATTTGCTTCGGTGTGTAAAGTCATATTGCCAAAGCCATCATTAATGGTTTTATCGCCTGCATAGGTGGTGCCGGGAGGATAAGATGCATCAAAACCCACTCTTGTGATTGTGATCAATGTACTTTCAAATGCACCGGGGTTGTCGATAACGGCATTGGCTTTTACAACCAGCGGTGTGACTGGATTGCCGGAAGAAACTTTGGTGATCTTGCTGTTCTCAACACCGGTGATCTGTAATATTCCATTTTCTTTTTTCAAAACAGCCCCCGCTACATTGATGATCAACGAATCACCGGGAACATAGCTGGCAGCATCGGCGCCCAGTGCAATGGCTATGCCTCTTGTTTGCGAAAGTCGCCGCCTGTCCTGGATTGTCAGTAAACCTGCGGGCAGGTTGCCTCCTGAATGATCGGAGGTGACGATACCGGTGATTTGTTCTGAACCAAATAAATTTTCTTTGTTGAGCGTCACATCGGTGTCTTTGTATACATCTCTTACATCAAAAATGGAAATGTAAGGACTCACCACACCGCCGGGATAATTATCTTTTTTGCAGCCCAGCAAACTGATCAGTGCAGTGGCGAGAAAAACGTATATGCTTATTTTTTTCATTGCTGTGTTTTTAAATGGGTGGTTAAAACTTTTTTCATTAAGGTTTTTGCCACCACACCTGGGTGGAGATTACATCTGGGCCCTGTTCTGCCACAGCGGCCTGGTAGTTGGTAGGATTAGTGGATTGCACATATACAGGATAGGTCATCCGTGCCGGCATCACACCATTGTTGCGTAAGCCGGGTCCTGTGGGTAATATGGGATGCCCCGTGCGGCGGTATTCAAACCATTGCTGGTGATCGGCGAGGAACAGTGCATAATATTTCTGCAAATGAATTTGCTCCATCTTGTCTTCAAAACTGCCGGCATTGTCCCATTGAATATCGGCCGCAGCCATATAGCTGGCAATCGGAACTGACCAATTGGGTAACCAGAGTGTGATACTGTTCAATACACCATCATTATAATGTGTTTCCGGTAAACTGCTGATCCATCCCCTTAAGGCCGCTTCGGCCAAAATGAATTTTACTTCTGCATAATTCATCATCATACCTGCAAGTGATTCTGACTGCAGGCTGGAAGAAGAAGTGATGGAATAGAAATAAGATTTTCTAATAGGATCAGCCCCGGGTGAATAGCCGCTCGGCACACCGGCAAACGCTCCCTGGTAGGGAGCAATAGCCCAGCGGTTGATGCCATTGGTGCCCAAACTGATATCAATGCGGGGATCATTCCAGATCACCAGGTTGTCAATAAAGAAACTGGCAATGCCCGGCCCGCGGAAATCCTGCTCTCTCACACCATTCACATAGGGTGAAATATAAGGGGCTACTCCGGTCCATCTTAGTATTGCAGATTCATCATTATTGGCAATGATGGGATAGTTGGCTGCATTGTCTTCCACAATGTCTTTGATTTTGGCAGCACATGCAGCGGTTGCTTCGGCTTTACCAGAAATGCGCAGCAATAACCGGAGATATAGTGAATTCCCAAATTTGCGCCAGCGTAAGAGATTGCCTTTGAAAACCGGGTCAGAAGAAGCAACAATTCCGGTACCTGTGCCGGTGGCGCTTAACAATACATTGGCCGAATCCAGTTTTTTGAAAATGTCAAGATAAATATCTCTCTGTTTATCAAAACGGGGCTCATAAATGCCACTATCTCTTGCCAGGTTTGACTGAAAGTAAGGAATATCACCATAAGTATCCGTTAAGATCGAATAGATCCATGACTGGCAGATCAGCGAAATGCCCATATAGGATTTATTAAAAGTTATCGGTTCGCTGGCAATTTTGTAGATGTCTTTAAAATTGCTTAGCTCAGAATAGAGACCATTGTACAAATAATCGGCCCAATTGGCACGATAGTCATAACGAAATACTTTTCCTTCACCATCGCCCAGGTCAACTGTTACCTGCATCAGTTCATTGTTGAAGTTGCGGTTTCGGATCATATTATACGATAATGTACTCACCAGTGCAGGTGCCAGCAACTGTTGCGGCAGGGCATTGGGTGTGGTGTTGGGATCGGTATTGATCTCTTCAAAATCTTTGGTGCAGGAGGTCAGCAGCAGGCTGAATAAACCCAGCACAAAGGAAAATTTATATAACATTGTTTTCATTGTTTCAAAAGTTTAAAGTCCTACAATCAGGTTAAAGCCCATGGTCCGGGTGGAAGGAAATTGCCCTATCTCAAACCCGTTTACTATATCAGTTCCTGCCAGGGTTCCAAACTCAGGGTCAAATGCCGGCCAGTTAGACCAGATAAAAAGGTTGCGGCCATATACACCAAATGTCAGGCGCTGTAATCCCAGTTTTTTTATCAGTCTTGCGTTAAAGGAGTAATCAAGTCTTGCTTCCCTGAATTTGATAAAATCAGTTCTGAAGGTGCTTCCTTCTGCATTATCAATGCCCCAGTGTGAACGATAATATTCATCAATATCTGTGGCAATGGTTGTGTTGGGTATATACTTATTGCTGGCGGCATCAAACACCACACCGTTGCCGATGATGCCATTGTAACGGCCGGGTAATGTTTTGGTGAGTTTGCCCTGCTCAGCCATTTTATAGTGTGTCAGTGAATGACCTACGGCGCCCCATTGCCCGTCAAACTGCAAATTCAGCGTAAAACCTTTGAATGAGAACTCATTTATTAAACCCAGTCTTCCTTTGGGCAATGTGTTACCGAGATAAACAACATCCTGGGATATTTGGGCAAAACCGGTAGTGGCATCATACACCACTTGTCCGTCCGGGGCACGTACATAGCCACGGCCATAGAGATCACCCATGCCGCCTCCCACTTTAGCTACGATCTGTCCGCCGCCAACTGGTCCGTTGCGCAATACAACAGAACTGTCGGCTAATTCAGCAATCTGGTTACGGTTGGAAGAAAATACTATGCTGCTCTTCCATTTGAAACCACTTTTTGCTGAAACAGGTGTTCCGTTGATCGCCACTTCCACTCCTTTGTTATTGACACGGCCAGCATTGATGATGGCTCTTGTATAACCCGAAGAACGATCAATCACTCTTTCTAAGATTTGATTTTTGGTATTGCCTACATAAACAGCGATATCTGCACCTAAACGATTTTTGAGCATTCTGAACTCTGTTCCTGCTTCATAGGTGATGGTACGCAGGGGTTTCAGGTCAGGATTGGCCAATGTGGCCGGGTTTTGCAAACCACCATCAAAGAGACTACCGGCGGGAGAATAGGCGAATGCTGTCCGATAAGGAATCGTTCCGCCGCCGCCAACACCGGAAACAGAGAACCTGAATTTTGCAAAATCAACAGCAGCGGGCAGTTTCATCACTTCGGAAGCTATAAAACTGATATTGGCGGAAGGATAAAAGAAACCGGCGTTTTCAGTTCTGCGGGGTGTTGCCAGCACACTGTTCCAGTCCTGCCTGCCTGTGGCATCAAAGAACAGGAAGTTTTTATAGGCTGCGGTGATGATGCCATAGAAACTGTTGATAGCATATTTGCTACTCCAGGGCAGCGTAACCAATGGCCCGGCGCTGTTTGACATAGAATAAACCCCCGGGTAAGTCAATGAGTCGGCCCTCACTTCATCCCTGTTATATTTATTTCGGAGCATACTTCCACCGGCAGTTATGGAAAAATCAAAATCACTGTTCACCTTCTTGGCATACTTCAGCAGGAAATCACTGCTGGCTTCCATGGAGAAGATGTTTTGTGTGCGGAAACTTCCTTTTTGAAATCTTGTACCGGCATCATAAGGCCGTTCCTGTGCTCTTTCTTCATAACTCATGTCCATAGAAGTTCTCAGCATCAGGCTGAGATCTTTGGTAAAATTGTAGGTGGCCTGCAGGCTTCCTGTTACACCATGCCTGTTGGAACGATTGATGAATTCATGTGCCACGGCATAGGGATTTTCAGGAAAAGTGCTGTAGGGATAAAGAATTCTTCTTCCTTCCTGCCCGTTCACCCAATAATTTTTTAACCAATCGAGGTCTGCATTGGGCTGCCAGAAAATAAACCAGTACATGATAGACTGGTTGCCATAACCATTTCCGGGCAGGTTATCACTCCATTTATTGGTGTAATTCACTTTGGCGGCTATCTGAAGTTTGTCGTTGACTTTTGAATTTACAGACAGAGCTATTGTATTGCGTTTGTAGCCGGTGTTGGGTATGATCCATTTGTTTGAAACATTGGTGAGTGAAAAACGGGCTGATGTATTTTCTGTTCCGCCACTGACACTGATGCTGTTGGTAACGGTGTGACCGGTGTTGAAATACTCTCTTATTTTATTAGGATATGGCACCCAGGGTGTTCTTTCTGTACCTCTTGCCTGTGTTACCGGATCAAACTGGTAAAACATCTGTCCATTGAATCTTGGTCCATAGGCAGAACTGGTAGCGCTGGTGCTGGCACCATCGGGTGATGCGCCAAATGAATAGTAAGGTGCGCCGTCTAATCCTTGTCCGTATTCAAACTGCATATCCGGCCAGCGGTTGGGCTGTTCTATGGAGACATTCGAATTAAAAGTGATGCCAATTCCTTTACGTTTATTGCCGCCTGATTTCGTTGTGATGACAATAGCGCCGTTGGCAGCCCTTTCACCATAAAGCGCTGCAGCACCTGGTCCTTTCAGCACAGTAACTGTTTCAATGTCCTCCGGGTTAATATCGTTGAGACTGCTTCCGTAATCAGCAGGCATGTTATCACTGCCTGTTCCATAGGCGGCTTCGCCTGCAATACTGCTGCGACGACCACTTCCCTGGTTGATGATAACGCCATCTACCACAATCAATGCTTCATTATCTCCTGTCAGGTTGTTTTCGCCACGGAGAATGATTTTGTTGGATCCCGTAGGTCCGCCATTGGAGCGAACAAGATTTAAACCTGCCACTTTGCCGGATAATGCATCTGTCCAGTTGCCGGATAAAGCACTGGTCAGTTGCTCTCCTTTTACCGTAGTGGTCGCATAGCCTAATGCTTTTTCTTCCCTTTTAATGCCAAGCGCTGTTACAACAACTCCTGTCAATTCTGTGGATGAATTACTCAAAGTGAAATTGATCACATCCCGGTTTCCCACTCTCTCTTCTTTGGCAGCAAAGCCAACAGCTGATACTAATAAAACCTGGTTCGCTGCGGCTCTGATTGTATAAACACCTTTTTCATTGGTAGAAGTGCCAATGGCGGTTCCTTTCACCAATACCGTAGCGTTTACAAGCGGAGTGTCATCTTCGGCATTTTTAATGGTGCCGGTGATCGTTTTCTGCTGGGCGCTGACAAACAATGTTGTCATCAGCAGCAAACAACAGCAGGCAAGCCTTGTTGCTCCTGCCATCATTCTAGTGGCAATAGTTAGCGATCTCATAAGCGATTGATTATTGAATTTGAATTGTTGATAAATAGTTAGGGCCGGCAACCTGTGGGAAAAAAGATGAAGGATAAGGAGCAGGTGATGCAGCAGGGCAACCTGTTTTCTTTTTTCCGTGCGGCAAAAGAATAAACTTTTCATATAAGCGATCGTTGGTTGTTGTTACGGTATCATTAATTTTCAGCTATAGCATCTTTTCATCATGTGACCGTTGTTTTAATTCAGGATATATTGCTCGGACAATTGATTAAATTCTTTTACTTGTTGCTTTTGCCATTGTTCATCTTTGCCCAGCACAGCAGCCATGATGGAAGCTACCTGCGGCGCTATGCGACGGCTTTCTTTGGCATTCAGCAATAAAGCCCTTGTTCTCCTGGCCAAAACATCTTCCACTGTCCTCGCCATTTCATTTTTCACTGCCCAGATCACCTGTTGTTCATGTATTCTCAATTCTTCACTAAGCCACTGATCGGCTGTTCCGTTGATTTGCTTCCGCAATAAGGCAGCATCACTGCCATAGAAATAGAAAGGGTCGTCCCAGCTTCCAATGGTGGAGTAGCCGTGCACTTGCACTGAAGCCGAACCTGGTTTTTTATGCGGCCAGTGCATTTCTTTTTCAATCCGGTTGACCATGTCTTCACCCATTTTGCGAAACGTGGTCCATTTGCCACCCAGAATGGTGAAAAGTTTTGATCCGGATACAATGATCTTATGACTGCGGGAGATCTCTTTGGTTTTTTGTTCTCCTTTTTTGGGAGCTGCTAGAGGACGCAAACCAGCAAATACGCTCAACACATCACTTCGTTTCGGTTTATTGTTTAAGTAACTTCCTGCTGTGTCAAGAATAAAATCTATTTCTTTTTCAAGGGCTTTGGGTTCAAGCGAAGCTTCTTCCACAGGGGTGTCGGTAGTACCTACTACCACTTTATCATGCCAGGGTACGGCAAATAACACACGACCATCGCTTGTTTCAGGGATCATTAAAGCATCGGAAGAGGGGTAAAAGCTTTTGTCAAGAACAATATGAACACCCTGGCTTACACAAATTGTTTTTTCACTGCCGGGTTTATCCATCTGGAGGATATCATCTACAAAGACACCCGTGGCATTCACCACCGATTTGGCAGCAAATGTAAAAGACCGGTTCGTTTCTGTATCTATACAGGTGGCCCCGTTTATTTTTCCGTCACCTGATTTCAGCAAACCCACCACTTTTACATAATTAACAGCATCCCCTCCATTTTCCCATATCGTTTGAACAAGGTTAATAGCCAGTCGTGAATCGTCAAACTGTCCGTCGTGATAAAGCACACCACCTTTTAACCCTTTTGTTTGCAGAGCCGGTAGTTTTTTGATGGCTTCTTTTCGTGAAATGAAAACGGAAGGACCTAAGCGAAGTTTACCCGCAATACGGTCATATAATTTTAAACCGATTGTGTATTTCAACCGGTCCCATAAACTATAAACAGGAACAATAAAGGTTTGATCTTTTACCAGGTGGGGAGCATTACGGTGTAACAAGCCTCTTTCAATGCTGGCTTCCCGCACTAAACGAACATCGCCTTGTGCCAGGTAGCGAACGCCACCATGCACTAGTTTGGTACTGCGGCTGGAGGTGCCTTTGGCAAAATCGGCCTGTTCTACTAAAAGGCAACTATAACCACGGGCAACGGCATCAAGGGCAATTCCCAGCCCGGTTGCGCCACCCCCAATCACCAGTATATCCCATTCTTTTCCGGGAGTACCCAGTTTTGCGAGGTATACATTTCTATCAGGAAAATATGTTCTGTCAGTAGCCTCCATCAGTTGTTTGGTATTTCAGAATATTTCGATTTATTTTGAATCGAAATACAAAAACAATAAAATGAAAGTAGGAGAAATATTTATTTGTGCCAAATGAAATATCTATGAACAATTTTGCAACCAATCTATTTCGATTCATTTCTTGCCGGAAAAACAGGGTAATTGGCATTTTATCTTTTGAAATTCAATAGTATCTGTATAAATTGAACAGACTAAACAGAAATATCACCGGTATGAGCACTTTAGCTGAAAGGCACCAATTCATTCTATCTAAATTGAAAAAAGAGGGAAAAGTAAATGTGCTGGATCTGTGCCGGGATCTGAATGTTTCTTCGGTCACCATCCGGAAAGACCTGAAACAATTAGAAGATAAGCATCTTTTGTACCGCACCCATGGCGGTGGCACTTCAAGCAATCCCTATACAGTGGACAGACCCGTGAATGAGAAAGAAAAGATCAGGGCAGAAGAAAAAATGGATATTGGCGCTGCAGCAGCAAAGCTGGTGGAACCGAATGATTGTATCATCATTGCATCGGGCACCACGGTTCTTTCACTGGCAAGAAATATTAAACCACAGGGAACACTCACTGTGATCACGGCTGCATTGAACGTAGCGATGGAGTTAAACCATTACACGGAGATTGAAGTATTGGTGTTAGGCGGGGTGTTGCGTAAAAGCTCTTCTTCCGCCACTGGTATGTATGCCGAGAAAGTGCTGGACGATTTTTCCTGCAGCAAATTGTTTTTAGGAGTAGATGGTATTGACCCTGATTTTGGATTGACCACTACACATATCCAGGAAGCACAACTGAACCGCAAAATGATTGCTGCTTCGCAAAAAACCATTGTGCTCGCCGACTCTTCCAAGTTTGGCAAAAGAGGTTTTGGAAGAATATGTGGACTGGAAGATGTGGAACAGGTAATAACCGATAAAGGTATTTCTGATCACATGCTCGAAACCCTGAAAGGGTTAGGAATTGAAGTAACAATAGTTTAAAAACCCAATCTGAAACTGCCAAACACTGCAAATTTTCTGTTGCTTAGTTCGGGTATCTTGCCTGGCAGCGGCCGCCAGATAAAATCTATCCGTAGCACTTTCAGGATATTGTCAATGCCTGTTCCGAGTTCAAGGTATGTTTTGCCATCCAGTGTCTGAAAATTATGGCCCTGTTTAAAGTTAAGCACCTTGTTTGCATCACTCAATCCTCCCCAAAATAGTTTTGCTGTCCATAATTGCCGGAATTTCAGTTTTGGAAAAAAACGAAACAGCCCATTTCCTACAATGTGTTCAATATTCAGCCCGGCATAGCGGTCATGGATAAACTCCCAGCGGTTCATCATGTTGAATGCATACTTGTTGTAATAATACAATTCATTTCCCGGAGCCACATCCAGCAGCATATACGGGAGTGTGCCGAATGTTTTGCCGCCATAAGCCAGTAAAGAAATAGAACCCAGCGGCGGGATTTTTATATTGTCCGACACATTAAAGGACAGCTTGGTGAATTTGTAATTGCTTTTGAACACCCCTGAAAACCCTCTGCTGATAAAAACTTCGCCAATGGGATAGGAACTGCCGAGGCTGGTGCGAAAGAAATGATTCTCTAAGAATTTTTCAAGATACGCAAAACGCAACCGGAGCGATACTTCAAAACTGCCTAAGGGGTTTCGTCCGTTGTTGACAATAAAAGAATCTTTCGGCACTAAATTCCGGAGGGGAGTATAATTTTTATGGGTGGCTGTGAACAGGGTGGAAAAACCGGATTTTGTTTCATTAAAAAACTCAAAACGTTTTTCCTGCACTTTCATGAATTTGATAGGCACATTTTGTTTGCGTATGGCAAGGGCAAAGACATTATCCTGCGTTACCTCACCATAATAATTCTGCCCGAAATCAAGATCGTCAGTGTAAGAAGCATATAAATAAAGACGCGGATCTTTTTTGGGAAGAAAGAACAGTTCTGCTTTTCCTTTCAGTTTCTTATCACCGAAACCATAGGCAAGGTATGTGTGCCACCACCAGTATTTGTCAAAACGTTTATTACTGGCCAGGTCAAATCGTGTACGAAACCCTTCCCAGCCATTTGCCGTGATCCAGTTAAACCACGGCCCTAACTGGAAATTACCTTTGTTAAGATAGCCAGTCGCAATAAAATTCATGGTTTTGGTGAAACGCTGGAATACGGGGGCATTCATTAACGTATCAATCATCCTGATGATACCGGCCTCATTACGGGTCAGTTCTTCATGCCGTGATTCACTCCAGAAAGCTTTATTTTTTTCATCGGCACCCTCCAGGGTGATCACTTCTTCCAGTATTTTATTTTTATCAAGTTCTGCAGTCACCGACAGATCATTTACCACCACATTCCTGTAGGTAGTTGTTTTGCGGCCGATAAAACCGGGTTTGTCTTTACCCAAAGGGGAAAGATCAATCACAAACTTATCTTTCGACAAAAACCAGGTGGAGTCATTAATAAGATTATACTCCTGGATAAGACTGAGGTTCTCTATAAAATTTACATTAGCTACTTTGCCCAGCCGCAGGTTCATTTTCATGATGGCAAAGCTGCTGTCATTTACCCAGCAGTCACCTTCAAAAGTGTTGGTGCCGGCCCTCTTGGGTGTGAACACCAGGTGATAAAATCGCCGGTTGCTGATGAACTGTGTATCCACCACCCGGTAATTGTAATAAAAATCGCCGTTATCACTGATGGGGCTTACAAATTGTTTATCCATCACCGGGATAAAATTGTTATACACATTCACCACCTGGTCCATACCGCCTAACTGCTTCATCATGCTTTCGTTTTTCACACCATTGGTGTTGGCCGCTTTGATGATCTCTCTGCGTTTCTTTGGTTTTTTTTGGTAATAATAATCCGAGAGCGCCTCGGTCAGATAGGCAGGGAGGTATTTCAGGCCTTCGGCGCTGTCAACATTCTGGTTGATCAGGTCGCTGATTGGTCTTAGCGGCCGGAAACGACCGAATTTTTCAAAGTTGATGTTCTTGATATCGAGCTCAAGCTTGTTGTATAACTCGTAAGAAAAATTTTCGAAACGGTAGCGGTCATTCAATGGTTTGTTTTTAACGATCCTCCGCCAAAGCAACAAGCCTTTATTCACTTTCACTTTCACTTTTACCCCTTCATTGAAGGTTCCCCTTTCCATTTTAATGTCTGCCAGTATGCTGTCCTTTGATAAAATAATGGGAAAAGAAAAGGGTTGATAACCCACACAGGTGATCTCCAGTGTGTCAGACGGCCAGGCCGGTAAAATAAAAGAAAAGGTGCCGGCAGAATCGGTGAACTTTCCGATGGTAGCGTTTTTAAAGCTCACAGAGGCAAAGGGAATGCGTTCATCGCTGTGCATATCCCTGACAATACCGGATATTCTTTTTTGCTGGGCAGAAACGGGCACAGTCAACAGCCAACCGGCGCACCAAAGCAGCACACGAAGCAGCAAAGAATACTTCATCGGCCCTAAAATTACTAACTGGTCGGCTAAAGCTCAACGTTAAATTGCGGTAAGCATTGATACAATATGTAGTAACCAAACACCTGTTAACGGCAGGAGTTCGGTTTTTAAGCAACATTTTTAGAAATCAAATCCCATGGCAAAATACCACATGGGTTTTCCTTTGAAAACGCCATTCATTTCCCAGGCAGCATCCAGCCGCAGGAAATAGCCAAGCAATGTGCTTCTCGCACCGAAACCATAGCCACCTGCCAGCGGCCCGATGCCACCGGCTTTGATGCGTACCGTTACCGGGTTGGTAGGATCGCTTTGGTCATAATAAACGACACTGGGTCGCTGAATTTTCAGCGGGCTGCCTGTCCAGGCAGCGCCAAGGTCAAGAAACTGCACCAATTGGAAGTTTCTGAGGAAAGCATTATTAATAGGTTTATTGAACAATGTAGTGAATACGGGCATCCTGATCTCACTGTTGATCGTTACGGCATTATTGCCGTTGGATGCATTTTGTGAAAAGCCACGAAGGTTCAATGCCAGCGATTGATACGTATAATTTACATTCGGATCTGGCAGGTTGGCATCATTGAACTTTGGAGAGAACCAGTTGTCCACGCCTCCGAGATAGTAGATCACTTTTTGTTCGCCCCAGGAAAAATCACCACCGGCCCTTACGGCCCATATCACATTCCGGTAAATAGGCAGGTAATGACGGGCATCAAAACCGACGTTAAAGATCATCCGTCCTACATCCGTACTTGCATCACTCATCTGTGCAAAGAAATCGGTGAATATTTTATACCGTAATCCATTCCAGATATTACTGGCCGGTGTAACCGTATTGTCATGTACATATTCCAAACTCATTTGTGCATATGAGGCCTTGATGTCGGGTTCCAGCAATGAAGGTCTGCCAAGCGATTTGAAAGAAATGCGGCTGAATCTTGGTCCCACACTGGCCCTTATGCTTCTCACCCTGTCAAGCGGGTATTTCAGGTTGGCGAGATAATAGGTTTCAAACTGTTTGGCATCAGAATATTCCACGGTGCTGCGGAAATAAGTGACCCCCCAATCAAACCGTTTACGTTGATTGGTGAAATTGAACAGCACATCGTTATCTCTCAGGTTGCTGGCAATCCTGACGCCACCGCTGAATTTATAATCTTCCATGAGGTCTGAAGTTCCCATACGGATCATTCCGTTGAAAGAATTGCCATTGGAAAGATAAATGGGGCCGCGGCCACCGCCATAGGGCTGGAACTTATTAATGGTAAAAACCGTGTTGTTAAACCCGGATACCACGTAGTCAGTGAAATATTTGGGTGGCCTGTATTCATAAACCTTTGCTTTCTTGATGACCGATTCTTTGATCGGTCCTGTTGGTTCCACCACCTGGCCACCGGAAGGCTGTGTCCGGGTACTGTCTTTTTTATCATCTTTGAATTCTGATTGAAAAAAGTCTTCTACCGGCTGGCCGGGTTCCTTTTTGGTATCCTGTGGCAAGGCCGTTCTTCCCGATGCCCTTTTTTCTTCGGCCTGCACCTGTCGCATATAATCCGTTGGTCTTGCTGTTACGTTCCGGCGGCGCAAAACGTTTTCGTCCACCCGAAGGCGATAGAGCAGTTTCACATCGCCCAGTTTTACCACCTCACTTACTTGCTGGTTATCACCGGCTACCCTTGTTTCCAGCAAACTACTCTGGTAGTTGGTCAGCGGGAACACATAGGCTGAGTCGTTGGTAATGGAAACAAAACCTACAGAATCAATATCCGTTTTATTCCATTCTTTCAACAGGCTGTCCACTTCTTCTATCTGCGGGTTACGCAGCACTTCATCACCAATGAACACCAGGGTGTCAAGCCCTGCCCTTTCGGTGCGGAAAAAACCGGCATAACGGTTATTGATACCATTCTCGTCACTCACAAATGTGAAATGAGAAGTGTTGTATTGTGACGGGAAACGGGCATTGCCAAAACGCAGGTCAGTGAGTTTTGAAATTTGTTTGAACTCCGACTTGTTCCAGTTGTCAACCAGGTAAATATTAAAACGTTTACCGGGCAATGAATCTTCGCCACTGGCTGCTTCGGCCGAAGGACGGTTGCTGGAATATATGATACCGGTTTTATTGGGAAAGGCAACAAACGATGGATCGAGATCATCATATACATCATTGGTTACCTGTTCGTAGGACTGGTTGTCTATTTTATAAACGAAAACATCGGTCTGGCCACTGCGCACCGCACTCAGCAAAAGTGTATTGGCATCCAGCATGTATTTCATGTCCTGCACCTGGTCAAACATCGGCCATTCCTGTTTACTGATCTTTACCCGGTTGATCATATCGTAAACAAAAAATTTCAGTTTGCCTTCATGGCTGTACAAAACTGCCAGTCTTGTACCCTTGCCGTCCCAGGCAAGGATAGGATAATTGGGGTTCTTTTCTTGTTCCCGGGTCCTGGCGCCGAGTTTGAGCAGCACTTTCCGGTTCACAAAATTCTCCATCACCACCACAGAATAAATGCCTTGTTTGAATTCCACCAGTGCATAGGTGAAACTGCGGGGAACCGGGTTGGCATTAAAACGGATATAATCTTTTTTACCGATCACTTCGCTGACGGACAACTGACCTTTCGGAACATTCTTGCGGCCGCGAAGATCTTTTACATATTGCTGCGGCACTTCCAGCATAAAATCCTGTAACAAAAGTTTAAATTTCTTTTTGGCTACTTTATTAGAAGCGTTGTTCAAATTGCGGTAGATGCGGGCTAAGTATAAAAAATAAGTGACTTTGGATCTGCCGTATTTATCAGCAATATATTTCCAGAAAGCATGACCCGCCAGGAGTGGTTTCTCGAAAGCGAACTGGTAAAAATTGGTGTATTTACCACCCAGCAATGCCGAACGCAGATCATCATCCTGTGTAGGGCTCCAATTTTGAGCAGCATAAGCAATATAACCATCCACCAGCCATTGCGGCAGGTCGAGCAGGGCCTGGTTGGCTGCAAATTCACCCAGGTCATCACCAAAAAGTATATTATCCACCAGCACTTTGGCAATACCCTGCCTGATCTGCAAGCGCAGGTTGTCATGGTTGCCGTCAAAATAGACCAGCATTTTGTTGTTCACCAGTTTGGTAACACCGCCGGTGTTTTGCCAGTCAATATTCATCCCGATATTGGACTGGTACATTTCATCAAAATTATTATAGACTACGATATTGGTGCGGCGCTGCATGCCATACTCTACAAACTCTTCGAGGCCGGGCAGTTCATCTTCGGCTATCTGGGCAACATATTTACCCAATCCCAATCCATCCTGGGAAAAATAAGTGTTGAAATTGTCGGTCTGGTAGTATTTCCAGTTGAACTTCTGGTACTGCACCCGGTTCTTTCCGAACTCTACAGTGCTCACCTGTGCATGGGTATAGGTCAACCACAGTGCGCCGATACAGGCAAGCAGGCATGATACTTTCTTCATAGAATCTTTTCTGTTTCTTAATAACGATTATTCCGCACCGGGTGTTGCCCCTGGTATTGCAATGTAAATGATAAGTTTGCCCCGGCAAAACTATCTTTACGGACGGCCGGTCAGGCCGGATTTAAAAGTACGAAAAAACCATCCATGTTACATGTTAAGTCCTTCACATTTAGTCCTGTTCAGGAGAACACTTACGTTTTGTATAACGAACAGAAGGAGTGCTGCATTATTGACCCCGGCTGTTATTTCCCGGAGGAAAGGGACAGATTAAAAACGGGTATTGAAAAGACAGGTCTCCTCCCTGTTTTGCTGCTTAATACACATTGCCATCTTGATCATGTATTTGGCAACAAATTCGTATACGACAACTGGGGCCTTCCCCTTCATCTTCATCCCCTCGAAAAACCGGTGCTTGATTTTGCTCCGCAATCAGGGTTGCTCTGGCAACTGCCTTTCGACAATTATGAAGGGCCTTTGGTTTATTTGGAACCCGGAAAAACTATAAAAATAGGTGATGATGAACTCGAGATACGTTTTACACCCGGTCATTCGCCGGGAAGTCTGTCGTTTTATCATGCCGCTGGCGGTTTTGTGATAGGCGGCGACGTTTTGTTTAACGGGAGCATCGGCCGTACCGATCTGCCGGGTGGTGATTATGATACCCTTATCAACAGTATTCAAACGCAATTGTTCACCCTGCCGGATGAAACCAAAATTTATTCCGGCCATGGACCTTTGACAACGGTTGGGTTTGAAAAAATGAATAATCCATTTGTAAAGTTGTATTGAAAGAAGTTACTTACCTGGTTGTTTCAGGAATCTGTTGATCACAGGTATCTTTTCAAACTCTCTTCGTTCGACCTGCATTACGAAAACCGCAAAGGACAACAGCAATATGACCCCGATACCATGTATGATCCATTTTGAAGGTACATATAAGCTGAACAGGTAATGCACGCCAAACAATAAGATACAAATAACGATATAGGCCAGTAGTTTTTTCCAGGCATAGGGGATGGGGTAATATTTTTGCCCCAGCAGATAGCTTGTAACCATCATAAAACCGTAGCAAAGAATAGTGGCAATGGCGCAAGCCATATAACCCCACACAGGGATGAACAGCCAGTTGAATAAAATAGTGATCGCTGCTCCGCCCAATGTGATCCATGCCCCGGTGAGATTGCGGTTGGTGAGCTTATACCAGATGGAAAGATTATAATACACACCCAAAAATATCTTGGCAAGCATCAGTACGGGCACCACTTTCAGTCCTGTGTAATATTCCAGGTGTGCAGTGCCCATAAAGTATTTCCAGATATCAAGAAAAAGCACAACACCTAAAAAGCAAAAGCAACAGGTGAGTACAAAAAACTTCATCACCCGTGCATAGGTTCGCTGCGCATGCTGGTCAGTGGATTGTTTAAAAAAGAAAGGCTCGGCACCGAGACGAAATGCCTGTATGAACAAAACGATCAGGATGGCCAGCTTATAATTCGCCGAATAGATGCCCGACTGCGAGTAGGCTTCTTCGGTAGAGCCGGGATAAAGTTTAAGGATCATGAACCGGTCAATCGTTTCATTCACCATGCCACCCAGCCCCACGATGATCAATGGCCAGGAATAGTTCATCATCTCTCTCCAAAAACGGGGATTGAGGCGAAAACGGAACTGGAAAAATTCCTTTGTCAGTAAAAGCAGCGTTACAGCGCTGGCCACCAGGTTGGCAATGATCACATAGCCCAGCCCTATAGAAGGGTTATAGATAAAACCTAAAAAACTATCCGGGTTTTTGGCATGACCGTTTTTACAAACGACTAAAAAGAAAACTACCAGCAATACATTGACCACGATATTCAGAATTTTGATCGCAGCGTATTTTCTGGGTCTTCCCTGGTGACGCAGTTTGGCAAACGGCATCACACATAGAGTGTCCAGTGCTACAATCAGGATCATCCAGCTTATCCATTCCGGGTTTGCAGGTATTTCAAGAAATTCCGCTATGTTTTTTGCAAACAGGAGCAGCACTCCTGTCAGCAAAGCAGTGGTCAGCAATATGGATGACGAGCAGGTATTATAGACTTTATTTTCATCATGGCTGGTGGAAAAACGGAAATAGGAAGTTTCCAGCCCATAGGTATAAATGACATTCAGGAAAGCCGCAATGGCAAAAAGAGTCGAAATTTTTCCATAAGCTGCAGAAGCAAAGATGGTGGCCAGCAGGGGGGTGAGCAGGTAATTCAGGAACCGGCCCACAATGCTGCTGGTGCCGTACCAGAATGTTTGCCCCGCCAGTTTTTTTATGCTGCTCAAAGGATTGGAGATTTCAGGACAAATGTAACGGATAGAGGGGCAAAAAACGAATTTGCCCAGTGATGACTTTTCCTGAACGACCCTGCAACGCATTTTTACTTTCGGCTATCTTTGTGCAAAATGATTCTGTTATGAAAAAGTTCTTTTGGCTGGCTGCAGCCGTTCTGTTTGTTCTGCCTGTTTTTGCACAGGCATATGAGTCAAAGATTGAATTCAACAAGAAAAAACAGGATGCTTTTGCTATTGATTATTCCTATTCACCCGAAGCTGTAGAGAATGCCATAGTGTCGAGGATGGAAAAAATGGGTTATAAGACCAAAGAAGAAAAAGGTCTGTTCAATAAAGATAAAGGTTTCAGGATTTATAAGAATGCTTTTATCACCGAGATCAGTGATCAAAGTATGGACTATATTTTGAGAGTGGAAAGAAAAAGCCGTAAGGAAAAAGATGAGGCAATTTTATACCTGATCATACAAAAAGATGGCAGCAATGCCAAAGCCGGTTTTGATGCCTGGGATGTGGACAAGGTGAAATCTTTTTTGAATAACCTGCGGCCGGATGTGGAAGCAGCCGACCTGGAACTGCAGATCATAGCCCAGGAAGAAGTGGTGGCCAAAGCTGAGAAAAAACTGAAAGGGCTGAAAGATGATAAAGAGGATATGGAAAAGAAAATTCAGAAACTGCAGGACGATATCAAAAAGAATGAAAAAGACCAGGAAGACACCCAAAAGGATATAGAGAATCAGAAAATAAACCTCGAAAACCTGCGCAGCAGGAGAACGACTGACCGTACTTAAAAACCGGGTGACCCGTACCGGGTGTCACGGATAAATGAAGAATCGGTCAGTGTTCGCAGAAAAACACCAATGTCCGTGGCTTCTGCATTGGTCAGCGAAATTCCATTGGTCAAAGAAGGGTCAAGACTTGCACTTTGCTGTACACCGTTGCGGTAGTGGTTGATGCATTGAGCCAGGGTATTGAACCTGCCGTCATGCATATAATTGGAGCTGATATAAACATTGCGCAAGGTGGGCACCTTAAATTTCAATGAATCACTGCTTTCACGGGTTATCCTCATTCTTCCATAATCTTTCAATAAGGGATCAACAGGCAGGCCGATGTTGCGAAAACTGTAATCAGTAAACAATGGCTCGGGATGACAGGAAGCACAGTTTGTTTTGAACAACTGGTAGCCGTTTTCTTCTTGTGTGGTAAATGAGGCTTCGCCTTTTTGATAGCGGTCATATTTTGAGTCGGCTGAAGTGAGGTTACCGGTAAATTGTGCCAGGGCCATCATCACAAAGCGGGGAGTTATTTTTTCTGTGTTGAAAACCCGGTGAAACATTTTCCGGTAATAAGGATCGGCTTCCAGTTTTCGGATCACCCGGTTAAAATTTTCTCCCATTTCCACCTGGCCGGTAATGGGATGTTGTGCTTCATCCACCAGCGAATGAAATTCACCATCCCAGTGAAAACTGCTGTTCCAGGCAAGATTGAAAAGAACCGGGGCATTGCGCAACGTGTGTGATTCAAACACGCCGTGGCTACGGTCATGTTCATAAGTGCCAAAAGCCGCTATTTGCTGGTGACAGGAAGAACAAGGGTGCAGGTTGTCAACCGAAAGACGGCCATCATAAAATAATCTTCGCCCCAGTTCAAATCCATCTTTACTCAGCGGGTTGTCGGAAAAAGTATAAAGTGGCTGGGGAAATCCGTCGGGAATATTTTGCCGCATATAGCCAGGACTGTTTTCACCGGGTTTTTTACAGGCCCCGATGACCCAGGAGAGCAGAAAAGCAACGCCGCACAAAACCAATATCGCCAAAACAGTTTTTTGCACAGGGAGAAATTGAACAGCTAATTTACGGAATTATGCCGGGGCATCAGGATTCGTCGTTTCTGAACTTTTGCCGTCCTGCCTTGATCTCACTTTTTCTTTTTTTCGATTCCAGTCTTCTTTCTTTTGATGCTTTGCTTGCCTTTGTGGCAATGCGTGGCATTTTCTTTTCAAGGGCCTTTCTCACCAACTCATATATTTTTTTGACAGCTTCTTCTTTATTGGCCAGTTGGGTGCGGTGGGTTTGTGCCTTCACCCATAAAAAACCTTCGGCATTGATACGGTTTGATAGTTTTTCTTTCAATAATTGTTTTTGTTCGGGAGTAAACAATGCTGAGGAATCTATATGCCAAGAGCCGATAACAGCCGTTTCCACTTTGTTAACATTCTGACCGCCTTTGCCGCCGCTGCGGGTGGTTTGGAAGGATATTTCCGGTAAGAGTTTGGTCATTGGGTCAATGGTCTCCTTCGCCAGGCTCAGGATGACAGTTTATATTTGTAAAGAGTAAAGGTAATAATTATGCGGGCAGTTATTCAGCGGGTCAGCAGGGCCAATGTAACGATTGAAGGAAGTACTCATGCTGCTATAGGAAAAGGGTTACTCATTTTGTTAGGCATTGAAGATGCGGATACGGATGAGGATATCCGGTGGCTCAGCGGCAAAATTGTGAGCCTGCGGGTTTTTGATGATGAGGATGGTGTGATGAATGAATCGGTGAAAGATAAAGACGGGGATATTTTACTCATCAGCCAGTTCACTCTTCATGCATCCACTAAAAAAGGTAACCGGCCATCGTATATAAAAGCAAGCAAACCGGCTATTGCAATTCCGATGTATGAAAAAATGATTCAGCAGCTATCTCATGACCTGGGGAAAGCGGTCAAAACAGGCATTTTCGGCGCAGATATGAAAGTGGAATTGCTGAACGACGGCCCCGTGACGATTGTGATCGATACGAAGAATAAGGAATGAGCTAAGAGAATGAGGGAGAAAGAAGAGAAAGCGTTTAATGAAAATATTCTCAGCCTGCGGGTCCTTAGGGAAAAAGAAACATCTCCGGCCTTACTCATTTTCTTTTTCCTCTTTTGAGCTCTTGGCCTACTGCACCCCGATCTTTTCCGTAAAAGGCCTGCCGTCTTCATATTGAATCATTACAAAAAAAGCCTTGTCCCTGACGGCGGATACATTGAAAGTATAGGTGGCTGCGTTCACGTCTTTCTGCTCCACGATGCGGTGGCCGCTGGCGGTCCACACCATGATATTGCGGATGTTTTTATTGCTCCTGACAGTTACCTGTTTGCCCGAGGTAAGTATTTTATAAGGTTTAGGCGCTTTTTTTCCGGGGTTATTGTCGGGTTGAGCTGATGCACTGCTCATCATAGCGATAACAAAAACAAAGGCCAAAAGCCTTGAAATGGCGTACTTCATAGTATACTTAATCTTTTAAAGGAATTGGTTTCGGGTCTTCAGAGGGCAGGAAGTACGGCCGCCATACAAAGGCGGGAGTCATTAACGGCAAGAATCATGCTATATTGCAATAAGCTTATAAAAATTTTGTTATGACGCTTCAACATGCCCAGCAGCAGGTGGACCAATGGATCAAAACTGTCGGTGTCCGCTATTTCAGCGAACTCACCAATATGGCTATCCTGACCGAAGAGGTAGGAGAACTGGCCCGCATCATGGCCCGCAAGTATGGCGATCAGTCATTCAAGGAAACTGATAAGGGCAGGGAACTGGGCGATGAGATGGCCGATGTGCTCTGGGTGCTGATCTGCCTGGCCAACCAGACCGGTGTTGATTTAACCGAGGCATTGAAAAAGAATTTTGAAAAGAAAAATAGAAGGGATGCGGAGAGGCATCGGGAGAATGAGAAGTTGAAATAAATGTTAGACCATGATTGAATTTTTAAGAACACTGATTCGGTTTTTTGATGATAATCATATTCCATATATGCTTTCCGGGAGTATGGCTATGAGTACTTATACAGGGCCACGGTTTACAAGGGATTTTGATTTTGTTGTACATCTGCAACCTTCTGATGCGTCATTGTTAGCAGCTTACTTTAAACAAGGATATTATTGTGATGAGGATTCCATCCGGGATGCCATAAGGCAGGAGGGGATGTTCAACATTATTGACCACAAAAGCAATTACAAAGCAGATTTTATCATACTGAAAAATCATCCTTACCGCCAAACGGAGTTTGAACGCCGCCGACCAATTGATTTTCTGGACATGAAAATTTTCCTTGTCTCTGCCGAGGATCTGCTGATTTCCAAATTGATCTGGATGCAGGAACTACAAAGTTCCGTTCAGCAAGAAGACATCCGGCTTTTATCGGCATTAAATGGCCTTGACTGGAATTATATTAATGATTGGATCAGCAGCCTTAAATTGAATACCTTTGATTTGATAAAAAAATGACAGATACTCCTCAATACATCAAAGACCTCCAGCTAGAGCTATGGCTGCAAAAAACACCCGGGGAACGGTTGTACCAGGCAATAATGGATATGGATGCCATGCGAATAGCACTCACAGACGCCAAACAAAAATTAGGGCTGCCATTGGGCGATCTTGACCCGATGGGAGAATATCAAAAGAATAACCCCGGGTGCGAAGAGGCATCGGGAGATTGAGAAGTTGAAATGACCGGCATTAATCTTTCAGTTACATCAAATCTCTGTTCTATATTATCTTTGCCGACTTATGGCAAACGATACCAATAAATTCCAGGCGATAATCTCCCATTGCAAAGAATATGGTTTTATTTTTCCCAGCAGTGAAATTTATGACGGGCTGCAGGCGGTATATGACTACGGCCAGATGGGCAGTGAACTGAAGAAAAACATCAAAGACTATTGGTGGAAAAGCATGACCCAGCTGCAGGATAACATCGTGGGTATTGATGCGGCTATTTTAATGCACCCCACCACCTGGAAAGCCAGCGGCCACGTTGACAATTTCAACGACCCGATGATTGATAACAAAGACAGCAAGAAAAGATACAGGGTGGATCACCTGATAGAAGGTCATGCAGAAAAACTTAATGAGGAAGGCAAAGAAAAGGAGTCAGAAACACTCCTGACAGATATGGAAGGCCTTTTGGCTAAGGATGATTTTGCAGGCTTGAAAAAACTGATTGAGGATAATAAAATAAAATGTCCTATCAGCGAAACCTGCAACTGGACAGATATCCGCCAGTTCAACCTCATGTTTTCTACGGAGTTTGGTTCCACTGTTTCAAGTGATGACGAGGACAACAAAGTTTACCTGCGGCCAGAAACCGCACAAGGTATTTTCGTTAATTTTCTGAATGTGCAGAAAACCGGCAGGATGAAAATTCCTTTTGGTATTGCACAGATAGGAAAGGCATTCCGGAATGAGATTGTGGCAAGACAATTCATTTTCAGAATGAGGGAGTTTGAGCAGATGGAAATGCAGTTCTTTATCCGTCCAGGTACACAGAAAGAATGGTATGAATACTGGAAAGCTGAGCGATTAAAATGGCACCAGGCATTGGGCATACCGGCAGAAAAATATCGTTTCCATGACCATGTGAAATTAGCTCACTACGCCGATGCGGCCTGCGATATTGAATTTGAATTCCCCATTGGCTTCAAAGAACTGGAAGGAATTCATAGCCGTACTGATTTCGATCTGAAACAACACCAGGAGTACAGTAAGAAGAAACAACAGTATTTTGATAATGATGTTGACCCCGCCACCGGCAAACCGTATGGTAATTACATTCCGTATGTAATTGAAACTTCAATCGGACTTGACCGGATGTTCCTCGCTGTGATCAGCCATGCTTATGAAGAACAGGATTTAAGCACCGCAGATAAGCCTGACAGCCGTGTCGTATTAAAATTTCCTGCAAAACTGGCTCCGATAAAACTGGCTGTATTACCTCTGACAAAAAAAGATGGTCTTCCCGAAATAGCTGAGCAAATAATGAGTGATTGCCGTCCTCATTTCCGATGTTTTTATGAAGAAAAAGACTCTATCGGTAAACGATACCGCCGGATGGATGCGTTGGGTACGCCTTTTTGTGTAACGGTGGACCACCAGACAAAAGAAGATAATACAGTTACCATTCGTCACAGGGATTCGATGGAACAGGAGAGGGTGGCGATAACTGATTTGAACAACATAGTGCTTAGCGCTGTTAATTAGAAATCAGTAATAAAAAATGAGGAATGAAAAAGTACGTTCTCCAACTTTCTCATTCCTTATTATATATTTTTTGTTCCTGATTTTTATACCCCAAACTGCTTCAGGTGATGATCCAGGTGTTTCCAGATAGCTTTGCTCCACTGTTCCCTGGTAAGTTTTCCAAAAACAGGATGTCTGTCACCCCGGACGGTAGATTCAGTAAATTGATGGATAAGATCAATAAGCCCGGCTTTTTCTTTTTCAAAATCTTTTTCGGTCCCCGTCATGATAAAAGTATCATCGGTGGGAAGTCCTCTCTTGTAAGGTTTTTCATCCCATAACTTACTCTTAAAAAATGGAAGGATCAGTTTGAAAAAGAAATGCCCTTTTGGCTGGTGAGTGCCATATGCGATTTTAATAGCTGGTTGCAGGTGTGCCAGCATCTGGGCCACATTCATTTTTCCCCATTGTCTTTGCGACTGCGGCGTAAGTTTGTTGATGCGGTCAATGATTTCCTGCTTTACAACAGGATCAAACAGGTTCTTTATTTCCATGTTTCTTTATTATCAAAGTAGGGAATTTCATCATTGTTCTGCGTTTCTTTTTGTTCCCAGTAAGCAAGGGTTACAATACTTCCGTCTTTTGTTTTCAGCATTCGCCCAAAAATAGCATTCACCCAGTTGAATGTATAATCGGTGACGCCAACGGTAAATGTTTCGGGTGCCGGTTGAGAAGGTGGTGCTGGCGCCGCTGTTTCTCCTTCAGCAGGTTTGGGAGCGGGGGCAACTTTTGGCGGCGGTGAGGGCACTACGACAACTGTATAACCGTTGAACTCAAGCAGTGCTTTTAAAAAGGCAACCCTTTCCGGTTTTACATTCTTTTCCACGATGCCACATTTGACACCGTTCAGTTCTTCAAACTCATGATTTTTATTGAGTGCCATTCCGCTAAATTAAAGATTGAATATGCTCATATATCCAGCTCAGTACCCCGACAAGTAAAATTCCCGCTGCACATATCACCAGGCCAAATCTGACTGAACCGGTTGTTTGAATGTTTTCTATTGGGTGCTCATTTTTATCCATGAACATAGCCCTCACCACTCTTAAATAATAATACAGCGAAACGATCATGTTGAGCGCCGCAATGATGATAAACCAATAAGCTCCATTGGCAGCACCGGCACCGATCAAAAATAATTTTCCAAAGAACCCGGCTGTAGGGGGAATGCCTGCCAGAGAAAACAGCGCTAAGGCCAGAATCCAGCAAAGGAAGGGGTTGGTTTTGTAAAGCCCTTTGTATTCGTCAATGTTTTCTCTTCCTGTTTGCTCAGAGATAGCAGCCGCCACACCAAAGGCAGCAAGATTGGAAAAAACATAGATCAGCACAAAATATACAACGGATGAAAGACCCGCCACATCTGCATTGCTGATACCAACCAGGATAAAGCCCACTTGTGCAATGGATGAAAAAGCAAGAAAGCGTTTGATATTTTGTTGCCGCAGTGCAAAGAGATTGCCAATGATCATGGTTGCAATGGCCAGTATTACAAGCAAATTATACCACAACTCCTGCATCGGCTGAAAGACTTTGTATAGTGCTGTAATGAAAATAAAAGATACTGCCCCTTTGGAAACAACAGAAAGAAAAGAAGTGGTTGCTAGCGGCGAGCCTTCATAGACATCGGCCGTCCACAAATGAAACGGAACGATGGACAGCTTGAATGCAAAGGCTGTGAACATAAAAATGAAAGCCAGTACCTGGAATGCACTGCCGTCTAACTGTGAAGGTAATGCAGCAAAACCGATAGTGCCGGTTGCTCCATAGATCAGCGAAATGCCGAATAATAAAATACCGGAAGAGAAAGCAGATGAGAGGATCATCTTCATCGCTCCTTCGGATGAACGCTTTTGCTGCAAATCAAAATTGGCCATGGCAGCAATGGGAATGGTTGCCAGTTCGAGGGATAAATAAAAGATCAGCAGGTTGCCACTGGAGATCATCAGGAACATGCCGAGCAAGGCTGATAACATCAGCATAAAAAACTCCGGCATGTGTTCGCTTTTTTTCAGCCAGTCGCTGCATAGCAGTGAGATAAGATAAACACCGAGGCTCAGAATGTTTTTCTGAAAAGCAATCAGGCCATTGGTCTGGTACATATCGCCAAATAGTGATCCTTCCTTATTGAAAAAGAAACCGAGCAAAAGATTAGCTAATAGCAGCACCTGTATCAACGGGAGCAACGTTTCATGCTTCATCCCTTTGCCAATCTTGATGAACAGCAACAGGAAGATGATCGCAGTGATCGCCAGTTCATTTTTCATCAATGTCAGGAACTCATTCATACCTGTTCTTAATTTATTTTGCCCCGATCTTCTGAATTATAATTTCTGTGCCCGGTTTGATCAGGTCATTTAGCCAGGAAGGCATCAGTCCAATTGCCAAAATACCCGCCAATAGTATTATCGCGGCCAATCTTTCATTCCACGCCGCATCTTTCAGTTGCAAATGACTTTCATTGGTGACCGGGCCCATGGCCACTTTGCCTACTGCTCTTAATATATATACTGCAGTTACTACTATTGACATGGCTGCAGCGATTGTTGCAATACGATAAAACATTCCTTCTTTTTCCCAGGAGCCGACAAACACGGTCATTTCTGCCACGAAACCACTCAATCCCGGCAAACCCAGCGAACAGAGACCAACTATAAAAAATATGGTTGTGACGAAAGGCATCATTTTCATCAGTCCGCCCATTTCGGCTACCATTCTTGTGTGAGTGCGGTCGTAGATCATCCCGATCACCGCAAAGAAAAGTGCTGTCATCAATCCATGTGATACCATTTGCAGCACGGCACCGTTTAGCGCTGTTTGTGTCAGCATACCAATACCTAATAAACTGAAGCCGACATGGCTTACCGATGAATAGGCGTTGATATACTTGAGGTCTTTCTGCATCATCGTAGCGAAAGCACCGTATAAGATGGCAATGGAAGAAAGCACAATGATGATATCAGCATACTCTTTAGCTCCTTCGGGTAATAAATAAGTTGCTACCCTCAGGCATCCATAGCCACCTAACTTCATTGATATACCGGCCAAAAACATAGAACCAGCTGTTGGCGCCGAAGAGTGACCATCAGGCACCCAGGTGTGAAACGGAAACAAGGCGGTGAATACCCCAAACCCAACAAACAACAGCGGGAAAATGATATGTTGTGTTTTTGTGGAAATATCAGTTTGTGCTAATTGCATCAGGTCAAAACTCTGACCAGAAGAAAAATATAATCCCAGCAAACCCACGAGCACCAGGGCAGAACCTCCCATGAGCATCAGGGCCAGTTTATTGGCGCTGTATTCTTTTTTGCCGCTTCCCCAGATGCCAATAAGCAGGTATTTGGGAATCACTGCAATTTCGAGGAAGAAGAAAAGAATGAACAGGTCGAGTGAAATAAAGAAACCATATGCGCCGAGACCTAAAAGAATAAGCAGGAAGAAAAACTCTTTTGTCATCTTTTGCACATGCCATGAAACAAGAACACCTGCAATAACCACAAAGGAGGTAAGCAGTATCATGGCAATCGAAATACCATCAACTCCGATATGAAAATTGATGTTCCAGGCGGGGAACAATGAATAGTTCTGTTCAAAATACATCGGTCCTTTATCGCCTGCAGCTACCTGGTTCCTGTATTCCATCAGTAACACAAAAGCCAGTATGATCTGTGCAGCGGAACCGGTGAGTGCCATAAGCCGAACCTGTCTTGTGTTGCGGGACAGCAAAACAGCCAGGGCTGTTAATAAGGGAATCAGTATGAGTAATAAAAGGTTCATTTTTCAGCTATTCTTCATCTTTCCTGTTAAACCCGATCAGTCTTCTTTTGGGCTGTGGCGGGTTTAGCAATTGTTTAAGAGCTTCAAAAATCATGGCGATATCTTCTTTATTCTCTTTCACATCTTTTTCCATTTTTTCAAGTTTCAATAAAATATCTTTATGGCTTAACAATAGTTCTTTCATTTTAGAGAAAACCCGGATAATCTGGATATGCACTTGTATAGCCAAGGGGCTGTTCAGCACACCGGAAAGCATGGACACTCCCTGTTCTGTAAATACATGAGGAATCTTTCTTTTACCGCCCCAACTTGAAGTCACAGTTTGTGATTTCAAGTTTTTAAACTCTTTGTCTGTAAGTTTAAACATGAAGTCCTTTGGAAATCTTTCACTATTTCGTTTAACAGCTTGGTTAAGTACCCTGGCCTCAACCCCATACATTTCAGCCAGGTCGCTGTCAAGCATGACTTTTTGACCACGGATATAGTATATCTTGCTAATGATTTTTTCATCAGTAATGGAAGGGTTGATATTTCTTTTCTTCGATGTCACTTATCCTTGTTATTTCCAGATATAAATAAACAATACAGCCAGTGCAATCACTCCCGCCAGGAAATACATCCCATACAACTGCACTTTTCCTGACTGCATTTTTTTGATACTTCCTGAAATGGCTTCTGTCGCCTGTCCTGTAAAATTCACCAGCCCATCCACTATGTTCTTATCAAACCATGCGGCCGGTCTGCCAATAAGGTTAAACAATATTTTCTTTGTTATAAAGAGATATATTTCGTCAATGTAGAATTTATGATAAGCAGCTTTGTACAGGCTTCCTAAAGATGCAGCCAGTTTTGCCGGTTTGTCGTTTTGTTTTTTATACAACCATAGGGCAGCCAAAATGCCGGTGAGACCTAATGCAACAGGTGCAATCGAAAAACCAATATCAAAATGGGAGGCAAGCGGGGTGCCGTCCGAACTCACATATTTTCCAAAAGGAATAAAGCCTGCAAACACAGCGGCAATGCCCAGGATAACTAAAGGTAACATCATGCTGAAACCGCCTTCACCGTGGTGTTCACCATGAATGGCTGCTTTCTTATTCCAGAAGATCGAGAAATACAAACGGAACATATAGAAAGCGGTGAGCCCTGAAGTCAGTAAGGCGATCCAGTAAATAGCGGGGTTGCTGTGATAAGCTGCCAGTAATATTTCTTCTTTACTGAAGAACCCGGCAAACGGCGGCACACCGGCAATAGCCAGGCAGGCGATCAGGAAAGTGATATGTGTGATAGGTAAATACTTTCTCAATCCGCCCATATCTTTCATTTCATTGCTGTGAATGAAATGTATCACAGCACCTGCTCCAAGGAAAAGCAACGCTTTGAACATGGCATGTGTAAACAAGTGGAACATAGAAGCCGTATATCCCAAACCGGCTTCACCTCCATAGGATGAAACACCCAATGCAAACATCATAAACCCGATCTGCGACATGGTGGAATAGGCCAACACCCTTTTAATATCTGTTTGTGTGCAGGCAATAATAGCAGCGATGATGGCGGAGATGGCGCCAACCCATCCGACAATCTCCAGCACAGCAGGAGTATTGAAAGCATAAACAGGAAACAGTCTTGCCACTAAGAAAACTCCGGCCACTACCATCGTAGCGGCATGTATCAATGCGGAGACAGGAGTGGGTCCTTCCATCGCATCGGGCAGCCAGATATGCAGCGGGAACATGGCACTTTTCCCGGCACCTCCCATAAAGACCAGCATGGTGCCCCATGATAAAGCCGAAATGCCAAGAAATGATGAAGTAACGGCTGATTTCATTTCGCTGGATTCAGGCGAATTCAGTGTGGCGATCATTTCATTGAAATCAAGTGTGCCGGATGTATAGGAGAGGATCAATATGCCGATGAGAAAACCGAGGTCGGCAAAACGGGTGACGATAAATGCTTTTTTAGATGCCGCAACTGCCGAAGGTTTATTATAATAAAAACCGATGAGCAGGAAAGAGGAGACACCCACCAGTTCCCAGAAGAAATAGATCTGGAAAAGATTGGATGAAAGTACCAGTCCAAGCATGGAGAAAGTGAACAATTGCAGGTACGCAAAGTAAGTGGGATATCTTTCTTCCCCTTTCATGTAGCCAAGGCTGTAGATATGCACCATCAATGAAACAAAACTTACCACCACGATCATCATAGCGGAGATGGGATCAAGCAGAATCCCCATGTTGATGGAAAGTGTCTCTGAGAATTGCAGCCAGGTATAATTTAGCGGGATTTGTTTTTCATAAACACCTGCATTGCTATGAGTGAAATAGTCGTAGGCAATATAAATGGACAGAAAAGCAGAAGCAAGTAAGAGCAGTGTAGCAAAAATGCCCGAACTTTTTTTGAAAGTGGTTCTTCCAAACAAACCCAGCAGTACAAACCCCGCCAGGGGAAGGAGTGGAATCAGTGCTATAGCAGTTGCGTTCGACATTCCGTTCTAGTATTTTAATTCTTCTGCATTTTCAACATCAATAGATTTATGGCTACGGTATAAATTGATAATGATCGCTATTGCTACGGCTGCTTCAGCGGCTGCAATAGCAATGATGAATATGGTAAAAAACAGTCCGTCCATCTGGCCCGGCCACAGGTATTTATTAAAGGCAATAAAGTTCAGGTTCACACTGTTCAGGATCAGCTCAATGCTCATCAGGATAGTGATAAGATTTCTCCGGGTGAAGAAACCATAGACGCCGATAAAGAACAGCGCCGTGCTGATGAATAACAACTGATATAATCCGGGTTCCATCATTTTGTTTCCGGTTTACTTCTTAATGCAATAACGATACAACCGATCAATGCCGCCAGCAACAATATACTTATCAATTCAAAGGGCAATGCATATCCTTGTTCATCAACATTGAGCATCCTTTCCCCGATACTGGCAACAGTTGGTGAAACAGCATCTTCGTCTGGCAGATAAAATTCATGCTCATATACCTGTATCATGGTCAGCGCAAACCCACAAAAAACGGCCAGTGCAGAAAAAATTTTTCTTCCAATGCTTTGTTTGGGCAATTTCTCTCCGGCCTGCTGAGTCAGGAAAATGGAAAAGATGATCAGCACCACAATGCCTCCAACATATACCACTATCTGTACTGCGGCAATGAACTGGTAATCCAGCCAGAAGTAAATACCGGCTACACCAATCAGTGAAAACAGAAGGTAGATAGCCGCACGGAATATCTGCCGGGTGCTGACGGACAGAACACCACAAACAAGTGTCAACGCTGCTAATATGTAAAAAATAATAGTTGTTCCTTCCATATCCATTATTAAACTACGACTTTAATGCTCTAAAGTCCCCTTTAGGGGATTTAGGGGCTATTCTACTCCTTCCATGATCTTAGACCCCGGTTTGTTTAAAATTTTTGTCAATTGATTCCTGTCAAAAACACTATGTTCAAATGTCTGAGCCATTTTAATCGCATCCGAAGGACAGGCTTCAATGCAGAGATTGCACATGGTGCATAATTCCAAGTGATAAACCAGTTTGTCTATTGCTTTTTTCTTTTTGCCTTCGGGAGTCACTTCGTTTTTGAAGATCACTTTGATGGTTCCGTTTGGACAGGCCAGTTCACAGGCCTGGCACCCCGTGCAGCGGTGCTCGTTGTTTTCATTATGCGGCATCACCACTTCGCCTTTAAACCGTTCCGGCAATACCAGTGTGTCACGGTTGTCAGGATATTGCTGGGTGATGATCTCTTTGTGATGCGTGAAGTAATACAGCGTACGCCGCATCCCTTTCAGCAGCGACTTTACAGCTCCCCAAACATCTTTTATGTATTTTGTTAACGACATGATCGTTTGTTTCGGTTTAAAAATGCCAGCCCATCATCGCCATCAATGTTGCCAGCAACAGGTTGAACATACTTATCGGCAGCAAATATTTCCATTCCAGGTTCAGCAATTGGTCAATCCGCAACCGGGGAAATGTCCACCTGAACCACATGATGACGAATATGAGAAAAAATGTTTTTCCAAAGAACCACACACTCGACGGGATATAATCCATCGCATGGTTGAACCCGGTCCAGTTGCCGATATGCAAAGGCATCCACCCACCAAGGAACAACGTGGCGCCGATGGCACAAACAATAAACACATTCACATATTCAGCAAGGAAGAATAAAGCGAACTTCATTCCCGAATACTCGGTATGGAATCCTGCTGTCAGTTCAGATTCGGCTTCTGCAAGGTCAAACGGGGCACGGTTGGTTTCGGCAGTAACTGCAATAAGGAATGTGACAAAGGCTATGATCACAGGGATATGCCCCTTGAATATCCACCAGCCGGTTTCCTGTGCTTTGATGATCTCAGATACCTGCAGGCTTCCTGTGAGCACCACAATGGTAAGAATGGAAAAACCCGCTGTTAACTCATAGCTGACGATCTGTGCACCGCTGCGCATAGCACCAAGCAATGAATATTTATTATTACTGGCCCAGCCTGCCATCAGCACACTGATGACCATCATCGAAGAAACAGCGGATACATACAACACACCAATGTTCAGATCCAACAATTGAAAATCTTTGGCAAAAGCGATCGGCGCTAATAATAACATGGCTACGATCATGGCAATGAATGGAGCAAGGTTGAACAGGAACTTATCGGCACCCGACGGTGTAAAACCTTCTTTCACCAATAATTTCAGTGTATCAGCAAAAGACTGTAACATTCCTTTCGGGCCAACGCGGTTGGGACCCAGCCGTATCTGCATCCACGCCGATACTTTTCTTTCCATGATGACCAGTACAAGGCCCAGCATAGCAAATAATCCAATTGCCAAAAGACCCACGATCAGCATTTCGAGTATCAATACCATCGTCGGGCTGAAGTTTGTACTTAACCAGTTGTGAATAGAATCTGCTATGTTGCTAAAACTCCACATACCTCTGTCCCCTAAAGGGGAATATTTTTATCGGTTTTTTGTTCATTGTCATTCTGTACAATATTCAAAAAAGCGGTTGATATGAACTTTTTTAACCCCATGTTATTTGTATGCTAACATAATCTTTAGCCTTAGTTCCTCTTTAGGGCACAGGAGTTTTATCTGTCAATATCCGGTATAACCAAATCCAATGTTCCCATCATCGCAATCAGGTCGCCGATCTTTCCACCACGGGCAATATGATCCAGCACAGATAAATTGGAAAATCCGGGTGAACGGAATTTAATACGATACGGCGTTGTTCCCCCTTCACTCACGATATAAACACCCAGTTCGCCCCTGGCTGTTTCCACTCTTGAATAAAATTCTCCTTTTGGTAATTTCAACACCGCTTTTGTCTTTGCCTGGAAATCACCTTCCGGGATATTATCAATCAGTTGTTCGATTAGCCTGATGGATTGATTCATCTCCTTTATCCGTACTAAATAGCGGGCAAAAGAATCGCCGGCTGTTTCTGTGATCTCATCAAACTCAAGGTTATCATAGATCTCGTAAGGATACAATTTTCTTATATCACAATTCACCCCGCTTCCTCTTGCCACCGGTCCGCTGCACCCATAGGAGATCGCATCTTCTTTGGATAATACACCTACGCCTTTCATCCGGTTCTGGAATATCACATTCCCGGTAACCAGTTCATCGTATTCATGCACTTTGCTTTTGTAGAGTTGCAGAAAATCTTTGACCCTTTTTTGAAAGTTAGGATGTATATCATGCATCACACCACCCGGCACCATATAGTTCATGGTCAGTCTTGCCCCACAGGTTTCTTCCATGATGTCGTTGATGCTTTCTCTTTCCCGGAAAGCATGGAAGAAAGGGGTGAAGGCACCGACATCCATAGCCATAGCTCCCCACCAGAGTTCATGCGAAGCAATTCTTGTCAGTTCATCCATTAACACTCTTATCACCTGTGCCCTTGGCGGAATTTCTACCTGCAAACCTTTTTCTACACACAAAGCACAGGCATGATTATTTATATGTGCCGACAAATAATCCATCCGGCTGGTGACATAAATGAATTGGCGGTAGGAGAGGCTCTCACACATTTTTTCAATGGAACGATGGATATATCCCAAATGAGGCTCCACCTTTTTGATCGTTTCTCCATTGAGTGTAATGACCAGGTGCAGCACCCCATGTGTAGCAGGATGCTGAGGGCCTACGTTGATGACGAAATCGCCGTCCTCAGCCGATGTTGCATCGCTTAGTATGTCGGTTTGCCTGTACATTTTATAGGCGGATCATATTTACAGGATCTTCAAAATCTTTTCGCATGGGATTTTTTCCTTCCCAGCCATCGGGTAAGATCAATAGCCTCAGATCAGGATGATTTAAAAAATTCACGCCAAACATTTCGTACACTTCTCTTTCATGAAACTCAGCAGTTCTCCAGGTATGTGATACTGATTCTATTTCGGGCTTAGTAATGTCCAATTTTGCTTTCACAACGATATTATGCCGGTAGACAGTGGAAGAAAGGTGATAGACCATTGTTAAATGAGTCTTCCAGTCAATACAGGTGAGGCAGAAGAGATAATCAAAATGCAGGGAAGCATCATGGCGAAGCTGTTGGGCAAAGGATAACCAATTGGCGGCTTCAATATGTATATTGAGCCACCCGATAGCTATCGGGTCCCCTACTTCTTCATAAGTAACGGACGGCTGCAGTTCGCTGATCTTTATTTTTAGTTCTTCAATGGTCATCGGTTAGCAGGTAGCTATTGATTCATGGATTCTTTTCTTATTTGTTCACGGGTCAACCCGCTTTTTATTTTTTGCTGCAACGTTAGTAATGAGTGTAACAAAGCTTCCGGTCTTGGCGGGCAGCCCGCTACATACACATCCACCGGTATCACATGATCGGCGCCTTTGACTACGGAATACGTATTATAGAAGAAAGGTCCGCCACTGATGGCACAGGCGCCCATGGCGATCACATATTTCGGGTCGGCCATCTGGTCGTACAATCTTTTCAGTACCGGGGCCATTTTGTTTACAATTGTTCCTGCTATTATTATCACATCGGCCTGCCGGGGAGTAGCCCTTGCCACTTCAAAACCAAAACGGGAGAAATCATATTTGGCAGAGGCCGTAGCCATCATTTCAATGCCGCAGCAACTGGTAGCAAATGTCAGCGGCCATAAGGAATTTGCCCTTGCCCAGTTGATGATGTCATCAAGTTTGCTGAGCACCACACCGCCACCGGGGGTTTCGTGTATCTCACCGGGAAATGTGTCCTGTAATTTTTTTTCCAAGGCCATTAACCTTAAACTTTTAAACGATTAAACGTTCAACCTTCATCACTGCCATTTTAATGCTCCTTTTTTATGTGCATACAAAAAGCCCATAAAAAGGATGAAAAGAAATATAACGATCTCCACCAGGGCCAGCCAACCCAGTTTCTTTGCCACCACAGCCCAGGGATAGAGAAAGACCAATTCAACATCAAATATTAAAAAGATCAGCGCAAAGAGATAATAGCCGACATTCAGCTGCATCCATGTTTTTCCCTGCGTGGGAATACCACACTCATACGGTTCGCCTTTTTGTTTGTTAGTGGTCGCTTTAAGAACAAATCGGGAGATAAGGATGGCGATACCAGCGAAGGCAACAGCAGCAATCGTTAATACAATCAGCGAGGAAGCACCCATACGCAAATTGATTTGTACGAATATAACAACAATGCGTTAAAGTAGTGCAGCTTTATGATGAAGGCAGATGAAAAAATCAACCATATAATTCAAGGTGGATTGCTTTTTTGTCATAACCCATTTCGAGTATTCTTTTTTTGGCATCATCAATCATGTTTTTCCACCCGCATAGATAAAATGAGGCTTCCGGTTTGTCTTTGCATAAATCCTCATAAACAGGGTGGACGTAGCCGTGATGATGATCTTTCCATTGTTCCCTTGACAGGGTGGGTATATAATGAAAACCGTTCATCTGTTGTTGCAGTGCGGTCAGTTCATCATAATACAAAAGATCTTCTTTTGTGCGACAACCAAAGATGAGGAAGATATCGTTGTGCGGTATGTTGTGAACATGCAGGTGGCTCACCATGCTGCGGAACGGGGCGATGCCGGTGCCGGTGCAGATCAGGAATAGTTTTTTTTCGATGGGTTGTGGCAGGGTGAAAATGCCCTGGGGTCCGCGGAAACTCAATTCACTTCCAACCGTGGTTTCATTAAACAGATAATGAGTGCCCAGTCCCTGCTCAGCCAAAACGATCAGCAATTCAAAAACATTGCTGCCATCCGGGCGGCTGGCAATGGAATAGCTGCGCCAGCGTTTGGTTGGTTTTTCATGGATAGGCAGGTCGAGGGTTACAAACTGGCCGGGTATAAAATCAAAGGTTTCCAGTTCCGGCACTTCTATCCAGTATCGCCGGGTGTTATGTGTATGATCTTCGGTCTTTATGATGATTCCTTTGCGCCAGGGTTGCAGTGCCATCGGAGGTGGGTTGGGTTTTATAAAGTATGTTGTAAAAGTAAGCCGTAATAAAAACAAAAGAGGCAGTCCATGAAGACGGCCTCTCATTGTTGTCTAAGTGACAAGCAATCGTTGAATAAATGTAAGTAAAAAAAGCCGGTATTTACAAACCGGCTCTTAATATATTTTATCAGCGCACAATGACCAGCTTTTTGGAATACACTTTCCGGTCGTGCTGCACTTTCACGTAATAGACACCCGGCGACAGTTTGCCGGCATGGATCTCCTTGTTGAATTTACCGATCTGCCCGGCTTCTGTCATGCTGAATACTTCCTGCCCCAGCGAATTGATCAGCGAGATCACCATGTCGGATTTAGTACGGGTTTCCAGTTGCAGAATGAAACGTCCATCAGACGGGTTGGGTGCAATGGAAAGACCTATTTCTCCCCCGCCAATATCTGTTACTGCTGTTACTGTAAATGTGATCTCGTTCGAAGATAATAAACAACCTGTGCCATCGGCACGGATCACTTTGTAGGTGCCGGATGCAACCGCTGTATGCGTTTGTCCCGTGGCACCCGGAATAGGATTATTGTTCAGGTACCATTGGTTGCCATCCACAAAGTTGCTGCTGAACTGGTTGCCGGTATTGCTGATAACCGGCGCCACAGAAGTGGTAGTAACGATCTCTGTTCTTTCAGATGCACAGCCAGCAACAGGTTTTGCATCTATATTATACAGGTAATAATAAAATCCTTGCGGGTAGGTTGGGTTGCCGGCCTGGAATGCTGTATTGCCGGTCATGGATATAAGGTTTTGAATCGTGTAAGGATAATGGTTGGCAATTATGTTATTGTTCCTGAAAACGGAAGCGCCATCGGCAAATTCAATGGCGAGAATATATTCTTTTGCTTCCGGTATAATAATACCCAGGTTATAGATGGCGCCAAGGTCAGCAGGGCTATTGTTTTGTTCGCCGAGAGTTGGGGGTACCGGGGCTGTGGCTATGACATCAAGGGTCTTTGAAGAAACCGGGAAATAATTATAAGAACCATTTGTTTCATTATAGCTGACCAGTTCCCGCAGATGGAAAGTGACTTTTCCGGAATGGCCGATATATAACCTAGCTGTTTTTAATATAGTTGGTGCAAAAGCCGTGAAACGGATACCGGGGCTGAACTGGTTATAGCCACCATCGGTAAATACCATCTTGTTGGCTGCACCTAATTTGGATGCGATCTCACCAGTGCTGAGATAATACTTATCAAGAATGGTCGTTGTGGTGGTACTGCTTCCTGATGCCAGCGCAGGTGTGGCGGTTGGGGATGTGTACCAGTTGAACATCTGTGATGTTCCTGATGTAGCAGTCAAATTTACCGTTGTGCCGCAAACATTGGCCAACCCGGTTGGCGCCGTTGGGTTAGGCGCTGTTGTGATATTGCTTACTAAAGTATTATTACCCGGAACCTGGTCGCCGGTCACATTGGTTGATGCGGTGACAGTATAGCTGGTATTAGCCAATAAGGCAAAAGGCGTCTGGAAAGTAAATTCCACATCAGCACCGGCAGGAATGATCCCGTTAAAAGTAGCAGACAGGTTAACAACAGTAGTAGTACCTTGTTTCACCTCTACAGCAACCGGCACATTGTTCACATTGGAAGTGCCATAATTCCTGATAATGACTGTTGCAAATTGTTCAGCTGATTTGCAATCGCCGGTTGCGGGTGAAACCAGGGCTGCAATACCGGCGTCAACAGAAGGAGCAGCGATCACCACCCGGTAGTCCTGTGTTTCTCCACGGGTGAAAGCACCGCAGGCATTTACTGCATCTGCCGAACTGGTTTCCTGCATCACTACCCGCAGGATCGTTGCATTACCCACTGCCAGGGAAACAGGAATGGTTATGTTGGTAGTGAAATCAGCATTTCCATTCAGGATGCTGCTGGTGGCCAGCAGTTCACCGGCATCGTCAAAATCACCATCATTGTTGCCATCAATAAAAATCTTTACTGCCTTATCCGCCACGCTGGCATCACAACTGTTGAGTCTTGCAAAAAATGGTAAGGTCTGGCCGGGCTGAACAGAAGCTGTCAGGTTGGTGAAATTGCTGTAGCCGGTGCAGCCTGCTGCATTTTGGTTACGGATATTGGCAAAGGAAACGCTGTCAATCCTGGCGCCTGCAGTTGCCGAAGGGGTGGCGCTGCAATAGGTTTTGCCGCCAACGCCGCTGCTGATAAGCGAATAAGCTTGCAAGCCTCTTTCCAGCGTCCCTTTGTGAGTGATCTCGATGGTATAGGTTTCACCGGGAATAACATCACTCACCAGCACTTGCTCCACGTTATCAGTGTTATTATTTCCCCGGGTGGCAGCTGCAGACGGACTTGCCGGGTTCAACACCCAGGGTTGATAGGTAGTAGCGCCTCTTTTTATCACTATATCGAGGTCATGCACTAATTTTTTTGCCGGGTTATTAAGGGCTGTTGGATTTGAGGAGGGCTCCACCGTGCCTTTGGGATCAGTCCAGCTTATTGTAGCAACCAACGGGCCATTGCCGGTGGCAATCACATTTTGTGTAAATGTGTTTGTATTGTTCAGCACAGCTTCCTGGATGCGATGTTTTTTATTGGCAACTACCGGTTCGTTGTCTCCGGTGATAACATCAGCCGCTTTTTTTACATTGATCAGTCCCCAGCCATGCTGGTAGTCAGGGCCCGGTGATAAACCTGCTTCATCTGCCGTATGAATGACCAGTCCTTTCAGCGTTGCTGAACGCATGAAATTATTTTCATGCAGTTGCGCATAATATTCCTGTAATAATAAAAGTGAGCCTGAAGCATTGGGGCTGGACATGGATGTGCCGCCATAACTATCATAACTGTTATCACTGGCGGCCGTGGTGGATAAGATGCCAACACCTGCTGCTACCACATCAGGTTTGATGCGGCCATCATCGGTAGGTCCCCAGCTACTAAATGAAGAAATCTGCACATCGGATGGCTTGGTATAGCCAAGGGGAATGGTGTTCACAGCGCCAATGGTCAGAATATTTTTGGCAGTGCCATAGCTGGGGATGATATCATAACTGTTGTTGCTGTAAATACCCGGGGGTCTTGGCCCGGCATTGAAAAGACTGCCCCCCGCATCAAACCGCCAATAGTTTTCTCCTTCAGCAGGTCCGTTTTCATTTCTTTTATTGCCCGCTGATTTTACGATCAGGTAATAGGGTGCATTATAGGCAATGGAATCCCACAATTCTGCTTTGGAATTATAGTACCCCATTTTATAGTCTTCGGTTTCATCAAAGCGACCCCTGAACTCCCAGCGGCTTTGTGCATCGTTATAATGCCAGCCTGCAATTTCACCATACGAGTGATTGGAGAGCAAAAGTCCGGATGCTTCTGTCAGCATTTCCGAATTGTCATTGCCAAAATCATAAGCGATCAGTTCCTGCTGACCAAAACTCATCCCTTTGGCCAACGGGTTAACGCCAGCGGCCACCAGGGTGCCGGCCACATGGGTGGCATGATCGCTGAAAGAAGCAGGTGCATCCCGCTGCACTACCCGGCCGGAGAGTTCAATATGGGAAACGCGGATGCGGCCACCATCCCAGATGGCTAATTTGTTTTTAACGTTGTTGGAAGAACCGCTCAGGTTTAAACCCGTGCTGCCACCGGGCCAGAGCCTGCTGGTGCCGATGGTGGCGGCGGCTGCGATGTTGTTATCGGTGATGATGTATTCAGGGTAGCCGAGTGCATCAACACCTACCAGGTAGCCGATCTTTCCTTTTGGTCCGCGGATCACCAGGTCCCAGCCTTTCTGTTTGGCCAATGCAGGCAGCATTTCCTGCATTCTTCTTTCTTTTTCCGCCTCCCGGGCAGCGGCGGCTTTCAGTTCGGCAGTTCGGGTAACGGTCTGTGCATGAGTGATGCCGGTGATGACCATGATAAGGAGTACCGGCATTAAACGCTGAAAAAGGAATTTCATACCTGGGTTTTAAAAAATCGTTGTAAAATACGGTATTTATATTTCCGGAGCTTACTTTGTAAAAGCTTTTATCATCTATCATTTTTCACCATGAAATCAACCCTGTTCATCTTCCTCATGCTATCCATGGCCTCCATGTCTTTTTCTCCGGAAGAGACAAGTTATTGCGGCCGGGGTTTAAAAGGTTATGTCTATTGGATAAGCGGTAACCAGATGCCATCACCGGATGAACCGCCATCACCGCCAAAAGGCATGAAAACCACGTTGTACATCTATGAGCTCACCCATATCAGCCAGGTTGTTCAACAAGATCAGTCGCCTTTTTTCAGCAGCATTTCCACGCAGCTGGTCAAAACAGTTGAAACAAATGACAAAGGCCGTTTCCGGGTGAAACTCAAACCTGGCCGCTATTCTCTTTTTGTAAAAAAAGATGATGTGTTTTTTTCAGGCCAGCGGGATGAAAAAAACAATATCCATCCAGTTGAGGTCACAACAGGTATGACTGCAGTGATCTTCAACGTTAATTACAGCGCCGCTTATTGATGGCAAAGAACTTTTCGCAACACTTCGGCCGCATTACTTATTTTTGCGCCGCGGAATGATGAATCAAGCGTTGCTGCAGCAGTATCAACAAGACCCCCGCCTTTTTCAGCTGGCGGACAGGCTCTCTTTTTCCCAACCTCAAAGCATATACGTTAAAGGCCTGCAGGGCAGTTCATCCCAGTTTGTGGCCGGTGCCATTTTGCAGCACCCTTCCTGTGCAACGCTCAACCACCTTATCCTATTAAATGATGCAGAGGAGGCCGCCTGGTTTCATAATTCCCTGGAAAACATCACCGGGGCGCTGGACATTTTTTATTTCCCCTCTTCTTTCAAGACCCGGAAAAACTACCGGCTCCTCAATTCATCGCATGTGATGCTGCGGACAGAAGCGCTGACAAAGATCGCCTCATCCCCGGCACTTCTCCCTGAAGGGAGAAGGGAGATGCTGCACTCTGTGAACAGAAAAGTGTTGGTGACCTATCCCGAAGCATTGTTTGAAAAAGTGGTGATCCCTTCCAAACTTTCCGCCAATATCATTCATATCAAAACAGGTGATGTGCTGAATGTGGGAGAACTATTGCTGCAACTGGACAGCTATGGTTTTGAACGCACCGATTTTGTGTATGAACCGGGACAGTTTGCCATCCGTGGTGGTATTCTTGATATTTATTCTTTTGGCAATGATAAACCCTACCGGGTAGAACTTTTTGGCAATGATGTAGATTCCATCCGCATCGTTGATCCCGAAACACAACTGAGTGAAAGAAAACTGCTGCAGGTAAGTATCATTCCTAATGTGGACACACAGTTCGAGAGTGAAGAAAGAGTTTCTTTATTAGATTTTCTGCCTGGGAATACCGTGATCTGGATGCAGGATCATGAACTGTGCATGGAACGATTGACAGATTGTGAAGAAGACCTCGGTTTGTTTTTGAGAATGCAGGAAGATTTAAAGGTTCAGGAAACAAACCTGCCTGCCGGCAAGATAGGCAACAAGAAGCAGGAAGAAGAGGATGACCGCTTGCAGAAAAAAGAAGTGACAGCAGATGATTTTATCTCAGCAAATGATTTTGAGGAAAAACTATTATCCAGGCATCTTGTAGGCTTCGGTACGAACAATACTCTTCCTGTTCACCATCCGCCACAGCGGACAAGTTCACCATCCGCCACAGCGGACAAGTTCACCATTCACTTTTCCACCAAAGAACAACCCGCCTTCAACCGGCAGTTTGAACTACTCATCAAAGACCTCAAAGAATGGGAGAGCAAAGGATTTCAATTATACCTGTTTGCAGAAAATCCCAAACAATTGGAAAGACTGCAAACCATCTTTGATGACCTAAAGGCGGAAATTGTTTTCAATCCTGTTTCCACTTCCATACATGAAGGTTTTATTGATGAAGACCTGAAAATTGTTTGCTACACCGATCACCAGGTGTTTCAGCGTTATCATAAATACCGCATCAAGCAGGCCTATAACAAGAACAAGGCGCTAACACTACGTACACTCCGTGAATTGCAGCCGGGAGATTTTGTAACGCATATTGATCATGGTGTAGGTGTCTATAGTGGTTTGCAAAAACTGGAAGTGAACGGGAAACTACAGGAAGCCGTTCGTATCATTTATAAAGACAGTGATATTCTCTATGTCAATATCAACTCGCTGCACAAGATCGCCAAATACACCGGCAAGGAAGGCAGTGTGCCGAAAGTGAACAAACTGGGCAGTGATGTATGGAATAAACTGAAAGAAAAAACAAAGACAAAGGTTAAAGAGATTGCGTTTGACCTTATCAAACTTTATGCAAAACGAAAAGCACAGCAGGGTTTTGCCCATACACCGGACAATTATATGCAAACGGAACTGGAAGCCTCATTTATCTATGAGGACACACCCGATCAAAGCAAAGCCACGGCGGATGTGAAGAAAGATATGGAAGCGCCGTCGCCCATGGACAGGCTGGTCTGCGGTGATGTGGGTTTTGGCAAAACAGAAGTGGCGATACGGGCCGCCTTCAAAACCTGTGTGGACGGGAAACAGGCAGCCGTATTGGTGCCGACAACTATCCTTGCTTTTCAGCATTACCAGACATTCAAAGAAAGACTGAAGGATTTCCCCGTGACGGTGGATTATATCAACCGTTTTCGTTCGGCAAAAGAGAAAAAAGAAGTGCTGCAAAAAGTGGCCGAAGGGAAAGTAGATATTTTAATTGGCACACATGGCATACTGGGCAAGGATGTAAAATTCAAAGACCTGGGCTTGCTGATCGTGGATGAAGAACAAAAGTTTGGTGTTGGTCATAAAGAAAAAATAAAAACACTCCGCACCACGGTGGATTGTTTAACGCTGACTGCAACACCTATTCCCAGGACATTACAATTCTCCCTGATGGGGGCCAGGGACCTGAGCATCATCAATACGCCGCCGCCCAACCGGCAACCGATACAGACCGAAGTGCAGGTGTATAATGAAGATGTGATCCGTGATGCCATTTATTTTGAAACAGAAAGAGGCGGGCAGGTCTTTTTTATTTATAACCGTATCAGCGGCCTGGCTGAAATGGCTTCTATTATACAGGGACTATGTCCTGACCTGAGTATCGGTTATGCTCATGGGCAGATGGAGGGGCATGTGCTGGAAGAACGTATTCTTGATTTCATTGACAAAAAATATGATGTGCTGGTTTGCACCAACATTGTGGAGAGCGGGGTGGACATTCCCAATGTGAATACGATCATCGTCAACAATGCCCACCAGTTTGGATTAAGTGACCTGCACCAGTTGCGGGGAAGGGTGGGAAGAAGTAATAAAAAAGCATTCTGTTATTTGCTGGCGCCGCCGATGAGCACACTGCCCAATGATTCAAGAAAAAGATTGCAGACACTGGAGCAGCACAGTGAACTCGGCAGCGGATTCCAGATTGCGATGAGAGACCTGGATATAAGAGGCGCAGGTAATTTATTGGGCGGAGAGCAAAGCGGTTTCATGGCGGAGATCGGTTTTGAAATGTACCAGAAGGTATTGGATGAAGCCATCCGCGAATTGAAAAGAACTGAATTCAAAGAACTCTTTAAAGAAGAAATTGCCAGGCAGGATGATTTTGTACAGGATTGCACCATTGATACCGATCTTGAAATTCTTATACCTGATGATTATGTAGAAAGTATCACAGAAAGGTTATCACTTTATCAGCGTTTAGATGATAGTGAAACAGAAGAAGACCTGGAGCGGATGAAGCAAGAATTGATTGACAGGTTCGGTCCCATTCCGCCGCAGGTGGAAGACCTGTTCATTACCATCCGCTGCCGTAAGCTGGCCGTGGAACTGGGTTTTGAAAAGATGTCGCTGAAGGATGATACGCTGCGTTGCTTCTTTATCAACCGGCCCGACTCACCCTATTTTGAATCCGACCTGTTCAATCATATCCTCCAGTATTTGCAAACGGGAACCAATAAGGCCAAACTGAAACAAACCGGCCGTCTCTTTATGCTTATCGTTAACCCGGTAATGGATATGGAAGAAATGCACCGTTTCCTGGCCGGGCTGCACCGTCATTGTTTTGCCGGGAGCCATCTACCGGCCTGAGCGGCAATATTCTGCCTGTCAATGCGTTTTGTAAACGGCAATTCCTGATGACCGGTTAATACACCAGATAGTGATACAGTTTCAAAGTAGTCAGAAAAATGCCACAAAGACACTAAGACGCAAAGTGTTATAAAACATATTCTGTCTTGCTTCGTGTCTTTGTGACTTCGTGGCAAAAATTCAAACTGTGTTACTATCCAAGCATTACACAGGAGTCGTTTTTACCGGGCATTTGCAGTACATTTATTGCCTGAACAGTCACTATGAAACCGAATCCAATTTCCCTGCTAACCGTATGCCTGCTTATGAGCCTGTTTACCTTTGCACAGGACGAAAGCAAGTACCGCCTGCAACTGCAAAGCGGCGGATTTATTCCCGAAAAAAATATCAGCGCAGAACGGCTGGGTCAACTCAACCAGCGAAGCCAGAAGATCAGCGGCCAATCCCTGTTGCTGCTGCAATTTGAAAAAAGCCCTGATGAAGCCACCCGCCGGCAACTGAAGAATGCCGGCATTGAATTGCTGGAATATATCCCCAACCATGCCTACACCGCGACGGTGAGTCAATCTCTGAATGCCGAGTTGATGCAAAGGCTACAGGTGCGGACCGTTCTTGAACTCAGCCCCGAACAAAAAATGCAACCGGCACTGGCCCGGCAGCAGTTTCCCGCCCATGCCGTGAAAACAGCCGGCACGGTGGATGTATGGATCAGTTTTCCTAAAACAGTTGATTTTGCAACCGTGACCACTGCATTGCTGGAACGCAATTTCAGCATCAACCATACGCATTACCAGCATTACCGCATCATCGGTTTGCAGGTGCCGCAGGACAGAGTGAGAGAACTGGCATCGTTGCCCATTGTTGAATATGTGCAGGCAGCGCCGGGTGAAGACCGCCTGCTGAATGTAAAGACCCTGCATAATTCAAGGGCCAATGTGATCCGCTCCTCACTTGGCCGCAACCTTAACGGGCAGGGTGTGGTGATGGGTGTTGGTGATGATGCCAACCCTTTGCGTCACGCCGATTTTTCCGGACGCATCATCAACCGCAATATAGCCAGCGGCGGCGCACATGGCATCCATGTGATGGGTATTGCTGCAGGCGCCGGGTTGATTGATGAACGCTACACCGGGGCCGCTACCAAAGCGACTGTGCTGGCCCAGTCATTTTCAGGTGTATTGCTCAATGCCCCGGCCTATGTGCAGGACCATGATATGGTGATCACCAATAATTCTTATGGCAATGTTGTGGATGACTGTGAAAATTTTGGTGTCTATGATCTTTATTCCAGGGTGCTGGACCTGCAGGCGGCAGAACTGCCCGAGCTGATCCATGTGTTTGCGGCCGGCAACAGCGGCCGTTCCACCTGTGGCAATTATCCCACCGGTTTCAGAACCGTCTTAGGAAGTTATCAATCGGCCAAGAATATCATTTCGGTGGGCAATACCACAGAACTGGATTCGATCCACTTTGTTTCCAGCCGCGGCCCTGCCCGTGACGGACGCATCAAACCGGAGATCGCTGCACAGGGAAGACTGGTGGCTTCCACCTGGCCCACGAATATTTACAGTTTCAATACCGGCACCAGTATGGCAGCGCCGGGTGTGGCGGGAGGGCTTGCCCTTCTGTACCAGCATTACCGCAACCTGAACAGCGGCGCTAATCCCAAAGCGGGACTGATGAAAGCCCTGGTATTAAACGGAGCTACCGACCTCGGCAATCCCGGCCCGGATTATACGTATGGTTTTGGCTGGGTCAACTTATTACGGTCGGCCATCATGCTGGAGAATGCACAGTATTTCACCGGCAGCATCAGCACCGGGGGCAATGAAGAAGAAACCATCACGGTGCCTGCCAATACAGCCCAGTTGAAAGTGATGCTCTATTGGCATGATACGGCAGCATCCGTATTGGCAGCCCCCACACTGGTCAATGACCTGGACCTCGAAGTGGTGCATCCTGTTTCCGGTGTGGTGTTGCCCTTAGTGCTGGATACAACAGCAACAAACGTAAATGACACTGCCAGCAACGGGGTGGACCGCATCAACAATATGGAGCAGGTTGTCATCTATGATCCTCCTCCCGGCAACTATATCCTGCGGGTGAAAGGTCATGCCGTGAACCAGTCGGTGCCGCAGGAATATTTCCTGGTTTATGATACACTACCGGTTTCCACCACCCTCACTTATCCCATAGGTGCGGAAAGATTTGTTCCGGGAGACTCGGTCTATATCAGCTGGGATGCATGGGGCGGACCGGCCAATTCTTTTACAATAGAATATTCCAAAGACAATGGCTCCAACTGGACAACCATCAGCAACAATGTGCATGATACGCTGCGGATGTATAAATGGTTTGTTCCTGCTGGCGACACCACCGATGTGGCAAGGATAAGAGTGACCCGCAACAGCACGGCGCAGGTAAGCACCAGTGCTCCCTTTACCATTTTAGGTCCCACCACCGTAACACTGGCGGCACTGGCATCACAATGCGAAGGCTATATCGTTATCAACTGGACACCGGTGATCAACGCCACCAATTATGAAGTGATGCGCATCATCGGTGATGAAATGGTTGCTGTTGGCACCACCACGGCTACAACCTATACGTTCAGTGGTCTGTCAAAAGACTCTACTTATTACGTTACGGTGCGGCCAAGACTGAACGGTAATCCCGGCCGCAGGGCCGTGGCTGTTTCCCGTACACCCAATAACGGTAGTTGCAGCGGAACCCTATCTGACAATGACCTGAAATTAGATGCCATACTTGCCCCGGCATCATCAGGCCGGCTTTATACTTCTACTGCATTAGGCGCTGCGCAAACCATCACGATCCGGATCAAAAACCTGGATGATGCAGTTTCCAACAGTAATATAGATGTGAGTTACTCTATCAATGGCGGTGCACCCGTAACAGAAACTATCACGGCTCCTGTTATTGCTGCCGGCGGCACTTATGATCACAGCTTCAGCACAACTGTTGATTTGTCGGCTACGGGGACTTATCATATTGCCGTAGCAGTGACCAAAGCCGGTGACCCGGTGGCGGCCAATGACAGCCTGGCCAAAACCTTCCGGCAACTGGATAATGCACCCATCACTGTGCTCTCACCGGCATGGACTGACGATTTTGAAACCCTGCCAGAGCAGGAGTTCACCACATTGCAAATGGGACTGAACGGCAGCGACCGGTATGATTTTAAATCTTCCACGGCCTTTGGCCGCATCCGCAGTTTTGTGAACAGCGGCATAGCCGCTTCGGGCAACAGGGCATTGACCATTGATGCCGACCGCTACCATGCTGCCGGCAATGCGGATTCACTAACGGCCACCTTCAACCTCACTACGTTTGATGCAAACAATGATGATGTGCGGCTGGATTTTAATTTCAAAACCCATGGGCAGTTTACCGATAATGCCGCCAACCGGGTCTGGATCCGGGGCAGCGACACGGACAACTGGATACAGGTCTATAATCTTTTTACCAATCAGAACGGCGCCGGTTATGGATATAAAAAGGCTGCCGGTATTGAACTGAGCGATTCCCTGCTGGCACATGGACAGAATTTCTCTACCAGCTTCCAGGTGCGCTGGGGACAGTATGGCCAGTTCATTGCAGCCGATGATAATGGCCGCTCGGGTTATACGTTTGATGATCTTACACTTTATACTACCACCGATGATATCCAGTTGATCAGTATTGACACACCCGTGGTGAGCAGTTGTGTGCTGGGCAGCGCAGTGCCGGTGCAGGTAACCCTGCGTAACAGCGCCAATAGCACCGTGAACAATGTGCCGCTGACCCTGCGGGTCAATGGAAATATAGTTGCCACAGAGAATGTGGCATCCATTGCTGCCAACAGCACGGTGCAATATATGTTTACAGCAACGGCCAACCTCAGCGCCCTGGGTTTTCATACTGTGGAAGTGTGGTCGGCACTGGGTACGGATTCCTATCCTGCCAATGATACCGTGGCCAGAACCCTGCACAATGCTCCGGTGGTGAGTGCTTTTCCTTACCTGCAGGATTTTGAAAGCGGCGCTGCTGACTGGCGTACGGATGGTGACAACAGCTCCTGGGAATACGGCACCCCTAATTCCGTCAAAATAAAAACGGCAGCCAGCGGCAGCAAAGCCTGGAAAACAAGAGTGGCCGGTTTTTATAACGACAGGGAATATTCTTTCCTCTATTCACCCTGTTTTGATGTTTCAGCCATGACCAGCCCGACACTCAGTTTCAGTCTGGCCCTGGACATTGAAGATTGCGGACCCAGTGGTCTTTGCGATGCAGGCTGGGTGGAATATTCTTTGGATGGCGCCACCTGGAACATACTCGGCTCTGTGGGACAGGGCACCAACTGGTATAACCGCAACTATGGCGGCTTCACCGTCTGGAGCCAGCAAAATTATACCCGCTGGCATGTGGCTTCGATTCCGCTGCCTGCTGCGAACAACAGCCGCCTGCGGCTGCGCTTTGTGATGGGATCCGATGCCGGCCTCACCCGTGAAGGCATGGCCATTGACGATATTCATATTTATGACAATGTGCATGGCATTTACACCGGGGCACCCTATACCAGCAATGTAGTGAACCAGCCGGCCGTGAGCGGCAGCAACTGGGTGCATTTTACCGATGGCGGCAAACTGATCGCTTCCATCAATCCCAACGGGCAAAACCTGGGCAGCACCGATGTGCAGGCCTTTATTCATACCGGTGCCGTCAGGACACAGGCCGGGCAATATTATCACAACCGCAATATCACCATCAAACCGGCCAATGATAACCTGGCCGATTCAGCGACAGTGCGGTTCTATTTTACTGATGCGGAAACTGATTCGCTGATTCTTGCCTCCGGTTGTTCTTCCTGCAGCAAACCTTCGGTTTATACCGAACTGGGTGTTTCCAAATACAGTGACCCCAATGATGCGGTGGAAGACGGTGATATTACAAACAGCCTCGGCAGCTACTGGTACTTTATTACGGCAGCGCAGGCAAGAAAGATCCCATTTGACAAAGGCTATTATGCCGAATTCAAGGTGAAAGACTTTTCTGAGTTCTGGCTCAACAACGGCGGGCTCAGCGGCAGCAGCCCCTTGCCGGTGAAACTGGTTTCCTTTACCGCCGTCAAAGCGCCGAATGGTCAGGATGTGCTGCTGCACTGGAAAACAGGTTCGGAGCAGGAAGTGAACCGCTATGAAATTGAACTGGCCCTGGGCAATGCCGGTTTGCAGCAAAACAATTTTGTGAAGATCGGCGAAGTGGCCGGACTGGGTAATACCGCATCGGGCAGGGACTATGGTTTCAATGATACCGAAGCCTTCAAATATGGGGTCCGGTATTACCGCCTGAAGATAATTGACAATGATGGCAGCTTCCGCTATTCGGATGTCCGTTCGGTCATCTTCACCGATGAAATAAAATGGCAGGTATTCCCCAATCCTTCGGATAAGGAATTCAACCTGCTGCTGCAATTCGAAGGCGGGCAGCGCATCAGTGTGAGGGTGATTGATGCTGCGGGCAGGGTGCTGCAAAGTCAGTCGGTGATCGCCACCGGTTTTGCACAAAAGATCAGCTTTGATATGGGAGCTGCCGTGTATGCACCGGGATTGTATCTGATAGAAGCTGTGGCAGGAGAGAGGAGAGAAGTGTTCAGGGTGGTGAAGCAGTAGGGGGGTGATGAGTTGTGAATGGTGAATGGTGAGTGGTGAATAGTCAATAGTGAATAGTGGTAGCCGGCAGGTTGTTGTCAGCTTGTCCTCTGTGGCG
>CAYPOD010000012.1:0-95863 GCA_964412375.1 uncultured Chitinophaga sp. | reverse complement strand
CTTATATTCGCCGCTGATTAAAACCCGAAAACCGTGAGATTAAAGAGTTTAGAGATCAAAGGATTCAAAAGTTTTGCCGACAAGACGATTGTGAATTTTGATGACAACATCACCGGCATTGTGGGCCCTAATGGCTGTGGCAAATCCAATATTGTAGATAGCATCCGTTGGGTGATTGGTGAGCAAAAGATCAGCCAACTGAGAAGTGAGAATCTAGATAGCCTGGTTTTTAATGGATCCAAGACACGCAGTGCCAGCGGATTGGCCGAAGTTAGCCTCACCTTTGAGAATACAAAGAACCTGTTGCCTACCGAATTCAGCACTGTCACCATCACCCGCAAATTTTATAAAAGCGGTGAATCGGAATACCGCCTGAATGATGTGCAATGCCGCCTTAAGGATATTCAGAATTTATTTATGGATACCGGGGTGAGCACCGACAGCTATGCCATCATCGAACTGGGCATGGTGGACGACCTGATCAAGGACAAAGACAACAGTCGCCGCCGGATGCTGGAACAGGCTGCCGGTATTTCCATTTATAAAACAAGAAAGAAAGAAGCAAAGCTAAAACTCGATGCTACCGAGCAGGACCTTGCCCGTATTGAAGACCTGCTCTTTGAGATCAACAACCAGTTGAAGGCACTGGAAAGCCAGGCAAAAAAGGCGGAAAAATATCATGAGATTAAAAAAGATTATCGTGAAGTGAGTATTGAGCTGGCTAAAGCCGCTTTGGAGGGGTTCAATCTTACCTACAAGGAATTGACAGAGCAGCAAGATATCGAAACAGATAAGCGTATCCGCATGGAAGCGGAGATCGCTAATGAAGAAGCCGCATTGGAGCAGGAGAAACTTGCTTTTATCGAAAAGGAAAGACAGTTGCAAAGCATGCAGCATGCATTCAATGAACTGGTGCAGCAGGTGCGGACAAAAGAGAATGATAAAAACTTGGCGGCCCAGCGTCTCGAATACCTGAAAGAAAGAGAAAACAATTTGCAGGAGTTTTTGCAAAAGGCCAGTGGTCAGTTGAAAGGTATTGACGAAAGCATTGAATTCACCAGGCTGCAGGTGGAGGAAGAAGCAAAGAACCTGGAAGGGCTGAACGAACAATTGCAGCAACTGAATAGCCAGGTGCAGGAACAAAGAGGAACACTGGATGAGAAACGCCGCACTCTGGATTCGTTGCGCAGTGAATACCAGCAGGTGCAGCGCAACCAGTTTGACGCAGAGAAAAAAGTGGCGGTAGCGGATACATCTGTTCAAAACCTTCAAAGAACCATCGGGCAGATAGAAGAAGAAAGAAAACAAAGAGAAGAGCAACGTCATCATCTTGACCAGGAAAGAATTCTGAAAGAAAAAGAACTGAACATAAAGAAGGTAGACCTGGAGCAGTTGCAACAGCACCAGGAGAACACCAAAGAACAAATTCTGCAAACACAATCCGTTCTGGAAGGATTGCGGAATGAACTGGCCGAAGAAACAAGGAAGCTGGATGCCAAAAAGAATGAGCATGACCTGCTGAAAAGCATGATTGACTCAATGGAGGGCTATCCTGATTCGGTAAAATTTTTACACAATAATACCAACTGGAGCCACACTTCACCGATCCTTTCCGATGTGATGTATGTGAAAGAAGAATACAGAACGGCGCTGGAGAATGTGCTGGAGCCTTATCTTGGATATTATGTGGTAAACAACCTGCAAGAAGGTTTGCAGGCGGTGCGTTTACTTGATGAGAACAAAAAGGGTAAGGCCAATTTCTTCCTGCTGGATAAAGTGAATGAAAGTGGTGTCAATGTTTCTTCACATGTCCTTGAAGGCGCCATTCATGCACTGAGTGTAGTGGAAGTGGAGGAAAAATACCGCAAACTGGCTGAGCATCTTTTAGGAAATGTTTTTATTGCTGATAATGAAGATGCGTTGCAAAGCAGCAATGGTTTTGTGGTGATTGAAAAGCATGGCAAGTATGTGAAAGGAAAATACTCTCTCACCGGCGGAAGTGTAGGGCTGATCGAGGGCAAAAAGATCGGCCGGGCAAAGAACCTGGAAAAGCTGCAGGAAGAAATTGCGGTGCAGGATGAAGTGGTGGAAAAGCTGCGCAGCGAGATCCAGGCACGTCACAATGAAGTGATCGCCTTTAATGAAGATCTTAGGGAAAGTGCACTGAAAGAAACTGAAAGAGAAATTCAGCAACTGACCAACCAGGTGTTTGCACTGCATAACAAACTGGAAAACCTGCATTCCATGCAGACCGGCAGCCAGCATCGCCTCGAAGAACTGGGCCACCAGATGCTGCAAACGCAGCAGTCGGTGGAAGGGGTTAGAAACCAACTGGTGGAATACAATGAACAATTGCAATCCTATGGTTCAAAACTTGCAGAAGCAGATGAAGCATTCAGGGCTGCAGAAACTTCTTATAATGAAGCGTTGCAGAGCTATAATGAGTTTAACCTGAATGTTACCCGCCAGCAAAGCAAGATCAATGCCTTGAAGCAAGAACTGGATTTCAAGCAAAACCAGTTGAATGACCTGCAACAACAAATTGAAAATAATACAACAAGTCTTGCTGATACCAGCACCAGCATTGAGCAATCAGCCAACCTGCTGAAAGAAATTGAGGAAGGCCTAGTTGACATGATGAGAAGGCGAGAGGAGGAACAACAAATTTTAAATGAAGCCGACCAGGCTTATTACAACCTGCGCAACCAGCTCAGCGAAAAAGAAAGTGAATTACGTCATAGGGTGAAGGAAAAAGAACAGGTAGAGCATCTGCTGGCAGCTATTAAAGACAAGCTGAATGAACTGAAGTTACAACTGGCCGGAACAAAGGAAAGGCTCGATGTCGAGTTCCGTATCAGGCTGGAAGACATTTTAGACCAGGCAAGAACCACTGAAATGGCATTGGAAGAATTACAGGAGAAAGCCGACCGGATGAAGAAACGCCTGGAGAACCTGGGTGAAGTGAATCCTACGGCAATTGAAGCTTTCACAGAGATGAAAAAGCGTTATGAGTTCATCGTTGAGCAAAAAAATGACCTGGTCAATGCAAAGGAAAGCTTACTGAAAACAATTGAAGAAGTAGAAGCGACCGCCAACCAGAAATTCCTGGAGACCTTTAATACCGTGAAAGATAATTTCGTCAAAGTGTTCAAAACCCTGTTCACAGAAGATGATCATTGCGACCTGGTATTGGAAAACCCGGAGAATCTTGCTGAAACAGGGATTGATGTAATTGCCCGTCCCAAAGGCAAGCGACCAACATCACTGACACAGTTGAGCGGTGGTGAAAGAACATTGACAGCGACAGCCCTTTTATTTGCTATTTACCTGATCAAACCGGCACCATTCTGTATTCTTGATGAAGTAGATGCACCGCTGGATGACGCCAATGTGAGCAAGTTCACCAATATGATCCGCCAGTTCAGTGACAACTCACAGTTCATCATCGTTACCCACAATAAAATGACGATGAGCACCGTGGATGTGATCTATGGAGTTACGATGCAGGAGCCGGGTGTGAGCAAACTGGTGAGTGTGGATTTTAGAAACCTTGAACAGAGCCAGAATTAGATATTAACTGGATATTAAATCATAAAGTCCCGCAATTGTGGGACTTTTTATATTGACAAACAAAAGATATGCGAACCATACTTCTACTCATTGCCTCCAATCTCTTTATGACCTTTGCCTGGTATTATCATTTAAAACAAGAGGGCTGGCCATTATGGAAAGCGATTGCCATCAGTTGGTTCATCGCTTTTTTTGAGTATTGCCTGATGGTGCCTGCCAACCGCTGGGGCTATAACGAGAAAGGTTTTTCCGGCTTCCAGTTAAAGCTGATACAGGAAGTAATTACCCTGGTAGTATTTGCTTTTTTTGCTGTGTATTACCTGAAAGAACCTTTTCACTGGAAATACCTGGTCAGCTTTGCATTACTGCTGGGGTCAGTGTATTTTATGTTCAGCAAAAAATTTGGCTGATCTGTCAATCAGTTCCTGTTACAGATTTTTTATGATGTTCCCTGTGCTTCTGCCGCCGGATCATGTCAGATTTCATTTTGTGTATATATGCACTACCCAGTAATGCGAGTCCCGTATTGAAGATAACAGCAGCAATAATGCCCCACAAATACCAATGACCCGTTTCTGCCTGGGTAAAACAGGCATGCATTATTACAAGGATAGCAGTTGTAATTAGCGTCATTCCAATCAGGAGTTTATTGATGAATTTTTCCCGGTGATTACTTGACATGGTTCCTTGTTTAATATTAGCAACTGTGAAACAGCCAAATGTAATACAAATAATGTTTTGTTAATGAAGTGATGAATTAATTACATATTTATAAATTTGTTATTGAATCATATTTTATGAAGTACGGGATTTCTCTTATTGCTTTTCTGCTGGTGGGGCATATTCTTTTTGCACAAGAGGCCCCGGAAGGTTTATTCATTAATTCCAAAGCGCCGGATTTCAAAGGAACAGACCAAAACAAAAATGACATCAGGCTAAAGGAGTTATTGAAAAAAGGGAAAGTAGTGCTGGTGTTTTACCGCGGGCATTGGTGTCCCTATTGCAGCCGCTACCTGAAGCAACTGGAAGATTCCCTCCAACTGGTTACAGAAAAAGGCGCTACACTGCTGGCCATCACACCGGAGAAACCCGAATCAGTTGCCAAAACAGTTGAGAAAACCAGTGCTGGGTATTCCATCATTCATGATGAAGGTTTGAAGATCATGAAGGCCTATAAAGTGGAATACCAATTGTCGGAAAACAATACAGCCCGATACAAAAACGGGGGAATTGATATTGAAGAAATCAATGGTAAAAATGGGCGCAGCCTGCCGGTGCCGGCTGTTTACGTGGTAGATAAAGAATTCAATATCACCTACCGTTTTTTCAACACCGACTATAAAAAGAGACCCAGTGTAAAAGAAATACTGGCCAATCTGTGATCTTGAATGTCCGTTTGTGATTTCCTCCATTCTATATGATCGGCCAAAAAATTCAAAGCAGAAGGCTGATTTTTTTTATTTAGTACCAATGCTGCATTTGCAAACTTGTCCACACTGTCTTGATACCTGTGGAAAACTGCAACCGCTGAAAATCAGGCAGCCTGATTTATTTGCAATCCGCTAAATTCGCAGCGAAACGGCAATAATATCTCTGAAAAACAAGAGTGAGCAATGGCAAAAGAGAAAGTAAAAGAAATTGAGGCCACCAACCTGTTTGATTATACCGAAGACAGTATCAAATCCCTCGACTGGAAAGAACACATCCGCCTGCGGCCGGGAATGTATATCGGCAAACTCGGAGATGGCTCTTCACCCGACGATGGCATTTATGTGCTGGTGAAAGAGGTGATGGATAACTGCATCGATGAATACACCATGGGTTATGGCAAGACGGTGGAACTGACCGTGGAGGGAAAGACAGTAACTATTCGTGATTTTGGCCGTGGTATTCCGCTGGGCAAGGTGGTGGATGTGGTGAGCAAGATCAATACCGGGGCAAAATATGACAGCAAGGCTTTCCAAAAATCAGTTGGTTTGAACGGCGTGGGTACAAAAGCCGTGAATGCCCTGAGCAATTATTTTAAGGTCACTGCAATTCGTGATGGCAAAGAAAAAACTGCCGAGTTTGAAAGAGGTGTTCTGATTAAAGAATACAAAGAAACCAAAACAGGTGATCAGAATGGCACATTGGTCACATTCATTCCTGATGATACAGTTTTCAAGAACTTTAAGTTTCATCCCGAATTTTTGGAGAACCAGATATGGAACTACTGTTTCCTGAATGCAGGGCTTAAAATTCTTTTTAACGGCAAATCATTTGTCAGCAGAAATGGCCTGCTCGACCTGTTGCAACGAAAAACGAATGAGGATGAAATACGCTACCCGATCATACACCTGAAAGGTGATGACATTGAAGTGGCCATTACCCATAATAATGATTATGGCGAAGACCTGTACAGTTTTGTGAATGGCCAGCATACCACACAGGGAGGCACCCACCAGCAGGCTTTCCGGGAAGCGTATGTAAAGACCATCCGTGACTTTTATAAAAAAGACTATGATGCTTCAGATATAAGAACGGGTATTGTTGCTGCCATTTCTGTCCGGGTGGTGGAGCCGGTGTTTGAATCACAGACCAAGACCAAGCTCGGCTCAGTGAATGTGGATGTGGACGGACCTTCTATGAAGCAGTTTGTTGGCGACTTCCTGTTGAAAGAACTGGATAATTTCCTGCATAAAAATGCTGCTATTGCCGAGCAACTGAAAAAAAGGATCGAACAAAGCGAAAGAGAAAGAAAGGAACTCGCCGGTATTAAAAAGCTGGCGAATGAAAGAGCCAAAAAAGCAAATCTTCATAATAAGAAACTGAGAGACTGCCGAATTCATTTGAACGACGAACCTCCTTCAAAAGGGAAAGAAGAATTTGTGGCCAGGCAGCGGGAAACTACCATCTTTATTACAGAGGGTGATAGTGCCAGTGGTTCAATCACCAAGTCTAGAAATGTAGAAACGCAGGCGGTGTTTAGTTTACGTGGAAAACCCCTGAACAGTTTCGGGCTGACCAAGAAAGTGGTGTATGAGAATGAAGAATTCAATTTGCTGCAACATGCGTTGAATATTGAAGAGGGCCTGGAAGGTCTCCGTTATAACAACGTGGTGATTGCCACAGATGCTGATGTGGATGGGATGCATATACGCCTGCTGCTGATGACCTTTTTCCTTCAGTTTTTTCCCGACCTGGTAAAACATAACCATGTACATGTACTGGAAACACCGCTGTTCAGGGTGAGGAATAAGCAGGAAACAATTTATTGTTACAGCGAAGAAGAAAAGCAGGAAGCTGTTAAAAAATTAGGTGGCAAGCCGGAGATCACCCGTTTTAAAGGTTTGGGAGAAATTTCACCGGAAGAATTTGGCCGCTTCATCGGCCCGGAAATGAAAACAACTTTGATGAACCTGGAAACGGGTGAACACATTCAGCAATTGCTCGAATATTATATGGGCAAGAATACGACAGAAAGACAGGAATTTATTATCAATAACCTGAAGGTGGAACTGGACAAAGTGGAGGAAGCGGTATAGATCATGTCAAAGCTAGGAGTCATACGTAAAACAAAATCCCTGTTCATGCGGTGGAGACTGCATGGGCTCACGGAACCTTTCAGCGGTTTTTTTTCCAACCTGCTTTATATGTCTAAGCTTAGCAGGTGGAGGAGCAGGACAAAAGTGACCGGGTACAACGACTGGTACCAGCGGAAATGGGATTACAACCGCCGTTATACGCTTTATGAAGAAGTGAGCCGGGTTGAGGGATTAAGCAAAGATGCAATAGATTATTTTGAATTTGGAGTCAGCAGCGGCAGTTCTTTTCGCTGGTGGCTGGCGCATAACACCCACACTGAATCAAAATTTTTCGGGTTTGATACATTTGAAGGATTACCTGAAGCTTTTGGTCCTTTTGGAAAAGGCTCTATGGCAGCCACGCTGGAATCCATCAATGTAACAGATACACGGGCTGGTTTTTATAAAGGACTTTTCCAGGATACGCTGGTACATTTTCTTGACGGGTATAAAAGCAACAGGAGAAAGCTCATTCACATGGATGCTGACCTGTTCAGCTCTACCATCTTTGTTTTTTCTCAGTTGTATCGTTTTCTGAATGATGGTGACATCATTTTGTTTGATGAATTTGCGGTGCCCACCCATGAGTTCAGGGCCTTCCAGATTTTTACCGAAAGTTTTTATGTCAACTATGAAGTGATTGGCGCTGCTAATAATTACTTGTTTCTCGCTGTGAAGATCAAAAAGCCAACCGCATAACTATGCAGGCCATCAAAAAAATCCTGTTCAGGTTGTTGGGTGAGGAGCAGTATCTGAAAATGCTGAACCGGGGCTTCTTTTTGGCATATCGGGTTGGTTGGCTAAAAAGAAATTACATGTATAAGTATCATTATTACGTTCATAAACTGATAAGAAAAGGAGATCATATTGTTGATCTTGGGGCTAATCTTGGCTATTATACCAAACTTTTTTCTAATTGGACCGGCCCCGGGGGTAAGGTCATCGCCATTGAACCGGTGCCTTTGTATATGAAAATTGTAAAATGGGCAACCCGTCGGCGCAGTAATGTACAATTTGTGCCCTATGCATTGGGGAAAGAAAATAAGAAAATCCACATGGTGACACCTTCCCGTTTTGGATATTTGCGGGCAGGATTGTCGCAGGTGCATGATGATGATAAAGGAACAAAGCCTGAGCAGCATGAATTTTCGTTTGAAGCAGAGATGGTAAAAGCTGCAGAACTCTTTGCAGGATTTGAACGAATTGATTATTTCAAATGTGATATTGAAGGATATGAGGTTGTCGTACTGCCCGAGATCATGCCTGTATTATTGAAGTTTAAACCCATTATTCAATTAGAAACATGGGGAGATCAAAAACAGGCTGTTGAGAAATTATTGGCCGGTAATGATTTTATAAAGTACCAGTTGAACGGGAAAAAACTGGAAAGGGTAGTGGAGGGAGTAACGGAATTACATGGTGATTTTATTTTTATGCATAAAGACAAAGCAATATGATACATATCGTATTTAATGAATCGGAGGTGGCATTGATGCAGCAGGTGATAGAACTGGATGAATCGCTTGACGGTGAAGTGTTGCAGATCAAAGATGATTTCGCTGTTGGACCGCTAGCAGGTATTGATACCGAAGAAGGGTGGAATGCAAGAGTGGAATGGTGGAAAGCTTTATTACAGGGATCGCCTTACAAGGAAGCATTAGCAGGGAGTTTTGATGACAGGCAAACGGTGAAGGAGATTAAAGAAAAATTGGCGGCAAACTCAACAGAGCAGGTTTGGATATGGATGGGGCAGAACCAGCATGATGTGTGCGGCTATTACTGGCTGATGCCGCAGTTGAAAGAATTCCAGGGAAGGGTGATGGTACTATATATGAACAACCTGCCTTTCATCAACGAAAAAGGACAGATATTCTATCCCTCCTGGCTTCATGAAATTCAACCTAAGGAGTTTTTGAAAGCAAAAAAACTTTGCCGCCCGGTAACCCTGAGTGAATTTGAAGTGGACCCGGATGAATGGGAAAAGCTGGTTAATGAAAATGCTGTTGTTCGGATACTGGAAGGCGGCAAAAAAATTGTTGGAAAAGATGAAACATTCTATGACAGTGAGATACTGAAAAACATCACATCAGAATGGCAGAAAGCAACAAGGGTGCTCACCAATACCCTGCACCGGATGAAAATAAAGACAGGTGATGTTTTTGTGATGTGGCGGATGAAAGAACTCATCCAAACCGGTAAAGTGGAAGTGTCAGGTGAGCTGAGCAAAGGCTGGAAAGAATTTGATGTAAAATTGGCCGGTACAAAGCAGCCCGAAGCGGCTATAGAGGCTGAAAAAACGAATTAAGATGAAGAATGTATTGAAATTGGAAGAAGCAGCAATGTTCGGTATCAGTATTTATGCCCTTTCCTTGTTTGGGGTAGAATGGTGGTGGTACCTGCTGCTGTTTCTTGGCCCCGATATAAGTATGGCCGGCTATGCAGCAGGCAACAGGATCGGGGCGATCAGCTACAATTTGTTTCATCATAAAGGAATAGCCATAGCTGTTTTTGCAGCGGGTTGGATATTGAATAATGTATTGCTTCAGCAAACCGGGATCGTGTTGTTTGGTCATTCTTCAATGGACAGGATGTTCGGCTACGGTTTGAAATATGCAAATGGATTTAAGTATACTCATTTAGGCGAAATCGGAAAGAAATAAATTATGAGTGCAGCAAAGAATAAATTAACGGAGATTACAAATAATGATTCAGGATTACATGGTCAGTATAAGACATGGTTCCTCGATTATGCTTCTTATGTGATTTTGGAAAGAGCCGTGCCGGCGGTGGAAGATGGCCTGAAACCGGTGCAGCGCCGCATTCTTCATGCGATGAAGGAGATGGATGATGGCCGGTACAATAAAGTGGCTAATATCATCGGGCAGGCTATGCAATATCACCCGCATGGCGATGCATCTATCGGTGATGCATTGGTGAACATGGGCCAGAAAGACCTTTTGATTGACACACAGGGTAACTGGGGTGATGTGAGGACTGGTGATGATGCAGCTGCGGCAAGATATATTGAAGCAAGACTCAGCAAGTTTGCACTTGAAGTGGCTTTTAATAATAAAACAACAGAATGGCAACTGAGTTATGATGGCCGCAAAAATGAACCGGTAACACTGCCCATGAAGTTTCCTTTGCTGCTGGCGCAAGGCGCTGATGGAATTGCAGTGGGTTTGTCCACCAAAATATTACCGCATAATTTCTGTGAACTGATCGAAGCATCCATAAAATATCTGAGAGGAAAACGTTTTGAGCTTTATCCCGATTTCCAGACAGGCGGGATGATTGACGTAACCGATTACAACAATGGCAAGCGGGGTGGTAAGGTGAAAGTGCGGGCACATATTGAGGAACTGGATAAGAAAACCCTGTTGATCAAAAGTGTGCCGTATGGTGTTACTACCTCACAACTGATGGAATCCATCGTAAAAGCAAATGACCAGGGAAAGATCAAGATCAGGAAGGTGACGGACAATACTGCAGCCGAGGTGGAGATACAGGTTGATCTGGCGGCTGGCATTTCTCCCGACATCACTATTGATGCCTTATATAAATTTACCGACTGCGAAATTTCCATTTCACCCAATGCCTGTGTCATCGTGGATTTGAAACCGCAGTTTTTGGGTGTGCAGGATTTACTCAAAATTTCTGCTGATAAAACAAAAGACCTGCTGGAAAAGGAGTTGCAGATCAAACTGGCGGAATTGCAGGAGAAATGGCATTATACGTCATTGGAAAAAATCTTCTTCGAAGAAAAGATCTACAAAGAGCTGGAGAAAAAGCATGAAACATGGGATAAAGTGCTGGAGGCAATTGACAAAGCGTTTGTTCCTTTCAAAAAACAACTGAAGAGATCTATAACCAGGGAGGATATAGTCAAACTAACAGAAAAGCCGGTTCGTCGTATCTATAAGCTGGATATTGACGAGCTGAATGACCAGATAAAAGGACTGGAGGCCGATATCAAACAGGTGAAACATGATCTTGCTAACCTGGTGGATTATGCGGTGGCCTATTATGAAAATTTGCTGAAAAAATATGGCAAAGGCCGGGAGAGAAAAACTGAGATCAAACAGTTTGAAGTGATCGAGGCTAAACAGGTGGCCATTGCCAACACCAAGATCTATGTAAACCGGGAAGAAGGATTTATCGGAACCGGTTTAAAGAAAGATGAATTCCTGTTTGAATGCTCTGATCTTGACGATATCATTGCCTTTGCCAGGAACGGGGTGATGAAAGTGGTCAAGGTGAGTGATAAGACATTCATAGGAAAAGATATTTTGCATGTGGCCGTTTTTCAGAAGAATGATGAACGCACCACCTATAACATGATATATATGGATGGCAGCAACGGTAAGAGTTTTGCCAAAAGGTTTAATGTTACAGGGGTCACAAGAGATAAAGATTATTTTCTTGCAAAAGAACATGAAAGAAGTAAAGTGCATTACCTGAGTGTAAATCCAAACGGGGAAGCAGAAATTGTAAAAATCATGCTCACCCCGGGCAGTAAGGCACATAAGAAAGAACTTGAGTATAATTTTGCTGAACTGGAAATAACCGGCAGGGCCAGCAAAGGAATCACCGTAACAAAGTATCCTATCAAGGCAGACGGTGTAAAATTAAAAGAAGCCGGTAAAGCAACTCTTGCGGGCAAAAAGATGTGGTTTGATGAAAAATTCGGCCGTCTGAGTACGGAGGAAAAAGGAATCTATCTTGGCGTTTTTGAAGGGGAAGACAGGATATTGGTGATCTATAATGACGGTTATTATGAGATCACAGACCAGGAAATGACACAGAAATTTGATGTGGATAAAGTATTGCATATCGGAAAGTTTGATCCCGAAAAGATCATCACTGCAGTGTATGTGGATAACGACAAGAAACAATACACAGTGAAACGTTTTAAAATTGAAACGACCACACTCAAATCAAAGTTCATGTTCATTAAAGAAGGCAAAGGAAATTTTGTGGAAGCGGTGACAACGGATGAAGAGCCGATTTTAGCAGTGCAGCAGGGCAGGGGTTCGCAGGTGAGAAAGGCAAAGTTCAAAATTGCAAAGATGGTGGAAGTGATGGGTTGGAAAGCGGTTGGCGCCAAACTGGTTGACTATAGCAAGAGTGTGGAAATGGAATGGGTGAAGCAACAGGGAGAAAATCAACAACCCAGGCTTTTTGAATAAGGAACAGGTTGTGTGTTATTTCTTTGCTGCCACACAAAATGCAGACAACACAAAACTGCCTTCTTCCATATCCAGGTTTTCCCGGCTTTCTTTTGAAAAACTGTGGCTAAAACCATTTTCGGTTATCACCTGTACCCATTCGGGTTCTTCATAAAGTGTAAAACCATACTGTGTGAAAGGAAATCCCTGCATAGAACTGCGGCTACGAAATCCTGCATAAAAAATTCCGCCGGGCTTTAGCACCCTATGCACCTCTTTTAAATGAGCAGATGGCATATCCCAGAAATAAATAACATTGCAGCAAAATATTTTATCAAACGAATTATCAGGAAAAGGAATGGCATCGCTGTTGCCCTGTTTCAGCTCCATATTGCCGCTGCTGATATGATGCCGGTTATTTTCTATGGCTTCATTCACCATATCGGCAGAGTAATCAAGCCCGGAAATATGCAGACCATTGTCAATAGCAAATAGTTTGTCAAACAATTTGCCATTACCAAATCCTATTTCAAGAATAGCATACCCTTTTTTTAGTTGCATACAGTCAAGCACCAGGTCATACAATGTATTGTTGACCTCGTTCATGTTGTTGCCAACAATAGTTCCGAATTCACCGGATGGTTTTCTTAACTGGGCAGCCAGTTCCTTTGGGTCCGGGCCATGTTGTTCTTCAGCCATGAAGTTTTTTTGAATGGTCTAAGCTACTTTTTTTTGCTGAAATGCCACAAGCCATAAAGTACAGCACCGGCTAGCAGTACAATTGAAACATCCTGTATCTCTTTAAAGTTGGTGCTGGTCAGCAACCATAAGGTCAGCAGGATACCGGTAATGGCCAGCGGAACTCCATAGCGGAGTTTGAAATATTCTGTTGTTGTTTTTTTCCTGCGCAATTGCAGCAAAGTGGCACAAACCACCAAAAAGATCAGCACTTTGGTAATGGTGCTGATGGTGACAGAAGAAATGAAACTTCCTGAAATAGTGACGATCGCAGTGATTGCAGCAAAAAACCAAAGCGACCGGACGGGAGTGAGGTAGCGGTGATGAACAGCCGCAAAAAAAGAAGGGAACTGTTTCTCCTGTGCCAACGCAAATGGCAGTCTTGACCCGATCAGCATGATAGCATTAAGAGTGCCGGTAACGGATATCACAGCACCCAGGGCAATAAGATTACCGCCATTTTTTCCCATAAACAGATAAGCTGCTTCGGCCAACGGTTTTTCCGAAGTGGCCAACCCCGGCAAAGTGCCGATACAAACCACCTGGATCAGCGCATAGAATACCGCAATGATCAGGGCCGATAAAACAAGGGCAAAGGGTAATGTTTTTCGTGGTTCTTTTATTTCACCTGTGCTGACCACTGCCGACTCAAAACCGGTAAAGGCAAAGACCAGCAAAAAAACAGAAGCCGAAAAATTTGAAAAAGCAGGAGGGGTAGTAGTTTGTAAAGATCCGGGTTGCACATAAAAAAGACCAACAACAATAAAAAGCAGCAACGGCAACATTTTTGCCACTGTAAGCATGTTGTTGACACGGGTTGTGTTTTTTACACCGATATGATTGATCCAGGCCAACGTGCCAATGATCAAAAGCATGGTAGCCCCCCTTGCTGTTTTGTCGGCAAAAAAAGGTGAAAAGAATGACAGGTATATAACCAGCAGGTTGAGCAATGCGGCAAAAGTGACGATGCGGGAAAGCAACAGCAACCAGCCCATCAGGAATGCAGGGAAACGTCCAAATGCTTCCAGTGTGTAAACATAAGGTCCGCCGGTTTGGCTGAAACGGCTGCCCACTTCTGCAAAACAAAGAATGATGATAAATACCACGATGGCACAAACGAAAAGGGCGGCGATGCTGTATACTCCCGATAAGGCGAAGACTTTAGAAGGTAAACCAAAGATACCGGCCCCGATCACACTGTTGATCATCAGTAACACCAGGTCCCATTTGCGGATACTTCGGCTAAGCATCAGCCAATGTAAGAAGTTTTCCGGCAAAACTGTAATGAAATGAACTGTCTTTGGGCAGCAGTTACTTTTTCATTTTTTTATAAGCGTTGATAAGCCCGTTGGTAGATGCATCATGGCTGCTGACTTGTTCCTCGTTTTGCAGTTCCGGCAATATTTTTTTGGCTAATTGTTTACCAAGTTCCACACCCCACTGGTCAAAGCTGAAAATATTCCATATCACACCCTGAACAAAGATTTTGTGTTCATACAATGCAACCAACTGGCCCAATAAATGAGGAGTGATCTTTTTAACAAGTATAGAATTGGTGGGTTTATTTCCTGCAAACACTTTGTAGGGCAGGAGCCGGGCAATTTCTTCGTTGCTCAGTCCCGCATTTTCCATTTCCTTTTCAGCTTCTTCTTCTGTTTTGCCATTCATCAGCGCTTCTGTTTGTGCAAAAAAGTTACTCAACAGGATGGCATGGTGATCGCCGGCAGGATTATGTGTTTGCGCCGGTGCTATAAAATCTCCGGGAATAAGTAAAGTGCCCTGGTGAATGAGCTGGTAAAAAGCATGTTGTCCGTTGGTGCCGGGTTCACCCCAGATGACAGGGCCTGTGTTATAGTCAACAACTTCACCGTTCCTGTCAATGCTTTTGCCATTGCTTTCCATGTTGCCCTGCTGAAAATAAGCGGCAAAGCGGTGCATATACTGGTCGTAGGGTAAAATGGTTTCGCTTTGTGCGCCAAAAAAGTTTATATACCACAAGCTTATCAATGCCATCATTACCGGTATATTTTGATCAAAAGGCGAATTACGAAAATGCTTATCCGTTTCATGGGCGCCTTTCAGCAGTTGCTCAAAATTTTTATAACCGATGGTCAATGCAATGGAGAGACCGATAGCACTCCAAAGTGAATAACGGCCACCCACCCAGTCCCAGAACTCAAACATGTTTTTCTTATCAATACCGAATTTCACTACTTCGGTCTCATTGGTGCTGAGGGCCACAAAATGTTTGGCGATATGCTCTTCCTTTTTCGCTTTTTTCAGAAACCATTCTCTTGCCGTGTGGGCATTGGTCATGGTTTCCTGGGTGGTGAAGGTTTTGGAAGCAATGAGAAACAGTGTTCTTTCCGGGTTTACTTTTTTTAATGTTTCGACGATATGCGTACCATCCACATTGGAAACAAAAAAAGTTTCAATATCCTCCAGTTTGTATGGCCGCAGGGCTTCTGTCACCATCAGAGGTCCAAGGTCACTGCCGCCGATTCCGATATTCACAATGTATTTAATTCTCTTTCCGGTATAGCCCCTGTGTTTGCCGCTATGCACTGCATCGCAAAAGCTTTTCATTTTTCGCAGCACTTTCTTTACCAGCGGCATCACATTCTCTCCCTGTGTGTAAACCGGTTCTTTTGAAAAATTGCGAAGGGCAGTATGCAGCACAGCCCGGTGTTCTGTTTCATTAATAAGTGCGCCGTTGAACATGGCTTCAATGCCTTCTTTCAGTTTGCACTCATAAGCCAGCTTAAGCAACAACTGAATGGTTTTATCAATAATGATATTTTTAGAGTAGTCAAAGACAATATCCTTTTCACACAGGGAATATTTTTTAAACCTGTCCGGGTCATTTTGGAACAAGTCTTTCATATGAACACTTTTCATGGTGGCTGCATGTGCTTGCAGGGAAGCCCAGGCCGGGGTGGAAGCAGGATTGATCTTTTGAAGCATAGCCTATAGTTGATTTATCACATCAATTGTTCTGTTGACCATTTCTTCACTAATGTCGAGGTGCAGCACCAGCCGCACCCGGTTGGCAGCAATGGCATAGCCAAGTATATTATTTTCTTTCAGCGTGGCTACCAGCGCCGGGGCAGAAAGCGAATCATGCAGTTCAAAAATGATGATATTGGTTTCCACCGGCAGCACAAATTTTACAAAATCTTTCTTTGCAATTGCTTCAGCGATCTGCCGGGCATGAAGATGATCTTCGGACAGTCGTGCAATATGATGTTGTAACGCATAAATGCCTGCTGCCGCTAAGAATCCTGCCTGCCGCATGCCACCTCCGAATACTTTTCTTACACGTCTCGCTTTTTTAATAAAATCTTCTTTTCCCAGCAATACACTGCCAACAGGGCAACCCAAACTTTTGCTGAGACAAATAGAAATGCTGTCAAAGGTTTCACCATATTGTTTGGTTGTTTCGTTCTTTGCCACTAATGCGTTCCATAGCCTTGCACCATCCAAATGAAAAGCAAGATTGTTTTCTGCACATACAGCTTTTATTTTTTTGATCTCCTCAAAATCATAGCAACTGCCGCCGCCGCGGTTACTGGTGTTTTCTAAACAAACCAAACTGGTGTTTGCCCGATGCGGATCATCCGGGTTGATAACAGTTCTTACCTGATCAGCTGTTATTCTTCCCCTGTTGCCATGTAATAGTTTAACGGATGCCCCTGAATTGTAGGCTATTCCTCCACCTTCATATTGATAAATATGTGCACTTTCATCACAGATCACCTCATCGCCGGGCTGTGTATGACACTTGATGGCAACCTGGTTGGTCATGGTGCCCGAAGGACAAAAGATACCTGCCTCCATTCCAAACATAGCTGCTGCCATATGCTCCAACTCATTGATCGAGGGGTCTTCGCCAAACACATCATCACCTGTTTTTGCCTTCATCATTGCCTCCAGCATTGGGGCAGTAGGTTGCGTAACGGTGTCCGATCTGAAATCTATGACCATGCAGAAAATTTGGCTGCAATATAATACCATTCAGACATTGATTTATAACGATTACTTCCGGTATAATCAGTTCACCCTTGAAAAATGTCGCTTTACGAATGACCTGCCTGTTTGCCAATAGCTTTTTTTTATCTTGCCTGTGTTTTATGCCAAAGCACATAGTTATACAGCTTATTCTCATCCTCTGTTCTACTGCCCTTTTTGCTATTGCCATTTATCTTTTCTCTATTTACAACAGGCTTTTTCAAAAGGTAAAGAATAAGTGGCTGAGGAATAACTTATCCGTTTTAACTGTTGCAATAGTGGTATTGCTTGCCTTTTTTGCCATTCAGTCCCCGGAAATTGCTTTGCGGGCTGGTGCCGGAAGAAAAGAGCTTTTGCACCTGCTTTTTAAACAAATATGGCAAAGTGCCATAATAGTATTGTTTGTATATAATATCGTCCATTTAATAAGCCGCATACCGGCAGTAAAATCTCTTTCTTTCGTCAAACATCACGGGGTGATCATATTGTCCATCATTGTTTTGGCGCTTTTTATTTATAGCTTGATTAATTATTTGGATAATGGCATGAGCTTTAAAGAGATTCATGCAACATTAGTGTTTGCCTATATAAACTCCATGCTGACAGGCTTAATATATACAGGTGTTAAATACGTAGAGCTCGACCGCAAACGTAAACTGAATGAGAAAGAACTAGAAGTAACGAAGCTGCTGGCACTGAAATCAAAAGCTGAATTAGATGCCCTTCATTCAAAAGTAAACCCGCATTTTTTATACAATGCCCTTAATTCCATTGCTGACCTTTCCATCACCGATGGAAAAAAAGCAAGAAAGATGACCATAGCACTGGCCGATCTTTTTCGTTATAGCATTAATTACAGTAATAACAATTATTCCACCGTGAGTGACGAAGTTGCAATGACAGAAGTGTACCTGCAGATCGAAAAGATCAGGTTTGAAGACCAGTTGAATTATTCGCTGGAGGTGGATGAGGATGCCCGCCATTATTTAGTGCCCCGGTTTTTGCTTCAGCCCATTGTAGAAAATGCTGTTAAGCATGGTCTCAAGGCTACAGGCAGGATGACGGAAATAAAACTGGAGGTTAGATTAAATAACGCAGGGCTTCAAATGGTGGTGGCCGACAACGGCCCTGCATTTCCGGAGGAAATAACTCCGGGTTACGGCGTGAAAAGTGTTTTTGACAAACTGGACCTGCTTTTTCCGGGTCAGTATGATATACATTTCAGCAATGAACCCCGCAAACAGGTAACGGTGAACATTTATAAACTGGTTAAAAATGAACCTGCAGTATAAAGCTATTGTGATAGATGATGAACCGGCAGCAAGAAGGTTGATGAAAAATCTGTTGCAGGAATACAGCGATGTGGTTTTGGTAATAGATGAGGCCGGAAACGGGAGAGAGGCTATCCGGAAAATAGAAGAACTTAAACCAGACCTGGTCTTCCTGGATATTCAAATGCCTGACCTCACCGGGTTTGAAGTGCTGGAAAAACTGCAGCACAAACCCAATGTGATCTTTACCACGGCTTATGAACAATATGCGATAAAAGCATTTGAGAATTTCTCCATTGATTATTTATTGAAGCCCATAAAGGAAGAACGATTAGAACAAAGCATCAGCAAACTAAAGCAATTTGGCCGGCTCAACCAGTCTATCAATATTTCAGGCTTGCAGGATATTATCAAACAACTCCAGGCGCCACAAAAAGCTACTGCTCTGCCCATCAAAACCGGCGACAGGATAACGTTATTGCGATTTGAGCAGATAACTTACCTGGAGGCCCAGGATAAATATGTTTTTATTTATACAACCGACGGCTCCAAACACCTGACCGACCAGTCGCTGACGGCCCTGGTCGAAAAACTTCCCCCGCAGTTTTACCGCATCCAGAAGTCATATATTATAAATAAGGATAAGATCAAGGAAATGCACCGGCATTTCAACAGCCGTTACCTTTTTGTTATGGATGATAAAGCCGGCACACGGCTCACTTCAGGCCGTACATACCACGATGCAATCAAGGAAGAATTCGGGCTCTGACAGTTCACCGGCACGTTTACTCCATTTAATCAAGTAAAGCAGCATTTCGCCCAAAATAGCTTGAAATGCGGGGTATATCGATGTAGTTTTGACTCAGTTCTTAATCGTTTTCAATGACTTACCGTTTATCACCCGATTCTGCCCGCTTGTCCTAAACTCATCCCTGGCTGTAACCCGGACAAGAGTTATGCGTCACATTTCCAGAACCCGATGAACGGCCGCCCATCATAAAATACGGCCGTTTAATTTAAAACAATGAACTTGGCAATACAAGGTACTTAATTTTGGACTGTAATAATTAAAACTGAGTACTGAATCATAAAACAACAACAATGAGAAAACTATTGACCTTGCTGACAGTCGCCTTAACAACCTTTTCCTTTGTCAGCTTTTCGCAAACCAACTTTGGTAAAGTATCCGGAACAGTTATAGACGGCAACACCAAAACAGTTGAATCGGCCACCATCACGTTGCTGAACGCAAGGGATTCGTCTGTGGTCAAAATGAGTGTGGCCGATAAATCCGGCAAATTCAGTTTTGAAGGCGTGTCTGCCGGGAAATATATAGTATCTATCACTGCGGTAGGTCACCAAAAAGGATTTTCTGAGCTATTTGAAATAACATCAGCCAATCCTGCCGTTACATTAAAAACAATAGAACTTATCCCGGTTGCGAAATCGGTAGGCGGTGTTACGGTGACGTCCAAAAAACCGCTGATTGAACAAAAATTAGACAGAACGATTGTGAATGTGGAAGCGGCTGTCACCAATGTTGGTGCTTCAGCATTGGAAGTGCTGGAAAAATCGCCAGGTGTGGAGGTTGATAAAGATGGCAACATCAGCATGAAAGGAAAGTCGGGAGTACAGGTTTATATAGATGGTCGTCCTTCATATCTCTCCGGTCCCGAACTGGCTAACCTGCTCAGCAGCATGAATGCCAACCAGCTGGACCAGATAGAACTGATGACCAACCCACCGGCTAAATATGATGCAGCTGGTAATAGTGGTATCATCAATATCAAAACAAAAAAGACAAAACAAGTGGGTTACACCGGTAGTGTCTCCCTGAACTATGGCCAGGGACGTTATGGGAAATGGAACGAGTCTGCCAATTTCAACTATCGCAAGAATAAAGTAAACCTTTTTGCAAATGTGGGTTACAGCAACAGGGAAAACTTCAACAATCTCGACATACAACGAAAATTCATAGATGGATCAACCAAAGAGCTTAAATCGCATTTTGACCAGGAATCACGGATTAAGGATCAGTTTGAATCCATCAATGGCAAACTTGGAATGGATTTTTATGCATCCAAGAAAACCACCATTGGTGTCGTCCTGGGCGGATTCAGCAATCCGGGTACATTTTCTAACCGCAGTGATGTAAACATTGCAGATGAAAACAGGGTATTGCAAAGTATCACCCGTGCCGAAACCGGCAGTGAAAGAAAATGGAAAAACTTCAGTTCTAATATTAATTTCAGACATGTGTTTGATTCAACAGGTAAAGAGATAACCGCCGATCTTGACTATCTTACTTATCGCACCCATAACGAGCAGTTTCTCATCAATTCTTATTATGGAACCAATGGCCAGCCGACTTTTGTTCCTGACACATTGCTTGGCAGTTTGCCCCAGGACATCAGGATATATACAGCAAAAGTGGACTATGTACATCCGCTCAAGAACGGCGCAAAGTTTGAAGCGGGTTTCAAAACCGGCTTTGTAGAAACTGATAATAACGCCATCTATGACAGTCTGCTGAATGGCGAAAGGGTTCGTGACATCGGCCGCAGCAATTATTTTATCTACGAAGAAAATGTGAATGCAGCTTATGTAAACTATAGCCGCCCCATCAGTAAAAAATTAATGGGCCAGTTTGGATTGCGGATGGAGCATACCAATGCAAAAGGCAACCAGGTGACCACCGGCGAAAAATTCACAAGAGATTATGCGCAGCTTTTCCCTACAGCCTATCTCCAGTATACGTTGAACGATAAAAACACATTTGTGTTGAATTATGGCCGCAGGATCAACCGTCCGAACTATGCAGACCTGAATCCTTTTATTGAATTTCTTGACAAATACACTTTTGAGCAGGGCAACCCTAACCTGAGCCCGCAGTTCAGTCATAATGTTGAACTCAGGCATACTTACAAGGGATTTTTGACCACTACATTGAATTATACGAAGACAACAGATATCATCACGGAGGTGCTGGAACAAAATCCTGATATGAATGAAACCTTTATCAGGAAATCCAATATTGCCACCCAGCGTCAGTATGGGATATCTGTCAGTGCCGGCGGACAATTGAAAAAATGGTGGAGTGCCAATGCATGGGTCAATGTGTATAACAACCTTTTTGAAGGGATTGTCAATAATGACCCGGCAAAGTTCACAGCTACAACCGGTCAGTTCAATGTGTCTAACCAGTTCAAATTCGGAAAAACCTGGAGCGCTGAGCTGAGTGGATTTTACAGAACTCCCGGTGTGGAAGGTGTATTTAAGATATATGGATTTGGTATGATGAACCTGGGTATAGGCAAACAGATCCTGGATAACAAAGGTTCAATTCGTTTCAGTGTGAGAGATGTGCTTTATACGCAACGCATAAAAGGAGAAAGCCGTTTCAGCAATATTGATGCACAGTTCCAGCAGGTTCGTGACTCAAGAGTGGCTACCATAAGCTTTACCTACCGGTTCAGCAAAGGAAAAGTGAACGGGCAGAAAAGAAGAACCGGTGGTGCCAGTGAAGAACAAAACCGTGTAGGAGGCGGAGGCGAGAATTAACAGCTCTGCAGACCATTAACCCATAACCTTATCTGAAAATTTTTCAGCAGAGCAGTAGTCATTAGTTTTCTCTCTTACAGACAAGACCCGTTCACATCAGCAGTGACGGGTCTTTTGTTTTTGGTAAAAAACAGACAGGTGAAAATGTGAAAATGGTCGGTTATAAGCATTAATTACCGTCGGTGTATCGGAAAGAAATTTTCACCCTTTAACACGAAATGGTTGTGACTTGTCATAAAACTGTCAAACAGCTATTGATTTTATTTCAATTTTAGATAACCATCTTTTCAATTATAGCCATGTTATGAAAAAAACTTTGATAACCCTGCTTTTATCAGCAGGAATTTATTTTGCTTTTGGGCAAAATAATAACGGAACCATCTCCGGAGCCGTAACCGACAACAATCAAAAGCCATTGCAGTCAGTGTCAGTATCCCTGTTGCGGGCAAAAGATTCAGCATTGGTCAAAGCAGTAGCAACAGACAGATCGGGTAAATACCAGTTTGACAAAGTAGCTACGGGTCAGTACCTGCTAGCCCTGACGTCTGTAGGGTATGATAAAATATTCAGCAAAATTTTTACGGTCAGTATGGATAAGCCTTCTGTCACCGTGGAAATGTTGTCCATGTCGGAAGCGGCAAAAGTAGCCGGGGCTGTGACGGTGACGGCAAAAAAGCCATTCATCGAAACAAAAATTGATAAGACCATAGTGAATGTGGAAGCTTCACCCACCAGTGCCGGCGCCACTGCATTGGAAGTGCTGGAAAAATCACCAGGCATCAGTGTGGACAACGATGGCAACATCAGCCTGCGGGGAAAAGCAGGTGTCATTGTGATGATGGATGGAAAACAAACATTCTTATCTGCTGCAGACCTTGCAAATCTACTCCGCAATACACCGGCGTCTGCTTTGGATCAGATCGAGATCATGACCAACCCTTCGGCGAAGTATGATGCGGCTGGTAATTCCGGCATCATCAATATTAAAACAAAAAAAGGCAGAGCGGCCGGGTTTAATGGTTCGGTAATGACAGCCCTGACCACCAGTTTTTACAAGCATACTTCAGATGGAGCACTCTATGTGATGCCCAAGAACCAAAACAGTTTCAATTTCAATTATCGCAAGAACAAGATCAATTTCTTTGGCAACTATAATCCCAATTTCAACCAGGGCCGCAATCGCCTGCTGCTGGATAGAAGGGTGCTGAACGATAACAAAGAACTGAATGGTCATATCGAAACAGAAACAAGATTCAAATACAGGAATAACAATCATACGGTCAAGCTGGGCCTTGACTATTTTGCTGATAAAAAAAATACACTGGGTGTGGTGATAAGCGGCTTTGCGCTGTCTGGTCTTCCGACACCGGTAACGATCACCGGTCAATATGATGCTGCGTATAACCAGACAGGTTATATGATTACAAATATTGACAACCGGAACAACCTCAGGAATTTCAGCGCCAATTTTAATTACCGTCATGTTTTCGACTCAACGGGCAGAGAGTTTACTGCCGATCTTGATTATATCGTTTATGACAACGAGTTAAAAAATAACCTGAGAACCGATTTTTATAATCCGGCAGATCAATTGCTGGGCAACCTGGAACTACAAGGACGACTGCCTGCAGACATTGCTATTTACTCGTTGAAATCAGACTATGTTCACCCGCTGAAAAATGGGGCCCGTTTTGAAGCCGGTATCAAGAGCAGCTATGTAAAGAATGATAACCTGGTGGAATACCTTAGATGGGACGGAGCTGATTGGGTAAACGACAGCCGGACCAATCATTTTAAGTATGATGAGAATATAAATGCAATATATGCGAACTATAGCGCCAAAGTGAAGAAATGGTCATTTCAAACCGGCTTGCGTTTGGAAAACACAAATGCCAAAGGGCTGCAGGTTTCAAACGACTCCGCTTTCACCCGCAACTTCACGAATCTTTTCCCTACAGCTTTTATTAGTTATGAACTGAATAGCTCAAACCAACTTACCGTTTCTTACGGCAGGAGAGTGACAAGGCCCAATTACCAGGACCTGAACCCGTTTATTTATTTTCTTGATTCATTATCCTTTCGCAAAGGGAATCCCTTCCTGCTTCCGCAGTTCACTCACAATATTGAACTGAGTCATGCTTTTAAGGGCAGGCTGATCTCAACACTTAATTATAATACCACCAATAATGTGCTTGCCCAGATCATCAAACCGGATGTGAATGATAAAAATATTTTATTCCTGACACCGGAGAATGTGGCGAAATTTCGGAATATAGGTCTGTCCATCACCGCACCAATACCGGTGACAAAATGGTGGAACCTGAATCTGTTCACCAATATTTTTAATAACCGTTACCAGGGATTTTATGACAACCAGCCTGTTGATACGGCAATAACCTCATTCATGATCAATATGACGCAAACCTTTACGATCAAACAGGGATTGTCGGCCGAAATTTCAGGATTTTACCGGGCAAAAACGATAGAGCAATTATCGCAAAGTGAGCCTATGTATATGATAAGTTTTGGCGGACAGAAAACGATCATGAAAGGAAAAGGTACTCTCCGGCTCAATCTTCGTGACCCCTTCTGGTTGCAGCGTTATGAAGGGTTGACGAAAATTGGTATTGTTGACAACAGGATCCGGAACCGGTGGGACAACAGGCAGGTTACCATGAGTTTCACATACCGGTTTGGCAAAAACAACCAGCAGAACCCACCGCCAAGACGCCGCAATAGTGCCAGCCAGGAAGAGCAAAATAGGGTAGGACAGGGCGGCCAGTAACGGAGAGATATAACTGCTTTTTGATAAATAAATTTTGCCTGCAATATGTAGGTGGGATTAAACACTAAATTGACCGTTTACATAAAACTAACATGGAAGAATTTTGTTGTTAAATAGTTTTACCACCGGATTTGATAAATATGTTGAAGCAAATGACTTTATAAATAATACTAATTAAACTTTTCATGAGAGTTTTCTCATGTGCATGTTCGTCCTTCCTTTCCAGGAGGGACTTTTTCTTTTAACAGGCTGTAATTCTTCAGTCGGCTGATATCACAGGGGCATTCTGTGGACTTTTCTATATTTGCTGCTATCAAACCTCTTTTTATGCCTTCTTTTGATATTGTCAGCAAAGTGGAAGCCCAGGCATTGGACAATGCCGTGAATGTTACCACAAAGGAAATTACCAACCGCTTTGATTTTAAAGGCTCACATGTGGTGATTGACCTAGACAAAAAGGAGTTTATCGTCAAACTGGAAACCGATGATGATATGAAGATGCGGCAGTTGATAGATGTGCTCATCAGCAGGGCGCATAAGCAAGGCATAGCCCCGGAAGCATTTGATGCATCAAAAGAAGGAGCCCAGAGCGGTAAAGTTTGGAAAAAACAGGTAAAAGTAAGAAACGGCCTAGCGCAGGAAGATGCTAAGAAGATCGTGAAGCTGATCAAAGACTCCGGGTTGAAGGTTCAGGCGTCTATCAATGACGACCTGGTGCGGGTGACCGGAAAGAAAATTGACGACCTGCAGTCCATCATCCAGCTTTGCAAGACAGCAAACCTGGGCATCCCCCTGCAATATGTGAATATGAGGGACTAAAACCTTGATAAGCCTGCGTTTTCGGTGGAAAAGGGGTGGGAAAGAGGTGTATATCAAAACAGCCTTTTTTTTGGAAAAGGGTAGTTTCAAAAGCTATATTCGTTTTACAACGTTGCGGGGAAATTTGGAAACAGAAGAACCTGCAGCACGGAGAAGCGAAAGCCCCTCAAAAGGCGGAAGCCGCTCCTGAAAGCATCGGGTTAGTAAATAGGAAGGCGAAAGCCGGAATATGAACGAAACTTGGTGCTTTCATCTTTTATACTCTCTCATAGTCTCCATTTTAGATTTGGATAAAACCTTTATCCGGCCTACCTTTGCCGCCTTAATAAAATAAATCAACAGTAGGGCAAAATCCCTGCCTACCGGCAGGCAGGTGTGCAGCCTTAAAATCAGCAAGTTATGAAAAAAGGTATCCATCCCGATAGCTACCGCCTGGTGGTTTTCAAAGACATGAGTAACGGCCACTCATTCCTGAGCCGTTCTACAGCAGCCTCCAAAGAAACAGTGAAGTGGGAAGATGGCAACGAATACCCGTTGGTGAAATTGGAGATTTCAAACACTTCTCATCCTTTCTTCACCGGTAAGAATGTACTGGTGGATACAGCAGGACGTATTGACAAGTTCAAGAAGAAATATGCGAAAACGAAATAATGCTGTAGCTTTATAACAGAACTATTTTTGTTTTTCATGGCTATACTTTAAATCCCGGAGATTCTTCTTCGGGGTTTTTTATTTTTAAAATACAACACTTCCGTTTTTTGAAAGCCGCAGATGATATTCTTCCATAACTTTAGCCGTCTTAAAACGGAAGGCTATGTCATTTGAATGGAAAGGTGTTTTCCCTGCTCTTACTACCAAGTTTACTAAAAATGATGAACTGGATTTTTCTTTGTTTGAGAAAAATCTGCAGGCACAGTTAGCAGCCGGTGTTGAAGGGATCATACTTGGTGGCACGTTGGGTGAAGCCAGTGTGCTGGCAACAGATGAAAAAGAAAGACTGGTGAAGTTTGCCATTGAAAAATCGGAAGGCATACCAGTTGTGCTCAATATTGCAGAAGGTAGCACCCGTGAAGCCCTGAAGCAGGCTGCTTTTGCAAGGGCATGGGGCGCAAAAGGGCTGATGCTGCTGCCACCAATGCGCTACAAAAGCGATCACCGGGAAACCGTGACCTATTTCAAAACCATTGCAGACAGCACAGACCTCCCAGTTATGATCTATAACAATCCGGTGGATTATAAAATTGAAGTAACACCGGATATGTTTGACGACCTGCAGTCATGCAGTAATATTACCGCTGTGAAGGAAAGCACAAGAGATGTTACGAATGTGTCGAGAATGATCAACCGATTTGGAAACAGGTTTAAAATTCTTTGCGGGGTGGATACCCTGGCTATGGAAGAACTCTGCCTCGGTGCCGATGGCTGGGTAGCAGGTCTTGTTTGCGCTTTTCCTGCTGAAACTGTTGTTATTTACAAGCTGGTAAAAGCAGGAAAGATCGCAGAGGCAACAAAAATTTATCGCTGGTTTATGCCCTTGCTTGAATTAGACATTCATCCTAAACTGGTGCAGTATATCAAACTGGCCGAAGCACAGGTTGGTTTGGGAAGTGAGTATGTGAGGGCACCAAGATTGGCGCTGGAAGGAGAAGAAAGGGAGCGAATACTGAAAGTGATCCATGATGGAATTGCAACAAGACCCGTTCTGAATACTATTCAATAACCAATAAACAATATTCGATGTTCAAAGATGCTACACCTAACGAGATAGAGGATATCATGCAGCAGGCATGGAAAGCTTTTCATATTTACAGAACTAAATCTTTAAAAGAAAGAGCTGATTTCATGCGGGCCATTGCCAAAGAAATCGAAAACCTCGGCGATGAACTGCTAAAAGTGACGGGAGAAGAAACCCACCTGCCGGAAGCAAGGCTGCGCAACGAAAGGGCAAGAACCATGTTTCAACTGACTTCTTATGCTGATGCCTGTGAGAAAGGCGACTGGCTGGAAGCCCGGATTGATACGGCCAATGCAGAACGAAACCCACCCAAACCAGATGTAAGAAAAATGCTCGTTCCGCTTGGTCCTGTGGTGGTTTTTGGCGCATCAAACTTCCCCTATGCTTACTCCACTGCCGGAGGTGACACAGCTTCCGCATTTGCTGCAGGATGTCCTGTTATAGTGAAAGGACACCCGGCTCATCCCAAAACCAGCGAAATGGTCGCACAGGCCATATCAAAAGCAGCAGCCAACTCCAATATGCCGGCCGGCATTTTTGCTCATGTTCATGGTGTGTCATTTGAAGTAGGGAGAGCATTAGTGGAACATCCGTACACAAAAGCAGTTGGCTTCACCGGTTCTTATTTTGGCGGAAGACAGTTGTTTGACTGGGCCAACCAGCGTAAAGAGCCTATTCCTGTTTTTGCAGAAATGAGCAGCATAAATCCTGTTTTTCTTTTGCCGGATAAAATGAAAACGGCTGCTGCTGATGTGGCGAAAATGTATGCTGGCTCTATCACACTCGGTGTTGGCCAGTTCTGCACCAACCCGGGTCTTCTTATCGGGATTGATAATGATGATTTGCGCAGTTTTATGGGTGCGTTGGGCGATGAAATTAAAAGAACGACCCCCGGGGAAATGTTGCATACAGGTATTTTTAAGAACTATGTTGAGAAAAGGGCCAATGCTTTATCCCAGCAGGAAGTGGAAACAGTGGCGGTGGCTGAAACAGAGCCAAAGCATAATGAAGGCCTGCCCACTGTTGCCTCTGCAACGGCGGAAGCGTTTATCAACAACCCGCTGCTGCACCAGGAAGTATTTGGCCCCTATTCATTGGTGATAAAATGCAAAGACACCATTCAGATGCAGGAAGTCGTCAACCACCTGGAAGGGCAGCTCACCTGCACGTTGATGGCAACGGACAATGACATACGGAGTAATGGCGATTTGGTACATGCAGTAAAAAATATTTGCGGCCGCATTGTTGTAAATGGGGTGCCTACCGGTGTGGAAGTTTGCCTGGCCATGCAGCATGGTGGTCCTTTCCCGTCCACTACAGATTCAAGGTTTACTTCCGTTGGCGCTGATGCGATCAAACGTTTTGCAAGACCGCTGGCTTTTCAAAATTGGAGTAATGACTTGTTGCCAGACGAGTTGAAGGATGAAAACCCGCTCGGCATCTGGCGGACGGTGAATAATGAGTTGAGGAAGTGAGTGGTGAGTAGTGAGTAGTGAGTAGTGAGTAGTGAGTAGTGAATAGTGAATAGTGAATAGTGAATAGTGAATAGTGAATAGTATGAGTTACTTTAGTGGTTGAAGCCTAACTACAAATGCGACTTTTGTGTATGAGAAATGTTTTTGTTGTTTTATTACTGGTCCTTATAGCCGGGCCTTTACCAGCACAGCAACCAGCGACAAAGGACAGTGTCATTGACCATATTCTTAAAGCGTTAGGTGATTTCAGGAACAGGGAAGCAAAGAGAGACAGTACGCTGAATCATCCCCTTGGCAGCAACAGTGAAGCTGATTTTTTGCGGCGATATACATTTTACGATTCGGTTAATACCGCATTGAATAAGATAGATACAAAGTCTTTATCGCCGGATGGCCAGATCAATCTCGATCTGCTGAAGTATGATGTGGAAGAAGATGTTTCCAACTATAAATTCAAAGCCTATCTCAATCCTATTTTGTCTGATGCCGGGTTCCATACAGGTTTAGCTTCTATGGGTTCGCAGGTGCTCTCACGAAAGACAGAATTTGAAAATTACATGAGGCGGCTGAAAGATATTCCCCGTTTCATGGAAGAACACATTGCCCTGATGCGGCGGGGACTGCAATTGGGAATTTGCCAGCCCAGGAGTATTCTCTCTGGCTACGAGAACACATATGAGCAGCATATCGTGGATGATGTAACGAAGTCTGTCTTTTACAGACCCTTTCTCAAAAAGCCATTTGCCATCAGCGATGAAGAATGGAAACTGATAACTGAAGAGGGAAAGAAAACAGTGCAGCAATATGCTATCGCCGGGTTTCAAACACTGAAATCTTTTTTCGACAAAGAATACCTGCCCAAAACAAGAACCACGATCGGCGCTTCACATTTTCCCGACGGACTGGCTTATTACCAGGACAGGGCCCAACATTATACAACAACCGATCTTACCTATGAAGAGATATATGAGATCGGGTTGAAAGAAGTGGCGAGGATAAAACAGGAAATGCTGGATGTGCTCAATGAAGTAAAATTCAGCGGCACCTTGCAGGAGTTCATTACTTATTTGCGCAACGAACCAAAGTTTTACGCCACAACAGCTGAACAATTATTGAAAGAGGCATCCTATATCGCTAAAAAAGCAGACGGTCAGTTGCCTGCATTTTTTGGTAAACTCCCCAGGCAACCTTATGGTGTGGAGCCGGTGCCCGAACACCTGGCGCCAACATACACCGCAGGCCGTTATTCCGGCGCACCGCTTAACAGCAGAAGAGCCGGTTTTTATTGGGTGAATACTTACGATCTGAAAAGCCGCCCTTTTTATAATCTCGAAGCATTGACTTTGCATGAAGCCATGCCCGGCCATCATTTGCAGATCGCATTGACCAAAGAGATGACCGAACTGCCGCCCTTCCGGAGAAATTTATATGTGAATGCATTTGGAGAAGGCTGGGGCTTGTATTGCGAATACCTGGGAACAGAAATGGGTTTTTATAAGGATCCTTATTCCCGTTTTGGTAAACTTACCTATGAGATGTGGAGAGCCTGTCGCCTGGTATTGGATGTTGCACTTCATACAAAAGGATGGACAAGAGAGCAAGGAGTGAATTATCTCGCAGAACATACGGCGCTATCACTTCATGAAGTGAATACAGAGATCAACCGATACATATCATGGCCCGGACAGGCGCTGGCCTATAAAATGGGTGAACTGAAGATCAGGGAGCTTCGGAAAAAAGCCGAGGAAAAACTAAAAGATAAATTTGACATAAGAGAGTTTCATGATCTTGTTTTATCACAAGGAGCAGTCACGTTAAAAATACTGGAAGGAATGGTGGAGGAATGGATCGCTGAACGGATGATAAAATAAAAGCCCTCCGTCGCTGAAGCTATGGAGGGCTAAGCGGAGAGAGGGATTCGACTTGTCCTCCGAAGCTTTAGCGAAGGAGGACAAATTAAATGAGGTGTTTATTTCTAAATGCTATCCCTGAACCTGATTTCAGGTATTTTTCAAACTCAAATGCCCTGGATTTATCCGGAAAAACACAATAAAATACTAACTGAATCGGAAGTTTATGTTTAGTTGAATCTACATAGCCTTTTTGATGCCTGCGAATACGTTCATCAAGATCATTGGTACACCCGGTATAATATGTACCATCATTGCATAAGAGGATATAAACTATCTGTTGCATATGCAAATAAGCATGAAAAAGCCCTCCGTCGCTGAAGCTATGGAGGGCTAAGCGGAGAGAGAGGGATTCGAACCCCCGGACCTTTTGGGTCAACGGTTTTCAAGACCGCCGCATTCGACCGCTCTGCCATCTCTCCGGCGCAAAAGTAAGTGTGCAGGTATAAACAGCAAAATCATTTTAAAAAATAACTGCAATGACCAGCACACATTGCCAACGGTCAAAAAACTCTTATTATTTATTACTACAGGTATAATTTTGCTTAAACATTTTTCTTGAAGCACCTTAAAGCACTCAATAAATATCTCTGGAAATACCGCTTCCGGCTGAGTGCAGGCGTCTTGTTTGTTTTCCTGTCCAACTATTTCAGCGTACTGGCGCCGCAGGTAACAGGCTTTGTGATTGATTTTGTGCAACGGTCGCTTAATCTGCCCGGTTATAAGCCAAAAACCAAAATGCCGGATTATGATGTATTGGTACAAAAGTTTATCCACTTGGTTGAAGGTGTCAACGGGGTGGGAAAGGTAGTGGCATTATGCGGCATCACTATACTGATCCTCGCCCTGATCAGGGGTTTCTTCTTATTCCTGATGCGGCAAACCATCATTGTCATGAGCCGCCACATTGAGTTTGATCAAAAGAATGAGATTTACAGGCATTACCAGCACCTGGATACGGCTTTTTATAAAACCCATAGCACCGGCGACCTCATGAACCGCATTGCAGAGGATGTAAGCCGGGTGAGAATGTTCACAGGACCCACCATCATGTATCTCGGCAACCTGGTGGCGGTGATCTCACTTACGGTATTCTTCATGTATAAGCGGGACCCGCTCCTTACGTTGTATGTGCTGGCGCCATTACCCATTCTTGCCATAACGATCTATTTTGTGAACAACACTATTCACCGCAAGAGTGAAAAAATACAGGAATCCCTCTCCGATCTCACCACCAATGCACAGGAATCTTATTCCGGTATCAGGGTGATCAAATCCTTTGTGCAGGAAAAAGCGATGATTAATTTTTTTCAGAAAAACAGCGAAGAGTATCGCAACAATGCCATTGGTCTTGCAAAAGTAGAAGCGATCTATTTTCCTTCTATTACTTTGCTTATTGGACTCAGCACACTGATGACAATCATGATCGGCGGATTATATTATATCAATGGCAGTCATAATATCGGGATTGACACGATTGTTGAGTTTGTGATGTATATCAATATGCTCACCTTCCCGGTTAGCGCCATCGGGCTAACGGCCAGTATGATCCAGCGGGCCGCCGCTTCTCAAAAAAGGATCAACGAGTTCTTGCAAACAACCCCTGCAATACAGGAACCCGCAGGGGCTGTAAACATTGATTTGCAGGGCAAGATCCGTTTTAAAGATGTGAATTTTATTTACAATCATACCGGCATCCATGCCCTGAAAAATTTCAACCTCACTATTCAGAAAGGAGAGAAAGTGGCTATTGTTGGACGAACAGGCAGCGGCAAATCCACCGTATCTCAACTGCTGCTGCGGATGTATGACGTGAACAGTGGCATCCTTGAGCTGGATGATGTTCCCATCAGCAAGATCAGCCTTCGTTCATTGCGGGAGCAGATCAGTTATGTGCCGCAGGATGTTTTCTTATTCAGTGATACGGTAGCCAATAATATTGCTTTTGGTATTGAAAAGCCGGATCAGGCTGCAATTGAAAAAGCGGCAGGTATGGCCTGTGTGCACCAGGAGATCATGGGATTTGCCCAACAATACCAGACCATGATCGGTGAAAGGGGCGTGACGTTAAGCGGAGGCCAAAAGCAGCGGATATCTATTGCCCGTGCCCTTGTCAAACAACCCAATCTTGTCATTTTTGATGACTGTCTCAGTGCCGTGGATGCCAAAACTGAGAAAGAGATCATTCATAACCTGAACGAATACCTGCGTGACAAAACAGCCATTATCATTACCCACCGAATATTTTCCCTGTTCAATTTCGACAAAATAGTGGTGCTGGAAGACGGTGAAATTGTGGAGGAGGGTACGCATCAGCAACTCATCAGCATCAAAGACGGCTATTATGCAGGTCTTTATGCACGCCAGCAGGAGCAGGAAGGTCAGGGAGATCGCTGATTGCCGGCTGCCTGCGTTTTTTTGCTTTGGATTTGGCCGTTTCCAAAACATCTCTATATTTGTGACTTCCAAAACCTAATGTGATTTTTAAACTGCAAAACTTACTATTGTGGCGTACGAGAACAACGACAAGAAAATGGAGAGTATCTACAGCAAGAGGATCCGTGCGGGGAAAAGGAGGACCTACTTCTTTGATGTAAGAGCAACCCGTGGCAATGATTATTACCTGACCATTACTGAAAGCCGGAAACGTTTTGACGACAACGGGTATGACAGGCACAAGATCTTTCTGTACAAAGAAGATTTCAACAAATTCATCAAAGCATTGAATGAGGCGGTGGATTATGTTAAGACTGAACTGATGCCTGATTTTGATTTTGATGCTTTCAACCATGACGAAGTAGCTGAAGAAGGGAATGGTGAAAGTATTGAAAGAGTAACGGCTGTTGACCAGGTGGAAACAGCAGCAGAAAAAGCCGCTGAAATTGCACCGGTGGCCCAGGCTGCTGATACAACGCCTACAGACAATAACGAAGAAGTTGATAAATGGTAAACCAAAACCGACTGCTTACCATCTTTAAAATGCCTCCAACCGGAGGCATTTATTTTTGTAATCAACAGTAATTGGTTTTAAAATAGTTGTTCCTGGTTTCGTCCCGGCAGATTTCTATTTAATGTCCTTCTCAATCAATTCACTCTCATTACCCGTTCTGTCAATGGCGGTAACAGAGATCTTTGTCAGCATGACTTTGTTTGCATTTTCCCCGGTTGATCTTTTTAGTGTTATTGATCGGTCCCCGCGGTTAAGGATTGTCCATGTTCTGTTATTGCCATATTGGTGATAGACCACCCAGCGGAAAACATCCTTTTCGTCAGGATGATTCCAGGTGATCTTTACTTCCTCTTTTTCCTGGCTTATTGTAAAAGTGGGTGCTGCAGGTGGCTTATTATCCAGCCAGGGAGTGGCAGGTACCAACGCATTTTTATTATAGGGACCATCAAGCAGCGCTTTGGCCATTGGTGGGTTGCGGGTAACGGATGAGATACTCCAGTGCACTATACCCTTACTTTTGGGCAGCATACCCCGTGAGATCATGATCTGGCTCATGATCTCGTTCACATTCCTGGCACTGGTGTCCCTGCCCACACTGATGCCCGGCCATAAATGTCTTTGCATGGTATTTTCTTCTGCCCACCAACCCAACAAGACGGGAAAACTTTGCGCCATCCTGTTGATGGGCCAGTAAAGTTGCGGGGTGAAATAATCTATCCAGCCTTTATTGAGCCATAGTTTAGCATCAGCATACAACTGATCATACTGATCAAATCCCCCGATGGATTCGGGATAACCTGGCCTCCAGATGCCAAAAGGGCTCAGCCCGAATTTTACATGGGGCTTTTCAGTTTTAATGTTTTTATACAATCGTTCAATAAAAACATTCACCGCATTTCTGCGCCAGTCGCCTCTTGACAGCTTGCCGCCGTTTTGCTGATAGGCTGTCCAGCTAACGGAATCAGGAAAATCTTCGCCAAGGTTATAGGAAGGATAGGGATAGAAGTAATCATCGAAATGCACACCGTCAATATCATAGCGTTTCACAAGGTCCATTACCACGGCAGTGGAATGATCCTGTGTGCCCTGTTGTGCCGGATCGAGCCACCAGTAGCCTTCTTTCAGGTATAAAGCCAGTTCAGGCCTTTTTTTCACAATGGAATGTTCGGTTATCTCTTTGCCGTCTTTGTGATGGGCCCTGTAAGGATTGAGCCAGACATGCAGTTCCAAACCACGGTTATGCGCTTCTTCCACCCAAAATTCCAGAGGATCATAATAAGGTGAAGGAGCTTGCCCTTGTTTGCCTGTGAGGTAATAAGACCAGGGCTCAAGATCACTTTTGTATAAGGCATCGCATTGTGGCCTCACCTGGAAGATCACCGCATTGAAATGATGTTGCTGCAAAAAATCAAGCAGTGCAATGGCTTCTTTTTTTTGGGTTTCAGTATCCAGTCCCGGTTTGCTGGGCCAGTTGATATTAGCCACGGTGGCTACCCAGGCCGCCCTGAATTCTCTCATCGCTTTTGGCGCCGACTGGCTGCTTTCATTTTTTACAACTGGTTTTGAAGAACTGCAGGAATAAAATATTACCGGGATGAGAAGAAATGAAAGCAATTTCATGCGTCAACGATTTTAAAGGTGGCGAAGCAATGCTTAAATGTAGGACAAAAGCAAAAGAATCAATGCCGGTTTGTGCGGGGCAGGCAGCACACCAGGTTGTCAAGAAATATACGTCTAGCTGCTTTTCATGAATCATCCTTAGCCGGGATTTCTTTTGCCAGAACTTCAACACAATCTTTCCTTATTTTTGATGACACCTTGCAGCATGAACAAGATCATCTTTACAGAAGAATTTTGTCAGCCGGAAAACCTGCATCCCTTTACCTTGACCAGGCAGATGCAGGACATAAGGGTGGGCATTCTCACCATACGGGAGAAATGGGAACTCATGCTTGGTCTTCCTTCTTTTGACCGCAAGGAAGATGACTATAAAGATTTGGATCGTTCAGTGCATGTGCATGAAGCAGCGGAAGCAAATAATTACTGCCTCATGATACATGGCAATGTGCTGCCTTCGGTTCCTCTTGTTAAAGCGGTTCGCCGGCTCAGGGATGGTGAATTCATATCAGTCAATGGCGGATCAGGAATTGTTTTCCGGTTTACTAAAAAACAGATCAGGGAAAAACATAAGATAAAAGTGACCAGGGCCGTTGCTTTTGACGGTGAAGTGAAATCCATTCAATATCCGTGGGACATTTTCCAATTGAATGACCTTGCCATCCGCCAGGATTTTGGTTTACTGGCAAGGAAAAGAAAATCGGCACCTCTCTCTAAAACCAACAAGGTCACAAAGCCCTCACAAATTTTTCTGGAAAAAGGAGCTAAGGTGGAACACAGCATCATCAATGCTTCCACCGGACCAGTTTATATTGGCAAAAAAGCAGAAGTAATGGAAGGTTCCATCATCCGCGGGCCATTTGCCATGGGAGAAGGTGCTTGCCTGAAAATGGGCTCCAAAGTGTATGGAGCCACTACACTGGGGCCATATTGTGTAGCAGGCGGAGAAATTAAGAACAGTATTATGTTTGGTTATTCCAACAAAGCCCATGATGGCTATCTTGGTGATTCAGTGATAGGCGAGTGGTGCAACCTGGGTGCAGGCACCACCAATTCTAACCTGAAGAACAATGCCAGCATCATCCGGGTGTGGACGGCAAAAGGGGAAATGAATGCGGGCATGAAATGCGGAGTAATGATGGGTGATTTTTCAAGAACTGCTGTTAATACGGCTATCAACAGCGGAACAGTAATTGGTGTGGGCTGTAATGTGTTTGGTACCGGGCTCACCCCCCGGCATATCCCTTCTTTTTCATGGGGAAGTGAAGGAGTGAAACGTTATGAATTTGAAAAAGCCATTACGGATATTGATGACTGGAAACATTTGAAAGGAAAACATATTTCGGAAAACGAAAAAAGCATTTTGAAATATATCTTTGATCACTTTTAAAATGACAGACCGGAAAACCGGTTTGTTCTACAAACGATAAAACCAACTGATGAGAAGACAGATCGCAGCAGCAAACTGGAAAATGAATCTCACTTTCCAGGACGGTGAAAAATTATTGGATGAAATACTGGATGCAGGTATTCCCCTGCAGGCTCACCAGCAGGTGATCTTTGCCGTACCGTTTCCATACCTGATCATGACCAGGAGTGAAGTGGATGAGGAAAATAATTATTATGCTGCTGCGCAAAATTGTTATCACAAATTGTCCGGCGCTTTCACGGGTGAAGTATCTGCTGAGATGTTACACTCCATTGGTGTACCTTTTTGCATCATCGGTCACAGCGAAAGAAGAGAGTATTTTGGAGAAACCAATGCAATGCTGGCTGATAAAGTAAATCTTTGTCTTGATAACAAGATCATACCCATTTTTTGTTGCGGTGAGCCGTTGCCTGTCAGGGAAGCCGGCACTCAAAATGTATATGTGTCTGCACAATTGAAGGAATCTTTATACCATTTGTCAGCCAGGGAGATCAAAGACATCATTATAGCCTATGAGCCCATCTGGGCTATTGGCACAGGCAAGACAGCTACTTCGGCGCAGGCACAAGAAATGCATGCACGTATTCGTTCTGAATTAGCTGCACAATACGGACAGCATACAGCGGATGAGGTTTCCATTCTTTATGGCGGAAGCGTAAAGGCAAACAACGCCAAAGAGTTGTTCAGTTGTCCCGATGTGGATGGCGGACTGGTAGGTGGTGCTTCGCTGGTGGCTAATGAATTTACAGCGATCATCAGGGCATTGAAGTAATCAATTAAGTTTTTTGTAAACTGGAAGGTATTATGCAGCGGTCTTTCACTAATTAAATATGTAGTGCCATACCTGCTCCTTACTATATTGTCATAAAAAGAACCAACCAGGTCTTATTACGTTTTTTACCGGTGAGGGTGGTGGTGAACAACAGGCACATTTATTCCTTGCTCAATTCGGAACCGGTTGTCATCGCATTGAATGAAGATCATCCCGGCATCGTAGTAACAGACGGGTTTCATATCAGTAAACCCCTTGAACTTCATTTTGAGCGTCCAGGCTATATTCATCTCAGGCTGGTGTGTGCCATCAGCGATATGCAACTGCTGGGCGGCAGTCTTTTCCTGGCCTTTTTCTACCTGCTGGGACTGGGCACCGGCTTTCTCCTGTTGAAGTTGCTCAGCTTTTTTCCCATATTGATTTTTTTGTTTTGGTATTATATCAACAGGAAGGATTTCTTAAGGCTGATACCAGCCTGATGTCTTTTATTTTTCGGTAAACAAAGAAGGCTATTTCAGTGTATTGCTGTAATTTCCCGTATGGCAAAAATCCTCATACTATTTGCCCATCCTGCTTTTGAAAAATCAAGAGTGCATCAAAGGATGGTTAAGCATGTAAAGCATTTACGCCCCGGGCTCGTCACCTTTCATGACCTGTATGAAGCTTACCCCGATCTCGACATTGATGTTGAAAAGGAAAAAAAATTGTTGCTGGCACATGATGTGATCATCTGGCAACACCCTTTTTACTGGTATAGTTGCCCGCCTATCATCAAACAATGGATGGACCTGGTGCTGATGCATAACTGGGCTTATGGTCCGCAGGGTAAAATGCTGGCAGGAAAAAAGATATTTAATGCTATTTCCTGCGGCGGCAGCAAGGAAGCCTATTCCGCTGCCGGGAGAAACAGGTATACGATCCCGCAGTTGCTGGCGCCGTTTGAACAAACAGCACGGTTGTGTAACATGGAATACCTTCCTCCTTTTGTAGTGCATGGAACGCACCGGCTTGAAATTCCCGATATGGAGTTGCATGCTGTGCAGTATGAGCAATTGCTGATCGCTTTGGCCAGCGACCGGATCAGTGAGGAGGAATATAAGGCCGTTACTTATCTTAATGACATTTCACCGATTCCTGAACAGATTCAATCCTGATATATGGATACAAACTCGTTTTTTTTCCAGGCGCTGGTTTACCTCGCTTCTGCGGTGCTGATGGTGCCCATTGCCAAACGCATTGGCCTGGGTTCCATATTGGGCTATCTTTTGGCCGGCATTGTCATCGGGCCCGCTGTGTTAGGCTTTATTGGTTCAGAAGGCCAGGACCTGATGCACTTTGCAGAGTTTGGCGTGGTGATGATGCTCTTTATCATCGGGCTTGAACTGGAGCCGGAATTATTATGGAAAATGCGCAAATCCATTTTGGGATTAGGCGGACTGCAGGTTGGCATCACAATGATCATGGGAATGCTGATCGCAAGTTTCCTTGGTCTTCCCTGGCAGCAGGCGCTGGCTATAGGCATGATCGTGTCACTTTCTTCAACGGCCATTGTGCTGCAAATGCTGAATGAAAAGGGATTGATGAAAACGATGGCGGGTCAGCGTTCTTTTGCTGTGCTGTTGTTCCAGGATATAGCAGTTATCCCTATGCTCGCTTTCATGCCGTTGTTAGCTACGCAGGTACAAGTGACGGATGCAGATCATCACGGCAGCACCTGGATTGAAGGATTGCCCGGCGGATTACAAACTCTTATCGTGTTGGGGTCTGTAATTGGAATTATTGTTGCCGGACGCTACCTGGTGAGACCATTGCTGCGCATTGTAGCCAAAACCCGTCTTCGTGAAATTTTTACGGCTACTGCATTGTTACTTGTTATTGCCATCACTGTGCTGATGACACAGGTAGGTCTCAGCCCGGCGCTGGGTACTTTTTTGGCAGGTGTGGTGCTTGCCAATAGCGAATACCGGCATGAACTGGAAAGCGACATAGAACCGTTCAAAGGTTTATTATTGGGGCTTTTCTTTATTGCAGTCGGAGCTTCAATAGATTTTGCTTTTGTGATGGAACAGCCCTTTGTCATTCTCGGGCTGGTGCTGCTGATCATGACGGTGAAAGGAATTATTTTATTTGTTCTTGGAAAATTCTTTCATATGCGGCTCGATCAGAACATGATCTTTGCGCATGCTCTCAGCCAGATGGGTGAGTTTGGATTTGTACTTTTTTCTTTTGCTATGCAGGAAGGGGTGTTGCCAAAAGAAGTAATTGATATGGGAATGGCAGTGGTGGCGATCAGCATGGCGCTGACACCGCTGGTAATGTTGATGAATGAAAAATTGGTTCAACCTTATTTCGGTGTGAAAGAAAAACAGGGTGAAAGAGAATCGGATGTGTTTGATGAACGAAACCCTGTGATCATTGCCGGTTTTGGCCAGTTTGGCAGCACCATTGGCCGTTTCTTAAGGGCCAATGGTGTGCAGGCCACCTTCCTTGATATTGATTCGGAAAGAGTGGACCTGCTGCGAAAAATGGGATTCAAAGTGTATTACGGCGATGCTACCCGGCATGAACTGCTGCGGTCCGCAGGAGCTGAGCATGCTAAGATCATTGTACTGGCCATGGATAATGCAGAGAAAAGACTGGAAATGATAGATACCATCAAAAAGCATTTTCCTAATATGCACATCATGGCGAGGGCTCTGAACCGGGTGGATGCATATAAGCTGATGAATGAAGGCATGATGCATGTGTACCGGGAAACACTGGACACTTCGTTACGGGTCGGTGCAGATGTGCTGAAAATGATGGGACACAGGGCTCATAGCACTCATCGGATGGCCAGGGCATTCCTGAAACATGATGAAGCCACTATCAAAAAACTGGCATCCATCAAAGACCCGGAAGAGTATGTGGCCAATGCACGGGAGTCTATTGAAGAAATCGAAAGACTGCTGGAGACTGACCGGCATGATAAAGAACTGCGGCAGGACAGCGGGTGGGATGAAGAAAGCCTGATTGCAGATGCGAAAAAACAACAGCCCGGCTGATGGCTTATGCAATGCTGATCTTTCCAGGTAAAATATAACCTGCCGGTAAAAAAACAAGATGGTCCGACTCAACCGGTTCAACTACCTGTTTTAATATCCCCGGTTCCAGGATTTCGTAGCCGCTATAGTTATGATTATTTAGAAATTCAAAAATATCAGCATCCCTGTGTCCGAACTTATTCAGCAGTTCATTACAGATCTCCATAAAGATTACCGGCCTTGATTGAATCAGCGTTTCTTTCATACCGGTTAAAAGAAGCATTTCTGCACCTTCCACATCCGCCTTGATCATATCCACATGCCCTACACTATGCTTACTCATCCATTCGTCTAGGGTGATAGTACTGACAGTTTCATTTATCCCGGAATAATTTCCAGGTTTCGTCAACCCTGACATACCACTGTTGTCATTCGCTGAGTCATAAAAAACTGATTGGCCTGCAGTATCACTCAACGCATACGACTGCACACTGATATTTTTACAACCATTCAACGCAATGTTTTTTTTTAGTCCTTCACGATTGCTGCCCGATGGTTCAAAAGAATATACCTGGCGGCATAAGGGAGCAGCTACCAGTGAGTAGTAACCGGTATTGGCGCCAATATCACAAACCACTTTGTCTTTATTCATAAAAAGTTCCCAGGTCAGAATGCTTTCCTTTTCATAGAAACCATACCAGAAAAGTTGCCGCTGTATATGCTCCTGAGGGCACACCTCTATAAGCAGTCTGTTATGCAGTTTTTTCAGGAATGTTTTTTTGATCAGCCCGGTTGCTTTCAAAAAACGCATAAAGAATTTCAAGCCTCTCCGGGGAAATGAAAACCGTTGTGTGTACCAGTTGATGATTTTATACAAGGGGATGAATAAATTGTATTTTTGAATGATGACAAACGTAATCGTAATTCTGCAAACAGCCAACGAATGATCGGGGGGAAACTACTGGCTGAAAATCTGATTTACCGGCTGCTGAATGTGGCCGTGGTTTTTGTCAGCACTATTTTGCTCTCCAGGCTCACCGGTGTAAGCGGTTATGGATTGTTATCCTTATTGATTGCCAATGCCGGTATTTTCAACCTGCTTTCTGCTTTTGGCGCTGATGCCGGGCTCACTTTTCATGCGGCATCAGGCAGATTGCCGCTGAAAAAGTTGTTCACTTTTTTGCTGTTCATCGTCTTTTTCCAGTTGCTGGCCGCTGTGCTGGCCGAAGCAGCGGCATATAGCCTTACCGGTCATTTTCTTTTTCTGAAGACCACCAATCTTCGCTATTGGTGGGTGGGAGTGACGCTGATCATCAGTTTGTCGATAACAGAAAAGTATACCGCCTTGTTGCATGGACGGCAATTTTTCACCCGCTGCAGCAAGGCCTTGTTGTTTAGCAACAGCCTTATGCTGGTTTGTTTTGGGCTTTTTTATTTCGTGTTGCATGCACAGGAGCCGCTTTTTTTCATTGCTGTATTCACCGGCCTCAGTTTTCTGCAGGCTATTTTTCTCGCTTACACATATCATAGTGATGCAGAAAAGGTTTTGCCATTGCAAAAACCCGGCAACAATGATGTGAAATTGTTTTTTTCTTACTCCATACTCAGCTTTATCATTAACCTTATCCAGTTCCTGGCTTACCGGGTGGATTACTGGCTGCTCGATCATTATCGTGGCGGTGAAGAGTTGGGCTGGTATTCACTGGCAGTGCGGCTATGCCAGTTGTTTTGGGTGATACCATTGGTACTGGCCGGTATCATTTTTCCCGTGGTGGCCGGAAAAGCAGCCGGCTACAACGAAGAAAAAATGCATTCATTATTACGTGGCATGAACCTGCTGAATATCGCTGTTGGTTTGCTGGCCTGGCTGCTGGCTTCATTGGTGATCCCGTTTCTTTTTGGCAATGCTTATGATAACAGCATTCTCCTGTTTCGTGTGTTGCTGCCCGGGGTGATCTTGTTTTGTGTCGCTACTTTGCTGGCTGCCTGGTTTGCAGGGCAAAAAAAATTGCTGGTGAACCTGGTGGGTTCGCTTATCTGTTTATCTGCTGTGCTGGCGCTGGACTTGTTGCTGATACCCGGTTCTGGAATGAAAGGAGCAGCTATCGCCAGCAGCATCGGCTATGGCCTAACAGCTATTTATTACATCGTTGTATATTGTTACTTCAACAGGGTTGCTGTGCTGAAATTGTTTGTACCCCGGCAAAAGGACTGGCAATATATCCGGGGAATTTTCAAAAGCAACGGCCCTAAACCTTAATACATGAAAGCGCTGTGGCTGGCAAGCTGGTATCCCACAAAACTATCACCTTTCAATGGCGATTTTATCAAACGTCATGCTGAAGCCGTTGCTTTGCATGCACAGGTTCAGGTGATTCATCTAGCCAGGGATGAAGAGGGAATTGTTACAAAAGATGTGCTGGTGGTGGAAAACAGCGAAGGAAATTTTTCTGAAACCATTGTTTATTACCATTTGCCTAAGCGTTTCGGAACATGGATTGATAAACTACGTTCCGCTGCCAGATTCAGGAAACTGTCAAGACTGGCGGTATTGAAATACATTCACAAAAATGGCACACCGGATATTGTGCATGTGCATGTAGGCATGAAGGCAGGACTGACAGCCCTATGGATGAAGCGAAAATGGAAAATACCTTATATCATTTCTGAGCATTGGTCGGGTTTTCTTTCCAACGCTGCTGAAAAATTTGATCATCTTCCCGGGTTGTTGAAAGCTGCCTGGAAGCAGGTGGTCATGCAATCTTCCGGTTGCAGTGCCGTTTCTTCTGTGTTGGCCACGGCAATCGGGCAGCATTTTTCGCAGTTGCCCTGCAGGGTCATTCCCAATGTGGTGAACACAGCGATTTTTTATCCTTCACCTGTGCATCCCGGTCACCCGCAGTTTATTCATATTTCCGGACTGGATGACCTGAAAAATCCTGTTGAGATATTACAAGCATTTAAAATCGTGTTGGAAAATTATCCCGTAGCAAGACTGGAAATTTTCGGCTCGCAAAAGAAAAATGTGATCGAATATGCAGTTTCACTTGGCCTTGAAGGGACAGTCCGTTTTCACCAGGAAGTGCCGCAAACAACATTGGCTGCTGTCATCAACGGGTCCGTTGCATTGATACTTTACTCTTCCTATGAAACATTCGGGTGTGTTATCATCGAAGCCAATGCCTGCGGCGTTCCTGTTATTGTCAGCGATATCCCGGTATTTCATGAGACAGTCTCAGCCGGGGAGAACGGGTATTTTGTGCCATTGAAAGAACCGGCACAATTAGCTGCTGCCATGATAAAAATCATAACGAACCAGGCCGTCACAGACAGGCAGGCGATGGCTGCCAGGACTGGCTCCCTGTATGGTTATGAAGTGGTAGGGAAAATGTTTGCAGACTGGTACAGGGAAATAGTGAAAGGAGCCTAATTGCTTTGCAATTTGTTCACCAGCGCTACATATTCAGTCATCGCATCCTCTTTTGATTTCCCTTTCAGTTCCTGCCAGGCATTATATTTCGCTTTGGCTACAAAATCAAAAGGATTGGATGGCGGGTCATCTTTCACATCACCATCCGTAGCTTGTTTATACAAGGAATAGAGCTGTAGCAAAACATCATTGGAAGGTCTTTCGGATAAGTTCTTACTGTCTGCCACGGCTTTTTCAAATTGTTCTTTTAATTCCATTTGATTTTTATTGTAATTTATTATTGTGTTCTTGCGTTGTCAATAAAAACACTTTTGATCCTGTTCCGGTTGTCAATGGTCTTGTAAAATTCTTCCAGGAAGCCGGTCATTTCCTTTTTGTGCCTGTTGCTAAGCCACTGGCATTGGCTGATCATCGCCAGGGTTTTTTCTTTGTTGGCCTTGAAATTTTCGATCACTGGTTCCAGTTCTTCCATGCTGCGGGGAAATCCGCGGTAAGCTCTTTCTGTAACAGATTTTACATCGATCTGTTCCGGTGGCACTGCGTAAGGGGCATTCACCAAACCGCAATAATCAAAATCGTAGGGCACAGCAAGCGGCAATGCGTTTTCCGGTTCTTTGGGACGGATCAGTTTAATATTATGCATGCCGGGAACAGACCAGTCAAGGTTGCCAATCATGTATTGATAAATAGCGACCAGTGTCATGTGCTGACGGCCAGTGGCATCTGTACCTCGTGGCGGGTTATCCTGTTCAATACAATTATTTCGTTCAGCCATGTCATCCACATCTTCTATCAGGAAGCCATATTGCGTGTAAGGTTTTTTCTTTGCCTTAGAATCCTCATAAGTTATTTTCACCAGTCTGACCCGGAAACTCATGGGGGTTAAAAGATTGTATATTTTATAGGTAAGAAATTCTTTAATGATCAGTTGTTCTTCCTCTGATGATGAGCCGCAACCACAAACCAGTTTTAGTTTTTTCAATGGCGATAAGCGGGGTGAAGTAGGATTTTTAAAATGAAGCATCAATGAGGGCATATCACAATTGGCCAGGCGAAATACACCTCTTGTCTGTATTCTTATTTCTTCCGCTATCTCTGTGCTGTCGGGAAACCGAAGGGTGGCTGTAGCAGCCTGAAATTCTTTTTTTGCTTTTTTGTTTACAAGATTCCTGATATCGGTTGACAATACCATTTCTATAGGATTGTCATCTAAAAAAAAGGCAGTTCTGTCAATTTTGATCTCCTGCAACTGGGCTAGACTGGGCAGGCTAACCAACAACAGGAATGCAACAAACCAACTGAGCTTTCTCATGTCTGATGATTTAAACTGAACAATGAGTTATTTCAATACTTCTTCAATCACATTGCCAACAGAACCGTTTGGCATTTCGATCTTCAGCAATGCTGCCAGGGTAGGAGCTATGTCGGTCATATATGTTTCCCTGTTCGTCTTTCCCTGTTTGATGCCCCAGCCATACCACAGCAAGGGAATATGTGCATCATAGGGGTTCCACAAACCATGGGTGGTGCCGGTATTATTACCATATCCTTCCATAAAGTTAGGCTGAAAGATCAATTGCACTTCGCCATTCCGGCGGGGATAATAGCCATTGGCCAGCATTTTTTTAATTTTTTCGGGTAATGGGGTTTGCATCAGTTTGTTGATGGCAAACACCCTTGCTATGCCCGGCTGCGGCGCCATAAAGTCAATACATTGCTGAATGATCTCTTCTTTATTAAGCCGGGCAGAATCAATCGCCGGGTAATTGAGATGCAACTGGTAGTTGTCATCACTCACCACCAGGGTTTCAATCCCGTATGAGTTTTTCAATTGGAGGTTTAATTGTTTCACCAGGTTACCCATCATGATCCTGCCGCCGGGTAATTTTTTTTCTTTTAAAAAATCCGGTACCTGCGAGACACCATGATCTGCCGACAAAAAAACTGTGTATTGCCCTTTGCCGATTTTATTGTCAAGAAAATCTAGAAAATCGCCGAGTAATTTATCCAGCCGCAGAAAATTATCTTCCTGCTCGATGGAGTTGGGTCCAAAGGTGTGCCCGATATAATCAGGACTTGAAAAACTTACAGCCAGGAAATCGGTGATGTCATCTGCACCCAACTGTTCTGCTTCAATTGCGGCTTTGGCAAATTCTGCTGTAAAACTGTTGCCCATGGGGGTGGTGGCAATGCTGCCATAGCTTTGCCCGATAAATTTTTTCAGAACATAAGGAAAGGCATTGCCAAAAGGTTTTCCTTCGTAAGGTTTTTCATCGGTAGTGCTTTGTACATAAGTGTTAATGGGATAAAGTGTTTTCCATCCTTCCGCATAATATTTATCCACCATTTTTTTGTTGTTGAAATCCCTCACCCATTTGGGAAGCTCATTCATATAAAAGGTGGAACTGATCCAGTCGCCCACCGTATTATCATACCAATAGGCCGCATTGGCACTGTGTCCGGCCGGCAGGATGCCGCCGCGGTCTTTGATAGAAACACCGATCACTTTGCTCCGGAAATTTGTGGCCAGCCGCAGTTCATCACAAATCGTATTGGTGAACATATTGGCCGGGCTCATTTGTCCCAGTGAGGAATTACTGCCTACTGTTTTTACCGATTTATCTTCCGTGCAATAAACACTTCTTTGCAGTTCATTATCCCACCAGTAATTACCGGTGATGCCGTTGATGGCAGGAACAGTACCGGTGTATATGGCTGAGTGCCCGCAGGCCGTTACGGTTGGAGCATAAGGAATGAAAGTGTTTTCGCAGGTGAAGCCCTGGTTCAGCATTCTTTTAAAACCTCCGTTTTCATCATAACGGTCGTAATAACGATACAGGAAATCCCAGCGCATCTGGTCTACAACGATACCAACCACTAATTTTGGCCGTTGTAATGTGGATGACTGTGCTGCAATGCCCTGGGTGAGGATAACTGAAAAAAGAAAAAAGAAAATTCTTTGCATAGGTGAGTGATGTTTGAACAAATGTAGTGGATTCTGTTTTGCGCCGGGATGCAGACGGCTGATTCAATTGATCCGTTGCGTTACTATTCACCATGCAAACGATTACCAGCAGGCAAATTAATCCTGATATTATCTTTTTATTTACTCCATACGATTTTACCGATCTTACCGTTAGGACCGGCTAAAAATATTGCTGTTCCGGTGCGGGCAATCCGGCAAACATGAAAACCTTCCTTGCTGATCCACTTCCAGGTGCGGCCATTGTTCTGTGAATAGTCCACACCGTTCAGACCACAACTCAGTAGTTGCTCTTTTGATAGATATTCCACCGAACTGCGATAACCGTGCGGGCCTTTTTCCGGGGCCTTCCATGTTTTACCCCTGTTTTTACTGATAAAACAATTTTTTTCTACTGATGCGGGATCGTTGAAATCGCCACCCACCACAATCATCCTTTTGCCGGGTTTGTTGGGAATACCATCATCAAAAATATCTATAGCATTAGCCCCTGTACTTTCTTTTCCCTGTAGTAATGGCAAAACCGAAACAGTTGATGCCGTAAATAATCTTGACCGGTTGCCGCCGCTGGCAAGGAAATAATCTTTGTTTTTGAAAAGCCGGATATTGCTGCCACTCGCTGCAAAAAATGCTTCGCCTGAATCCGCTACCGGTCTTTTATCCAGGGGCCATTCTGTCCAGGTGTTGCCGCCGTCAGTTGTTTCTGCCAAAAATATCCTGTTGCTGATAGGGTCGCCAACTACAATACCGTAAAGAGGAGTGGCAAAATCCATCGCATCTAAAAACATTCCCGGTGTTTTATTTTCATATACTGTTTTCCAGGTCTCTCCTCCGTCATTTGTTCGCAGGATACAGGCAGGTTCTCCAACGGCGATGACAACAGCAGTGTTGGCATCAAATGCTTCTATATCCCTGAAATCTCTTCCTTCATAACCTTGCACTATGATCCACTTCCAGTTTTTGCCGGCATTGCTGCTTTTACCAACGGTGCCATTGCTGCCGCTAACCCAGATCACATTATCGTTTACAACCGATAAGCCACGCAGGCTGCTGTTGTGGCCGGAGGTGAGAATTTCGACATTCGCCTGTTGTGCAGAGCCGGTTTGCCGTATTACCAGTAAAAAAAGAAAAATGATGAATTTTTGAAGCATTCAGATGAGTAAATTAATCGTATGATAACATGGTACGTTTTACCTGGCCGTCAGGGTGCAGTTCCATCACAGCGTAAGCAGGATCAAATTCACGAAAGGCGCCTTTCCACCAGCCGCCCGAAACAGCACCATTACAAAAATATTTTATGCCAAGATATTCGAGTTCATCCTGCAAATGAATATGACCGCTGATGCAAGCTTTAATAGTCGGGTATTGCAAAAAAATCTTTTTTAACTGCAAGAAATCCGTGTGCATCAGGTTGCGCTGGATGACGAGATCGCCATTTGGTTCATTTTTTTCAAAAAACAAACCGGCGCAAATGGAAAGAACGGGGATATGCGAAATGATGCAGATGAATTTGTCTTTGTGTGATTCCAGGTCCTGCTTCAGCCAATCGAGTTGCTCTTCATCCACTTTCCCGATATAACCGCCATTGGGATTCAGTTGGGTGCTGTCCAGCACAATAAAATGCCAGTTTTCTTTACTAAAGCTATAATACCGTTTCTTCATGCCAAACTCTTCCACTACCCATGTTTTGCCATACAACCGATCCTGGTCTGGTTTGCCTGCCTGGCCGTTAGACAGGTTTTCTTTGATGAACCAGCCCCACACATCATGGTTGCCAATGCAGTGATAAACAGGCAAGCTGTTCTCTTTCTTCAAAATATTGTTGAATAGGTCAAACTGGGTTTTTGTTCCTGCTTTATCCACTTCAAGAGCATCAAAAATTGCATCGCCACCGTTCATGATAAAGGCAATATCTTTTTGTTGCTGGGCATGGTGCAGGGCTTTGGCCATGCCTTTTTCAGGCACCAGGCCAGGTTTCAGATGAATGTCAGTAAGATGGGCAAAACGGATAACAGGCAGGCCTTCACCAGCAGCAATACCGGGAGCAGGAAGTATTGCTGCAGCTGTGAAAGATGCAGCCGCTTTCAGAAAATCACTTCTTTTCATGTGGGAAAAGATAGACAAAAAAAGTTCAATAGGCTTTATTCGGGCAGGATTCTTGCTATGTAGCGCAAAATATTCAGGCTGATTAAACGTTTTAGCATCATGTAGTTCGAAGCATCCGTAACGCAAATAGTTGTATTTTTAGCCATTCCAATTAATTCTCCTTTTTATGAAAAAACTTCTCGTTTTCCTTCCCCTGGCAGCCCTTATCCTTTTCAATGCCTGCCAGAAGGAAACCAGTTTTGAAGCCGGTAATAATCCCTCTGAAGGCTCCCTGCAGGCCGATGGTACAGGTGATTGTTTTCCCAAAACGGTGAGTGGTGTATATGTGCAGGGCGATGCGCTGAGCGGCGCCACCAACCAGATACTGGTGGATATTGATGTAACCAAGACGGGGTCGTACACCGTTTATACCGATACGGTAAACGGGGTGCATTTCCGGGTTACCGGGATATTTTCTTCATTAGGCATGACCACAGTTACTGTTCGAGGCACAGGAACACCTTTTTCTTCAGGCACTTTCAATTATGTGTTGCATTACTTTGGGCAGGTATGTTCTGTGCCCATTACTTTCCTTCCTACCGGGGCAGGGGGGCCGGCCACGTTTACGTTTAACAGCGCTTCAGGAAATTGTGCAAATGCGGTGGTCAATGGCAGTTATGCCCTAGGGCAGGCGTTGAATTCAACTAATACAGTGGACCTTGAGATTAATGTTACAGCAGTAGGAACTTATAATATTACTACAACGCTGAACGGGATGACTTTTGCGGGCAGCGGTGTTTTTCCCACTACGGGTATCCAGATTGTGACACTGAACGGAACCGGCACACCCACCAGCGGCGGAAGCACAGTTTTCCCTGTTACAGCCGGCGCATCAACCTGTAATTTCACGGTGAACGTTGGTTCCGCTGGTGCCGGTACACTGGGCGGAGCACCAGGAGCCTGTGCACCGATAACGGTGAACGGTACTTATATGGTAGGTACTGCTTTGACGGCTGCCAATACGATTCAGGTGCAGGTGAATGTTACCGCAGCAGGAGCATACGCCATCAGCACAAACACTGTTGCAGGATTTAGCTTTGCCGGCAGCGGCACTTTTGCGGCAACCGGCAGCCAAACAATAACATTAACAGGAACCGGCAACCCTAACGCTTCAGGAACACAGACATTCAACGTGACATTTGGCGGCAGCACCTGCACTTTTACAGTGGATGTAACGGCTGCTATCATTGATTATTTCCCAAGAACAGCTAATAGTAACTGGAGTTATGAGTATGATGATGATCCTAACGACTCTTTATACAGAAGAACAAATTCAACAATAAGTATTTCCGGAAATACCTATAATATTTTTGCGATTACGGATAATGCTGCTTTAGGTTTTGACTCTTCAGGATATTACAGAAAAAACGGAGGAAATTATATTGAATTTATTGACATGAAAAATATATATGGTGCGGAAAATACAAATTGGACCGACTATATATTTCTGAAGGACGACCAGGCGCAGGGTCATAATTGGAAAAGTGCTCCGTTTGCTGGTAATTTTATTGACCCGGGTCCGCCGCCAGTACCGTTTTCTTTGACACTACGCTTAAGTTATACCATACTTCAAAAAGATGTTGCCGTTTCAGTAACTACTTCGACAGGTACCGAAAACTTCCAGAATGTGATAGTAGTTGAAGAAAAATGGGAGATAGAAGTCACCCCCGGAGTATGGCAGGATGCCAGTGATGTTGTAGGTTATTCCAAAAGCTATTATGCCCGGAATGTGGGGTTGATCAAATATGAATTGTTTGATGAAAACGATGCTCTCGATTTTCAACTGGAGCTTCGCAGATACCAGATATTTTAAATTAAAGTCATTGAATAAAAAAAGAGGCTGAAAATTTACACAGCCTCTTTTTATTGCATTTAAAACCCTTTCTTCTCTCCCGATTTCAGCGGCGGCAGCTTGAAATCATCCAATGCACTTTTTTGAGCGATCATCTTTTCTATATCTGCGATCTTCCTCGGTGCAAATTCAGACAGTAATTCGTACCCGGTTTCTGTAACCAGCGCATCATCCTCTATCCGCACGGCTATGCTCCACCATTTTTTATCACAGTCGCTGCCTGCGGGGATATAAATGCCGGGTTCAATGGTCAGCACCATTCCTTTTTTGATCTCGCCATAGGTGCCACGGTCATGCACATCCAGCCCGATATGATGACCCAGCCCGTGCGGGTAATATTTGCTCACTTCTTTTTTGTCTTTGATTATGCCAAGCTTTAATAATCCTTCGGCTATGGTTTCTCTTGCTGCATTACTGATATCAGACCATTTGGCGCCGGGTTTCATCAGGCGAAAAGCGGCTTCCTGTGCATCATAAACGATCTGGTAAATAGCTTTTTCTGCTGCGGAAAATTTTCCGTTTGCGGGAATGGTCCGGGTAACATCGGCCGTGTAGCCATGATATTCCGCTCCCACATCCATCAGGATAAGTGAATTGCCTACCCTGGTCTTATTATTTTCAACATAGTGCAGTGTGCAGCCATTTTCACCAGAGCCAATGATGGAACCATATCCCACATGCTCTGCACCGTATTTTTTGTGTACAAATTCATGCAGTCCCTGTATCTCCAGTTCAGACATTCCCGGGTGAACAGCTTTCATCACCTCATTCTGTCCCTGGCAGGATATTTCCACAGCTTTGCGCAACAACACAATCTCTTCATCGGTTTTTATTTCCCGCAACTGTGCCGTAAGGTTGTGGTAAAGACGATTGTCAAACCGTTTGTTTGTTGCATATTCTTCAGGAATGGCAGCTTTTTGTTTGAACTGCTGCACCAGGTCATACAGGTCGGCTTTGTCCCTGGCATTGTTGGGTATATCTGTGGGGAAGCGATCGAAAATGATCTTGTCAAATTTTGAAAAGTCAAGAGCAAAGGAATGAAAATCCTCTCCGTTGAAGGCGTATTCTATACCTAGCTTTTCCCGGGCCGCTTCTGCACCCAGCCGTTTGCCGTTCCATTGCTCTGCAAGAGGATTTTTCTTTTGCACAAAGAGCAATTCCCGGTAGCTGTTGCCTTTTTCATCCGTTTGTTTATCTTTAAAAACAAGTAACAGCGAATGAGGCTCTTTGTATCCGCTGAAATAGTAGAGATCTGGATTTTGATGATAATTATACTCCACATCATTGGAATAAGTGCGGGTAGGGTAGGCAAAGATCACCACCACAGAATTATCCGGCATGATCTCCCGCAGGGCATTCCTCCGGCCTTCATGAAAGGAGGCTGACAGGTAATCTTTGGGTAACAAATCTTCTTCTGCCGGCGCAGCGGGCTGGGCCATAACAAAAGAAACAGGGATAAGAAACAGGATAAAAAGAAAGAATCGGTTGCGCATAAAAAAGGGTTAATGAATAAAAATAGCTTCTTTCATTAACCCTTTTCCAGATTTTACATGAGTGGCCTAATCATCATCATCTTCCTCGTAATAGGCATCTTCGCTGCTTTTGTAGTGTTCTTCCCAGGCTTTCACCGCCTCGTCACTCAGGCACTCGATGATGTCAGCAAGGTTGTCTTTTTTCAGTTTCCACTCTGTCTCCGTCGGGTCATCAAAGCGTTGAATGAACAGGCAATGATCCGATTCCACCGCCACTTTTATCAGTGTTATGGGTGAGTCTTCTTTTTCTCTTACCAGGTAATGGCAACCGGGTTCCAGCAAATCATACGTATACATAGATCCTCCCTTTTTACAAGTTCAATTAATCATTTTACGGGTCAATAAGCCAGTCTGTAATGGAATAGTAAGTATTGAATTTAACGGGTACTCTTTTGGAGTCGTAATGGTGAGAATCTGATGGGTTAGGAGTCAGATTCAAAATTAGGAGTTTGGCCGAAACAGGAAAGGTAAAATTTGGGTTAAGGAAAAAATCGGTATGGTTCGCAGGCTAACTATTACAAAATCAATTGTTTAAAAAGAATGATAATCTTGATCCTGGGCATTTTTCCGTTCATTACTCCGGATCAATAAAAAAAACCCTTCGCTCCGGAAGAGGGAAGGGTTTTTTTGACAAAGCGGTACCGGCTAACTAAAAAGACAGCTCTTCCTGCACTCTTTTTTCTTTTCTTTTTTGTCCATCTTTTTTTCTGTTGCCTGTTTGTCGCTTTTACGGTTGCTGTTAAGGCTGGCATATGCAATGGCGGTGATTCCCCCCAGCAATACCAAGCCAATGAGTAGTTTTTTCATAACCGTATTTTTATTTCAACAGTAATTTAATGAATTACCACCGGTTCTTTGCACATTTTTGGAGGAATGGCGGAATTTGTCATCTGAATTTACTGGTTGTTGAAAAATGCCGGGACAACTTTGAACCTTTTTTTTACGATTTTCAGTAAATTGAAAGGGTCAATTCAGAAAATGCGTTTACTGCTTGTGATATCTTTTATTGCCTGTATGGAGGAATGCCTGTCGCAAAAATATACAGGCTACCGGCAGCGGGGATATGGCCAGGTTTCATTCACGATGTATGGCAATAACGAAGTGATAGCCAAACCCGGCATTAGTATCGGCGCCGGGGCACTGCTCGGAGAAAACATTACGACAGGCGCCGGTTTTGATATTTATATGTTCAATGGATTTCACCAGGAACAACTCAGGTTCTCTCAGGCCTATGCTGATTTCAGAGCTTATTTTGCAGGGCTGGAAAGGGCGGGTCCCTTTATTGCATTTCAACCCGGTTTTGTATTGCTGAAAAAGCAGGCAAATATGCAAACAAAGTCAGGCATGTCTTTGAATGCGCTGGCTGGCTATTTTGTCCGTTTCCGCCGGGCGACTGGAATTACAGCTTCCTTTGGATATGGCCTGCTTACTTATGAATTGAACGGAGTGGAGAGACAGCAGCACGGCATCAAATTCAACGTTGGTTTCTTCTTTTAAATTACCAGCTTTTTCATGTATTCAGCCCCGGCTTTTACGGCTTCCAGCGGTGTGCCGTTGGGGTAGGCTTCCTGCTCAACGATAAAATATTCCATGCCATATTCTTTTGCTGTCTTAAGCACTTTGGCAAAGTCAATCACACCGGTACCGAGATCAACTGAATTAAGCCCGTTATTTTCAACCGGTGTTTTACTCCTGTCTTTTACATGACAAAGGCGGAAACGGTTCTTATATTTTTTAAACCAGGCTTCCGCATCGTGACCACCTGTAACCACCCAATAAATATCCATTTCGAAATCCACCAGTGAAGCATCGGTGCTGTTCATCAACAGGTCCTGTGGCAACTGCCCTTCCAGTTCTTTGAAAGTATAGTCGTGGTTATGATAAGCAAATCTTATCCCGTTCTTTTTGCATATCTCGCCTTTCTGATTAAAGGTTTCAGCATAACGCTTAAAATCATCGAGTGATTTTTGCGGACCAAGCCAGGGGCAAATAAGATATTTCATGCCAATGGCGGCCGCCTCTTCTGCTTTCTTTTCAAAATTTGTATTCATGTCGCAATGACTGGCAACGATAGCCATGCCGAGGTCATCCATGTACTTCTTAAAATCAGTATTGCTCATGCCCCAGAACATTCCCTGGCCTCCTTCATAACTTTCTATTTGCTTATAACCATAGGATGCCACCTGTTGCAAAACTCCTTTGGGGTCATTCGGCATATCCTGCCGCAGCGAATAGAGCTGTAACCCGAAAGTTTCAAATCCTTTCTGAGCTACACCTGGCTTTTCGTCTTCTTTCTTTGGCATCAGTTTGCAGGCCATCGGTCCAAGAGCAATAGCAGCAGCAAGATGGCCGCCTATCTTTAAAAAGTCTCTTCTGTTTTGGTGCATGATGAACTTATTTTTTGGGTAAGCAAACTAAAATACATTTCACATCAGGCCCATGCCTTGTCACCTTTTTTATACGGGTAAGCCCCGTCGTATTTCCCCGGAACGGGATTATGACGCAACGCTTTTTTGGCTGCTACTTCAGAAGTGAAATAGCCTAATAGGGTAAGCTGTTTCATCATGGTGTAATAATGCCTCGGTGATGCAACAAAGTCATAGCCTTTATCCTGCTCTTTTAGTTTTTCCCTTACAGGTTTGTCCTTTTCATCCTGCATTTTATTGAACTCTTTTGCTTCTTCTTCCAGTTTCAGCAACAACGCTTTTCTTTGTTCCGGGCTGCAGTCCATGAACGATTTACTGTGCATGGCTTTGCAGGCCTCATCCAGTTCACCAATACCTTTCACAAATGCATCCTGGCTATCGGCCGGGTAGCAATCTTTCACGATCACCTGCATGAGTTCAGCTACTTTGGCCTCTTTGGCACCGGGAGAAGAGGTGGCCGGTAAAATGGTTTCACCCACTTCATCCAGCAGGGCCAGGTCGGAGGCAGAAAAATTTATCCCTGTTTTTCCACCGGAAGTGCAGCCCGTCAGGAATGTTTCACCACCCACCACAGCAGCCCCGGTGAGCACAGCGATCATTTTTAAAAGTTCACGACGATCCATATTATCAGAGTTTTTAGTTTGTTATTTAGTGTTTATAGTTTCTTTTACTTTCTGTCTATTAGCTAAGCAAAAGCAAATTGCTTTCTTCAAAGATTTCCTTTTTTTAATTCATCCACTGCAAATGACGCAGCTCTTGCAGTCAGTGCCATATAGGTTAATGACGGGTTGACACAAGATGAACTGGTCATGCAGGCGCCATCGGTGACAAATACATTCGGGGCATCCCACACCTGGTTGTTGCCATTCAATACAGATGTTTTTGGATCACGGCCCATCCGGGCAGTACCCATTTCATGAATGCCATGACCCATAGCATGACCTGAGTCAAAAGTTCTGACATTTTGCACACCTGCAGCTTCCAGCATTGCTGCTAATTCTTCTTTGATGGCCTCCCGCATTTTCATTTCATTTTCTTTCAATTCGGCATCCATAGATAAAACCGGTAAGCCCCATTTATCTTTTACTTCTTTGTCTAAAGAAATTTTGTTTTCATGATAGGGCAGAATTTCACCAAAGCCGGTGGCGCCGATTGTCCAGCCACCGGGTTCTGTCAATGCATCTTTGAACTCACTGCCGATATTCATTTCTGCAATTGTTCTGCTCCAGCCCTGGCGGCCGGCGCTGCCCTGGTAGCCAAAACCTCTTAGAAAATCCCGTTTCTTGTCGCCGGGAATATTCGCAAACCGTGAAATATAAAAACCACAGGGGCGACGGCCGTATTCCATTTTATCTTCATAACCTTCAATCTTGCCATTGGCGCCAAGATTATAATGATGATCCATTACATTATGCCCCAGTTCACCGCTGCTGCTGCCCAATCCGCCCGGCCATATATCAGTAGCAGAGTTAAATAATAACCAGGTGGAGTTTAAGGCAGAGGCACAAACAAAAATGATTTTGGCTTTGTATTCGTAGGTCTTATTGTCTGATGTGTCCAGTACTTCCACACCACTCGCTTTTTTCTTATCCCTGTCATAAAGAATTTTTGTTACCAATGATAAAGGCCGTACGGTGAGGTTATTTGTTTTCACTGCAGCCGGCAGGGTAGAAGACTGTGTGCTGAAATAGCCACCAAACTGGCAACCTTCCCAGCAACGGTTGCGAAACTGGCAATTCGTTCTTTCATTATGCGGAACAGTAATATTGGCCACCCGGCTGTTTATCAGGTGTCTTTCGCCGTTATAAAACTTTTTAATTTTTTCCGCTACATCTTTCTCTACAATGTTTAACGGAACGGGAGGTAAAAATTGGCCGTCGGGCAGGTAAGGCAAGCCTTCCAGTGAACCACTTATGCCCGCAAATTTTTCTACATGATCATACCACGGTGCAATATCCTTGTAACGGATGGGCCAATCTACACCGAAACCATCTTTTGCATTGGCTTCAAAATCCAAATCACTCCAGCGATAGCTATGCCTGCCCCATAATACTGAACGGCCCCCCATGCGATATACCCTCCACCAGGTAAAAGGTTTGACTTCCGTATATGGTGAATCTTTTTCATTGGCCCAGGCATCCATTACTCTTTCATCCGCAGCCCAGCCACGATGGACAACCGGGTAATCCTCTTTTTGTTGTTGCGTGGTTCTGCCGCGGTATTTAAATTCCCAGGGCATCATAGTGGCTGTTTTATAATCGGTGATATGTCTGTGTTCGGCGCCACGTTCAAGCATTAATACCTTGAGTCCTTTTTCACAAAGCTCTTTTGCAGCCCAGCCACCGCTGATGCCGGAACCAACTACAATTGCATCGTATGTATTATCAGCCATATTATTTTTTAAAGGTTACCTTTTTTTAATTCGTCTACGGCAAATGCTGCTGCTCTTGCAGTCAGCGCCATATAGGTCAGTGATGGATTCACACAGGAAGCGGATGTCATGCAGGCACCATCAGTGACAAACACATTCGGTGCATCCCAAACCTGGTTGTTGCCATTGAGAACAGATGTTTTTGGATCACGGCCCATACGGGCAGTGCCCATTTCATGAATGCCCATGCCCGGTGCATAGCCTGAATCATAGGTGTAAACATTTTTGATACCGGCAATTTCAAGCATTTCTTTGGCGTCATCTATCATATCCTTTCTCATCTTTATCTCATTCTCTTTGATCTCCACATCCATCTTCAGCACCGGCAGTCCCCATTTATCTTTTTTGTCTTTGTCCAGTTTGATGGTGTTTTCATGATAGGGCAGCATTTCTGCAAATGCGGTGATGTTTATCGTCCATTCACCTGCTTCGCATAATGCATCCTTATAATCAGCTCCCAGCATTTCAGCAATGGGAACGCCGCGGCCTCGGCCTGCGCCACCCTGGTAGCCAAACCCACGTACATAATCTCTTTTATCATCATAGATATTCCGGAACCTCGGAATATAAATGCCTGTGGGCCTGTTGCCATAAATATAATAATCGTCATATCCTTCCGCTTTGCCACCGGCACCGCAACGGAAATGGTGGTCCATCACATTATGCCCCAGTTCACCGCTGCTGCTGCCCAATCCATCCGGCCATATATCTGTTGCTGAATTCATCAGCACCCAGGTGGAATTAAACGCCGATGCGCAAACGAAAACGATCTTTGATTTGAATTCATACGTTTTGTTGGTTTCTGCATCAATGATCTCCACTCCGGTAGCTCTCTTTTTGTCTTTATCGTAAAGGATCTTTGTAACGATAGAGTAGGGTCTCAGCGTCAGGTTGCCTGTTGCCTGCGCAGCCGGCAGCGTAGAAGATTGTGTACTGAAATAAGCACCGAAAGGGCAACCTCTCCAGCAACGGTTGCGGTACTGGCAATTGGTTCGGGACTGAAGTGGTTGTGTGATATTGGCGCTGCGACCAATAAACATATGGCGTTTGCCTTTATAATGAGACTTGATGCGGGCAGCTACGTCCTTTTCCACGATATTTAAATCCATGGCCGGCATAAACTCTCCGTCGGGCAACACATCCAGTCCTTCTTTGCTTCCCTGTATGCCGGCAAATTTTTCTACATAGCTATACCAGGGGGCAATATCATCATAGCGGATAGGCCAGTCCACTGCAATACCTTCTTTGGCATTGGCCTCAAAATCCCATTTGTTGAAACGATAACTCTGGCGGCCCCATAACAGGGAGCGGCCACCAACATGATAGCCACGGTACCAGTCAAACCGTTTCACTTCGGTATAGGGATTTTCTTTTTCATTTGCCCACATGCCAAAGGTTTCTTCATTCAGCGGGTAGTCTCTTTTCAACACAGGATAATCCTGTATCATCTGTTGTGTCCGCTGGTTTCGGTGGGGAAATTCCCACACTTCTTTAGTGGCATTTACATAATCTTTTACATGTTCAATATTGCGTCCCCGTTCCAGCATGATCACTTTGAGACCTTTTTCGCATAGCTCTTTGGCGGCCCAGCCACCGGCAATGCCCGAGCCTATCACTATTGCATCATAACTGTTATCTGCCATATAAGAATTTGTGTTTTATGTTTATAGGTTATTTGTTTTTCTGAATTTGAATATTGTTTACACGTCACATATTTCAATTGCTTTTTTCAGTGCAGCTATCTTGTCAGCTTTTTCTTTTCCTGTAGGCATGAATTCCTGCGCCACATAACCTTTATAACCCGTTTCTGCAATGGCTTTCATGATAGCCGGGTAGTAGAGTTCCTGCGACTCGTCAATTTCATGTCTTCCCGGAACACCGGCCGTGTGGTAATGCCCGAAATATTGGTGATTATCTTTAATAGTGCGGATGATATCCCCTTCATTGATCTGCATGTGATAGATATCATAGAGCAGTTTAAAATTCGGAGAGCCAAGTTGTTTGCACAATTCAATGCCCCAGGCACTTTTATCACACATATAATCTTTATGATCCACTTTGCTGTTGAATAGTTCCATCTGGATGATGACACCTTGCTGTTCAGCAAGACCCATGATCTTTTTCAAGCCAGCGACACAATTTTGTAATCCTGTTTCATCATCCATTCCTTTCCGGTTTCCGCTGAAGCAGATAAGATTCTTATAACCGGCTTTGGCCACCAGCGGGATGGCTTCCATAAAGTCTTTGATCAGCCAGTCATGATTAGCCGGGTTGTTCCAGCCTTCGGTCAGACTGATTTTTCCACCGGTATAACACATCGAGCAATGGATGCCATGTTTCTGCACAGTTGGCCATTCTTTAGGTGTCAGCAGGTCAATAGCTGAAAACCCGAGGCTTTTAACCATGACGCACATTTCTTCCAGTGTAAGGAAATTATAGGTCCAGGAACAGACAGCATGATTGATATTCCCTTTCAGTTTTTTATTTGCTGCAGGCTTTTCAGCTGCCAGTGAAACGAGCGGGCTGGCAGCACCTATGGCCATGGTGCCCCATACTATCTGTTTCAATGCTTTTCTCCGGCTGTTATTTTTTGTCATGACGGTAATAATTATGACGGGTTCTTTTTATTTCTCATGTAAAAATATAAACCTGCAAAAGCAACAATGAGGGCAATCGGGATAAATAATGTGGTATTTAATATTTCAGGGCCCGCCAGTTTATTGGCTTCTGCAAGAGCTGTTTTCATCTCGGCAGTAGCTTCGCCGGAATTATATAATTTCAGATCCGCACCTTCGGGCAGGTGTTTGGCTATTTTCTTATCATATACACCGCCCATCAGCATCATATACAAAGAAACGGCAAACATGCCGGCCCCACCCATCAGGTTGATGCCAACCGCACCGGTCTTTGGTAAATATTCTGACACAAAACCTAGCATTGTTGGCCAGAAGTAGCAGACACCCATGCCAAATATCAGGGCGCCTGCAAATATCATGTTGCCGGATGTATTACCCAGCATATACAAACCAATTGTTGAGACAATGGCCGACATCAGCAATACCCCATGTGGCGCCAGCCGATGAACAACCGGCCCGGCAAAAGCCCTGCCTACCACCATCACACCTGTTGAAAGTGTCAGGATAAGTATCGGGTTGTTTGTAATATTTTTTAGCAGAACATCAATCCACTGACCGGTGAATAATTCTGTGATGGCCGTGCCAAACATGCAAATGATCATGAAGATAAATAGAGGGTTCGCCAGCGATTTATACATTTCGGCAGTGGAAACACCACTGGCAACCCTTTCGGTAACAGGAAATTTCTGGCTGGAAAATATATAGCCATATAAAATGGCCGGAATGATCATCATGGCTACCTGTATTTCCCAGCCTATTGCAGCCTTGTTAAAAAAATAAACGATCAGCGTTCCTAAAACAATACCACCCGGGAACCACAAGTGAAAATGATTCAGCTTGGTTGTTTTATCGTTGGGGTATAAAGCAGTTACCAATGGATTGCAGGCTGCTTCCACGGTGCCATTGGCAATGCCGATCAATAAGGTTGAAATAAACAGGGACCAGAACGGGTTGCCAAAATTTCCGGCAAAAATGGTTAATACTATACCGGCAATGTGAAAAAGAAAAGCTGCTACTAACAAACGTTTCATTCCGATAATATCCACTACCATTCCGCCAATGATTACGGCAAGCGGAAATCCCCAGAATGCTGTAGCGGTAATGGTGGCTAACTCTGCTTTGTCCAGTCCAAACTCAACACCAAGGCCACCTAATATACCGGCACGAATGCCAAATGACAAGGATGTTACTAATAAGGCGAGGCAACTGGCAATGAAAAGCTGGCTGCGGTTTACTGTTTGCATATCGTTAGATTTGTAGCAATGTTTAGAAAACTAAATGTACTATTTTTAGAATTACATTTTGCGGTTTAAATTTTTTAATAATCGAAAACGATTGCGATGCTGAAAAGGAAATTAAGAATGGGAATGGTGGGCGGTGGTCCCGGTGCATTTATCGGTGCAGTACACCGCATCGCTGCTAATATGGACGGAGAGATCGAATTGGTTTGCGGTGCATTTAGCAGCAACCCTGGCAAATCAAAGCAAGCCGGTGAAACACTTGGTCTGCCGGCAGAACGTATTTATGGTTCTTACCAGGAAATGATCTCCGCTGAAGCCGCATTGCCCGCAGACCGGCGAATGGATTTTATCAGCATCGTTACACCCAATCATGTTCATTTTGAACCGGCACGCCTGGCATTGGAAAATGGTTTTCATGTGGTGCTCGACAAGCCCATGACCTTTGACCTGGAAGAAGCAAAAAAACTACAGGGCATTGCTAATAAAAGTCAATTATTTTTTTGCCTCACACATACCTACACCGGCTACCCGATGGTGAAAGAAGCAAGACAGCAGGTGCTGAGCGGAAAATTTGGAAAAATAAGAAAAGTGTATGCAGAGTATCCGCAAGGCTGGCTTAGCAATTTTTTAGAAAGCGGCGATAATAAACAAGCCGGCTGGAGAACTGATCCTTCCAAAAGCGGTATTGCCGGAGCAATGGGCGATATCGGCACTCATGCATTCAACCTGGCTGAGTATGTCAGCGGGCTGCAAACAACAAAGCTCTGTGCTGATATCAATATTGTGGTGGAAGGAAGAAAGCTTGACGATGACGGGGCGGTATTGCTGAAATACAACAATGGCGCCAGCGGACTTTTATTTGCTACGCAGATCGCTGCAGGCGAAGAAAACAATGTTAAGATAAGAGTGTATGGCGAAAAAGGAGGCATTGAGTGGAAACAGGAAGATGCCAACACACTTTTGGTGAAATGGCTTGACAAGCCAGCCGAAGTATGGCGGGCAGGCACAGGTTATGTAAGTGCTCATGCATCACATAACAGCCGCACACCGGCAGGGCATCCCGAAGGATACCTGGAAGCATTTGCCAATCATTACCGCAATTTTGCTCTTTGTGTACAAGCCCGGATGGCAGGAGAGAAACCAAAAGCCGAATGGCTTGATTTCCCCGGCATGGAAGACGGTGTCAGGGGAATGGCTTTTATAGAGAATGTGATAAAAAGCGGAAGATCGTCCGATAAGTGGGTTGATTTTATCATATAGGCTAAGAGTAAATGAGAAATAAGAAATATGAAATGAGGAATTAAGAAGTTGACAAGGAACAATAAACAAGAAACAAGAAACAAGAAACCAGTATCATGACAACAATAAAAGGCCCCGCAATTTTTTTAGCCCAGTTCATGGGAGATAATGCTCCGTTCAACAACCTGCAGACAATTTGTCGTTGGGCAGCATCGTTGGGTTTTAAAGCTGTGCAAATTCCTACCTGGGACAGCCGCTGTATTGATCTGCAGCAGGCAGCAGAAAGTAAAACCTATGCAGATGAACTAAAAGGGATCATCCGGGAATGTGGTCTTGAAATTTCAGAATTATCCACCCATTTACAGGGTCAACTGGTGGCAGTGCACCCGGCTTATGATACTTTGTTCGATGGCTTTGCACCGGAGCAGTTAAGAAGCAATCCCAAAGCAAGAACAGAGTGGGCTGTTCAACAGGTGAAATATGGCGCCAAAGCTTCGCAAAACCTGGGATTGAATGCACATGCCACTTTCAGTGGTTCATTGTTGTGGCACACGTTTCACCCCTGGCCGCAGCGTCCAGCAGGTCTGGTGGAAGAAGGTTTTAAAGAATTGGGAAAAAGATGGAAACCCATCCTTGATTATTTTGATGAATGCGGGGTGGACGTTTGTTATGAAGTGCATCCCGGCGAGGATATCTTTGACGGCACCACTTATGAAATGTTTTTACAGGAAGTGAACAACCATCCCCGTGCCTGCCTGCTCTACGATCCATCGCATTTTGTGCTGCAGCAACTGGATTATATAGCATACATAGACCTTTACCATGATCGTATCAAAGCATTTCATGTAAAGGATGCTGAATTTAATCCTACCGGAAGGCAGGGAACTTTTGGTGGTTATCAAAACTGGGCCAACCGGGCTGGCCGTTATCGTTCCCCCGGCGATGGCCAGGTAGATTTCAAAACTATTTTCAGCAAACTGGCACAGTATGATTATTCCGGCTGGGCAGTGATGGAATGGGAGTGCTGCATCAAACACCCCGAAGATGGGGCAAGGGAAGGAGCGGAGTTTATTGCAAAACATATCATCAGGGTAACGGAAAAGGCTTTTGATGATTTTGCATCATCAGGAATGGATGAAAAAGCCAACCGGAAACTGTTGGGTTTGGATTAATAAAGTAAATTCGCATTCGATCACCCAAAAATAATATTATGAAAAAGCTTATTCTTTCGTTTGTAGTTTTATCTATGCTGGCTGCCTGTGGGGGGGGTGGTGGTTCCGAGAAAAAAGAAGAAGAACCTAAAAAAGAAACTACGGAAGACGTCACCCAAAACCCCGATTACCAGAAAGGACTTGCACTGATCGCCAAAAGCGATTGTCTTACCTGTCACAAAGTGGATGAAAAATTAATAGGTCCTACTTACCGGGAAGTTGCTAACAAATATGCAGGAATGCCCGATACCATTGTTGCGCATCTTGCCGGCAAGATCATTAACGGGGGCAGTGGTGTATGGGGCGAAGTGGCGATGACACCGCATGCCGGTATGTCGCAGGAAGATGCCGAAGCCATGGTGAAATATATTCTCCTGCTTAAAAAATAAAAATATTACTATGCTGAAATTTATTGCCGGCCTCACTTTCCTGGCAGTCTCAATAAGTTCCTGTTACGAAAACAACTATTCAGGAAGAAAAGACACAACAACTGACTCGACCATGGCACAACTGACAGAAGAAGAAAAAAAGGAAGGATGGGAGTTATTGTTTGATGGCAAAACGACCAAAGGATGGCACAAGTATGGTGGTGATTCAACAGGCGCTGCCTGGAAAGTGAAGGATGGATATCTTTATTTAGATACATCCAATAAGGAAAACTGGCAAATAAAAGATGGCGGTGATATTGTAACAGATTCTTCTTACGGAAATTTTCACCTGAAACTCGAGTGGAACATTTCCAAAAATGGCAACAGCGGTATCATCTTCTATATTCATGAAGACACGGTCTATAAATGGCCCTGGGAAACAGGTCCTGAAATGCAGGTGCTCGATAACGATGGTCATGCAGATGCAAAAATTATCAAACACAGGGCCGGTGACCTTTACGATCTGATCTCCTGCTCCAAAGAAACAGTAAAGCCCCCCGGTGAATGGAACCTTGCCGAAGTGAAATGCGTGGACGGCAAACTCGATCTTTTTCTGAATAGTGAAAATGTTGTTTCCACCACCATGTGGGACGATGCCTGGAAAAAATTAGTGGCCGGAAGTAAGTTTAAAGAGATGCCCGCCTTCGGCACTTACAAAGTTGGAAAGATCGGGTTGCAGGATCATGGCGATGAGGTGAAATTCCGCAATATCCGGATCAGGCGCCTTTGACCAGCACTTTTTGTTTTAAGTTTTTGATTATCACCCTCACTAATTAACAGCAGTTGATAATTTAAGGGCAATAAATACCCCTGTTTTTACGATTTTGAGTAAAACTCACTGTTATTGAGGGATTCGTGCCGGATATTACTGCTTCTGACCCTGGTGATGCTGTCTGTTGCGGGCTATGCCCAGCAACCCGTTTTGTCACCGGCATCCAATCTTCGTCAAAAAACACTGCCTGTTGCTGACACCCTCCGGATTGATTCGGTAAGCATTGTTCCCCTTACATTTTCAATAGATGGCATACCTGCCTCTGATTACCGGCTGGATATTATCAATGCATTGCTCACCTGGGTTAATAAGCCAGCTGCAGCAATGGTGACGGTACGTTACCGTGTCTTTCCCTATAAACTCAATGCCGTTACCCAACGGATGAACTACGACAGTGTCATGAATAAATTCTATGCAAAGCCATTTGAATTTAATTCCGAACTCACCGACCGCCAGCGTGGTGTTTTTGATTTTGGCACCCTGAAAGCCGAAGGAAGCTTCGGACGACAGATTGCTTTTGGCAACAGCCAGGATGCCGTACTCAATTCCACCCTTAACCTGCAACTGAGCGGTATGCTCGGCGACAGCATTGAAGTGCAGGCCGCACTTACAGATAACAATATTCCCATTCAGCCCGATGGCACCACGCAACAACTGAATGAATTTGACCAGGTGTTCCTGCAATTCAAAAAAAAGAACTGGCAACTGAACCTGGGTGATCTCGACATCCGGCAGAACAAATCCTATTTTCTTAGCTTTTATAAAAGACTACAAGGCATTTCTTTTCAAACGACTAACCCGGTTGGGAAAAATGCAATTTCCAAAACACTGGCCAGTGGTTCCATTGCTAAAGGAAAATTTACCCGTAATGTATTCCAGGGTCTGGAAGGCAACCAGGGCCCTTATCGGCTCACCGGGGCTAACAATGAATTGTTCTTTATCATTCTTGCCAATACAGAAAGAGTGTTTGTAGATGGTGAATTATACCAGCGGGGAGAAGACCAGGACTATGTGATCAATTATAATACGGCTGAAATAACATTCACACCCAAAAGAATGATCACCAAAGACAGCCGTATCCAGGTGGAGTTTGAGTATGCCGACCGGAATTTTCTGAATGCAAACTTTTATTTATCGCAGGAACTGGATGTGAATGAGAAACTCAAATTGCGGTTTGGCGCTTTCACCAACAGCGATGCCCGCAATTCGCAGATCAACCAGGTGCTGGATGATGAGCAGAAACAATTTTTAGCCAGTGTCGGCGACAGCATTCAAAAGGCTTTTTACCCTTCTGCAGTGATTGATACGTTTGCTGCCGGCAAAGTATTATATGAAAAGATTTATGACCCCACACCGGGCATTGATTCGTTTTACCAGTATTCAACCGATCCTGCTGTGGCGAAATACAGTCTTTCTTTTGTGAGTGTGGGGCAGGGCAATGGTAGTTATGTTCCGGATTTCAATGGTGCCAATGGAAAGGTATACAGGTTTATCCCGCCTGTAGGTGGTGTGAAACAGGGCAGTTTTGAACCGGTGATCATCCTGGTGACGCCAAAGAAGCAGCAATTAGTGAACCTGGGGATGGATTATACGATCAGCCAAAACACCACGCTGAAAGCTGAAGTGGCCATGAGTCATTACGATGTCAACACTTTTTCAAAAGCAGATGATAATGATGACCGCGGTTGGGCTGCCAAATTCCAGTTTAGTAATAACAGTCCGCTGCAATCGAAAAATAAACTGCAGCTCAGCACTACGCTGGACTATGAATATGTGCAGGATCGTTTCAAACCTTTGGAACGGTTGCGCAATGTGGAGTTCACCCGTGACTGGGGTCTGCCCTTACAGGCGGTGCTTACGCCGGCAACTGAAAATATTATAAAAGCATCGGCAGGTTTAAAGGATAATAAAAATCATGCTTTCTCCTACCAGCTTACCAACTACCGCCGCAGCGATGATTACAAAGGGTTCCAGCATGCCATTCGCCATAGCTCCGACTGGAAAGGATGGAAATTCAACAATGAATTTGTTTCCACTGCTTCAAACAGCAGCGCTGACAAAGCTGTTTTTCTCCGGCCGGTGATAGATATGAACAAACAACTGAAACAACTCAGCAACTGGCGGCTGGGCTTTCGCTACACATTGGAGCAAAACACGGCCCGGCACCAGGCCAGTGATACATTGACACCACTGGCGTTTTCTTTTGACACCTATTCCTTATACCTGAAATCAGATGAAGGAAAGAAAAATAAGTATGGCATCACGTTCTTCTCCCGTTCGGATAAATATGCAGTGGGTAATGAATTTATCCGCGGCGACAGGAGTCTGAACCTGAACCTGCAAACAGAATTGCTCAGTAACCCTAATCGCCAGTTTTACCTCAACACTACTTTCCGTAAGCTGAAAGTGTATGATCAGTCAGTTTCACCGGAATCAGAAGATGAAACTATTTTAGGCAGGGCGGAATATGTGATGAATGAATGGAAAGGATTACTCACCGGCAATGTGCTGTATGAAGTAGGCGCAGGGCAGGAGCAGCGAAGAGATTTTGCATATTTTGAAGTTCCGGCTGGCACAGGGCAATTTGCATGGATTGATTATAACACGGACGGTGTGCAGCAGCTAAATGAATTTGAATTGGCCGCTTTTCCGGACCAGGCAAAATTTATCCGTGTGTTTACTCCCACCAATGAGTTTTTAAAAGCAAATTATATCACATTCAACTACAGCCTGAATGTGAACCCAAGAGTGTTGCTGAACAAACCCGATCTGAAAGGCATGAAGAAACTGCTGTCGCGGCTGAACCTGCTCACTTCATTGCAGGTAAATAAAAAATCCATTGCCAGGGGAAGCTTTGAATTCAGCCCATTTAAATATGGCGTGAACGACACAGCGTTGATCACATTGAATACAGTTTTCCTGAATACACTTTCCTTTAACCGTTTCAGCAGCAAATGGGGAGTGGATCTCAGCAACCTTCGCAACAGCGGCAAAGCATTACTTACCTATGGCTATGAAAGCCGCAAACTGAATGACTGGAACCTCAAATGGCGCTGGAACCTGAGCCGGGTGATAGCATTGACGGTGAATGGAAGAAAAGGCGAAAATGCATTGTTCACACCACAGTTCAGCAACCGTAATTATGACCTGGATATATATACTGTAGAGCCGATGGTTTCCTACATTCAAAAAACATCTTTCCGCCTGGTGGCCGGCTACAAACTAGAGAACAAAAAGAATCTGCCGCTGTATGGAGGAGAAAAGTCAGTATCTCATGCACTGAACCTGGAATCAAAATACAATATCCTGCAGAGCACTTCTGTCACCGGCAAGTTCACCTTCAACAATATCACTTATAACTATCCGGCAAACACTACGGTGAGCTATATTATGCTGGATGGATTGCTGCCGGGAAAAAATTTCTTATGGTCACTCAGCCTGACCCGCCGCCTGAGTAATGCGATTGAATTGAATTTTCAGTATGATGGCCGCAAACCCGGATCAGGAAGAACGGTGCATATCGGAAGGGCGTCGCTGACGGCACTTTTTTAAACAATACCCAAACAAGAAACAAGGAACAAGGAACAAGCAACAAGGAACAAGTAACAAGCAACATCATCACACATTAAACCTGAAATGCATCACATCACCGTCTTTCACCACGTATTCTTTTCCTTCAATTCTTAGTTTACCGGCATCACGACAGGCAGCTTCGGAGCCGTATTGTACAAAATCATCATAAGCGATCACTTCAGCTTTGATAAAGCCTTTTTCAAAATCCGTATGGATCACACCGGCAGCCTGCGGGGCTTTCCATCCCTGCTGAATGGTCCATGCCCTCACTTCCTGCACACCGGCAGTGAAATAGGTGAACAGGTTGAGCAGACGGTAAGCAGAATGAATAAGCCTGTCCAGCGCAGGTTCTGTCATCTTGTACTCCTCCATGAACAATTGCTTGTCTTCCGGGTTTTCCATCTCTGCGATCTGGGCTTCGATGTTATTGCACATAATGATCACTTCAGCCTTTTCATTTTTCACCGCTTCTTTCAGCATTTCAGAAAACTTATTGCCTGTATGCATCGAAGCCTCATCCACATTAGCAACATAGAGAACAGGCTTGTCGGTCAGCAGGAACAGATCAGCAATAGCTACTTTCTCTTCTTTGCTAAGTCCCAATTCCCGGATGCTTTTACCTTTTTCCAAATGGTCCTTGCAGCGGAGCAACACATCCAGTTCAGGCTTTAATTTGGGATCAATCCTTGCCTGCTTTTCTGTTTTCTGTATCTTCTTTTCCACGCTGTCAAGATCTTTCAGCTGCAGTTCCGTATCAATGATCTCTTTATCAGCCACAGGATTTATGGCGCCTTCATCCCGCAATATGTTCTCATCTTCAAAACAGCGTATCACATGAATGACGGCATCCACTTCCCGTATATTTCCAAGAAATTTATTACCCAAACCTTCTCCCTTGCTGGCGCCTTTTACCAAACCGGCAATGTCAACGATCTCGATCTGTGTCGGAACAATGCGGTTAGGAACAACCAGCTCAGCCAGTTTATATAAACGTGGATCGGGCACATCCACCAGTCCTACATTCGGATCAATGGTGCAAAAACGATAATTACTTGCCTGCGCCTTGGCGCTGTTGCTGACAGCATTGAACAATGTTGATTTGCCTACATTGGGTAACCCTACAATTCCTGCTTGTAATGCCATACTCAGTTTATAGTTTGTAGTTTATAGTTTCTAATTCGTAAAGCCGGGTTAACCACAAATTGGCTCTTGCCGTCTTGCAATGATACTTTTTTCGAGCCGCAAAGGTAAGGGATAGATAAATGGGTTTATCGGTTAATTCGTTGATTAGTTAAACCTCAATCGGAAAATCGTCTGAAAAGCAATATACCAGGGAACCTGTCATCAGATGTGTTTTATCACTTATCTTTCCATCTGCTGTTAACTATAAACAACAAACTATAAACCACAAACTCTTATGGCTCTCAGCAGGATATGGACAGCATTTATCTTAATTGCTTTATTGGTCGCTGCAGGTAAATTCCTGGTTGAACCGGGGCAGCAACAACTTTTCAGTCACCTGGTCACCGGTAAGAACACCGATACCACTGCTGCCCGTACACTTGACCCGTCTGAATTACCTGCCCTGGTGCAGGAGCAACTGGCGGTTCAGAAAGTGGCGGTGATGGGCAAAGAGAAAGTGTATAAAACAGCAGAGGGGAATTACCGTGCTTACAAATTGTTGCCGGCAAACGGCATATTTGAAACCTGCAAAGATGCGGTCAATCTCTGCATTGCGCTTATCGGTATCATGGCTCTGTTCATGGGTTTTATGAATATTGCCGAAAGAGCCGGGGGTATCCGTTTTTTATCAAGGATCATTGGCCCTTTCTTTTCCCGCATTTTTCCGGAAGTGCCTAAAAACCATCCTTCGATGGGACATATGGTGATGAACTTTTCGGCCAACCTGATGGGCCTGGATAATGCCGCTACACCATTTGGCATCAAAGCCATGGAAAGCCTCCAGGAGATCAACCCCGACAAAACAAGGGCATCCAACCCGCAACTGATGTTTTTGTGTTTGCATGCTTCGGGACTTACGCTGATCCCCACCGTAATCATTGCCGATCGGGTGGCGATGAAATCAGCCAACCCGACAGACATTTTCATTCCCTGCATGATCGCTACGTTTGTTGCCACTATTGCAGCCCTGCTCATTGTTGCATGGAAGCAACGTATCAATGTTTTTCAATCAGTCATTCTGCTGTGGATACTGGGCATCAGTACGGCTATTGCCGCATTGGTGCTTTATATTAAAACACTGGATGCGGAAACAATGAAACTTTTTTCAGGCAGTCTCAGCAACGGTATCATCCTGGCCATCTTTTTGTTGATTGTCCTGGGCGGGATGTATAAAAAGATAAACATCTTCGATGCGTTTATTGAAGGAGCAAAAGGAGGGTTTGAAACGGCTGTTAGAATTATACCCTATCTCGTCGGCTTGCTGGTAGCCATCAGTTTGCTGCGCAACAGTGGTGCATTCGAATTTGTGCTGGATGGAATCAAAAATCTTTTCATCTTTTTTGGTGGTGATACAAGGATCGTTGACGGGCTGCCAACAGCTTTGCTGAAACCGCTCAGTGGCAGCGGCGCCAGGGCCATGATGATTGACACTCTCAATGCACACGGGCCGGATTCATTTGCGGGCAATCTTGCTTCTGTTTTCCGTGGTTCAGCTGATACCACTTTTTATATTATTGCTGTTTACTTCGGGGCAGTAGGCATTAAAAATTCAAGATATGCTGTAGGTACCATGCTGCTGGCCGACCTGGCAGGTATCATCACGGCCATTACGATGGCTTACATTTTCTTTGGTTGATCGTTTGCTGAAATTGCACAAAAAACAGCACCGGTTGCTGTTCTTTGTGCAGGTAAAAAACATCAGTATGCAGTAACGGATGCTTCTCTCAATCTTGCTTTGCTTTTTGAACAGGGATCAAGATAAGCCTGGAAACCAGCACAGAGACCAAAGCGGCTGCTGCGGTCATCTTCATCTTCATATTTAAATGAAGAATAGTCAAAGCCGATTTCGATAGCAACGTTTCTGTTCAGGAAAAGTGCCATCGCCAGGGCCAGGTTAAAATTGTTGTAGCCGTTTCTTTCCTCATCGTCATCATATTTGTAACTGCCAATGCTGAAACCGGCTTCGCCAAAGAAATTGGTACGTTGTGTTGCTTCAAGGAAATAGTAACGGGTGAAAATTCCCAGCCCCATATCATTGTATTTTTCCGGGTCCATGTTTCCAAATTTGGTGCTGGAAGTTTCAAAATCTAATTTTCCTCCGATTGCCCATTGGTCAGCAATAAAATGACCAATATTGGGACTGAAGCGAAAAGAAGTGGTTTTGATCTTTTCATCCCCGATGTAAGGTTCAGAAGAAAAGGCGAGCTTGGTTTTACCACCGGCCAGCCAGCTTCCCTTTACAATGGGATAAGTTGTTTGCGCAAGCAGTATGGTGCTGAAGCAAAGCAGGGTAAAAGCGAATACAATCTTTTTCATACACTTTAGTTTTGTTTGATGAAAAAAGCTGTTAGCTATTAAATTTAAACATTCCTGCAGCCGTTTCATAGCATTTACCGGCAGAATATGGGCCCGGTATGTTGCAAAAAATAGATTTACAATGGCTTCAGCATTTATCAACCGCTGTGAATTTCCACGGGCTTTTCGGCTGTTTTAAATGCCTTCCGTATTTTTATAAAAATTTTTAAGTGAAAACTATCCTGTCAGAACAACAATTGGCGATCACCATCAGGCGGCTGGCACACCAGGTGCTGGAAAACCATACGGAACTCAGCAACACGGTAATCATCGGCTTGCAGCCCAGAGGTGTATTTTTATCAGACAGGATCGTGGAAGAGATAAAAAAAGAATGGACCGGTTCCATCCCCTACGGGAAACTCGATATCACTTTTTACCGGGATGATATTCGCCAGGAACTGCATATTGCAAACCAAACCGACATCCCCTTCTCCATAGAAGGTAAAAGAGTGGTGCTGATAGATGATGTACTCTACACCGGCCGAACCATACGGGCCGCCCTCGATGCATTGCTCGATTTTGGCAGACCGGAAAAAGTGGAACTGTGTGTGCTGGTGGACCGGCGTTTCAGCCGGCAATTACCTATACAACCCGATTACACCGGTAAATCCATTGATTCCATTGTGTCGCAGAAAGTGAAAGTGGAGTGGGACAAGAAAGAAGTCGTATTGTATTAGTTTTCCCTCTATCTTTGACCTTTAATGCAACTATCCACTCGTCATTTACTCGGCATTAAAGACCTCAGTTCACAGGACATCAGCCTTATTTTACAAACAGCAGAACAATTCAAGGAAGTTTTACAGCGGCCTGTTAAAAAAGTGCCCTCGCTGCGGGATGTGGTTATCGTGAATTTGTTTTTTGAAAATTCTACCCGCACCAGGATTTCCTTTGAACTGGCAGAAAAAAGATTGTCGGCTGATACCATCAATTTTACGGCATCTTCTTCTTCTGTTTCAAAAGGCGAAACCCTGCTGGATACGGTTAATAATATTTTGTCCATGAAAGTGGACATGGTGGTGATGCGCCACAGTGCAAGCGGGGCTCCGCATTTCCTGGCACAGCATATACCTGCAGCTATTATCAATGCAGGAGATGGCATCAATGAGCATCCCACACAGGGTCTGCTGGATGCATTTTCTATCAAAGAAAAAACAGGCAGCCTCGAAAACCGCAAAGTGGCAATCATTGGCGACATCATGCATAGCCGGGTGGCACAAAGCAACATTTATTTGCTGAAGAAAATGGGAGCAGAAGTAACGGTTTGCGGCCCTCCCACACTGATACCCAGGTATTGCAGCGATGCAATGGGTGTGAACGTAAGCTACAACCTGAAAGAAACACTGGAATGGTGCGATGTAGCCAATGTGCTGCGTATACAACTGGAAAGACAAAACCAGGTGTTGTTTTCTTCATTGCGGGAATATAGCCTGGCCTATGGCATCAACCGCAGGCTGCTCGATAGCTTGCATAAAGAGATCGTCATCATGCATCCCGGACCTATCAACCGGGGAGTGGAAATTGACAGCGATGTAGCCGACAGCAAACAATCCATCATTTTACAACAGGTGGAAAACGGTGTGGCAGTAAGAATGGCGGTACTTTACTTATTGGCAAACCGCAATAATTAAACCTGCATACGAATTCAGCAGAATGTTTCGTTTGGCAAAGCTTTCGTACATTGTTCTTCAAACCTCTAACTTGCTATGCGTATCTGTCTGTTTCCCGGCACATTTGATCCTGTTACACTGGGTCATGTTGACATCATCAACAGGGCATTGCCTTTGTTTGACAGGATCGTGGTAGGCATTGGCCTGAATGCAGCCAAAGCGCCGATGTTCAGCCCCGAACAACGTTTGCAATGGATCAGGGAAATATATAAAGATGAAGAAAGGGTGGAAGGGGCCGTGTATGAAGGGCTGACCATTGATTTTTGTAAACAGATCGGCGCACAGTTCATTCTCAGGGGCATACGCTATGTCAGCGATTTTGAATATGAAAAGACCATTGCTGATGCCAACCGTACGCTGGACAAATCCATCGAAACGATCTTTCTGACGGGTGAACCAAAATACACTTCGGTCGCTTCTACGATCGTAAGGGATATTATCCGCAATGGCGGAAACGCCTCACCATTTCTTCCGGAAGCAGTGGCCAAAACACTACAACCATGATCTGGTTTCAGCAGGATCTTTCAACAACGCTATTGTCTTCGCTTGGAAAAGGTACCATGAGTGAACTAATCGGTATTGAATGGACAGAAGTTGGGCCGGATTTTCTCAAAGCAAGGATGCCTGTTGATCATCGCACCCGGCAGCCATATGGTCTTTTGCATGGCGGTGCATCCTGTGTGCTAGCTGAAACCATCGGGAGTATTGCTTCGGCAATGGTGGTTGACCATTCAAAATTCTATTGTGTGGGGTTGGAGATTAATGCAAATCATGTAAGCAGGGCTACAGATGGTTTTGTGACCGGTGTGTGTATGCCATTGCATTTGGGAAAAAGGACCCATGTTTGGGACATTCGCATCAGCAATGAAAATGAAAAATTAGTATGTGTGAGCAGGCTCACGGTGGCTGTTCTTTCACGCAGTTAATGATCATTCCAAAAAAGTTTGCAGTACATCAGCAATGGAGGGATAGGTTTTGTCCAAAAAGGAAGACAAATCTTTCCGGGCCACCCAGCGAATCTCCTGGATATCTTCTGTTGTTTGCGGGATAAGGGTTTGTTCACCGCTTGCATCCATTTTATACCAGTGTGATTCTTTCAGCATAAACCTGGCCCCTTCGTGGTATGTATGGTAAGTGACCAGGAGCGGGGCAACCAGCTTCACAGCTGTTAAGCCTGTTTCTTCTTCCACTTCACGAACAGCACATTGCTCCAGTGTCTCGCCTTTATCTAATTTACCTTTGGGCAGATCCCAGTATCCACGCCGGAAAATGAGCAGTATTTCTTTTTTTTCATTGAGCACCAGCCCGCCGGCAGCCTGTATAAAAGTGAATTTTTTAAAAAATGCTTTTTTTAATTTATCCAGGTCAGCGTGGTAAAAAACACCGGCATGGATTTTCTCCAGTTGCATTTCGTGGATCATGCTTTTGACGGTGTGTGAATCCAGTTCATCAATGAAAACCGCATCATCATGGTGCAGGTAGGGTTCCACGGCTGCATCAATGCTGTCGCAGAGAAAAAGAGGTTTGTTGCCGAAGTAAATCTTGATTAGCATACGCTACTATTATTTTCTCATTCTCGCATTATCAAATTAGTTTTGCCGCATGACAAACGAGATAGCCGTTGCAGAAAAATTACTTCAAGTTAATGCAGTTCAATTAAACCCCGAACAACCCTTTACCTGGGCCAGCGGCTGGAAAAGCCCCATTTATTGTGACAACAGGAAAGTATTATCCTTCCCCTATATCCGTGATTTTATCAAATCGGAAATGTGTAATGTGCTCTTTGATAAATTCCCAGAGGCGGAAATGCTGGCCGGTGTGGCCACAGCGGGCATTGCCTGGGGCGCCATGGCTGCAGACCAGCTGAAGCTGCCCTACATTTATGTGCGGCCCAAGCCAAAAGAACATGGGCTGGGTAACCAGGTAGAAGGCTATTTTGAATCCGGGCAGAAGGTGGTGGTGGTTGAAGATCTTGTGTCTACCGGGAAAAGCAGCCTGCAGGTGGTGGATGTGCTGAAAAAAGCCGGTCTTGAAGTAATTGGAATGGTTTCCATATTCACCTACGGATTTCCTGTTGCAACCGAAGCTTTCCAAAAGGCATCATTGACCTGTTATTCCCTGACAAACTACCCGGCATTGCTGGACCTGGCTGTGGAAAGAGGTGTAATTTCAGTTGTACAGCAGGAGGTATTGTTAAAGTGGAGAGATGATCCAGCAGGTTGGAAAGGCATTTAGTAATTTGCGATAAATTGAATTAGATGAAAAAAATATTACTGTTGGTATTGGTACTTGGCGGGTGCCTTGTTGGCGCAAATGCACAGGGCCCTGCCAAAGCGGTGTTGACGGCAAAGATTCAGACCCCGCAGGCTCTTTGTGAGAACTGTAAAAAGCGGATTGAAACCTACCTGAACAGGCATGATGGTGTTACCATGGTAAATGTGAACTTCCGGAAAGGGGAAACACAGGTAAAGTATGTTACTGACCGGATCAATATCGAAGAAATAAAGACAGCCATTGCCAATTGCGGCTATGATGCAGATGATGTGCCGGCCAACGAGGATTCATATAAGCGGCTGCCCAAAGGATGTAAGAAACCGGAAGACGGGGGAGGACACCCCAAACCCAAAACACCACCTCCCGGCAACGGGTAATTGTATTGAACCGGCATCAGCAGCCGGTTTTTTTGATGCTAAAAAATCAAAATTTCAGCAAGATGCTATCTGAATAATCAACCGGGATGGTTTTGACAATGCCCGCTTTACTCACCCGGGCGGTTCCAGTTACTCTTACGGCTGCAGCTTTTCCGGATAGGGCTGCTATGCCTGAATACTTCAGCAGTTCCATTGTGCGGGCCTGTCCCGAAACGGGTAAAATGAACCGTGACCTGGCCGGCACCCTGACTTCCTCACTGTTGCTGAACCGGCCTACATAACTGCTGTCAATATACAGGTCGCAATTAATCTTTCTTAAACGAAGACCAAATGAATTGGGATTGTTGAAACGCAGATCGGCCGAAACAACCGTTTCATCCAGGCCCAGCTTGCCCAGCTTCATGTTCTCCATTTCCTCAAAAACCGGGTCTTTTACATTCTTGCAGCTACCGGCGACCAGTCCCAGGAAGCCAATAAGAAAAGCTGTTTTAAGGGAAGAAGATAGCATGCTGTAAAATAAGCTAAAGAAGCAGTTAATAGCTTCCACTCAAAAGATTCAGCAATTATTTATGAATGTGGGTGATTGTGGCAGGGTGGGAGTGGGAGAGGCTCTTGCTAAGAATTCAAGAAACAGCTTGTGGAAACTGAGATATAATGGCCCCCGTTTATGAATTAAAATAGCGCTAAGATATTTAGAAAATGACCCTTTTGCATCATAAATAAGAATAGTCAAAGTAATTAGTTTGAAATTTTATTTTAAATAACAGGTAATGAGTAAATAATGTAGCATATCTCATTTTAAAAATTTGAATAAAATTTAAAATCGTACATCTTTTACTAAGATTGAATTCAAAACTTCAACAAACTGAATTATTTAATTTAAATTATATGATTATCATTTAAATAGGAGAATTTATTCGAATAACAATTTCGTTACTGATTTGCATATATATTTTTTATAATTTCTAAATGGGATTACCATCTGCCTGGCTCCATCCTGAATCCTGATTTTTCACAATCTGTAATTCAGATTATTGCAGCTTGCCAATTTGGCCTGGTTGGGCTGAGTCCGTTTCGTAAGTTTACGATGTCCTTCAGTGCAGCGTTTTTATTTAAGTCTGAGCATAAACCCTTTGTCCACAACAGGCATATTTATCCTCCAAAGGCTTTCATTATTAGGGGCTTTTCATTAGATTTGAGCTCCCTTTTAATCTGGACTTGGATTCAATGAGAAATTTATCCCTGCTTCGTACCCTTATGTTTGTTGCTATATTGGCAACCGGCAAAACTGTTTTTTCACAGGACTTTTCCAACAAGGGAAAGGAATTTTACCTGTGCTTCCCTTCGCATGTTCCCAGTGGCGGCAGCCTGGCTGAAATGTACATTTTCATTACGTCGGACAAGGCTTCGGCTGGTGTCATCACCTACAATGGACAAACGCAACCATTTGTTGTAAATCCAAACACGGTTACAACGGTTCCTATTAACAGGTTTGCAGCTTATATTAATGATGCTGAATCCGGCATGATCGTTAACAAGGGCATCAGGGTGAAAGTTGATGAAGGAAAACCGGCTGTAGTGGTTTATACACAGATATATGCTGCGGCCAGAACGGCGGCAACACTCGTATTGCCGGTAAGTGTGCTGGGCCGAAAATATCGTTCCATCAATTACTTCCAGGGTGGAGGGGGGAGATCCCAGTTTAATATTATTGCAGTGGAGCCAAATACCACCGTGCAGATCCAGCGCAGGGAAAACGGGGTTTTCATCGGCACGTTTAATGTCAACTTACCCAATATCGGGGATGTTTACCAGGTGCAGAGCAATAATGATCTTTCAGGTACCGCTATTGAATCTATCGCTACGGCAACCGAGCCCTGCAAAAAGATTGCTGTTTTTTCCGGCAGTTCCACAACCACTATCAACACCCAGACCTGCAACGGAAGTTCTTCCGATCCGTTATTTCAGCAATGTTATCCCGAAACAAGCTGGGGCAAAAATTTTGGCATTATGCCGATCCTGGGTAACAATGGTTTCCAGGTGAGGGTAATGGCCAGCGAAGACAATACCAGTATTACATATAACGGTCTCCCGGTTACGCTGAATGCAGGCCAGGTTTACCCGACTATAACTGCTAACCAGGTTCCGGAAACACAACCTTTCTTTATTACAGCTGATAAGCCTATTTCTGTTTCTCAATACCTGTTAAGTCAGAACTGCTCCGGTGGCATAGGCGACCCGGATATGATCATCCTGAACCCGATTGAGCAAAATATCAGTGATATAACAATTTTTACTTCGACCCGGCAAGCTATACAGGCACAGTATGTAAATGTGCTGATACCGACTGCAGGTGCAGCATCATTCCGTATCAACGGTAACCCGGTCGGTGGTTTTCTGCCTATGCCGTCTAACCCTCAATTCTCATTTCTTCGCCATCAGTTTCCCAGCGGCGATAATTCATATACCCTTACCGCTGACAGCGGCTTCAACGCCATTTGTTATGGATTGGGGCAAGTGGAAACTTACGGCTATTCCGCTGGTACCAATGTAAGGGACCTGTACCAGTATGTTTCTATTGACAATGGTTTTGCTGAAGTGGATTTCCCGGCTACCTGCAAAGGCACCACTTTCCAGTTGTCTATGACCTTCCCCTATGAGCCTGCACAGATCAGGTGGATTTTTAATGGTCTCTTTCCGGATCAAACCCTGAACAGCCCGGCATTCACCGAAACCCTGGTGGTGAACGGAAAAACTCTTTATAAATACACACTTCCCGGTACATACACGATCAACAATCCGGGTAATTACCCAATCAGGATTATTGCTCAAAGCACCAGCACAGATGGCTGTAACGGAGAACAGGAAATAGATTACGAGATCAACGTTTACGAGAAACCGGTACCTGATTTTAATTTTACCAGCAATGGTTGTGTTTCTAACCCGGTAAATTTCACTGACAATGCTGCATTGTTTGGCAGACCTGCCGTTCACTGGCATTGGAATTTAGGTGATGGCACTACTTTAAATGATGTTACATCTGCCAGCCACACTTATGCCGGACCAGGCTCATATGATGTAAAATATACCGTTATCAACGATATAGGATGTAAGGGTGATACCGTTACAAAAACAGTTACCCTCAATGATCCGCCGGTAGCTGACTTTAGTTCAGCCGGGCCTTATTGTGTTGGCCAGTCAGTAACTTTCACCGATCTGTCAACGGTTCCTGCCGGCTCTGTCATTGCTAAATGGACATGGAATTTTGGAGACGGCACACCCGTTGTAGTGGCCAATTCCAATGCACCACAAAACCACACATTCGCTTCCGCAGGAACATTTAATGTGAGCTTGCAGGTTGAAACGAGTGGTGGATGCCAGAGCACAGTTATGAACCGGCAGGTGATTGTTGCGGTAAACCCCGTGGCAGATTTTAATTTCCCGTCAGTTATTTGCCTGCCCTCCGGCGCTGCGCAGTTCAATGATCTTTCATCAGCAAACGGTGGCACTGCGTTGAATAGCTGGTCATGGAATTTTGGAGATGGCGGAACTGCATCCACACAAAGCCCGCTGCATACCTTTACGGGTACAGGGCCTTACAATGTTTCACTTACAGTGACATCAGCAGCAGGTTGCAGCAATGTTATTTCCAAAAATGTCAATACGATTTACGCGGAACCACAAGCTGCATTCACCGGCCCTTCACAGGTTTGTGTGGGCTCTGTTTTTGGCTTTACCAATAACAGTACAGCAGCAGGCAGTACGGTTGCACAATGGAACTGGAATTTTGGCGATGGCAATACATCCACATCACAGGATCCCGTCCACAGCTTTACATCGCAGGGCACCTATACGGTTACGTTGAATGTTGTTTCTGCAGTGGGATGCCCCACTGTTAACAATGTTGCCACCAGCACGGTTGTGGTAAACCCATTACCAACAGCCGCATTCAACATTGGACTTCCCGGCTGTGTTACCCGGGGCACAAGTTTCACCGATGCCTCGGTTGCCAATGCAGGTTCGCTGGTTAAATGGACATGGAATTTCGGCGATGGAAACACCCAGGTGGCCACTTCTGCTGCACCATTGTCGCATACCTACAATACACCCGGCACCTTTAATGTAACGGTGGAAGTGGAAGCAGACAATGGTTGTAAGATCACATCGGCACCGCAACCCGTTGTCATAAATGTATTACCTGTTTCTGCTTTTATATCTCCTGAAATATGCCAGAATGATGTGCTGGCTCCGCTTACAGATAACAGCACCATTTCAGCCGGCAGCATCGCTTCCTGGCAATGGGATTTTGGCGATGCCAATGCCAATGCCGGCAACCCGAATACATCAACATTACAGAACCCTACTCACCATTTCACACAGCCAGGAACATATTCAGTGCAACTTGTTACCACCAGTAATGCGGGTTGCACTGACACAGTCAGGCAGGATGTTCTGGTGAATGGTGTGGCTACCGCTGCATTTAATATCCAGAACAATAGTATTTGCAGCAACAGGAACCTTGATCTTGTTGACGGCTCAACCATCACCGCCGGGAAAATATTAAGAACAGAGATTTACTGGGATTTAAGTGACCTGAGTATCCGGACAGTGGATAATAACCCTGTTGCCGGGAGAACCTATACACATCAGTATCCGGAATTTTTCAGTCCTGCCAGCAAGACTGTCACCATTCGATATGACGTTTATTCAGGCATCACTTGTGTCAGCAGTATAACCCGCGACATTACTTTGCTTGCCACACCACAGATCGCTTTTGCAGCCAGTTTACCTGTGTGCAGCAACTCTGCTTCCTTTGCATTGTCATCTGGTCCGCTGGTAACCAACCTGGCTGGAAATGGTGCTTTCAGTGGTACAGGTGTTTCAGCTGCCGGATTGTTTAATCCGTCAGTTGCCGGGGCAGGCACTCATATTATCACTTACACTTTCACAGCAGACAATGGTTGTGTCAACGCTGCTACACAATCAGTAGTGGTCAATCCTACACCAGTGGCTGATGCCGGACCAGATAAAGTGGTGCTGGAAGGTGGTGTGGTTACCCTGACACCAAAGCTCATCACCAATATTCCTGTTACTTATGCATGGTCGCCGGCTACCTGGCTGAATGATGCTACTATTGCACAACCGGCTTCTTCACCGGCAGCAGATATAACGTACACACTCACGGTGACGTCAGACAAAGGATGCAGCACCAGTGATGATGTGTTTGTCAAAATGCTGAAGGAGCCTGAGATTCCAAATGTTTTCACCCCTAACCGGGATGGTATCAATGACACCTGGGTGATTCGTTTCCTGGAAAGCTATCCGGGTTGCACAGTAGAGGTCTATAACAGGTATGGACAGATCATCTTCCGCTCCATTGGCTACAGCCAGCCCTGGGATGGAACCTTTAATGGCAAAGAAGCGCCGGCCGGCACTTACTACTATATTGTTGATCCTAAAAACGGAAGACAGAAAATGTCTGGCTTCGTTGATATTGTGAGGTAAATTATGATCATGAAAAAGTATTTCTGTATAACCGCCGCCTCTGTTGTGATTGCCCTGCATGCAATGGCACAGCAACGACCGCACTATACGCAGTACATCCTGAACCAGTATGTGCTCAATCCTGCTATTACAGGTATTGAAAACTATACAGACCTTAAACTCAGCATGAGGGATCAGTGGGTGGGATTGAACGGTGCACCGCAAACATATTATCTCACGGTGCATGCTCCTTTAGGAAAAAATGATTACCGCACCAGCGCCACATCATATAAAGTGCCCGGCCAAAACCCGAGAGGAAAGGCTTATTGGGAAACCTATACGGCTGCCGAACCTCACCACGGCATTGGTTTCACCATGGTGAACGATAAAACAGGGCTGTATAACCGCTTTTCGGCCAATGCCACTTATGCTTACCACCTCGGGCTGGATGCACAAACCAATTTATCCGGAGGATTTTCCGCCGGTATCAGCCGGGTAAGCTATGACCGTACCAAAGCAAAGCTTATTGACCCCAATGATCCGCTGGTGATCCAGAACAGTGCAGAGATCAACCGCATCCGGCCTGACCTGGGTTTTGGTCTTTGGTTATATTCAGCCGATTATTTTGCCGGTATCAGTGCACAGCAGATCATCCCGCAGCGGGTTAGGTTTACCGATGATGCGAGTATGGAAGGAAGCCAGTTGGTGCCGCATATTTTTGCAACGGCAGGATACCGGTTCTTGCTGAACGAGGATATCAATGCCATTCCTTCAGTGATGTTCAAATATGTGAACGGAAGCCCGACCAACCCGCAATTCGACCTGAACGTAAAATTGCAATACCGCGACCTGATGTGGGTGGGAGGCAGTTACCGGTTTAAGGATGGTTACGCCGCAATGGCCGGTTTAAGCATCAGCAACACGTTTAATGTAGGCTATTCGTATGATTTTACAACCACACAACTAAATACCGTAAGCCGCGGCACTCATGAACTGGTACTCGGATTCCTCATCGGTAACAAATACAGCGAAGCCTGCCCGAGGTGCTGGTAATTTAGATGTAAATATGAAGAGAGAGAATTACAGGTGAACCACTTTTTTGGTTTTCACAGCCCTGATAATGTTGATAGCCTTTTCCACTTCTGCTTTCTTTAGCTCAATGGAACGGAGGGTGACATCTGTATCAGGTATGCTGGTTTCGTTCATCGCCTTCATTTCTTTTTCCACCTGGCTCAGTTCAATCAGGGCAAGTGTGTAAACCCGCTGAACACTGTCCAATGCAATCTTTGACAGGGCAGTGTTTAACTCAAGGCTCACTTTATTCCAGTTCACTTTATCGTAGGCGATCTTCAGGTTGTTTTCCCATTTGCTGAGATCCAGCTCTTTTTTCAGTTGTTGGTCCAGCTCTGCTTTCAGCACCTCTTTTTCTTTTAATGTGAATACTTCAGCGATCTTACTTTCCACCGCTTTCCATTGACTTTCTTTCAAAAGCCGCTCAGAGGCCGTCAACGCTTCTTTCACCAGCGCTTCTTCTGCAGGCGCCAGCACAGGGATCACCGGTTTGAAAACAGATACGGGAATAAATGGCAATGATGTTCTTTCGTCAGCGGGGGAGGCCATGAATTCATCTGGTAAAGCAGCTATTTCCTTTGATGCTTCTGATTTGGCCGGTTGTGGCCTTTCTTCCACACGGCTATGATTTACGATTGGCTCACTTGTTGTTTCATTGACAGCAACTGAAGGCATCCCGGGTTGTTTGGGAGCATCATTCACAAAAAAGTAAGGAGCAGAAAGCTCGGCAAAAGCGGGAGCATAACGTCCTTCCGATGGTTTGCTGAGTATCAGCACGGCATTCAGGCCAATGATACAAAGCAACCCGGCAAACACAGCAGCCACTTTATTGAAGGAGACCATGGGTTTTTTCTTTTGCACACCCATGATCCATTCAATACGGTGCAACAAATCATGCTTTTTACCCGATGCCGCAACAGCCAGCACTTTGGGCAGGTAATTGGCTTTTTCCAATTCCAGCAGGGCAGTGGCATAGCCATGCGGGTCATACTGGAACTGCATCACCATTTCATCACAGCTTTTTTCCCTTTCTCTTTCTACGATCTGCACAAAGGCTTTTACAAAGGGATTGAAATAAAGAACAGCCTGGATGAATTTTATGATAAGGTTGATAAAATAATCTGACCGGCGGATATGCGACAACTCATGCAGCAACACTGCTTCCATCTGCTGGATGGTTAAATGATTGACAGCTGCAGCAGGGATCAGGATAACCGGTTTCAGAAAACCAATGGTGACAGGTGAAGTAACCAGTTCAGACACCCACAGCTTCACTGTTTTTTTGATGCCTAACTGAGCAGCAATTTTTTTGACAAACATTCTTAGATCCACATCTGCTTTGGTGAGACCATATTGACGAATGGTCTGCACATATCGATAATTGCGTATAAAATGAATCAGCGGTAATACCAGTAATACAATATAAATGACAGAAGCAACCGGGAGAGTTTTGCGAAGCCAGTTATTCAACTGGTCATTTCCTTCAACAGCCACCACCGTAGCGGCGCCGGTTGCTGCCTCGTTGAACAGGATGGAAGCAAAAGTGAAAATAAACCAGCCAAAACCTGTCATCAGCAGGGCAGCCGACAGCATACTTCTGTTGGACGAACTGATTTTCCTGTAAACCCCGGTAATAACCTGGTAGAAGACCCACAGCAAAGCCATTTGCCACAGGCTGTTCAATACAGCCCATCCTAATGCTTGCAGAAAGTTAGATTCACCAAAAGCAGCCATGACAGTTGTTTTATTGCTTTTTCAGATCATTCAGTAATGCCTGTATCTTTTCCAGTTCTTCCGGGCTGGCTTTTCCTTCACCCAATGCCTGGATCACTAATTGGGTAGGGGAGCCACCAAACAAATTATCTATCATTTTTGATAACAGGTGTTTCTGTGTTTTCTCTTTGTTCACCGCTGCCTGGTAAACATGCGTTCTCATCGAATCATCTCTTTTCACCAGGCCTTTTTCATGCATGATCTGCATCAGCTTCAGCGTGGTGGTATAACCCACCTCTTTTGTCTCAGCCAGTTTTTCATGCACTTCCCGGACAGTGGCAAGTCCTTTGGACCAGATGATCTGCAGGATCTCCAGTTCACTTTCAGTGGGCTTTATAACTTTTGTATTCGACATAGTATTCAGCATTTGGTTGAGCGAATATACGACCATTTTCGTATAAAGTGCAACCGCCAACCTTATTTAATTATTTTTAACATCCATTAACCTTGAGACGCAAAGGCTTGGGAAAAGTTACAACGGAGTATTAGCGAAGTGAAAATTGGACCCGGACTGTATCAATTCCGGACAGTAATTTCAATAAAAGGTCATTAAAAAGTACAGGTGGCGCTACATTCTTTCCGGGACTTTTATCCCAAGCAAACCCATCGCCGACGCAATGACATTGGCCGTCATTTCACTGAGCTGCAGCCGCAATTGTTTCTTCTCCTCAGATTCTGCATTCATCACAGAGTGTTCGGTGTAGAAGGTATTAAAGAGTTTGGCAAGGTTAAAAGCATATATAGCGAGCACCGAAGGATTATGTTCCGAACAGGCTTGTTCAATGACGGTCGGGTATTGTTCCAGCAGGATTACCAGTTCCCGTTCCAGTTTGAGCAATTGACTGCTGACGGATTGTCCGGTGCCGGATGCTTTTTCTTTACGTAAGATTGACCTGATCCTTGCATGGGTGTATTGTACAAACGGCCCGGTGAACCCATGAAAATCTATGGACTCTTCCGGGTTAAAGATCATTCGTTTTTTCGGATCCACCCGCAACAGGAAAAATTTCAAAGCGCCAAGGGCAATGGTATCATACAGCTCTTTCAGCTCTGCTTCGCTGAAGTCTTTTACTTTTCCGAGTTCTTCTGTTTTCTGTTTCGCCACATTCACCATTTCATCTATCATGTCATCCGCATCCACCACGGTGCCTTCTCTTGTCTTCATCCGGCCGGTAGGCAGTTCCACCATACCATAACTCAAATGATATATACCTGCAGCACCGGGGATACCCAGCTTTTCACAGATCAGCTTCAGCACTTTGAAATGATAATTCTGTTCATCCGCCACAACATAAATGCTCTGCTCACAGCCAAATTCTTTTTGCTTCTGTTCGGCAAGACCAATATCCTGCGTGATGTAAACAGCGGTTCCGTCTTTACGCTGCACCACTTTTTCATCCAGCCCGTCTGCCGTCAGGTCAATCCACACACTGCCATCTTCTTTTTTTACAAATACATTTTTAGCCAGCCCGTCTTCCACTGCCTTTTTACCTAGCAAATAAGTGTCGCTTTCATAATACACTTTGTCAAAATCAGCGCCGATGCGTTCATAAGTAATGTCAAAACCGCTATACACCCAGCCGTTCATCTTCTTCCACAGATCAATTACCTCAGTTTTACCGGCTTCCCAATCCACCAGCATCTGCTGCGCCGCTTTCATAATGGGGGCTTCTTTTTCTGCCTGCTCTTTCGTCATTCCTTTTTCAATCAGCTCCGCCATTTGTTTTTTGTGTTCATTGCCAAACTGCACATAGTAATCCCCGACAAAATGATCTCCTTTCATACCGGTACTTTCAGGAGTGGCGCCATTACCAAACCATTGCCAGGCCACCATGCTCTTGCAGATATGAATGCCCCTGTCATTCGAGATACAGGTCTTATATACTTCATAGCCGCTATGCTTCATGATCTGTGCGGTGCTCCAGCCCAGGAAAATATTCCGGAGGTGACCCAGGTGCAGCGGTTTGTTGGTGTTGGGAGAAGAATATTCCACCATCACCTTCTGGTTGTTCACCGGACCATAGCCAAAACGGTTATTATTATAGTTCTCCCGGAGAAAGTTTAACCAGTATGTAGTAGTGATCTCAAGATTCAGAAAGCCTTTGATGACGTTGAACCCGTTGAAAAGTTCAGGATTATTTTTCAGCAGGGCATTGCCCAATTCATTTCCCAGTTCTTCCGGTGATTTTTTCAGTTGTTTTACAAAAGCAAAAAGGACAATCGTGTAATCTCCTTCAAATTCAGGCTTGGTGCTGTTGATGGTCAGTTCATTTTCGGTAACAGTATGGCCATACAATTCTTTCAGCGCTGTTGCCACCAATGGTTTTATCCGGCTTACAATACTCATCCTTTCTTTGTTTGGCGGCAAATGTACGGAGCCCCTCCCAAACCCCTCCCTGTAACAGAGAGCTTTTCTGAAATTCCTTTAATGGAAGATGGCGGCTATCTTTGTCCGTTTATGCGAAGGCATATTCATAACGCAAGGGACCTGGTACTGCCGGTAATTGATTTCTTCTACCCGCCTTTCAGAAAGATCATGCCGTTGCAAACCTTTCGCTATGCCGCATCAGGTGGCTTCAATACACTGCTGGGGCTTGCCGTTTATTTTGTGAGCTACAAATTCATTCTGAAAGAACAAGACCTTCATTTTGAGTTCTATGCCTTCAAATCACATGTGGCGGCCCTCTTTATGGCCTTTTGCATCAGTTTTCCTGTTGGTTTTTTCCTGATGAAATATGTGGTCTTCAATGATTCCAACATGAAAGGACGGGTGCAACTGTTCCGCTATTTCATGGTTTATCTCTTCAACCTGGCATTGAATTATATTCTGCTGAAAATAGGAGTGGAGTATTTCAAACTCTATGCACCCTTTGCCCAGGTCATCACCACGGTCATCATCATCCTGTTCAGCTACCTGGCACAGCGTCATTTCACTTTCAGGATAAACAATATTGAAGAAGACGAATCTAGAAACTGAAATCAACAGATTCCACCACCAGCGACAGGCTGCCGCTGCATTGACTGCGCAGCACCAGGAATTTTTCCAGCGGAAATATGCCGCCCAGTTTCAAATCGTTTATGACGCCCTGGCTGCGGATCCCTTTTTTCCATTCCTGGTTCAGTTGTTCATTGATGCCGGATTTGGCGCTGTCAATAAATGCGGTGAGATCATAGCGGGCATGTTTGCTGATCTCGCTGGTGATGCGTTTGGTGAATAACCAGTCTGCCGTTTTGAGCAGTGCATCTTTGGATCTGATATCAAAGTCAATATCCTTTATCTCCAGTATATGGCTGTTGTTATCATATACCGGTTTTCCCAGCAGGTAAAGTGTTCCGTCGTCAGTGCCGGTAAAATTCACCCGGATGATCAGCTTTTCCTGGCCGGCGCCAAAGAGCTTACAGTCTTTGAAAATGAATTTCTTTTTGACCGGGCCCTTGTTCAGGTCAAATGCCTGTCCTTCCACCTGCAGAGTAAGTAACCGGCTCAGCGAATCATAATTTAGTACCGCATCCAGGAAAATATTGAAACCGGGTTTGTTGCTGAAACCGGTAATATTGGGCAACCATGAACTATGCTCCATTGGTTTTTCAAAACTGATGACCGGCCTGGCTGATAGACCCAGGTTCACATGCAGCGAATCATTCCGTGCTGCAATGTTATTGATGCGGATGCGCTCCGGGTTGATCTGCAGCCAGCCCAAACCATAAAGATCATAAGCCTTGTTCAGTTGATCCCAAACCTGTTGAAATTGGGGCTTCAGATCAATCGTTCCGTAAGTCTTTTCTAATTCCGCTTTGGCTGCATCCAGTTCGGCATTCAATCCTTTCAGCACCTGCCTGGTTATATCCTGGCCCCAGAAACAAACCTCACATTTATCTAGCGGCTGCGGTTCATTTCTTTTGATAAGGAGTTTTACTTTATAATCCGGTAGCACCTGCAGGGAATTGGTAAAAGAAACATTCACCCTTCTTTCGGGTTCGCTGAATCCGCAGCGGCAGGGGGGTGTCCATGGTGAAATAGCTGTTCCTCTCACACAGGCCCTTGTAGAACCAATGATCTTGTAATACCCGGTAAAACCCAATGTCATGTTGCTGCCCGAAGATCGTATCTGCAGCGGACCGCGGCGAAAAGTATATTTATACCGGGTGTCGCAACCATCATAGATCCAGTCTTCGGGATAATTAGGCGAAGTGAAAACCGTGTCCACACTTTTTTCTGCTAGCTCATACAAAGGCTTCAGGTTGATCTGCACCGGGATATTGATCTCCGACAGCGGTAAAGAATCCAGTTTGAAAACGGTGGATGCCAAAACAGGTCTTTCAGGTCTTATCTTTTTGGAACAGGAACTCAGCAAAAACAACACAGCGATACCAGGAATGATTCCCTTCCATTTCAATGCAACAGAATTAGCCATACCATTCAAAAGTATAGCATCGCCGGTTAATAATTTGATAAGGGTAAATGAAACTCCTGTTATGGTAGTATAATTTCTACAACCGGCATGTAAAACAGCAGACAGCATTATCGTATCCGCAACTATTTTTCCCGATATCCTTTCTTCGTTTCTTTATGTTGTTAAAAGAAAAGAAAACCACGAATCACATACCTGTTAAAAACCTTTTTATGCTCACAGTCGCCATCCTCTCCCTGATTTGCCGTTCACCCAAAGGCCAGCGCATTGTTTTTCGTCTTTGTGGTGTAACACCCCTTGCACTGCGCTACACCTAACTCAAAGCTCACAGCTTTCCCCCTACATCTCTTTCGGTTGTGTCATGCTGAACCAGTTGCCGCAGCCATCTTTAACCACACATTCAATTCCATAAAACTGTTCTTTGGGTTCGGTCAGGTCAACGCCTTTTGCTTTTAATTCTGCATAGGCGGCCCTGCAGTCAGGTGTATATAACACACCGGCGCCCATGATGCCTTTCTCAAGTAATAATTTAAAAGCCTGCCTTGTTTCTTCATCAAATCCATCCGGGCAGGTGTCACTTTTGATCATGCTTTCATGGAGCACCGGCATCAGCACCACTTCCAGGTCGGGTTGTTCCGGCGGGTTCAGGGTCAGCCAGCGATAACCGTTTTCCATCGGGGCATCGGTGTTTACTTTAAACCCCAGGATGTTGACATAAAAATTAAATGCCTTTTCCTGGTCCAGCACAAAAAGTGTAGTGTGAGAGAATTTTGTAACCATATGATTGTTTTAATAAAGTGAAGATAGGAGAGAGGAATGGAATGATGTTCTTGAATCTTGCTTTTGTAGTGAATGGTCAATGGTGAGTGGTGAATAGCATCCAACTGAAAGATTTGGTTACTACTTGCACTGCGAACTGCCCGATTGACAATTGACCATTCACCACTCACGTCTCACGACTTCCCCCAACCTTAAACTGTTCAATAAAACAATGCGGCACAAACCGCTTTGGCTGCTCTTTCGCTAATTTCTTTTTCAGCCAGGCAATATTGCGGTAATACTGCGGCGAATTGCCGTTTTGCTTGCGGAAAAGAGTGCTGAAAGAACCCAGGCTTTCAAAACCGATACTGTTGCACACATCCGTGATACTGATGCCTTCTTTGGCCAATAAGACCTTGGCGGCTTCCAGTCTTGTTTGTGTCAGGTATTGATGCGGTGTTTTTTTGTAAATATGGGTAAAGATGCGGTGAAAATGAAACCGCGACAAAAATGCCTGTTGCGATATCTGCTCCAGGTCTATGGGCTCATGATAATTCTCGTCAATAAAAACCTTGGCGGCAGCAATGCGTTGGTATAGATCAGTAGTTAGCTGCATAAGAAGTAAAAATAAACTCAAACAAAATTTATACAGGTCAAAAAGGCCAGGCTCTTTGCGTCTTTGTGTGAAAATTTTTTACGAGCCCCTTCTCTTTTTTTTCCTTTTCTCATTTATTCTCTTAGCTATATGTTCCTCGGGTTCTTCCATTGTTTGGCCAGCCGTTCCAATGTTGCTTCGATCCTTGCTTTTCTTGTTTCTTCTCTTTTCGCCGTCACGATCGACTCTACGTATTCCCGCCGGTGCGAAAAGGCCAATGAATGAAAATAATCGCCGAGCTTTTTGTTCTTCTTCAGGGCAGTCGCCAGGTCATCCGGCAGTTTGATTTCTTTAGTCACAGAATTGGCCCATTTGTATATCTCTCTTTGTTCTTTGGGTTTGGCATCTTTCTTTTTGTCTGCCTCCGTTTTGCCACGGAAACCAAATGTGCTCCAGGTATTATCGAAAGAGATCAGGGTGAGCCAGGTCAGCTTATCGCTTTCGGCCAGCAAACAATCCCAGCCCTTATCCCTTGTCAGGTCGGTTTGAATCTTTGATGTGCCTTTGGGATAATACACCCACACGGTCACTCCCGGTTTTACCAGCTTCATTACTTTACTCATTTCTTTTTCCAGTTGGGCACGGTTCAGCACAAACCAATGCACCTGGTCATAGGTTTTTGTGGCATCACACACACTCACGCCTTTGGGTAGTTTACCCAGCCCTTTTTCAAAACCGGCTGGGGCATGCAGCGTCAGCAGGCTGGAGCCTGGTTGGATTTTCAGTTTTTCTGCAACAGACCTGGACATATGGCTTGTTTTACAATAAAAGTAGTTAATCAGTAGCTTCTTTGTTTATCGGATTTTGCTTTTATCGTTTCGGAAAAAGCAGGAACTTTAAAAAAATATTTCCCATGAAACCCGTCTTGCTTTCCATTATCATTCATCTGCTGGCCGCTACAAACAGCTATGCCCAGCCACAGCCCGATCCGCAGGCAGAAGCCTTTTACAACAAAGCCATGCCCGTTATTAATAAAAAACATGTGGCATGGATCAAACAAACGGCTAAGACAGTAAACGAAAAAAAATGGGAAGAGGCTGCCATCCGGCAACAGGCGCAACAATATGCAAAGGGTAGTTCACTCGGGCAAATGGATATCGAGGCCCTGGTGTTGCTGGTGATGATGGAAGCTTCTAAATCGGCACAGGAAGACCTCAAAGCCATCATGGCAAAGGTTAAAAGCATCAATAACAATAAGGAAACCTTGCGCAATGCTGTGAACCGGCTGCAGGATAAAAGACAGCCTGCCCTTACCCGCCTGCAGTTAGATTCCATGAAGCAATTAACAGCTAATTCAAATGCCGGCAGATCCCAGACAGCCAAAACGATGCAAACTTCAAAGATCAGTGGCCTGGATTCAACAAAAGTCAAAAGAACGGCAGTAATGACTCAGCCGGCGACAAAGACGGAAATAGATGCAACGGCTGATAAATTGAAAAATGACCTGGACTCCATGAGTGAAATGGGAGAGACGGAATCACTTCGTCTGCAGATGGCCATGGACAGGATGAGTAAAATGATGAGTGCTCTCAGTAATCTCATGAAAAAGATTAGTGATACTGCAAACCAGATCACTCAAAACCTGAAATAACTGAAGTGGTTACAATTATTTTTGAACCTAATTATAAATGAAAAATTATTGACCGACAGATCGTTGATAAATCGACGGATTGTAATTTGGAAGTTGTTGATAAATAATAAATAAGAATTTATCACCAGGCTCTAAATATTTCCTACTGCCGATTTGGATCGCATTATAAAAACTTGCAGAATTGGTAAAATCTCTTTCTATTAATGAATAAAATTTACCTCTTGGTTCATTTACATAAAATTTTATATCGTAAGGGCTAAGGCTCTGTTGTACAATATCAGAGAATGATGCATACCAATAAGGAGAATGGTAAAAAATGGTTTTTAAATAACCTGTATTGCTTTGAGGCGAAAAAAAGATTTTTGCATTGGGATTGTCATTGCAAAGAGGATTGTCAATCTTGAGCAAGACATAGTTTTTATATCTTTTTTGCACACCAGCTTCAAACAAGTTCTCATCATCTGCAATTATTTCAGCAATTGTCATATTCCCAAATGGCAATTTGTTACTAATCGATTTTATTTGAAGCTCTAGGTCTGCAACTTTTTTATTCAACTCCTCCAAGGTTAGAGAACCATTGTTCACAGGTTTTTCAACAGAATTTAGTTTTGTATTAGGCATTCCGGATTTACTTGCACTAATTAGTGTTTTATTGGTTTTCAAAGTATCCTTACGGGGGGGTGTTACGCCACTTGTCTTTACCTGGCTATATCCAAAAGTAAAACTGGTTGCATATGCAATCAATAGGATAACTTTTTTCATAACCATATGTTTTAATTTTTGATGATATCACGAATTTAGAAAAATTGTGTTGATCAAAACTGCCATTTTTTCACCTTTTCCCCCAACGGCACAATCATTGACAACCAATAGCGAATCAATAAATAAATATCATGGGAAAGATTATAGGAATAGACTTAGGAACCACCAATAGCTGCGTTTCAGTCATGGAAGGCACCGAACCGGTGGTGATTGCCAACGACGAGGGCCGCCGCACCACCCCGTCTGTAGTGGCTTTTCTCAAAAACGGCGAACGCAAAGTGGGTGACCCGGCCAAACGCCAGGCCATCACCAACCCCCATAACACCATCGCTTCCGTGAAGCGTTTTATGGGCCGTCGCTTTGATGAAGTGACAGAAGAGATCAGCCACTGGAGCTACAAAGTGGCAAAAGGTGACAATAATACCGTCCGGATTGACATAGATGGCAGACTCTATACGCCGCAGGAAATTTCGGCCATGGTGCTGCAAAAAATGAAAAAAACAGCCGAAGACTACCTCGGCCATGAGGTGACCGAAGCCGTTATCACCGTTCCGGCCTATTTTAACGACGCCCAGCGCCAGGCCACCAAAGAGGCCGGCGAAATTGCCGGGCTCACCGTCCGCCGTATCGTGAATGAGCCCACTGCTGCTGCCCTGGCTTATGGTCTCGACAAAGGAAAGCATGACCAGAAGATCGCCGTGTTTGACCTTGGTGGTGGTACGTTTGATATCTCTGTGCTTGAATTAGGCGATGGTGTGTTTGAAGTGAAAAGCACCAATGGAGACACCCACCTTGGTGGTGACGACTTTGATAAAGTGATCATGGACTGGCTGGCCGATGAATTTAAAAAAGATGAGGCCATTGACCTGCGCAAAGACCCGATGGCTTTGCAGCGTCTCAAAGAAGCATCTGAAAAAGCAAAAGTGGAACTGTCCTCTTCTTCTGAAACAGAGATCAACCTTCCTTATATCACGGCGGTGGATGGCGTGCCCAAACACCTGGTGAAAAAACTGAGCCGTGCAAAATTTGAAGCGCTGGCGGATAATTTATTTGCCCGTTGCCTGAAACCCTGCGAAGCGGCCCTGAAAGATGCAGGTCTTACCACATCGCAGATTGATGAAGTGATACTGGTGGGTGGATCAACCCGTATTCCCAAAGTGCAGGAAATCGTGGAGAAATTCTTTGGCAAAAAACCCAATAAAGGAGTGAACCCCGATGAAGTGGTGGCTGTGGGTGCTGCTATCCAGGGAGCGGTGCTCACCGGTGAAGTGAAAGATGTGTTGCTGCTGGATGTGACACCACTAAGCCTCGGTATCGAAACCATGGGCGGTGTGATGACCTCGCTGATACCCAGCAACACCACCATCCCGACCAAGAAATCAGAAGTGTTCAGCACCGCCAGCGACAACCAGCCGGGTGTGCAGATACATGTGCTGCAGGGCGAACGTCCGATGGCCAAAGACAACAAAAGCCTCGGCATCTTCAATTTGGATGGCATTCCGCCGGCCCCGAGAGGTGTGCCGCAGATCGAAGTGATCTTTGATATTGATGCCAACGGTATTTTGCATGTGACCGCTAAGGACAAAGGCACCGGCAAGGAACAAAAGATACATATTGAAGCAGGCAGTGGTTTGAGCAAAGAAGAAGTGGAAAGAATGAAGGCCGAAGCAAAAGCCAACGAAGCCACCGACAAAGCCGAAAAAGAAAAAGTGGACAAGCTGAATATGGCCGACAGCCTCGTATTCCAGACAGAAAAACAACTGAAGGAATACGGCGACAAAATTCCGCAGGATAAAAAGACGGTGATTGAGAATGCCGCAGAGCAACTGAAAGAAGCACATAAATCACAGGACCTTGCGGCCATTGACACAGCCATGGCATCTCTCAATGCTGCATGGACAGCAGCGAGTGAGGATATTTATAAATCACAAGCCGAAGGCGGACAGGCGCAAGGCACAGGTGAACAAGGAACAAGTGGACAAGCCGGTACGAATGCAGGTGCAACGGATAATGTGACTGATGTGCCTTACGAAGAAGTGAAGTAACAAATCCTGAGCCTGGCGAAGGATAATTTTAGAAATTTTATTGAAAAGCCCCTACGAAACTAAATCGTAGGGGCTTTTATGTTTCTTGTTCAGTATAAATGAAGCTTTGATATGAAAAGGGAGATTAGAATTATTCATGCTGAAGACTCAGATTTACTCCGCGAGGCCATAAAATTAATTATACAGAGTAGCTCCGAAAACTTAAAGGTTGTTGCAGAGGCTATTTCTTATAATGAGTTGTGTTTCACGTTGCAGAACGTCAAAGCAGATTTGTTATTATTGGATGGAAATATTATTGGAGGATCAACTAGCGGCAATTTGCCGATTATGCGAGATTTGTATCTAGGGATTAAAATATTGCTTTTGTGGATTGGAGCAAATGAAGAAACATTAAGCAAGTGGGTGCATTTGCTTGATGGGCAAATAAATGTGATTGCCAAACCCGAAGAGCTTATTATTGCGATTGAAACAATTATGAAAGGGGAAAGTTTCTTTTCCTTACCGGTATTAACCAAGAATACTCAATGAGTTCTTTACATCGTTGTTAATGGGGGAATCCGAAATAGTAAATTTTAAGGACGATGATGATGAGATAATTTTATCATATTAATCTAACGATACCACCACTGACATAGACGTGTTTGCCTGGAACTGGCCAATTACTAACTGTTGTAATTCCGCTAATTTCATAAATGCAAACTGCATTAGAGTTCCATTCAGTTATTGGAATGCCAGTAGGGTCGTCTTACTGATTTGCTTTATGGTTTAATCCGGATAATAAACCAACAATAATAATTGCCGAGGCTGTTAAGTAATCGGTATTCATTCTAAAGGGTTTCAACAAAGTTACTTTAAATATTTACGCCTTTGTTGGGTGTTTTTCTTCCCAGCCGTCTCCTGAAGGGGACTCGGCGTGACTAAAAATGCCGAGTCAGCTAAATACAAGGCCATGATGTGAGACTCGGCTGGAACGCAATTCTATTATTCTCACTGGGTCACTTAATTATTCTAAATTCTTTATTTGTGTAGTCTATTTGGATTGTACCTAATTTCTTCAATGCACTTTGCCCTAATAATAGTGGTGCTTTTATTGAGTTTGATATTGAGGTGTAATAGCTACTACTTGATCTGACAGTTTAGGATTTTTTTATTTTTAGTTTTAT
>CAYPOD010000011.1:0-96935 GCA_964412375.1 uncultured Chitinophaga sp. | reverse complement strand
GCCAAGAATCATTGCCTGATGAAACTGCGTGACCGGCAGGGTAAAATACCGGTTGAACTGACGGAAAGACTTGCGGCCACTCCCGGTGAAGAAACAAACAAGGAGGTTTTGCTGCAAAACGACCACACTCTTGAACTGATGGAAGCGGCTATAAAAGAGCTGAACCGGGAGCAACAGCAATGTGTAACTTTGTTTTACCTGCAAAAAAGGAGTTACCAGGAGATAACTGAAGAAACAGGTTACAGCATGTTGCAGGTGAAAAGTTATATCCAGAATGGAAAAAGAAACCTGAAAATACTGATCGAAAGAAAACAAAAAGAGAAATAATCATTCTTTTTCATGCCTGAGAACCTGAAAAACATATTATCCCATCTGTCCACCGGCATTGACCAGGAAACATTGCTACTTTACCTGCAGGATAAACTTTCTGCCGAACAAAAACATGAAGTGGAAAAAAAGCTGCTGGAAAATGAATTTGCCGATGATGCCATGGATGGACTCAAAGAATTCAAGGATAAAGAACAGGTGGCCTATATGGTGGAGATGCTGAACCGCGACCTTAAAAAGAAAACCGAAAAGAAAAAGCAGCGGCGGGAAAAGATGAAACTAAAAGATCAGCCCTGGCTTTATTTCGCCATTGTTATCCTGTTGCTGCTGATCGTCATCAGTTATATAATTATCCGGAAGATGCTGCTGCAGTAAGTATCAATACTTCTCTTTCCCTTCCCAATTCTTCCATTGTTCAAAAATTTCCTTTGCCTTCGGATGAGGATGATGAATAAAAGGTATCTTCCTGTCGGGCATAGCAGCAGCTATCTCTTCATAAATAAAATTATCATCAAACTCAATGGCCGCCGCCTCTTCTTTGGTATTGGCATAGATCACTCTTTTGGGTCTTGCCCAATAAATAGCACCAAGACACATGGGGCAGGGTTCACAACTGGTGTAAATATCACAATCCGTGAGCTGATAGACGCCCAGTTTGCTGCAGGCATTGCGAATAGCCACCACTTCAGCATGTGCAGTAGGATCATTTGTAGATGTGACCAGGTTGCTGCCCTCTCCAACGATCTCTCCATTCAATACAATCACACAGCCAAATGGCCCCCCATGGCCACGACTCATGCCCAGCCCGGAAAGTTCGATGGCCCTTTCCAGGAACTTCTTATCCAGCTCTGTTAATTCACTCATTATCGTATATTTTAATAAGTAAGCCTGAATTTGTGGGTTTTACCCTGTTTTTCCACCTCTTTTGCACTAAATAGGGGCCCTATATGAAGTTAATATTAATTTTAGGTTAAGTCAGTCTTATCCTGCCTAATGCTTCTTACTTTACCTGCTCATTCACCCCGAAACTAAATCATTTTTATGCGTTGGGAAAATGCAGGCTCCTCCTCCAGTAACGAAATTTTTCAACTGTGGCACAATGATGAAAAATTGCTGACACTCACTCTTCACCCTTTTTCCAATACAGCAAGAGTGGAAAGCGCCGGTGAAAAAAGAGTGTTCCTGATCCGCCGGGAAGGTTTTTTCCGCAACAAAACTGTTTTGCGCAATGAATACGGCATCAAGATCGGCGAACTGGGGCAGGACAATGATTCATCTTTCATAGCCATGAATGATGAACGATTCTATTATTTCGTCCGCAATAATCCACGGGCTGAACTGGTGATCTATAAAGACTCACCGGAAGAACCACTGATGGTGTGCGGACTGGATGTGGCCAATGGCAAAGCTTCGGTAAAGTTTGAAGAAAACAGCCAATCAGTTTCTCAACCGGGTTTGTTGATGGCTTTGTGCTGGTATATGTTTTTGCCGGTGGCAAAAGAAAATGTACCCGAACTGTCCGCTATCGGTTTATAAGTCACTCCAGATTTTTCGGGCAAATTCTTCTAAAGAAGGGTCTCTTGCACCCATCAGCAGCAGCACACAGTTCTCCGTGAGATGTGGACGGATTTTTGAAAGCAGGTCATTCCTGTCTTCTACGAAATAAGCTGTTTTACTCAACGCTTTCAGATCGTTTATTAGATCACCGGCAGAAATATCTTTGGTAGTCGTTCCGCCGGCATAGAATATCTCACTCATCCATATTTCATCTTCGGGACGAAGCACCCTGGCTAATTCCTGCACAAAGTCGTTGCGTAAAAACTTCGTTGGGCCATAGCCGTGGGGTTGGAACCAGGCAACTACTTTGGGTGCAATAGGCTGACAGGCTTCAATAGCGGCTGCACATTTCACCGGGTTATGGGCATAATCATCAATCAACCAGACCCCGTTCTTGTTTCCCAGCACCTGGTGCCGGCGATAAATGCCTTCGTAATGCCGCAACGCTTCAGCGCAAACTTCCAGATCCACCCCGGCAAGTCCGGCCACTGCTGATGCAGCCAGTGCATTTTCCATGTTATGCCGTCCGACAAGGTTCAGGGTAAAAGCAATTCCGTTTATTTGAAATGATATTGTCAACCCTTCCTGCCGGAAACCGGTAGCGATATATCCGGCTCCAGAATTTTCATCCAAAGAAAAATCATGTGACAAATCCTGCGACAACGATTTGGCCAATGGATGCGACTGGTTCACCACAAATTGATTGCTATTGCTTTTAAATGTAGCAAACACATCCATCAGCGTTTCAATGTCTTTATGATCCTTATCTATATTCAGCAATAAACCGATCTCCGGTTTGTATTGAACGATGGATCCATCACTCTCATCCGCTTCTATCAGCAACCACTCCCCCTTTCCCACTTTGGCGTTTCCGATCTTTCCCTGCTTGATGATGCTCACCAGTCCCGCCCCGCTGATGATGCCCGGTTGCAGGCCGGCGTATTGCAATATATCAAAGAGCATCGCTGTGGTAGTGCTTTTGCCGCTGGTTCCGCCAACAGCAATTGTTTTTTTGCTGGCAGCTATCAATGCCAGCAGTTCCGCTCTTTTAATAATGGGAATGTTCAGTTGTTTTGCTTTCTGCACTTCAGCAACAGTATCTTCTACCGCGGTTGATACTACCACCAGGTCAGTGGTTCTATCAATGCCTTCACCGTTTTGCAAAAAACAGGCAATGCCTTCCGCTTCTAATTTTTCTTTCGTTTCGTTGTATTCTCCTTCTTTGAAAAAACGGTCGCTGCCCGAAACAGTTTTGCCAATACCCTGCAGGTATTGCGCTATGGCACTCATGCCGGCACCAGCAATGCCAATGAAAAATGGATTTTTAAAATCATGGATAGACCGGATCATGCTGCAAATAAATGAAATAAACCGGCTGGGCTGATGACAATTTGCAATAAGAAAAAATTCGTAGTAAATTAAACCCTCCGGAGCAGGCAAGGTCTGATCCGGGTCACAAAACCACCATCATGTCCTCCACCAGGTCAGCAACCATTGTAGTATTGATTTTTTTTGTATTTGCCATTGCTTTTGCCTGTAAGAAAAATGCAGCACCATCAGACAATGACATACTGGCTCAATACCTGAACCTTCCGCAAACCGCTTTTAATTATAGTCCCGTTTTGCCTGCCCATCTTTCAGGTCCCGGCATACAAGCCCAAAACAATACCCCTGCCAGCAACCCGGTTACAGATTGGGGCGCTACACTGGGCAGGGTATTATTCTATGACAAAAATCTATCGCAGAATAAGACTATCTCTTGTGCATCCTGTCACCAGCAGGCCCATGGTTTTTCTGACCCCGCAGCTAAAAGCGCCGGTTTCAATGGCGGGCTTACCGGCAGAAATTCTATGACGATCATCAATGCAAAGTTTTATCCAAACGGGAGATTTTTCTGGGATCAGCGGGCTGCCACTCTTGAACAACAAACACTGATGCCTGTTCAGGACCTCGTTGAAATGGGAATGACATTATCGGAACTGGAAACAAGATTAAAAACATTACCCTACTATCCTATATTATTTTCAAAGGCATTTGGAGACAATACTATATCCAGCAATCGTATTGCACAAGCCCTTTCACAATTTGTACGGTCTGTCGTTTCTTATCAATCCAAATATGATGCGGGCAGGCAAACATTCCCTGCCGTACCACCACCTCCACCCAATGCAGTGTTTCCCAATTTAAGCGCCGCTGAAAACCGCGGAAAAGAATTATTCCTGACCACTGCGGGATGCGGCCCATGTCATGGCTCGGAAACATTCACCGCTCCCGAAGAAAAAAATAACGGGCTTGATCCCGTGAATACTGACCGTGGTTTTGGAGCTATAACCGGCAACACAGCTATGGACGGTCATTTTAAAGTTACTACGCTGCGAAATGTGGAACTGACAGCACCTTACATGCATGATGGCCGTTTCAATACACTTGAAGAAGTGATCGAACACTATAACAGCGGTGTAAAAAATAATCCAACTCTCTCCCCGCAACTGCGCCAGCCCAACGGGCAACCCCGACAGCTGAATTTATCACCTGCTGACAAAGCGGCCCTGGTTGCCTTTCTTAAAACACTGACTGATCCCAGCATCGCCACAGAAGTGAAATTTTCCAACCCATTCAAATAGTCGTTGCAACTCATCCTGCATCAGTAGCACTCCTTCTGCACTTGTAACAGTTGATACATTTTTAAAAATTGTATCTGCTACAATCCGCCTAATATTGCTTTTCGTATTTATAAACCTTATTCTGAAAATTTAGTAATGAAAAACAATCAATTCATCAACCCGGCAGCATTGCAGGCTGCCGACCTCTCTGGTAAAAAAATATTATTTGCCACTTTCCCCGGCGACGGGCATTTTAACCCGCTGACCGGTCTCGCTGTTCATTTAAAATCGTTGGGTTGTGATGTCCGCTGGTACACCTCGGATATTTATGCCTCCAAACTGAAAGCCATGCAGGTTCAGCATTACCCTTTTATAAAAGCGCTGAACATGACAGGTGAGAATATCAGCCAGCTTTTCCCGGAAAGAGATAAAATAAAAGGAAAAGTAGCTAAACTGAATTTTGATATCGTGAATGCCTTTGTGCTTCGCGGGCCTGAATATTATGCTGACATCCTGGCCATACAAAAAGAATTTCCTTTTGACATCGTGGTGGCTGACTGTGCATTCACGGGTATTCCGTTTATAACGGATAAAATGAATATACCTGTTATTGCCATTGGTGTTTTCCCGCTCACCGAAACATCGAAAGACCTGCCGCCTGCAGGGCTGGGTATGACACCTTCTTATTCCCTTTTTGGTAAAATGAAACAAGGGCTTTTGAGATGGGCTGCGCAGAAAGTTTTGTTCAGGAAGGCAAACAAAGTTACCTGGAATATACTCGAAGAATACGGCATAGCCCATAATAACCTCTTTGTATTTGATTTGATGCCGAAGAAAGCAAACCTGTTGCTGCAAAGCGGCACACCGGGTTTTGAGTATTACCGCAGTGATCTGGGTTCTAATATCCGTTTCATTGGCCCACTGCTTCCCTGGTCATCTAAAAAACAAAGAACACCCTGGTATGATGTTCGGCTGAATCAATTTGAAAAGATCGTGGTGGTTACACAAGGAACCGTAGAGAAAGATGTTGAAAAGATCATCGTTCCTGCCCTGGAAGCTTTTAAAGGAACAGATACATTGGTGATTGCTACCACCGGCGGTTCAGGTACGGCAGCATTAAAAGCAAGATACCCGCAGCAAAACCTCATCATTGAAGACTTTATTCCTTTTGCTGACATCATGCCTTATGCAGATGCATACATCACAAACGGTGGATACGGAGGTGTGATGCTGGGTATCGAAAATGAATTACCATTGGTGGTGGCAGGTGTGCATGAAGGAAAGAATGAGATCAATGCCAGGATCGGTTATTTCAAATTGGGAGTGAACCTGGGAACAGAAACCCCCAAACCGGCGCAACTCAAAAAGGCAGTGGAGGAAGTAATTGGTAATAAGACATACAAAGAGAATGTGATCAAATTAGGCAAAGAATTCAGTGGCTACAACCCGAATGAACTCACTGAGTTTTATGTAAGAGAAGTTCTTGGAAAGACTGGCAGGATCTATATTCCCCAGCTACAGGAAGAAAAAATATTCTAAGCCTGAACCCAAACCAACCCGCCTGTTCTGTAAACACAGAGCAGGCATTTTTATTGATTCTTCTTCGCATTTGCCCTGATCATTTCCCCATAACCCCATTTTTTGGCCAGTGCTGAAACAGCCATTGCAATGCGTTTGGCTTTTGTTTCCACTGTTTTGGCATCATCAATCCACTTGCTGAAATAGCGCTGATGCGAACCCGGCAGTGTTTCAAAAAAAGTTTTGGCAGTTGGTTCATCGGCCATGCATTCTAAAAAATCGGCATTGAATACAAACTCAGTTTTATCTTCTGTAAGACTCACTTTCACCATAGCGCCATGCCGTTTTCCCAGTGCTTTCCGCATGGTGGCATTCACAGGCATAATAAAACGGCCACGACCTACCGGCAGCAGCGACACTCTTTTCAACGCATAGTTGTCCAGTTTTCCTTTCACCTTAAACTCCTTTTTATTACCAGGCTTCAGTTGCTGCGCCAGGTCAGCCGGAACCTCAATATAGGTCCACCCGGTCTTCTCTCCCTGCTTTTCATACTTGTGCAGCGTCGCGGTGAATTGTACTGCTTTCATGCGATAAACATACAATTGTTTTGCATAAGGCGATCCGTATTCTGTAACAAAATCAGTTATGGAACGTTCCGGGTTTTAAACCGTGTACAAAGGTTAAAAGATTTCAAAAAACACCCGAATTGTATGAGTGGGCATTCAACAGAACGGCGTTTGATTACTTTTGCCTGTCTTCAGCGGCCTTATAAAAAATCAGCATGACCGTCACAACACCTAAACCATTACTGCTTATCCTGCTTTGTATTTTTTCGTTTGCGATACAGGCACAGGAAATCCCCGTTTCCATAAAAATCATTAATCAAAAAAGAGAACCGGTCGCCTATGCTTCAGTGAAAGTCATCAGTTATCCCGACACATTACAGTCGCAGGAACTGGTGGCCGACAGCAACGGTGTGGCTGTATTTCGCCTGAAGAAAGGAGAAAAATATACGATTAGTATCACTGCTGTAAACTATCAGCCCATCGAAAAAGGGATCGTCATCAGCAGCAACCAGTCTGTTTATACATTCGAGGCCGAACCACTGCCCAAAGCATTGAGAGGTGTGGTGGTCACCGCACAACGGCCCCTGATGAGACAGGAAGATGATAAGACCATTATTGAACCCGAAGCGCTGGTGGCCAGCAGCACCAGCGGATATGAAGTGATTGAAAAAACACCGGGGCTGTTTGTGGACCCTGACGGTAATATATACATCAGCAGTTTGTCGCCGGCAACGGTGCAGATCAATGGCAGGGATATGAAGATGAGTGCCGCTGATGTGGCCACTTTGCTGAAGAGTCTTCCTCCCAATGCCATCGCCAAAATAGAAATTGTCAGAACACCATCAGCAAGGTATGATGCCAGCAGCACAGGTGGTATTGTGAACGTGGTGCTGCGTAAAGGCGTGAAACTGGGTATGACAGGAAGTGTCAACACAGGTATGCAACAGGGCTTTTATGGAAATCGTTTTCTCGGGTTCACCCTGAACAATAATGATGGCAACAAAAGTTCTTTCCTCAACCTGAATTATTCAAGACGCAACAGCTATGAAAAGACGATGACTGACCGGCTGTTTGCCCCCGACTCACTGCTAAGCCAGGATGCGTTTGCGAAATACAGTTCGGACAACTGGTTTGCCAGTTATGGGCTGGTCTTTCCTGTTGGGAAAAAATGGGAATTGGATTGGGGCGCCAGCGCCAACCTGAATGCTTTTGATAATAATACCAATAACAGGAATATCCTTGAAAAGGTCAGCACTTCGCAAACCATCAGCGACAACCTGAACCTGGTTGGCAACAAAGGATATAACCTGAATTTAAGAAACGGTATATCCGGGAAACTGAAAATAGATTCATTGGGCTCGGAATGGGTGAATGATCTTTTTTATAATTATTCCCGCAGCGATGCCGACCAGCTTTTTACCAGCAATTTTTCAAACCCTTTTCCTTACAGCACCGGCGGCGATGGCAACAATACCAATTACCGGCATTTTGGTCATTTCATGTCAGACCTGCGGTTGAAACTGAAGAACAGATTAACCCTGGAGACAGGTGTGAAAACAACCTTGCTTGGTTTTAACAGTGTGGCTGATTACTATCGTGGATTAGATGCCAACCGGCAAAAAGATCCCAACCGCACCAACACGTTTGAATACGATGAAAACATCAATTCGTTTTACCTGCAGGGGTCACAAACATTAGGAAAAGATATTGTCATCAAAGCAGGGGCCCGTTTGGAAAACACCAACATGAAGGGCAACCAGGTCATCCCCTTTGATACATCATTTACCATCCATCGCACTGACCTGTTTCCTTATCTCTATCTCAGCAAAAACCTGATGCGCATAGCCGGCTACGATATGAGGGCTTACCTGATCTATCGCCGCACCATCAACCGCCCGGTATATGAACAACTCAATCCTTTTCCAAGATATATTGACCAGTATCTTTCGGAGATCGGCAACCCGGCATTGCAGCCACAATTCACTACCAATGTAGAAGCCAACATCAGTGTGGGTGAAAGACCCATCCTGGCCATCGGACGAAACGAAACAAAAGATATTTTCACTAATGTGATCTACCAGGCCGACAGCACCCAAAGCCAGGCCTACCGCACTTATGACAACCTGGGACAAAACAAGGAATGGTATTTCCGGGCCTTAGGCGCTTTGCCACCGGGTGGAAAATATTTCTTTGTGTTTGGCACGCAGTACAACCACAATTTTTATGAGGGCCTGTATGAAAACAAACCACTTTCTTTCAAACGGGGAAGCTGGGTGATCTTTACTTATCACCAGTTGAAACTTGACCGGTTTTCGCAATTTACTTTAAATGGTTTTGTCCGTTTCAAGGGACAACAGCAGTTTTACGAACTGGGCGCTTTTGGTTCATTGAATGCGAGCATCAATCGCCAGTTTTTAAACCAGAAACTCATTGTTACTCTTAGCATGAATGATATTTTCTTTTCGCAAAAAATTGATTTCAGCATCAACCAGGGTACTGTGGATGCCACGGGCAGAAGGTATAACGATTCCCGGCGCTTTGGCATCAACCTGCGCTATAACTTCGGCATCCGCAAGAAAGAAGAAAGCAACCCGTTCAATATTGAATCGCCGGAGAGGAGTAATTAAAACCTGCGGAGACTTAGAAAATCGACAGGCAGGTTTGTTTTACCCGCTGTTACCATATCTGCCAAAATTTCTCCGACCACCGATGCAAATTTGAAACCATGGCCACTGAAGCCACAGGCAAATGCAACATAGTTATCATAACCCGGTAAAAAATCAATGATGAAATTTTCATCAGGAGTGTTGGTATAAAGACAGGTTTTTGCCGCCACCACCTCGGCAGCCGCAGCAGGAAAGTATTGTTTCAAACCATTGATCAGTTCATCGGTTTCAGCTTTGCTGATCTCCCTGTTGATATGGTCGGCATCGGTTTCTTCAAAAGGAAAATGAAGGGCTAGTTTCAACCCTGCCGGTTCTCCAAATTCTTTTCCGCTGAGATAAGGAAATCCGTAATAAGCCCCTTCCCTTTTGTCAGATGCAATCAGCCAGCAAGGAAATTGGGCAGGTAAAAATTGTTCAGGCTTTTCTGGTTTCACCCACATCACCACCTGCCGGGTCACTTTGAGTGGCACCTGCCTTTCCTTGAGCAATTTCCCTGTCCATGCACCGGCTGTGATGATGAGTTTCTCACATTCATATACTGTTTTGTCTGTTTTCACAGTTATACAACCCGCCTCTTTTTTCCATTCCAGCATTTTCTCCCCGGTGTGAATAACAGCGCCATTCTTTTGCGCTTCATTCGCCAGCAAACTGATCGCTTTTCCCGGTAATAAGAAACCGGCTTTGGGTTCCATCAGCAATTCATCCTTTTCACCGGTCTTAAACTGGGGAAATTTATCCGGTGACGCATTTTGTATGGCTATTTCATGCAATGCTGCTGAATGCCTTACTCCTTTCATCACCGGGTGATGGGCAGGCCCAAGGTATAATAGCCCGGTTTCAAAATAAATCTTCTCCCCGGTGCTCCTTTCCAGCATTTCCCATTTTTCATAAGCCCGTTGCAGCAAGGGTACATAACCCGTATGTTCAAAATAGGCTTTGCGGATGATGCGGCTTTGTCCGCCATGCGAGCCTTTGTCATGGGGAATGGTAAACTGTTCAATGCCCAGCACCCGGTGGCCTTTTTGCGCCAGTTCATAACAGGCGGCTGCGCCCATGGAGCCGGCACCTGCTACAATAATATCGTAGCGATTATTTAACATCCATTGATTTCAATGGAAAGTTAGCAATTGCGGCCTGAGATCAAACACTTTACCTGCCGGTAACTGAAACTTGCCTGTGCAAATGACCAGTTAGTTTCAAATTATTCTATGAAATGTCGCTGCTATAGCTTACCTTCGCACCGTTAATTTGAGCTCGACAGCATTTTGTAAGTGAACGATTTATTCTGCTAAGCCCTTAAATCCTGCGTTTTACAAAGGATCCGCTAATAGTTAGTCTTCTTTACGTTGCGTGTTTCTCAAGTATTTTATGAACTTCAATTTTTTTGAATGAACATTTATGTTTCAAACCTGAGCTATGCTGTTCAGGACGAGGATCTGCACTCCTATTTTGCAGAGTATGGCGAAGTTACTTCTGCCAAAGTGATCATGGACAAATTCACCAACCGCAGCAAAGGTTTTGGTTTCGTGGAAATGTCAGATGATGATTCCGCTAAAAAAGCAATCACTGAACTGGATGGCGCCACCGTTGACGGCCGTTCCATCAAAGTAGCGGAAGCAAAACCGAAAGAAGAAAGAAAGCCCAGGCCTTCTTATTCCAATTCAAACAGCCGCTGGTAATGCCGGCCTGCTGAATAGCATTAAACCCTCCATTGGCAAAAAACCCTGGAGGGTTTATCTTTACCAAAATGATCAACCACCTAACACCCGGTTTGTCCCTTGAAATTCACCGATTTTAATTTCAACGAAAATTTACTGGAAGGCATTGCCGCCAGCAATTACGAAGACGCCACACCCGTACAGGAGCAGGTCATCCCCCTGATATTGCAGGGCAAAGACATCATCGCCTCTGCACAAACCGGTACCGGAAAAACAGCCGCCTTCTTATTGCCGGTACTCAACCGCATTTTAACGGATGCACCACAGGACCATCATATCAGTGCCATGATTGTGGTGCCTACCCGGGAACTGGCCGTGCAGATCAGTGAGCATCTCGAAGGACTTTCCTATTTCACCTCTGTCAGTTCTATTGCCGTGTATGGTGGTGGTGACGGCAACTCATTTGTATCCGAAAAAATGGCTTTGTCAAAAGGTGTGGATATGGTGGTGTGCACACCAGGAAAGATGATTGCCCATATTAATATGGGTTATGTGAAGCTGAAACAATTAAAATACTTAGTGCTGGATGAGGCCGATCGTATGCTCGACATGGGTTTTCATGACGATATCATGCGGATCATCAACCAGCTTCCGGCCAAAAGACAAACACTTCTTTTTTCTGCCACCATGCCGCCCAAGATCAGGGCATTGGCCAAAAAGATATTGCATGACCCGGCTGAAGTGAACATTGCTATTTCCAAACCACCTGAAAAAATAGTGCAACAGGCATTTATGGTCTATGAACCGCAAAAAATGCCCCTGGTGAAAATGCTGCTGAAAAGCCGGCAGTTCAAATCCATCATTATATTTTGCTCCAAGAAACAACAGGTGAAACTTTTGACAAGGGAACTGAAACATGCCGGCATTCCAGCTGAAGAAATACATTCAGACCTGGAGCAGGCAAAGAGAGAAGAAGTGCTGCGGGGTTTTACCAGCAAACGCATTCCCATCCTGGTTGCCACAGATATTCTCAGTCGTGGCATTGACGTGGACCATATTGATCTTGTCATCAATTTTGATGTGCCGCATGATGGTGAAGATTATGTGCATCGCATCGGCAGAACGGCGAGGGCCGAAACAGACGGTACTGCTTATACTTTCGTAAGCCCCAAAGAGCAAAACAAATTTGCAGCGATTGAAGACCTGCTGGGAAAACCTGTTCCTAAAGCTGCATTGCCCGAACAACTGGGCCCCGGCCCGACCTACCAGCCGCGGAGCGGAAGAAAACCCAAACCATCTTACCGAAGAGCAAGAAGATAAAAACAAAAATGGCCCTGCCGAAGCAAAGCCATTTAATTATTTATCGTTCAAAGATGCCGGTTCAGGCAGTCTTTTTTGCATCTTCCAGAAACTTGGCTAAACCAATATCCGTCAGCGGATGTTTGAGCAGGCCAAGGATTGAATCGAGCGGGCAGGTGCACACATCAGCCCCGGCTTCTGCACATTTCACAATATGCAGGGCATTGCGGATGGAGGCTGCCAGCACCTGTGTCTTAAATCCCTGTATGGAATAAATATTGGATATCTGTGCAATGAGGTCAACACCATCCCAGTTGCTGTCATCAATACGACCGATGAAAGGAGAAACATAAGAAGCTCCGGCTTTGGCAGCAAGAATGGCCTGTCCCGCAGAAAACACCAGTGTGCAGTTGGTCTTAATACCATTATCGGTAAACCATTTAATAGCTTTTACACCGTCTTTGATCATCGGCACTTTCACAACGATGTTGGGGTGAATAGCCGCCAGTTTTTTACCTTCTTCTACAATGCCATCAAAATCGGTGGCGATCACTTCGGCGCTGATGTCGCCATCCACCAGGTCGCAAATAGTTTTGTAATGCGTCATCACGGCATCATGTCCTTTGATGCCTTCTTTGGCCATCAATGAAGGATTGGTGGTCACTCCGTCGAGTATCCCTAATTCGTTGGCTTCTTTGATCTGTGCTAGATTGGCAGTGTCAATGAAAAATTTCATGCTGGTGTTGAAGAAGTTTTCGTTTTGAGATTCCTGAAGATTTTTATTCCCCCTTCAGGAGGTTAGGGGGTAAAAAATGGCAGGCTGATTACATCGCACCGCTCAACCACCTACTCTTGCTGCCTTCCGGCCCTGGGAGGGTTCAGCAGGAGCTGGTCGTGTAAGACCTGCCGGCGCAAAGATAGGGAAGCAACGCTAAACTGCCGGTACAGAAATAATGCTTTTGATAATGCTCAGACCTGTCAAAAACCAGTGAGAGAGTTCAACCTGGCCATACCGATCAATTCATCCGAACGGCCCCCGAATCCCCTGAAATACACCAGCACCATGTAAACATTTTCAGTGGCCTGGTTATTCCCTTCAGTGCTTACAAACGGAACAAGGTCACCCGGCTGTTTTTTATCAGGTGCAGTCACATAGCTGTAATTATAAAAACCTTGCTTCAGGAAAAGCGTTTTCTCATACACACCCTTGTCAGCATTGAACTCCATCTTTACATCATCAGTGAGTGCATAGTTGGTCAGTTCTCCAAACAGATAAATATTCCTGCCCGGGATTTCCCGGTTGTCCGGCGGCACAAAACTAAAATGGGTATATGCATAATCACCCTGCCAATGGGGATTATTGCCATCCATATTCTCGATAGTATACAAGCCATTATTATCCCGGTAATACACATAAATCTGCCGGGCCCTGTCTGCATCGGGCTTCACATACACATCTGTTCTGTCATCTTTCTTAAGAATATCCCTCATCCTGTCGCTCATCAGCCTGATGCTGGCCAGGTTGATCCATCTCCACTCCTTGCCCGCCGGGAACGACAATGCATCATCCGTATATTCATAATAATTGCCCCGGTATACCGTGGGTCTGTCTATCAATGCTGCAGCGGGCCAGACATAGTTTTGCAGCACCACCACTTTTATATCCTGCGGGTTTAAGGTATTGATCCTCGCATTGGCAGTATTCACTGACACTTGCACCCGTTGATGTGTTCTGAAATACGTTCCGCCAAACGGCTGTGCTATCTGCGCTGCCACCTGCACTTTATTTTCCACAACAATAAACCGTTTGGTAAAGGCAAGCCGGCTGGTATCATCGTTCAAAAAAACCTTGAGCAGGTAGTTACCGGAACGGGAGGGCATGATGTTGCGGTCGGGGAAAAAAGCCTGGTAATGCGTGTAGCGGGCAATGGCGATGGAAGAGTTGCGATAAGTGTTGATGCGGTTGCTTTGAAAGCCTTTGATATAGTCAAAAGTAAACACATTGGCCGGTGTCCAGTCGGCATTGCAAAGCTGGTAAGAATAATAATAATTCTTTACATCGGCATCCATATCGTCAAAATGAAGTTCCAGTTGTTCATTGCTGTTGAGAGTGATGACAGGATAGCTGAGCATATCACCAGCTTTGTAAAGCTTCACCGTGCGGATATTAGCATGATAAATATGATCGGGTAATTGCGCATAAGATAGCGCTGAAGCAAACAGAAAGAATAGGAAGAAAGAATATTTCATGGGCTAAATCGGTTATTACGTTACAAGATGCTGAAAAATTGCCTGAAAATGCCAATAAATCTTTACCGGCGGCTTATTTTTGAACAAAGACAAGCAGTATCCGTTGAAGGTTGCAGGTTTCATAGCCCGTCGCATAGCATTTAACCGGGATAAATCATTTTCCAGGTTCATCATCCGTTTGTCGGTGGTAGCCACCATCATCAGTGTGGCAGTCATGATCGTTACTTTATCATTTGTCAATGGTTTCCAGGAAGCAGTCGGGCAAAAAGTATTTAGTTTCTGGGGGCATATACGTATACAGGAAAAACAACCCGACAAATCGGTGTTTACCGAAGAGACCCCTGTCATTAAAAATGATGCCCTGGTTGCAACCATACGGCAACACCGTCATGTAAAGACCATTCACCCTTTCGCCACCAAGTATGCCATCCTGAAAACAAAAGACAATATTGAAGGAGTGCTGGTGAAAGGGCTTGACAGCACCTATGATTTTGCCCACTTTCAGCCTTTTATAAAAGAAGGTAGACCACTCCGGTTTAATGACAGCACCTATAGCCGGGAGATCATGATCTCTAAGTACACGGCAAAACAACTGCAACTGAAACTGAACGACAGGATTATTATTTATTTTATCAGGCCTGATGGTTCGCTTCGACCCGACCGGCTTACCATTACCGGGATATACAATACAGGCATTGAAGAATATGACAAGACCTTTGCCATTGGTGACATTAAACTGATTCAGCGTCTAAACGAATGGACACCGGATGAAGTTGGCGGTTATGAAGTTTTCCTGGATAACTATAAAAACATAGATATTACCGCCGATGCACTGTACAACATGGATGAATTTCCTGTAACATGGGACACCAAAAGTGCCCGCAGCATTTCACCCAATATTTTTGACTGGCTCAATATGCAGGATGTGACCCGTGATGTGCTCATCGGTTTTATGATCGTAGTGGCGGTGATCAATCTCATCACTTGTCTGATCATCCTTGTGCTGGAACGAACAACAATGATTGGCATATTAAAATCTCTCGGCGCTACTGACTGGACCGTTCAACAGGTTTTTCTACGTCATTCCCTTCTAATAGCTTTGAAAGGTATCGTCATTGGTACATTGCTGGCATTGGGTCTGTTGTTTCTTCAGCAGGCAACCGGGTTTATCACCCTGAAAGAAGAAGCCTATTATCTCAGTAAGGCGGCGGTAAAGATCGTTTGGTGGCAGGTGGCGCTTGTCGGTGCCGGCACTTTTTGTGTTTGCCTGCTGGTGTTGCTGGTGCCCACATTGCTGGTGAAAAATATACAACCCGTAAAAGCGATACAATTCCGCTGATACTTACGGGTTTTCTTTATGCAATGAAGTGTGAGAGAATGATGCCTGTTGCCACGGCTGCATTGAGTGATTCCGCTTTGCCCTTCCCCGGGATGGTGATCTTTACATTCACTCTTTCCATCACAGAAGGGCTTATACCTTTTGATTCATTGCCGATCACAATTATACCTTCACCGGATTTTTCCAGGTCAGTCACATTCCTGCCTTCCAGTGCCGCGGCATAAATGCAGATGCCCTTTTGTGTTTCCAGCCATTCCTCCAAACTGGCATACATCATCTTCACTCTTGCAATACTCCCCATGGTGGCCTGCACCACTTTGGGGTTGTAACGGTCTGCACATTCCTGGCTGCAAACAATATGATCAACACCAAACCAGTCTGCAATGCGGATGATGGTGCCGAGATTACCTGGGTCTTGTATGGTATCCAGTACTAATGTTATTTTCCCCTTTCCGGCATCGAACATTGTTTCTTCAAAATATGGCACCAAAGCCAGCACCTGGTTGGGAGTTGTTAACTGTGAAATATTTTCTAATTCTGCCTCTGTCACGGTAGTAACGGGCACTGCACCGGCAACTGTATTGTTTGCAGCGATCCATTGTTCGGTTGCATATAGCTGCTGCACTGTTGCGCTTTGCAGTAATTCAGTCACCAGCTTTGGCCCTTCTGCAATGAACATATGTCTTTCATCTCTATGTTTTTTCTGGCCTAAACTTTGGATATATTTGGCCTGCGATTTTGTAAGCATTGCAGTTCGTTTATTCAATTTATGTCAGCCGGTCAGCCTATCAACATATTCAACCTCCTGAAAGCAGCCGCAACCGGAACCCTGTTCTTTCTTTTACATGCCTGCTCCGTTATGCCCGTGCCCAGGAATTATCCTGTTGACGCACCATTTGTATACGAATATAATATTAACGTAGAAGGTAATCTCAGCGAAGAAGAAAAATCTAATCTGGAATCAGCACTTCAAAAACAACTGGATGACAGCATTGGAGTGAGAACCACCCGTAAATTTTTTTACCGCTTTACATTTAACAGACCCATGCTGAATAATCCTCCTGTTTACCGGGATGAATATGCGGCAAAGTCTGTAACATTCATGAAAGCCCTAATGGTATCCCAGGGCTATTTTTACGATACGATAACCTACGAAACTAGAATTGATACTGTTACAAACGAGAAGGAACCTGCCCAGTACAGAACAACAGTTGATTTCAATGTAAAAACCGGCCGGTTGATGCGGCTGGATTCCATAGTGTACAATATCAGCCATCCCGAATTGCAGCAACTGGCAAAGGAAAATATGAACACCACTTTGTTGAAAAAAGGCGGGGCTTTTGCCAAAGGAGTTATTGGCGCAGAACTGGATCGCCTCGTGGAGATATATCGCAACAATGGCTACCTTTATTTTACCCGTGATGAACTGGTAGTTGTTTGGGACACCCTGGATGTTGCGCTTCTTCGGCCTTCACTTGATCCTTTTGCTCAACTGGAACTCCTGCAGAAATTAAGAGAAAGAAGAAACAATCCCACCGCCAATATTGAAGTCCGCCTTCGGCCGGGTCTTGACAGTTTGCGTTTGGTTAAATATTATATCGGTAAAGTGAGCATCTACCCTGATTACGGCGCTGATACATCCAACCTGGAAAGAAAGGAAAAGTATATCGAACCCGGAACAAGGGTTGTACAGTTTCGGAATAAATTCAAACCAAAGATATTTAAAGGAAATGTTTACCTGCGGTATGGTGAGTTATATCGCCTGCGGCGGTACCAGCGAACCATAAACCGTCTCAACAGCATAGGTGCCTGGCGGCTTATCAATATTCAAACACACCGAAGAACAGGCCAGGATACAGTTGACATTAGTATCCTGATGTCTCCTTCTGACAAATATCTTTTTTCAGCAAACGTAGAAGCTACCCAGAATCAAACTGTGATCGCAGGCAACCTCTTTGGACTTGGCCTGAACACAGGTGTGCAGAACCGAAATTTTGCCCATGCTGCCAACCAGGCCAGCACCAATATCCGTTTTGGCATTGAGTTGGGCGACAGCAGTTTTGTACAGACCCGCCAGTTCAGCTTAGGTCACAGGATTTATTTTCCCCGGCCTGTGCCCAACCTGCCGCTGATCAAAGAATCGGACAGGGACAATATCCGGACGGTGCTGGCTATTAATGCTGCCAACACTGAAAGAAATAACCTGTACAACCTTAGCACAGTCAATGCTTCGCTGGGCTACGAGTATCAACGAAATATACCGCAAACCAATAAAACCCGTTTTTTCTCTGCCCGGCTGCTGAATATTGAATATTCAGCATTGACAAAACGCCAGGGATTGAATGACCTGATCGCTAACAATCCTTCCTTGGCCAATCTTTTCACGGATGGTTTTATTTCTTCTACCGTATTCAGTCTTACCAATGCCGGCGGGCACGAAAAAAGACCGGCAGTTTTCAATGCCAACCTGGAATATTCTCCGTGGTTTGCAGGTCTGATAAAAAGCAAATTTTTAGATGAACAGTTATATCGTTTCATAAAAGTAAATGCAGAATATACCCGGCTTCTGAAATTTGGTAAGGCATCTGCACTTTCATTGCGGGCTTTTGGAGGCCTGGGTTATGCACTTAACTCAACCGCTGATGATGACAAACGAACAAAGCTTCCTTTCTTTAAACAATATTTCGCCGGGGGACCTAACAGTATGCGGGCCTGGCAACTGCGCCGGCTGGGGCCTGGCTCTACCGTAAAAGATTTCAGGGGGCCGAACAGCACACCTGACCGCTTTGGTGATATACAGCTGGAGTTTAATATCGAATATAGATTCCCGGTAGCAGTGGTGGCAGGCACAAAACTGGAAGGAGCTTTATTTACGGATATAGGAAATGTTTGGCTTATGAAACAGGATGCCGGCACTGCGGAAGAAGTGTTCCGGTTCAGCAGGCTGGGCAAAGACCTGGCTGTGGGTGTTGGTGCCGGACTTCGTGTTGACTTTAGTTTCTTTATTATCCGGCTTGACTATGCTTATAAAGCCAAAGATCCCAGCCCTTCTGTTGATGACCAGGCTTTGCAAAACAAATGGTTTGGTTACAAATTATCCAAAGGCGACCAGTTCCAGTTGGGCATCAATTATCCTTTCAAATTGTAGGGGTTTTCAACTTTTTAATTTCTTCTTCGAAGGATGCAATGGTCATAGCATCTTCCAGCCTGCATTCGCCTATCCTTGTCCGGCAGAGACTGCTGAGATAAGCGCCGCAACCCAGTGCTGCTCCAAAATCATGCGCCAGGCTGCGGATATAAGTTCCCGTGGAGCACACCACCCGGAAATATATCACCGGCATATCCATTTTGGTAATCTCAAACTCACTGATAAAAAGCTTCCTGGGTTCCAGCTTCACCTCTTGTCCTTTCCTGGCCAGTTCATACACTCTTTTCCCATCAACTTTAATGGCAGAATGGGCAGGCGGCACCTGCATGATCTCCCCGGTAAACTGTTTTGTATTTGCCTGAATCAGTTCAGGAGTTATTTGCTCCACCGGTTTGAACAAATGCGGTTCACTTTCCAGGTCATAGGTCGGCGTAACAGCGCCAAGAGTGAATGTGCCCGTATATTCTTTCTCCTGCGCCATAAACTCATTGATGCGTTTGGTGAACTTTCCTGTACAAATGATCAGCAGGCCTGTGGCCAATGGGTCCAGCGTGCCGGCATGTCCCACTTTTTTAATGCGGATAAGGTTCCTGATCTTTCTGACAACATCAAAAGATGTCCATTCAAGGGGTTTGTTGATGAGCAGCACTTTTCCAGCTTCATAAATATTTTTTACCGGGTCCATGCCGCAAATGTCGTTAATTGGCTGCAAGTGCGATGTATTGTTTTAGATACCTGCGTAGAGTTTTCCAATTTAGAGGCAATGTGTATGGAGTAACATATACAAATGAAAAGTTGTCAAACCCTGATTACAATTTTCCATTTTGTTCTTAGATGGACATTCTTGTTTTCAGCTCCAGGTATTTGTTGATGGTATTGACAGTGAGGTTTTCAGGAGTGGTGAGAATGGAAGGAATACCATTCATGTGCAGTTCTTTCACCATCAGCTTCTTTTCATAGGTGAATTTTTCAGCAATAGTACGGATGTAAATATCTTCCAGTGTATGGGCCGGCTTCTCTGTCAGGGTCCGCAATTCAGTATTTTCAAAAAACACAACCAGCAGCAGGTGGTAACGGGCAATTTTTTTCAACGCAGGCATTTCCCGCTGCAAACCTTCCAGTGATTCAAAATTAGTGAACAGCACAAGCAGGCTGCGGTTGCTGATGCGCTGGCGGATCAGTGAAAATAATTTTTCATAATCCGGTTCGAGAAAACGGGTTTGCTGCTTATACAAAGTTTCCAGCACCAGGTTCATCTGGGTGGGTTTTTTATCGGCGGGTAAAAAATTATCCAGCTGTTCCGCAAAAGTGATCAGGCCGGCCCTGTCCTGCTTCACCAGTGCTACATTGCTCAGCACCAGCGAGGCATTGATAGCATAATCCAGCAGGGTCATCCCGTTAAAAGGCATCTTCATCACCCTTCCTTTGTTGATCAGGCAATAGACCTGCTGGCTTCTCTCATCCGTATAAGTGTTCACCATCAAACCTTCCTTTCTTGCCGTTGCCTTCCAGTTGATGGTGCGGTAATCATCACCTCTCACATATTCTTTGATCTGTTCAAACTCCATGCTATGTCCCACTTTCCGGATGCGTTTCACACCGGCATCCTGCAGGCGGTTGCTCACTGCCAGCAACTGGTAGCGCCGCATCTGTATAAAAGAAGGATATACTTTCACCTTTTTTTCCGCAGGAAAAACATAACGTCGTTTCACTAACTGCAAAGGGCCGTGTACATAAACATTGATATCATGAAAAACATACTCACCCCTGGTGAGCGGACGAAGCATATAGCTGATCTCCCGGCTTTCACCTGCAGGCACCTGTTCTTTTCTCATCCATTCTCTTTCCTGAAACTGGATAGGCATTTCATCAATCACACTTACACGGGTTAAAAAAACATACTGATTATGTAATTGTAAAACCACTTTATTTTCATCACCGATGCTGAACCGTTCCGGCAACAGTCGTTCTGCATGAAATCCTTTGCGGATACCAAACAGCAGAATACTGTCGGTCAGCAAGGCCAGGAGCAACAACAGCAAGGTCAGCCAACCCAGCTTAAACAGCATTGGAAAAAAGTAACTCAGGAAAAACAGCAGGGATGCTCCGCCGAGTATATAATAAACAATCTTATTGGGATAAAAGCTTTTCAATTGAAACAAGTTGGTTTCAAAAAATAATTTCAGCACTTTCAACTATGAACTATGCACTTCAAACCTGTTACCGCGGCACATCCATCCCCTGCATGATCTGGCGGATCACCTCATCTTCGGTCACACCTTCCATTTCCTTGTCGGGTGAAAGGATAATGCGATGCCGCAATATGGGTATCACCACTTCACGGATATCTTCCGGTGTCACAAAATCACGGCCTTGCATAGCGGCAATCGCCTTTGATGCATTCATGATGGCCAGTGATGCCCGCGGGGAAGCGCCTAAATAAATAGATTTATGGTTCCTGGTATGATGTACAAGTTTGGCAATGAACTGCAGCAATTTTTCCTCTATCAGTATTGTTTTAATCTGTAGTCGCAGCAAATTGATCTGTTCGCCGCCAAGCACAGGTTTCACAATATCCTGCACACGGGTGTTGCCCAAATTGTGAAACTGCGTCAGAATGATCAGTTCTTCCTCTTCATTGGGATAGGGCACTACTATTTTAAAAAGAAACCGGTCGAGTTGCGCTTCCGGCAAACGATAGGTTCCTTCCTGTTCCACCGGGTTTTGGGTGGCCAGCACCATGAACGGTGAAGCCATAGGATAAGTTTTCCCATCCACAGACGCCTGTCTTTCTTCCATGATCTCCAGCAAGGCTGATTGTGTTTTGGCCGGGGCCCGGTTGATCTCATCCACCAGTACGATATTACTGAAGACAGGGCCTTTCTTGAATTCAAAACTGGCTTCTTTTGGATTGAACACCGGTGTTCCCAGCACATCAGAAGGCATCAGGTCGGGTGTGAACTGGATGCGGGAAAAACCTGCGTCCACACTGCGGGCCACGAGTTTTGCCGTCAGCGTCTTGGCCACACCGGGCACACCTTCTATCAATACATGCCCTTCGGCCAGCAAAGCAGCCAGAATCAGTTTTACCATTTCATCCTGCCCGACAATGATCTTTTTGATCTCGTTGCGGATGGCATGAACAGCATGGCTCAGCGCAGAAAGATCTGTACGCTGCTGAAACAATGGCTCCTCCGGGTGGTTGTTGGTTGTTTCCATTTGTAGTTATGTGTTTTTATAAAAATTTTCCAGTTTGCGGTGAAAGCTGATCAATCCTTTATCGGTGATCTTTTCTGCTTTTGCCAGTGAGCGGATGACAGCCATGATCCCATTCAGTTGTTCATAATCGTAACCGCTTTTGAATTGCAGCTTGCGGACAAACTCTTCATCCAGTGAAGTTGTCGGCAGTTTATACCTGTTGCGGACATGTTCAAGGAAATAAGCCGCCATTTTACGACAGAGGTTCATATGATCGCCTTTATCAAAGTACAAACGGCCAATGGTCTTTACAAACTCCAGCGAATCATTTCGTGGTCTTGACAGCACGGGAATATATCGCTGCCTGCGTCGCATTTCCATCAGCACATAGAAAACCAGTGTAACCATCGCTGTCAGTAAAGCCCACTTTAGAGCAGGAAACCGAAAAAGCACACTCATCCATCCCTTGCTATCTCTGTTGCTGCGGTCAAAAAAATCCCGCTTGCTAAGATAATATTCATCCCATACCACTTTATTGACGGATGGAGAAATAAGGGATAGTGCATTTTCATAATATTGCTGGTTGCCCTTTTGCAGCAAAAAATAGTTGCTGAATGCCAGCGGTGCCAGCTGCAGAAATAAATTGCCCTTTCCTGCCCGCAGATGAATAAAATTGGTTCTCCCCATTTCGTCTGTGCCGAGCGGTGTCACCAGCGATGTATCTGTATTGAACACCCATGCATTATATTTTTCCCCGCTGTAAGTAAAGGTGCGCCGGTTGCTGAACGGAGGAACTGAAAGATGCAGCACCAATGCATCCGCGATGCGCTGGCCGCTGCTGTTGTACATGATTTCTGAAGTACTGATGGGGCTGCTGGAAAGTTCCAGGATGCGCTGTGCTTCATAAGAAAGATTCCTTGTGCTGATAAAAACATCGTTTCCGTTTTCTGCAAACCGGATCAGCTTTTTCATTTCATATCCATCCGCATTGAAATGAGGCGATATGATGATCAGCGCCTGGCCGCTGTTATAAACCGATAATGAATCCCAGTCGCCGGGCTCTTTGTTGCTGACACTGATCGCTGCATTGGGAAAAATATATTTCAACCCGTCAAATGCCAGCGAGGTGCCGTATGGTATTTTATCTTTTCTGCGCAGGGTGATGCGTTTATCAATCTCCTGTTCATTGACACGGCTGTTATCTGACGTGAACAGCAACAGCAATACCGCTGCAACAATGAAAATGATGATATAGAGCGAAGGCTTTTTCAAATCAGTTACAGTTTTCGTTCCAATTCTTCAAAATCCCTCTTAATATGCCGGTAAGCTTTTTCTTGCACCTCGAACTGCCCATACCAGCTATACTCATAGTTGCGGGTTATGCGAAAAAAAGAATCGTAATGACGATGCCCGTTCAATTGAAGCAGGTAATCATGATTGGTATTGTCCTGCCGGTAGCGGATGATGTTTTTTTCTGCCATGTTCTTCAGCAAACGCAAAAACATCAGCCGGACAGCAATGCGATAATTGCCTGCCGAAACTGCTTTGTCAATTTCCCGTTGGTAATTGATGGCAAAAATATCCTCCGTCAGGCTGTCATCTGGCTCCTGTTCATCCAGCGCTGCACTTTTTTTACGGAACAAACCGCCATCTCGCAGCAAGAGGTAAAGAAAGCCAATAAAGCCTGCGGCGATCAGCAACCATAGCAGCGGCTGTAACCATCCCGCACCTGTTGTCATTCTTTTTGCTTTTGCCCTTTGATTTCCCTGGTAAGTTTCCAACACCGCATTGCTGAGGTTGGAGTCGGCATATGAATAAGCTTTATCATGTCGCCAGGCTGCCTGCAAACTGTCCGGCAAATGCCGGAGCCGTAGCGAGTCGTTTGCATCACGGCCAAATTTCCAGGGTATAAAATATTCATGGCTGGTTGTCTCTTCATACTCATCTTCTTCATAATAGTCTTCTTCTTCAATGGTCTCCGTTGTCTCGTCTGAAAGCACAACGGTATCTTCCATACTCAGTATGCCTTTTCTTGCTGTGCTATCTGTTGCAGGACGATCCTGTGAAAAGCTGGCTGTAGCAAGAAAAAGAGATACAATCAGCAGCCCTGCCGGCTGCAAAAAAGATCTGCTTATATTTCTTTGCAAAATAGCAGTCACTACAATTCCTCCTCGCTGGTTAGTCCTTTGATCTGCCGGCCCAGCCGCAAAGGATAGATGATGAAATACCAGATCACAAATACTACTGACAAACCAAAAACAAGTGTAGTCAGTACAGAAATATCGTTATACAGCCGGGTGATGAACCCTTCAAAAAATGCGGCCAGTCCAAAAACAGGCAACAAGCCTACCATGATCTTTACCCCGTCTTTTGCGCCTTGTTTGAATGCATCCATTCGCCGGATGGTGCCGGGAAAAAGAAAGCTTTTCCCAAACACCAGGCCTGCTGCTGCAGTAACGATAAGTGCTGTTATTTCCAGTGTGCCGTGTACAAATACCACCAGCCAGAAGTCGAGCCCGAGGCCGCGGGCTGCAAAAAACTGGTCAAACACTCCCACCATCACTGAATTTTCTGAAAGCAGGTAAAGACTGGGTACCCCGCAAAATATACCCGACACAAACATCAGCAGCGCTACCCGGATGTTGTGGATCATCAGCATCAGCCAACTCAGCAAAGGGTTGCCCGATTCATAAATGCCAAAAGGATTACCATTTTCTATATTATGGATGGTCTTTTCCACATAACTGTCGCCAAAAATCCTGCGGGGCATTTCTTCATCCTGGACAGCCGAAAAGAAACCGATGGAGAAAAAAACAACAAAAAATATAAATGAAAAAAGCAACACACGGCGGTGTTTATACAAAGTCAGCGGCAGGTCATACTTCCAGAAAGTCAGCAGGCGGTTGGATTCTTCCTTCCGGTTTTTATAGATCTGCAGGTAGATCTTTGAGGCTTCATTATTGATATAATGCGTCACCTTGCCTGAAGGATAGAATGTTTTGGCATAGGCAAGGTCTTCCACCAGTTGCGTAAACTCCCGGGCCATTTCATCCGGATCTTCGGGAGGCTGAAGCTGGTTTTTTTGCCAGCGGTCTTTATTTCTCTTGATAAAAAGCGCCTCTCTCAACAGGTAATTGTTTGGCTTGTAAAATACTATTTTTTATCGCTGCTGCCATCCTTAATTTTAAAGGATAAATACGTTAAATTACCGCCTGTAAATCATCTGCCCATGGGGGCCATAAAAGTACCAACCAATTTCAATATTGATCTTGAATTTGACATCCCGGAATTTTACCGGCGTCTTCTTGCCCTGGTCATTGATCTTGTCATACTTTTTATTTATTATAAAGTTGCCGTAGCGCTGCTCAGGTCAATTGCAGCAAATCGTTTCCGGAATAACCCGTTTGATGATAATGCCTGGTATGATCTTAGCGCACTGGTACTGATATTTATGGTGCCCATCCTTGTATATCATGTGTTGCTGGAAATATTGCTCAACGGTCAAAGCATTGGTAAAAAAATCATGCAGTTGCGTGTGGTTAATGAAAATGGAGGCCGGCCGGCCATCAGCCAGTTCCTGATCCGTTGGATGATACGGGATATATGGTTTTACTTTTTGCTGCTAATAGGTTTTTACTCTGTTGGCACCGGCAAAAGCACAGAAGGCAGTTTTTTAATTATTCTTTCATTGCTTTATTTCGTAACAGACATTGTGCTGGTGGTGACGTCTAAAAAAGGTCAGCGCATCGGCGATATGCTGGCCCATACCATACTGATCCGCATCAACACCCGGACCGGGATTGAAGAAACCGTGTTCCAGGAAGTGGCGGAAAATTATGTTCCTTCTTACCCGCAGATCATGCAATTGAGTGACAAGGACATTAATGCTATCAAGAGCATTCTGGAAACAGCAAGGAAAAAAGGAGATTTCAGCATGGCCTCACATGCAGCGGAAAAAATCAAAGCCCACCTGAAGATCAGCAGCGATTTATCGCCATTCGATTTTCTTGAAGTGCTGTTGAAAGATTATAACTACTTATCGGTGAAATAAAAAAACGTCCGGGAAGGACGTCTCTGAATATTATGCTGCTCCATTGTAATTAAGATGCAGTTGCAAGACTGGCCACGCTGATAAGCAACAGTAAAAGGAAAATGATACAAAGGATAGCCCAGAATGCAAAAAAATTGCGGCAGGCAGCAAAGCCCGAACTCAATGCATTTTGATCATTGGCTTTTAAGGCAGCAGCAATCTTATTTCCAAAATTCAGGGAAAATAAACCACCGATCACCATGATCAGCCCCATAATAATATAGACAACGAGGCCAATATTTGCAGCGAGTTCTGTATTACTTCCAAAATCATCGCCATACATGCGACCTCCTGATTTCATAGCACTTTGTGCCAAGACGCCCATGGCAATAAACAATATGCCGAGAATCAGGCTGACTACGCCAAGTACTTTGCCCCAGGAGGCTGCACTGCGTAAAGTATAACCGTTTGCGGCGTCGAGGTTAAGCTGGAAAAGGGATGAACCCTGGCTGGTTGGTTGTTGCTGTTCCATACTGAATGGTTTTGGTTTTATGATACTAAATATACTTTTACAAATCCTCCTCAGCAAATTTTATTTATCAGTATGCCCTTGCAAACAATACTCTTTGTTCGGAAGGTTTCCCTGTCAGAATACATTTTCCAACCTCCGGCGGATTATTCAATGGTATGCACCGGATTGTCGCTTTTGTTTTTTCCTTAATCGCTTCTTCCGTCTCAGGTGTTCCATCCCAATGTGCGGAAATAAACCCGCCCTTTTCATCCAGTAATTTTTCAAATTCTTCCCAGCTATCGGCTTTTGTGATATGTTCATCCCGGTAGGATGCGGCTTTATTGAACATACTTTGCTGTATATCATTGAGCAGTCCTTCCACATAAACAGCAATGCCATCCAACGTCACCACTCTTTTTTCTTTAGTGTCGCGGCGGGCTACCTCCACTTCGTTTTTTTCAAGATCCCTTGCACCAATGGCTAAACGAACCGGCACTCCTTTCATTTCATATTCAGCAAATTTCCAGCCCGGTCTTGTATTGTCATTATCATCATATTTTACCCGAATGCCCAATGCTTTCAATTCTTTCATGATCTCGTTTACCTTAGCGGTGATGGATGCCTTCTGGTCATCACCTTTAAATACTGGTACGATTACCACCTGCACCGGTGCGATCTTAGGTGGCAACACCAGTCCCTGGTCATCGCCATGTGCCATCACCAATGCACCCACTAACCTGGTGCTTACACCCCAACTGGTGGCCCATACATACTCCAGTTTATTTTCCTTATCACTGAATTTTACATCAAATGCTTTTGCAAAATTTTGTCCGAGGAAATGGGAAGTGCCTGCCTGCAGGGCTTTGCCATCCTGCATCAGCGCCTCGATGCAATAGGTTTCTTCGGCGCCTGCAAATCGTTCACTGGCTGTCTTGATACCTCTTATTACCGGAACAGCCATAAATTCTTCGGCAAAAGTGGCATACACTTCAAGCATTCTTTCAGCTTCTTCCACGGCCTCTTCTTTGGTGGCATGAGCTGTGTGTCCTTCCTGCCATAAGAACTCAGCTGTCCGCAAAAACAGTCTTGTACGCATTTCCCAGCGCACCACGTTGGCCCATTGATTGATCAGCAGCGGCAAATCACGGTAAGATTGGATCCAGTCTTTATAAGTGTTCCAAATAATGGTTTCGGAAGTGGGACGAACAATAAGTTCTTCTTCCAGTTTTGCTTCGGGATCAACCACCACGCCAGCGCCATTCGCATCATTCTTCAGCCTGTAATGTGTAACCACTGCACACTCCTTTGCAAACCCTTCCACATGGGCTGCTTCTTTGCTCAAAAAACTTTTGGGTATGAACAAAGGAAAATAGGCATTTACATGCCCTGTATCCTTGAACATTTTATCCAATGCACCCTGCATGTTTTCCCACAAGGCAAAACCATAGGGTTTGATGACCATGCAGCCCCTCACAGCGGAATAATCCGCCAAACCCCCTTTTAATACTAAGTCATTGTACCATTGTGCGTAATCTTTTTCCCTCGAAGTAATTTCCTTGCTCATTTGATTTGTAAGTTTAATACTAATGCAACCTTTAATTTTAAATTAACAGCTGTTAGTGCAATATTCTCCGGCAATGGCCGAATCTTTGTTGTTCAAACGGTTGTATGGTTTTTTAAGTCGCACAAAAGTAGTAACTTCAATTCTAAACCGCTTAAACCATTTGCCATGAAACCATCAGTTTTACTCCTGGCAGTTATCAGCATCCTTGCTTTCAGCAGTTGCACCACGGCTTACAAAACCGGGCAAACTCCTGACGATGTTTATTTTTCACCCGCTACACCCGAGGACAATTATGTGAGAACGGAGAAAAGAGATAACCGTCGCTACGAAGGCAGCGATGAATACTACGATGACCGTTTTCTGCGGATGCGGGTAAGGGACCGTTATCGCTGGAGCCAGTTAGACGACTGGTATTATCATGGCAACCGCTTCAGCTATACTTATTTTCCGCAGTTTGGTTTTTATAATAACCCATGGAGTCCCTATTCCTATTGGAATAATTTTTATAATCCCTACTATCACGGAGTCATCATAGTATCTCCCTCCAGCCCGGTTTATTCCAAACCCCGCACTTTCAACCTGAATGCATTTAATAATAATGCATTGACAAATAATAATTATAAAAATCCCAAAGCTCCTGGTTTCAACTTAGGGAATAATAGTTTTGGAAATAACTCCTATAACAGCCCGAACAGGAACAACGGATCCGGAAGTTTCCTCCGCGACCTGTTTAGTGGCGGGAACAATAATAATTCTTCCGGAAACAGGGCCAACTCCAACTCCGGCAGTACAACTTCCGGCAGCAGTTCTGGTTCATCTTCCGGCAGTAAAGGCAGCTCAGCCCCTGTCAGAAGATTCTGATAAATGATAAAAACCCTTCTGTTCAGGCAGAGGGGTTTTTATTCTGCCATAAGAACAAACTTCATTTCATACTATCCTGACAAATCATTATTATGAAAAAAATATTTTTCATCAGCGCTTTGTTGGCATGTGCGGGCCAGCTAACGGCACAGGAGCCGGCCGATGCCCTTCGTTACGGCTGGTACAGTTCATCCGGCACTGCCCGCCAGCAGGCCATTGGCGGCGCCATGGGATCGCTGGGTGGTGAAATATCAGCCACCTTTGTCAACCCTGCCGGTCTTGGATTTTACAGAACAGGCGACTTTGTATTCACTCCCGGTTTTAATTTTCTGAATAACAAAGCCACTTATTTTGGCCGCACGGAAAAAGACAACAAGAAAAATTTTTCCTTCGGAACAACCGGTTTTGTGCTGGGTGGTGTTGACAACGGCAATTCCAGGTCAAGCTCGGCTTTTGCTATTGTGGTGAACAGAACTGCCAGCTTTGGCAATAACCTCACATACCGCGGACTGAACAATCAAAGTTCGTATTCACAAAAATTCCTGGAAGAGATCAATAACAACAACGACGGCAGCGGCAACAGTGTGTCGCAGAATTATCCATTTGGAACAAGTCTTGCCTTCAATACTTTCTGGATAGACACTGTTGCCGGGGGAACTGAAGGCAATTTCCAGTTCAAGACCCGTGCTCCCATTGGCAACGGGCTGATACAGGAAAATCTTATCAGCAGCAGTGGCGGCATCACCGAACTGGTTCTGGCAGGCGCTGGCAACATCAATGATAAACTTTATCTCGGCGCCACACTTGGTATTCCTTTTTTGCGCTATGAAAGAGAAGCCAGTTTCACCGAAGCTGATGCCAGCACCGATGCTACAAACAACTTTGATTTTGCCACTATCAATGAAAACCTGACCACAAGGGGAACAGGTGTAAACCTGAAATTAGGCGTCATTTTCAAACCAACAGAACAGGTCCGGCTCGGATTTGCGTTTCACACACCGTCATTTTACCGGCTGACTGACCAATACAGTGCAGAAGTGATCACAGATACGGAAGGCTACCAGGGCAGGCTGAACCAAAACTCAACGAGCCTTGTGGGTGATGGTGAATTCCGCTATTGGCATTTTACCCCTTACCGCCTTATGGTCAGCGGCTCTTATGTGCTGCGGGAAGTGGAAGATGTACGAAAGCAAAAAGGTTTTATCACAGCCGATATTGAATTTGTGAATTACAGGGCTTCTTCATTCACCACTGATCCTGATGGTGATGACAGCGAAGGAACCCGCAATTACCTCAAATCACTCAACAGGGCCATTGACAATGCCTATAAACCTGTTTTTAATTTCAGGCTGGGTGGCGAGCTGAAATTCACTACTGTGATGGTGCGGCTTGGCGGAGCTTACTATGGTAATCCTTATAAGAATCTTGCCGGTGAAAAAGGAAACCGTTTCCAACTGACCGGCGGTTTGGGTTACCGTAACAAGGGTATGTTCATAGACCTGGCCTATGTGCATACAATGGGCAGGGATGTACATTTTGCCTATCGCCTGCAAAACAGTCCTTTCCAGGCTGCTAATATCAGAAACACTGCCGGCAATGCACTACTCACACTTGGATTTAAAATATAGTCGTAACCACAAACTGGCTGACTGGTGCACCCGCCGATGGCGGGTGCTTTTTGTTGAAATCGGGTCATTGCAATGTCTCTAAAGATCCTTTCATCAATCATCATCTCCACCGCCATTATCCCTGTTGCGACGGAAAGAGAAATCGGCATCACCAAACTTGAAAGTAAACACAAGACGAAAACTCCGCACATTGCGGCGCCAAAATGAATCCTGGAAGAAAGTTTCAGTATCGAGCACATTACCAAAACGCAGTGTATTGAAAACATCGCTGATACTGAAGGCAAGATTAGCCTTTTTGTCTTTACCAAAATCTTTCCTGAATGCGAGGTCAACGCTGTATTCCGGCTGGCTCCTGCCCTGTGCCTGCACCTGTGGCGATTCATATTCACCAATAGCCTGCACACTGAAATTGCGGAAGAATGAAGCTTTTTCGGTCAGCGTTTTATAATTAACGATGAGTTTTGTCTCCCAGTTGAACCCTTCATTGCTCAGGTCCTGGTTATTTACACCGGCATTCACTTTGCGGTATTGCATGTCAAAGGTTGGTGTAATATCAAAATGCTCTCCTAATTTTTGCTGCAGTGTCAGTTCCAGGCCAACCCAGTTGCTCACTCTTCCATTGATAAACGTATTCAATATGGCATTGGGATCAACCGCTGCATTGTTCAGTTGCTGGTATTGTGCTGCACTGATGGTGTCACTGTACCTGGTTACATCACCGGGGTTATTACGGAAATAAATTACGCCGAGAAAATTATTGCCCTGGCCATAGCTGTGGCTGTAATTGAATTCAAATGAATTCACAAATTCCGGCCGCAAAGCAGGATTTCCCTGCCGCAGGTTCACCGGGTCGGTAATGTCCACAAATGGATTCAGTTGCCAGAAATTGGGACGGCGGATGCGACGGGAATAATTCAGTTGAATTTCCACATCTTCACTCAATTGCCGGGTCAGGAAAAAGCTGGGAAAAAGTGCATCCCAGATGCGGCGAAGCTTATTGGGATATTCATAACCAAACTTACGGGCACTGTCCACCAGTTCACCGTCAAAACGGGAATGTTCAGCCCGCAATCCAGCCTGGTAGCCCCACTCACCGATCTTATCAGAGTAGGTGACATACGCAGCATTAATAAGTTCACTGTACTTATAATTATTGCTGATAGGTAATTTTTGTTCGGAGCCATTGCTGAAGACGGCAAAGGCATCAAAACGGCTGCGATAGCTATTGATGAAAGAGCGGACGCCTGCCTCAAATTTTCCGTTTTCACCGCGGGGGCTTTCGTAGTCCACCTGGAAAGTCCATTGCCGGTTGCTGTTATCCCCGTTGTTTCTCACCTCTGCCGGCGGGTTGTATTCGGACCCATCAGGACGGAAATATAAATTCATGATGCCGCTGTTTTCCATACCGCTGCCTGCATTGTAATTGATATCGGCTGTCAGCTGGCCTGCGTCTTGGGGAAATTTATGAACAAAGTTCAGTTGTGTGTTGCTGCGGTTGAACCGGGAACGGCTGTCAGAAAAACGTTCGCCAAAATAAGTTACCTGCCTGTTGATGTCAAGGTATTCCTGTTGCTGGTCTTCTTCATTGCTGTTTTTTCCCTTTACAAAATTCTGTGTGATGGAAATGGTATTGCGGTTATCCAGGAAATAATCCACTCCAAACCGAACAGAGCCAAAACTTCTCAGTCGTTCTCCAGTAGTATATTGATTAAAATAATTCTGTACTACCCCGCTTTGTTTATTTTCCCGCAATGTGCGGCTGCGGGCCCTTCCGCCTGTTTGGTTAAAAGCGCCGATGGCAAAGAAGTTGAATTTCCCCTCCCGCATATTCATGTTCAGGCTGCTGTTGATGATATCAGGAAATCCGCCACCGGCTGAAGCGATACCATTTAACCCGATACGTTTATTTTTTTTCAGAATAACGTTGATGATACCACCATCACTGGCTGCATCAAATTTTGCCGATGGGTTAGTGATCAGCTCCACCCTTTCAATGTTGTCTGCTGGTATTTGATCTAAAGTAAGAATGGTGGGCCGGCCATCCACAAAAATCTGGGGCTGACTATTGCGCAGCAACACATTTCCTTCCACATCAACAGATACAGAGGGGATATTTTTCATAACATCAAGCCCAGTGCCGCCGCTGGCCACTAAACTTTTTTCCACATTGAATATTTTCCTGTCTATTCCCATTACAAGACCAGGTTTTTGTGAAGTAACCACTACAGCACCCAGTTGCTTTATGGCCGGTTCGAGAATGATATTGCCGAGGTCTCTTTCTTTGCCTTTCTCATTGCCGGCAACATCTGTCCATTCAATTGTTTTTTCTATTGGTTCAAAACCGATGGCGGAGATCAGCAGGCGCAGGTTCACCCCGTCCGGAATTTTTTCAAAATTGAAATCTCCGTTTGCCCTTGTAAACATTCCCCTGATCAATGAATCCTGTGACGGACCTTCTTGTTTTGCAACGATGTAGAGCTGAACAGAAACGGCCTCAATGCCTTTTCCGGTTCGGCTGTCTAGTATCTTTCCGTACAATTTACTTTCTTTGATCCTGATGGCTCCCATATCGGTACCGGTAGGTGGGGGTTCCCGGTCAACCTGGCTATGTAGTGTATTTATTGAAGTGAATAATGATAGAAGAACTATAACGAAGTATTTCATCAGCAGGGTTTAACGCAATAACGAAAATGGTTCACAAAGGTTGGACGGCAAAGATATTTTAAGCATTCGGCCAGGACATTAAAATGATATAAAAGATCGCCTGCTGAGATGGATGGGAAAATGAAAAACAAAGCAATCCTGCAACACTAACGGTTGGCAGCTATTTCATATCGCCTAACCGTCTCATTCCCAAACTCCTGAACAGGAGAAAGTTCATTCGCTGCAAATAGCTGAAAACCTTATCTTTGCGCAGTTTTAAACAGGTAATATTTTTTTAATATGGCAGATATTTTTGAAAGACTATTGAAACATTACGGGCCAATTGGTCAGCATCGTGAAAGAGCCCATGGCTATTTTGCTTTTCCAAAATTAGAAGGTGAGGTAGGCAGCAGGATGAAATTCCGAGGCAAAGACATGATCGTCTGGAGTTTGAACAATTATCTCGGTCTGGCCAATCATCCTGAAGTGAGAAAAGCAGATGCGGATGCAGCGGCAAAATTTGGGCTTGCTTTACCCATGGGGGCACGAATGATGAGTGGAAACAGCAATTACCATGAACAATTAGAAGCTGAACTGGCTTCTTTTGAAGGGAAAGAAGATGCCATCCTGCTCAACTTTGGATACCAGGGCATGGTGAGCCTGATAGATGTACTCTGCGGCCGGCATGATGTGATTGTTTATGACGCCGAAAGTCATGCCTGTATCATTGATGGTTTGCGTTTACATCCCGGCCACCGCTATGTTTTTAAACATAACGACATGGAGGACCTGGAAAAACAACTGCAAAGAGCTTCTTCTTTAATAGAAAAACAAAAAGCAGGTGGCATACTTGTCATCACCGAAGGGGTGTTTGGCATGGCTGGCGACCAGGGCAGACTGAAAGAGATCGCTGCGCTGAAAGATAAATATGAATTCCGACTGCTGGTGGATGATGCACATGGTTTTGGCACATTGGGAAAAACAGGTGCCGGCGCCGGTGAAGAGCAAGGTGTGCAGGATAAGATTGATCTTTACTTTTCTACTTTCGCCAAGTCAATGGCCTCTATCGGCGCTTTTATTGCCGGAGACAGGAAGATCATAGATTATATCCGCTACAATATCCGCTCCCAGATTTTTGCCAAAAGCCTGCCAATGCCTTTGGTGATCGGCAACCTGAAAAGACTGGAACTGTTGCGCACCCAACCTGCATTAAAAGATAAACTCTGGGAAAATGCATTGAAACTGCAAAATGGTTTAAAAGAAAGAGGATTTGACATCGGTAAAACCGATTCGGTGGTGACACCTGTGTATATGAAAGGTGGTGTGGAAGAAGCCACAGCGATGGTGATGGATATACGTGAAAATTATCACATCTTCTGCTCTATTGTCGTGTATCCTGTTATACCCAAAGGACATATCATTTACCGCCTTATCCCCACTGCAGTGCATACCGATGAAGACATCCGTAAAACCCTGGAGGCCTTTTCCGCCACCAAGCAAAAACTGGATGCCGGTGAATATAAAGTGGAAGCCATTCCCGATATGGCTGAAACCAGGTAAAAATGAACAACAACTGAATAAGAAAGGGGCTGTTGTGCAGCCCTTTTATATTTACAGCACGTCATGCTTTGGTATGATTGCTTTACATTTACCATCACAAAAATTCACTTTCACATGAGAAATTTGCTTGTTCTGTTTTTTTTATTGCCTGTGCTGACCCTTGCACAGAAAAAAGCCATCACTTTAGAAGACATCTATAAAAAAGGAACATTCCGGGGTGAATTTGTTCCAGGTTTTAGTGGCGAAGACATTGAAAGCATTGTCAAAGCTGAAGATGTCAGGGATGAAAACGGCAAACCTATTGCGCTTTCCAGCTATGTACTCAGCGATGACAAAAAAAGATTGCTGGTGCTGACCGACAGGGAACAGATCTACCGCCGTTCTGCCAAATACATAGTTTACCTGCACGATATTGTTGCCAGGAAAACAAAGAAGCTGGATTCGGAAAAAATCTTACACCCGACCTTCTCTCCTGACGGAAGCAAGGTTGCATTTGTAAAAAACAATAATCTCCTGCTTTACGATATAGCCACCGGCAGCACCCGACCTGTCACTACCGATGGCAAATGGAACCATATCATCAACGGCAACTGCGACTGGGTGTATGAAGAGGAATTTGAATTTACCCGTGCCTACCAATGGAGCCCAAAAGGAAATCACATTGCTTTCTACCGCTTTGACGAGACCCATGTGAAGGAGTATAACATGACGATCTATGACAACGCACATAATAAAGACTATCGCTATAAATATCCAAAGGCAGGGGATGAAAATTCAATTGTACAAATACATATTTATGATCTGGCAGCCAACAAAACAGTGAAGGCGCAGCATGAGCAGGGTGATATTTATATCCCCCGCATCAAATGGACACAGGATGACAATGCATTGATCGTTTACTGGATGAACCGGCATCAGAACCATCTTAAACTGCTGCTGACCGATGCAAAAACCGGGGCGGCCAGCACACTTTATGAAGAAAAAAATAAGTACTTCGTTGAGATCAATGATGACTGGTGGTTTCTGAAAGATGGTAAAAACTTTATGTTCACCAGCGAAATGGACGGCTATCGTCATTTATACCTGTACAGCCTTGACGGCAAAACAAAGACTCAGCTTACAAAAGGTAATTTCGAGATAACAGATGTGAATGGGGTGGATGAAGTGAATAAAAGGATATTCTATACCATGGCTTTCCCACGACCGATGGACCGCAACCTGTTTGTAACAGATTTCAGCGGTAAGAAAACATATCAATTGACCGAAGGTGAAGCCTGGCACCGGGCAGAGCTGAATGATCAGTTTACACAGTTCTATGATTATCGTTCTGATCTGAACACCCCGCAATCGGTAGCACTGTTTGATATTATAGTAGACAAAAAGAAAAATATCAGTGCCCGGCTAAATAAAAATGTCAATGACAACAGCAAACTCAAAGGGGTGATTGATGAATATGGTTATGGTAAAGCGGAGTTTATCAAAGTGCCCAATAGCAAAGGCGACACCCTGAACGGATGGATGCTGAAGCCAGCCGGCTTTGATCCCAATAAAAAATACCCTGTATTGTTTTGCAACTATGGCGGACCGGGATCGCAACAGGTGGGCAACCGTTTTGGCGCTGTCAATGCATGGCACCAGTTGATGGCGCAAAAAGGTTTTATCATCGTGAGTGTGGACAATACCGGCACCGGTTACCGTGGCGAAGAATTCAAAAAGAAAACCTATTTGCAATTGGGCAAATATGAAATAGAAGACCAGATAGATGCGGCAAAATATCTAGGTAAGATGTCCTTTGTTGACAAAGACAATATCGGTCACTGGGGCTGGAGCTATGGTGGCTTCATGAGTTCACTGGCCATCACCAAGGGAAATGAAGTGTTTAGCGCTGCGGTGGCCGTTGCTCCCGTTACTTCCTGGAGATACTATGACAACATCTACACCGAAAGATATATGCGAACACCCCAGGAAAATCCAAAAGGATATGATGATAACTCACCGATCAATTTCACTGACCAGATAAAAGGGAAATACCTGATCGTACATGGCACAGCTGATGACAATGTACATTTTCAGAATGCTACACAAATGATCACAGCCCTGGTGAAAAGCAATATTGATTTTGAAAGCGCCTATTACCCGAATAAAAATCATGGCATCTCCGGCTCGGTAGATAATACTACCTTTCATTTATGGAGCAAGATGACCAACTGGATTTTAGAAACCATGGGTAATGAAAACACACAAAAACCAAATCAGCCTGCTAAAAAACCTAAAGCGTTTTAATGCCAGAAAAGAAATAAAATGTAGTTGCGATACAAAAGACTCTGCCCGCAGGGTCTTTTTTTTGGGGGAATATAAAAAAGAACCCCCGACGAGAATCGGGGGGCCCTAATCAAAAACCATTAACCATTAAACCTTATCCTATGAAAATTCATGGCTAATATCGTTAATTCTATGATAACACAAAACATTTGGAGGTCATTTTTTCGGCTGAAAGCTGAATTATTTGATGAAGCGATACTTATTGACCTCACTCAATGTCATGGCTTTATGAAGTGTAGTTACCTTTCGTAACACTTTGTAGCCATTAAACTACAAAACAACTTTGCAAACGTTTGCGCAAAAAACGTTGCTGTACCATGAACTTTTGCCAGATTTGCTTTTTATAAGCTTATGAAAAAAATTGTTGTAGCGATAACCGGGGCCAGTGGTTCTGTTTATGCAAAAAATCTGCTCGATAAATTACAGGCAGCCGGCGAACAAGTAAATGAACTGTCCGTGGTGATGACAACCAATGCCCGTGAGGTATGGAAAACGGAACTGGATGATGAATCCTACAACAACTACAAAGCCCGGTTTTATAGCACTACAGATTTCACGGCTCCCTTCGCTTCTGGTTCGGGTCAATATGATACGATGATCATAATCCCCTGTTCCATGGGCACATTGGGCCGCATTGCTTCGGGTGTTTCCAATGATCTGATTACCCGGGCTGCTGATGTGATATTAAAAGAAAGAAGAAAACTTATCTGCTTGGTGAGAGACACACCTTATAATCTTATTCATATCCGCAATATGGAAACAGTGACACTGGCAGGTGGCGTCATTTGTCCTGCCACCCCTTCTTTTTACAGCAAACCACAAACCATCGAACAGGTAGCTGCCACTGTTGTCGATCGTGTGCTTGACCTTGCCGGTATAAATATTAAAACCTTCCGATGGGGTTCTTAGTTCAAATGGCCGGTTCCTGCTGGCTCAGGCAATGAAAACTCCCCAGCCCCCAGATGATGTCTGTGGAATCAATGCCCACAATTTCCCTGCCGGGAAAACATTGCTGAATTATTTGCAAAGCTTTGTCATCACGGGAAGAACGAAAAGTGGGAACGATCACTGATTTATTAGCTATATAAAAATTGGCGTAAGAACAGGGCAATCGCTGGTCTTCATAGATCAATTCATCGGGCATCGGTAATTCAACGATATTCAGTTGTTTCCCGTTCAACAACCGCATAGCTTTTAATTGCCGGAGATTGTGCTGCAGCAGTTCATAGTTCTCATCCTGCTTATTTTCTTCAATCACGGTAATAACCGTGTCTTCATTTACAAAACGGACCGTATCATCAATATGACCGTCCGTGTCATCACCCACAATGCCTTCATCCACCCACAAAACCTGATCCATTCCATAATAATTACAGAGATACTCTTCTATTTGCTGTTGGTTCAAATGCGGGTTCCTGTTGGGATTCAGCAAGCAGGCAGTGGATGTCATTACTGTTCCATTGCCATTGAATTCAACAGAACCTCCTTCCATTACAATGCCGGGATGAAAAACAGGAATATTAAAATGTTTCCCTATCAAGGTGGGTATTACATCATCCAGGTCATATGGTGGATATTTATTACCCCATGCATTATAACCCCAGTCAACGATCACTTTTTTAATATCAGCATCGGGGTTTATCAAAAAAGCAGGCCCGTGATCCCTGCACCAGGCATCATTGGTAGGATGAAAGAAGAATTCAACTTTGGAAAGATCAACATCAGCTTCCTGTAAATGACCAACCGCAAATAATTTCATGGCTTCATCGGCCACATTGATGCGGACCAGTTCGCCTTTTGTCAGTTCTTTTACAAATAGTGCATAGTTTGGATAAATGGTATGGATCTTTCCCGGCCAGGATGCTTCTTTATGAGGCCAGCTCAGCCAGGTGGCGACATGTGGAGCAAATTCAGCGGGGAAGTGGTAGCCGAGTTGTTTGGGTAGTAAGTCCGAAAGTCCGGAAGACGGAAAGTCAGAAAGCTTTTGCATTCTCGAGTTGCAATTGTTTTAGTTTAATGAATTTCGTAAAGCATTAATCATAACCAAGATCTCTTCACACATTTTATATATCTTATCAAAGTCGTCATCAGAAATATAGCCTCTTCTCTTGGCTAGGAAAATACAACAAACCACTTCTATAGCCGACCGTAAAGCAATTCCAAGAAATCTATTAAACTCAGGGTTTGTTTGACCAGTGGAACCTTCTGCAATATTCAAAGAAACAGAATCGGCAGCCCTCTTCATTTGTGAAGTCAAAACATATATTTCATCTTTAGGGAAGTTTTTCGTTACCTGGTTAACGACATCAGACAGGTCAACAGCTTTTTGCCAAACAATCAGCTTTTCAAATTTAAATGGCATAATCTTTTTTTCAGTAAATAAAGTTCGTCCTTCAAGACCGGCTTTCGGTCTTCCGGGCTTTCCGTCTTTCGGACTTTATTCTTCATCAATAAATCGCTTTGTAATCGGCTGATACGAGTCTATTCTCCTGTCACGCATAAACGGCCAATGGGTCCGGTATCGATCCGTTTTCTCCGTATCTATTTCTATCACTTTCACTTCTTCCTTATCATGTGATGCCTGGTAAATGACGGTGCCAAACGGATTGGATACAAAAGAACCTCCCCAGAATTTCATCGCACCGTTTTGTTCCAGCCCCACCCTGTTCACACTCACCACATGCACACCGTTGGCTACAGCATGACTGCGCTGAATGGTTTGCCATGCTCCGTATTGCTCCGTATTGGTTGCTTCATCCTGCGACGTGGCCCAGCCAATTGCCGTAGGATAGAATAATATCTCCGCTCCCATCAATGCGGTGATTCTTGCCGCTTCAGGATACCACTGATCCCAGCAAATAAGCACACCGATGGTAGCAAATTTTGTTTTCCAAACCTTATAACCCAAATCACCGGGGGTGAAATAGAATTTCTCGTAATAGGCCGGGTCATCCGGGATATGCATCTTCCGGTACTTGCCCATATAACTGCCATCTGCATCAATCACTGCTGTGGTATTGTGATAAATGCCCTGTGTCCTTTTTTCAAATAATGAAGCTATGATCACTACACCAAGTTCTTTGGCCACCTGCTGCAAGGTTTCGGTTGAAGGCCCGGGAATGGGTTCAGCCAGTTTGAAATTTTCATAATCTTCCACATCGCAGAAATAAAGTGAAGTGAATAATTCCTGCAGGCAAACGATCTGTGCCCCGCCGGCCGTTGCTTTCTTTACGCCTTCGATTGCTTTGGCGAGATTCTCTTCTTTCTTATTGGTGCAACTCATTTGCACCAGGCCGACTTTTACTTTGCTCATAGCAGGAAATTGAGTGGCAAAAATAACAGATTAAAGCAGATATGACCTTCTTATTACGCCGAATTCCTCCCGGCATTAATGATCCCGAATGAACAACGCATAGCCAGTTTTTCATAAATCTCTTTCACTGGCGCCTGGATCAATTGTTCATCCAATTCTCTTATCCTGGTCAAGGCATACTGCTGGATAGTCACCAAAGGCAATACAATTCTTTCCCTCATTTGTATGGATAACTGTTCGACCGGGTAATCGGCCATCAGCTCAGTTTGCCCGGTTATTTTCATCAGGTATTGTTTGGTCAGTTCATATTCATCCTGTATCATCTGCCACAATTCGCCAAACTGGCGATGTTTTGCCAGGTAGGCGGTCAACGGGAAAAAAGATTTCATCATCGCCATTTCACAATTATCCAGCAGTGTTTTGAAAAAAAGTGATTGATGATATAATTTCTGCAACTCCAGCAACTTTCCTTTTTTCTCCATTTCTCTTAATGCTGAGCCCACACCAAAATATCCCGTCACATTCTGTTTCAACTGGCTCCAGGAACCGGCAAAAGGAATGGCCCGAAGGTCTTTTAAGGATAACCCTGAAGCAGTGCCTCTCTTAGCCGGACGACTGCCGATATTGGTTTCACTATAGAACCGCAGCGGACTCACCTGCAAAAGGTAGTCAGCGAGATACGGATGATCTTTCAGGGATTTATATGCTGCCAGTCCTGCCGTTGCTAATTCATGCAGCAAAGCCTCTTCATTTTCATTCAATGTCGTTTCCCTTTTATTAAAAAGGTCATTGGAGATCCCGGCATTCAGTAATTGTTCGATATTATACTGCGCCGCATCAATGGTGCCGAAATTAGAACTCACGGTTTGCCCCTGTATGGTCAGTTGTATTTCCTTATTAGAAATATTATTTCCCATCGAAGCATAAAACTTATGTGTTTTACCACCACCCCTCGATGGTGGCCCGCCCCTGCCATCAAAAAAGATCACATCCACGTCATGTTGCCTTGAAATAGCTGTAAGTTCTTCCTTGGCTTTATAAATACTCCAGTTGGCCATCAGGTAGCCGCCATCTTTGGTGCCATCTGAAAAACCAAGCATGATGGTCTGGCTGTCGCCCATTTGTCGCAGATGCTGCCGGTATACCGGGTTAGCATAGAGGGTTTGCATTACATCCGCTGCTACCTGCAGGTCATCAATTGTTTCAAACAACGGGATGATGTCTATATTCATCTCCTCCTTCTTCCAACCACCAAGCAGAAAGAGGCCGTACACTTCCATTGCATTCAGTGCAGATTTACACTGGCTGATGATATAACGGTTGCAGCCTTCGATACCATTATAGCGCTGAATATCCCGGATAGCCGCAGTTACTTTAAGGGTATCCCGAAATACAGGGTCATCAACCAGATCCGGGTTTGCAGTTTCGGAAACAGCAACAAGGGCATTTATCTTTTCTGCATCATTGAAGCTGGCATAATGGACCGGCAAACCATTGCCATTAGCAGCGAGCTGCTCCAGCAATTTTCCATGCACTGAACTTTCCTGGCGGATGTCCAGCGAAGCAAAATGCATCCCGAACACTTCGATCTTATTAATGAGGTTGCTGACGAGGTGAACAAAAAGTCCGTTGTGCTGGTGAATGATGATATCCTTCACCTTCAGCAAGGTGTCTAGAATTTCGTCTTTGGTGAGAGTAGTTTTATAGCCGGGAATAAAAAGATTGCTGTATAATTTATTTTCAAGATCGGAAAGCAGCACATCCACCCCGTCAAAAGTGAGGCGCCGCTTTAGCCTTCTTACATCCAGGTAATAACATTTGATGATGGACCCCCGCAATGCATCGGCCACCTGCAAAGTAATATCGCTGGTCACAAATGGATTGCCATCCCTGTCACCGCCCGGCCAAAAACCCATACGGATAACAGGGTTACTCTTATCAATGGCATCACGAAACTGGTTTTTGAATGAAGAGATGATTCTTTCTGCCGCAGCGTAAAAAACATTTTCCAGGTACCAGATCAGGCTTACCGCCTCATCATAGGGTGTTGGCTTTTTCTTTTTGAAAAAAGGTGTTTTCCCCAATTGCTGCAGGTAGGTGTTCACCTGGCTTGTATTATTATCTTCCAGTGCCCTTGACAGATCATTGATGATGCCGAGTACCGGGCCGGGGTAGAATTGTGTTGGATGTGCTGTCAGCACCAGTCGTATCGCAAAATCTTCCAGTTTGGCCGCCAGCTCATCCTGTTTGCTGTATTTGATCACTTCCGATTCCAGGTGTTTGAGCGTACCCACACCATTGAGGTCATGCACCTGCCTGAAAGCGGCGTCTTCCAGCGCATCAAACAAGACCACCTGTCTTTCCACATATTGCACAAAGCGAAAGAGCAGGTCGTTACGCTCCTCTTCCTTAGTGTAAGTGGTGTGTTTAGTAAAAAAATCTTCAATGATCTCTGCCGGGCTTTGTTTCTTTTTGTACCCTTCTTCGCAGATATTGGAAAGCAATGACAAGAGAATACCTGTTTTTTCAATACGGTGAAAAGGCAGCGAAGTGAACAGGCTATTATACAGCTGGAATTTAACGCCTACTTCGTTACGAAATTGCTGCAAAGCCCTGTTGGAAGACTGGTCCATTACAAATGATTAAGTGTCGTTTTGGAAATTGATCCGGCAAGCAACAAAAATGAAAATGAAAGTACTTCATTTCAATGAAATTTACCCGTCACCCGGAAAGTCAAATCACAAAAAAGCCCCCGGTATAACCGAGGGCTGAAATATGAACAGGTATTTTGCTACTATTCAGCGGCTTTTTCTTCTGTTGCAGCTGCTTCGGTTGTATCGGTTGCTTCTGCTTTCTTTTTGCCACCAGAACGACGGGTTTTCTTTGCGGTGGTTTTGGCTTCAGCAGTGCCTTTGCCATACACCTCGTTGAAATCAACCAGTTCGATCATGGCTGTTTCAGCATTGTCGCCATGCCGGGTTCCGAGCTTAATGATACGGGTGTATCCACCGGGACGGCCGGCTACTTTTTCTGCAACAGTGCCAAACAATTCTTTGATGGCCTCTTTGTCCTGCAGGTAGCTAAACACCACCCTACGCTGGTGCGTGGTATTGTCTTTTCCTTTAGTGATCAGGGGTTCTACATACACCCGCAGCGCTTTTGCTTTGGCTAAGGTGGTTACGACCCTTTTGTGCTGGATCAATTGACAAGCCAGGTTGCTCAGCAAAGCATCTCTGTGTGCTTTGGTCCGGCTCAGGTTTTTGATTTTGTCTCCGTGACGCATGACTTTTGATTTGACAATTTGATAATGTGATAATTGCTCACATTCAAATCTTGGTTATTTAAATCTTCGGTTGTACCGTGTCAGGAATTACAACCTACTTTTTATAAACAGCCAGTGCTTTTCATTGGCACATTGGCATATTTGCTAATCAGCAAATTCTTAGAATTCACTCAGGTCAATCCCCAGTTTCACCAGGTCCATTCCAAAGTGCAGACCTCTTTCAGTGAGCACCTGCTCAATTTCTGCCAGTGATTTCTGACCGAAGTTGCGGAACTTCATCAGGTCTTCCTGCTCATACTGCACCAGTTCACTCAGTGAGTTGATCTTGGCAGCTTTCAGGCAGTTGAAGGCACGAACAGAAAGATCGAGGTCTTCCAATGGCGTCTTCAGCACCTTGCGCAGTTGCAGGGTTTGTTCATCCACCAGGTCTTCTTTCTTCTCTTCTTTATTGTCAAAAGTGATATTCTCATCCGTGATGATCATCAGGTGCTGGATCAGGATGCGGGAAGCCTGCTTCACTGCTTCTTCCGGGTGAATGGTGCCATCCGTAGAAACTTCCATGATCAGTTTTTCAAAGTCAGTCCTTTGTTCCACACGGGTGTTCTCAATGGTGTATTTCACATTCTTGATCGGCGTATAGATCGCATCAATGGGAATGTAACCTAAAGGAGCTTCTTTGGGTTTATTGTCTTCAGCAGGCACATAACCGCGGCCTTTACCGATGGTCAGTTCGATATCCATACGGGCAGAAGAATCCAGGGTGCAGATCAGCAGGTCGGGGTTCATCACCTGGAAGGAATGTGTACCCTCGCTGATCATACCGGCTGTAAATTCTGTCCTGTTCTTGATGGAAAGAATGATCTTTTCATTGGCCACTTCGTGGTCAACGATCTTTTTGAAGCGAACCTGTTTCAGGTTAAGGAAAATTTCTACCACATCTTCGCTGATACCTTTCATAGTAGCGAACTCATGATCCACCCCTTCTATTTTAACACCTACAATTGCATAGCCCTCGAGTGAACTGAGCAACACACGGCGCAGCGCATTACCGATAGTAACACCAAAGCCGGGCTCCAGCGGACGAAACTCAAACTGAGCTTCAAAATCTGTAGCCTTTTGCAGGATGATCTTGTCTGGTTTTTGAAAATTCAGGATTGCCATATTCTATTCTTTAGGTTTTTAAATGATTGGTAAAACAAGCAGCGAGTTTTGAGTTTCGGGCAACGAGAATAATACACATAGCTCGTAGCTAATTACTCACAGCTATTATTTAGAGTACAACTCCACTATCAGTTGCTCCTTGATGTTTTCCGGAACACTTTCCCTTTCAGGATACGTAATGAAAGTACCTTTGAGTTCAGTTTCATTCCAATCCAGCCAGTTGAATTTTGGATTCTTGCCACGAACTACGCTGGTGATAGAGGTTCTCTCCTTACTACCATCCTTAATGGTGACAATGTCACCGGGTTTAAGCTGGTAAGAAGGAATGTTGACCACTTCACCATTCACTGCTACGTGTTTGTGACTAACAAGCTGGCGGGCAGCAGGACGGCTCGGAGCAATTCCCATCCGGAAAACCGTGTTGTCCAGGCGGGCTTCCAGTAGTTTGATGAGGTTTTCACCGGTTACACCTTTGCGGCGGGCAGCCTCTTCAAATGTTTTACGGAATTGTTTTTCCAACACACCATAAGTGTATTTGGCTTTTTGCTTTTCGCGGAGCTGTAAAGCGTATTCACCAAGGGTTTTACGCTTACGTTTTTCACCATGCTGACCGGGAGGGTTACTGTTTTTACCCAACCATTTACCATTGCCTAAAATAGGCTCTCCAAAAATGCGGGAGATCTTGGTCTTTGGACCATTGTAACGTGCCATAATTATACTTTCATTTAAGCTTTTTTAGAAACCGGTACAGCGATCAGTAAAAAGCTTTGAAAAAATCAATCGTGTACCCTTTTTAAAAATGAAACCAATTTGGCTCAAATATGTATTCCCATTCTCCCCTTCAGGGGATGGGGTTAAACTCTTCTCTTCTTCGGCGGACGGCAGCCATTGTGCGGCAGCGGTGTCACGTCTTTGATCATCACCACTTCGATGCCTGATTGTGAAATGGAACGAATAGCACTTTCACGACCGGCTCCGGGACCTTTTACATATACATCCACTCTTTTCAGACCGGCATCAAATGCAGTTCTGGCAGCATCTGAAGCGGCCATTTGTGCGGCATATGGGGTGTTCTTTTTAGAACCACGAAATCCCATCTTGCCGGCACTGCTCCAGGAAATAACCTGGCCTGATTTGTTGGTGAGGCTAATGATAATGTTGTTGAAAGTGGCCGAGATGTGGGCATCGCCATAGGCATCTACTTTCACCACTCTTTTCTTGGCAGCTGCTTTGGCGCTGAGCTGCTGTTGTTGCTGTTGTGCTTTTGCCATGTTCTTGTTCTGAGGTAGTCTTTGTTTTAAAATTATCTCTTCACGTTTTTAACCGGTTTGAGACTGAATCAACCCTCCTGCTGACCTGTTAAGCGATCCGGCGCTGATTCATTGTTTGCAGGTCTATGAAAACAGTCAACTGACCATTGCCAATTGACAATTCGTTATTACTTCTTAGGCGCTTTCTTTTTACCGGCAACCGTCTTTCTTTTCCCTTTCCTTGTACGGCTGTTGGTTTTCGTACGCTGGCCACGAACCGGCAGACCTTTACGATGGCGAAGACCACGGTAGCAGGCAATATCCAGCAAACGCTTGATGCTCATCTGCACTTCAGAACGCAACTGGCCTTCTACTTTGAATTCTTCCGTAATCGTGTTACGGATAGCATTCAGGTCATCATCATTCCACTCATGTACTTTCTTGCTCCGATCAATGCTATGCTTGTCAAGAATGTACTTAGCGGTAGAAGGGCCGATACCATAGATATAGGTAAGACCTATTTCGCCTCTTTTATTTTTTGGTAAGTCAACACCGGCAATACGAGCCATATTCTTAATTTATAGTTTGTTGTTTTTAGTTTGTCTGAAAGTCCGCAGGTCAGAAAGACCATAAAACAGTTCAAACGTCAGGAAGATTCTTTCGGACTTACCGATTATCTGTCTTCCTGGCTTTTTTATCCCTGGCGCTGCTTGAAGCGGGGATTCTTTTTGTTAATGATGTACAGCTTGCCTTTTCGACGAACGATCTTGCAGTCTGCACTTCTTTTTTTAATGGATGCTCTTACTTTCATTTTCTTAAGCTTTGAGCTTTAAGTTTTGTGTTGAGCCATTGGCCCGCCACTCTCAACTTGCTGCTGTTATTTGTACCTGAAATTGATTCTTCCCCTTGTCAAATCATATGGCGACAACTCCACTCCCACTTTATCACCGGGCAGGATGCGGATGTAGTGCATCCTCATTTTCCCGGAGATGGTTGCCAGTATTTCATGGCCATTTTCCAGCTTCACCCTGAACATGGCATTGGACAGGGCCTCAATGATCACACCATCCTGTTTAATAAGGGGTTGTTTCGACATACAATTTTTAGGGCTGCAAAGATAGGCGGATGCACCCGAAAAAAGAAAAAACCCCGAATCTTTTTCGGGGTCTATGTGGAAAACAGTCGTTGATAGTCAGAAAAATGGGATAATTAATGAGTCTCAGCCTTATCGAGGTGCACTTTGGTCATAGAAAGGTAGAGATTCTGCAGTTCATGCACCCCCAGCGGAACGCCGAAATGGCGCCTGTCCTCCCTCCACCACATATCAATATGGCTGAAATCGCCTTTTTTGGGGGTCACCAGCCGAAAAGAGTCTTTTTTATACTTCATGCCGCCGGTTTCAGTCTCTTCTTTGCTGAAACCCAGCCGCATTAGTTGGTCCTCATCAAGCGGGATAGCCTCCATTTCTTCGGGATCGTACCAGAATTCCTGGATTCCGTTGTCAACAAGGGCTTTACCTTCTTCATGGTTGATCTTTACAACCGTTCCCTCTCTTTTAAATCCTTCATCATTCACCATGATGATGTCGCCGGATTTGAGTTGATTAATTTTCAGCATGGCAATTCGTTTTAGTTATCCGAATATAAAAAAGATTAGAACAACCCCGAAATGAGTTTTATCATGAGTATCCACAAACCTTGACCCGGCAAAAAGATATTAATACCTAAGGATCAAATGATTTATTTTTCCAATCTGAATTCTATTTATGAAAGCTGCAATCCGCAAAAAATATGGCGGCCCGGAAGTGCTGAGTGTGCAGGAAGTGCCAATACCCGTTCCAAAAGACCATGAACTGCTGGTGAAGGTTCATGCTACTACGGTGAACCGTACCGACTGCGGGGCCCTCTGGGGCAAGCCTTTCATTTTCCGTTTTTTTGTGGGTTTCCCCAAGCCAAAACAATTGAGCACCGGCACCGACTTTGCCGGCGTGGTAGAGGCAGTCGGCAAAAAAGTAAACGGCTTTCAGCCCGGTGACAGGGTTTTTGGTTTCAATGATACCAATCTCGGTTCTCATGCTGAATACCTCGCCGTAAAAGCGAATGACCGGGTGAATAAGTTACCCAAAGGCATTTCGTTTGAAACCGCCGCGGCCAGTCCAGAAGGTGCCCATTATGCCTGGAACTATATTCGCAAAACAGGGATGAAAGCAGGTCATCATGTGCTGGTATATGGCGCAACCGGCGCCATCGGGTCAGCAGCCGTACAAATACTGAAATACCTGGGTGTACATGTGACAGCCGTTTGCAACACAAAAAATGTAGAAAGGATAAAATCCCTTGGACCGGATAAAGTGATTGACTACGAAACAGAAGATTTTACTGAAGGGGGTGAGCAATATGATTTCGTACTTGATGCGGTCGGTAAATCATCATTTGGTATTTGCAAAAAAATATTGAAACCCGGTGGAAAATATATGTCATCAGAACTCGGGCCCGGTAATGAAAATCTTTATCTCCCCTTGCTCACCCGCTGGCGGAAAAGGAGAATGGTCTTCCCGCTTCCGGAGGATATCAAATCATCGCTTGAACTTTTACAGGAACTATTTGCAAAAAACGCCTTTCACCCGATTATTGACAGAACCTATCCGCTGGAACAGATCGCTGATGCATTTACTTATGTAAACAGCGGGCAAAAAACCGGGAATGTGTTGCTGAAATTTTAATTTATCAATTTTTTTTGTTGCAGCTTTTTGCGTTTTATCTTGATCATATAGCGTATTACATTGCAATATGAACCTGCCGGAACAACTGCTGCAACTATTACCTGCCGAAAGGGTGAAAACCCGTCTGATTGACCGGGTTTCGTATGCATCCGATGCAGGTTTTTATTACCTGCTGCCACAGGCAGTGGTGCAGCCGGTAAATGAAGCAGAGATCCTTTCTCTTTTCACTCTTTCGCATCAAACCAAAACTCCCCTTGTATTCCGCACCGGCGGCAGCAGTTTATCAGGCCAGTCGATCACTGATGGCATACTCGTTGACCTCTCAAAATTCTGGAACAAAGTAACCGTTGAAGATGAAGGCAACAAAGTAAGGGTGCAGCCCGGCATCACCGGTGCAATGGTGAATGTGTACCTAAAGAAATACCAGCGAAAGATCGGGCCTGACCCGGCCAGCATCAACACCGCCATGATGGGCGGCATTCTATCTAACAATTCCAGTGGTATGTGCTGCGGGGTGAATTACAATTCCTATCACACGGTGCAGCATATCCGCTTCATGCTGCCAGACGGGAAAATGTTCTCTACTGAACAAAAACAGGATTATGCAAGATTTGAAAACGAATGCCCGGCTTTGTTTCAGGAGCTGAGGGAAATCCGTAAGGAAATTCTTGCTGATAAAAATCTGTTTGAAAAAATCAGGTATAAGTATGGGATGAAAAACACCGTCGGCTATTCGCTCAATGCATTCATTGATCATGAACATCCGCTGGATATTTTCTCTCACCTGCTGATTGGCGCCGAAGGCACTCTTGCTTTTATCTCCGAAGCAGTATTGAAAACCATTCCCGATCTTCCCTGCAAGTCCACTTCGTTACTTTATTTTCCCGACATCTATGCTGCCTGCAAAGCGATAAAGCCGCTGATACAAGCCGGCGCTGAAATGGTGGAACTGATGGACAGGGCATCACTACGGGCCGTGGAGAATATGAAAGGGGTTGATCCCTATATCAAAACACTTCCTGCCAATGCAGCCGCCCTTCTGATCGAGTTCCAGGAAAAAACAGCGGAACAGCTACAGGCAAGAGTAGATCATTTCCTGTCTCATTCCGGTGATCTAACGCTCATCAATGCCCCTTTGTTTACAATGGATGCCAATGAAATTGCTTTTTTATGGAAGATCCGCAAAGGATTGTTCCCGGCCGTTGGCGCTGTGAGGGCCAGCGGCACAACGGTGTTACTGGAAGATATTGCCTTCCCATTAGACAAATTGGGCGATGCCATCCTCGACCTGCAGGAACTGTTTAAAAAGTATGAATATGACAATGCCATCATCTTTGGTCATGCCAAAGATGGCAATATTCATTTCGTGGTGACACAGGCTTTTGATACAAAAGCAGAAGTGGAACGCTATGATCTTTTTATGAAGGAAGTGGTGGAAATGGTGGTGAATAAATACAACGGCGCTTTAAAAGCCGAACATGGCACCGGCCGCAATATGGCACCGTTTGTGGAAACAGAATGGGGCGGTGATGCCTACTGGATGATGAAACGCATCAAAGCCTCTGCTGATCCGCACAACCTGCTGAATCCCGGTGTTATTATCAATGAGGATAAAGAAGTCCATATCAAAAACCTGAAACCCCTGCCACCGGTGGAAGAAGAAGTGGACCGCTGCATTGAGTGTGGTTTTTGTGAACACAAATGCCCCAGTCGTGATCTGACACTTACACCTCGGAGAAGAATAGTTGTTCGACGGGCTTTAAAACAATTCAAAGAATCCGGCGAAACTAAAGAATACAAGCAACTACTAAAGCAATACCAGTATGACGGCCTCGACACCTGTGCCGTGGATGGCCTCTGTGCCACAGCCTGCCCGGTTGACATAAACACAGGAGATTTGGTGAAGCGGCTGCGCAGGGAAAATCATTCTTCTTTTTCCAACAGCATGGCTTTGTTTGTTGCAAAGAATTTCAAACTCATTGAATTGCTCGCAAGGATAGCTCTAAAGAAAGGGGCTTTCTTCAACCGACTGACCGGGAAGAAAACCATGTATCGCTTCACCAAAGGTATCAGCAAGATCATTCCTGCATTTCCGTTATGGACAAACCAGTTGAGCAGTCCGCCATCGCTCAGGGTGTTGAAGAAAGTAAATGCTACAGGAGAAAATGCGTCAGCGATAGTTTATTTTCCGGCCTGCATTTCAAGATTGATGGGTAAAGCAGCGCAAGGGAAAAAGAATGTTATGGAAACTTTTCTGAGTGTATCAGCCAAAGCAGGTATCCGTGTCATTATTGCCGATAAGATCATGGGTTCCTGTTGCGGGCAGATCTTTTCATCCAAAGGTTACAGCAAGGCTTTTCACTATACAGCCAACAGGATTGTTGAACAATTGTGGAAGATATCCGGTAATGGTCAGCACCCGGTAGTCATGGATGTAAGCTCCTGCACTTATACACTGCATCACCTGCGGCCTCTGCTGACTCCCGAAAACCAGGAAAGGTTTGACCAGTTGCGCATCATGGACAGCATTGATTACCTGCACGACATGGTTTTACCCAAAGAACTGGTAATAGAAAAAAAGAAAACGGTGGCGCTGCATCCTGTTTGTTCTTTGCAAAAGATGGGGATCGAATTCAAATTCTCAAAAATAGCTTCACGTTTTGCTGAGCAGGTGATGATCCCTCCTTCAGCCGGTTGCTGCGGCATGGCCGGTGATCGTGGCTTTCTGTTTCCTGAACTCACAGCATCTGCCACGGCTCAGGAAGCACATGAAGTGAAGCAAAACAACTACGAAGGTTATTACTCATCTACCAAAACCTGCGAGATGGCGATGAGTGAAGCAACGGGCAGCAATTATGAATCGGTGCTTTATCTGGCCGATGAAGTGATAAAATAATACTCCTGCTTTTCAACATCAGTGACTTCGCAAATCATTATCTCAGATAATTTTCCTACCTTTTATACAACTAAACTAATCAGACATGAAAAAAACCAAGCATCTCCTGCTGATGCCCCTCCTCCTTGTGTGCGGGATGGCTGCCGGGCAAAATATGTTTATGAAAATAAGCGGTATCCCCGGCGAAACGCAGGACCAGGCCCGCCGCGACTGGATCCAGTTAACAGGTTATAAACATGAGTTTAGTGCTGCAAAAGGCAGTTCAGGTTCTGCAAGAGCGGCTGCAGGCAAAGTCACTTTTAAAGATTTTACAATCAGAAAAAAAGTTGATAAAGCCACTCCCATTCTGATGCAGAAATGTGCCAGCGGTGAATTCATCCCTCAAGTCGAACTGGAGATCACAACTGCTGAGGGTAAAAGTTCTTACCGTGTCGTCTTGTCTGATGTTATCATATCGGGTATAGAATCCGCTTCGGAGTGTGCTCCAAAATGCGAGACTACCGAACATGTATCCTTTAATTATTCAAAGATTACCTGGGAGCATACAGACAGTAAAGGCAGCCCTGTAAAATCGGGTTATGACCTGAAGATGAATAAGCGAATGTAGCAGCTTTCATACCCGCTTTCAGTTATGGACAGGCATGCAACCCGGCAATGATGCTGCGTGTACATTATTTTGCCGGACTTAACAGGTTCTTTACAATCCGGCTGGCCCTTTTTTTGTTATAAATAAATATAAAACCATGCAACAATGAAACGATTGAAAATTGCCATGCTGCCATTGATGCTGATTCTGTTAATGGCATCCTGCAGAAAAAATCCGATCGAGAATCTCACCGTTGAAGAAAGCTGGGTTTATATCAGCAGTGGTAATAACGCCAATATAAATTATGCTAATTTCCTAACTGTAACTATTCCTGATTCGGTGGTATTGATCAGTAACAGGCCGGGCAGTGGTAATTATGAAACAAACGGGCTGGCCCAAAGCATGATCTCGGAAGTGAGGTCAATTTTGCAATCAAGAGGATACAGCAATACCTCCATAAACAATAATCCGGACCTGGGGATCAGTATAGCAAGGGTTGACAACAGTTATACCAATGTAGCTGCCTTCAATGGCTGGTGGGATCCTTTCTATGGTTACTGGGACCCAACTTTCTGGGGCTACCCCGGTTTTGGCTGGGCGCCTACACAATTTGTATTTTATAATACCACAGAATCAGCCTGGGCTATTGATATTATTGACCTGAAAAATCCGAGCGGCAATTCGCTTCGCATTTTATGGAGCGGCAGCATCCGGGGTGAAGAGATCTTTAACCCGCAGGCAATACCGCTCATTGTAAAAGGGTTGTTTGATATAGCTCCTTACATCCGGAGAAATTAATAACAGACTTTTTAAATCATATTACGATGAAAAAAATAGTGTTTTTTGCATTGTGCAGTTTCCTGGTGACGCCTGGTTTTTCGCAGCAAGGTCTGTCAATGGTAAGTATCCGTCAATCCACACAGATGCCTGTTGGCAGTTTGAAAAAGAATTTTGTAAATGACATTTCGCTCAGGGGCTTTTCATTTGACTATAGTTATTATATTACAGATAATATCTCATTGGGGTTGCTGGGAAGTTATTCGGATATGTATCAGAAAAAAGACAGGCAAACCTATGCATATCCCGGAACAGATATATCGGCGGTAAAGTCGCATTCGCTACAGATGATACCGGTTCTGGCCAGGGCCATGTATAGCAAGTTTAAAGATGGCTCAGCTTTTCAGCCTTATGTGTCGTTAGGGGCCGGGATTAACCTGGTTACCTATGAAGAATGGTTTGGTACATTGGTGGACGAACGGAACAGCATTCGTTTTGCAGTGTCCCCGGAAATAGGTACACGCATTGCATTTAAAAGCTATGCGCTAAACGGCATTGACATTTCACTACGGTATAACTATACAGCATTTAACTATAATGATGTTAAGAACCTGCAGACGATTTCGCTGAACCTGGGATTCTACTTTATGACGAGAGATTGATAATTATTACTAAACCCCGGGCTTACATTTTTAAGTTGCTGACCGGTACATGCAATTGATTTTGCATTTATTTTAATCGCACCAGTTTACCTTTTCGCTTTACTATGTTTTTATAATCCCATTGAATTTCCTTTGCTTTCTTCAGCCAACGTTTAAGATCACGGATGTTTATTTGGCTGGCATCTGTATAACGAACAGATGCATCTTTGAATTTACCCGTACCGGATTGCAGGCTTTCTTCGTCAAAATCGGCACCGCTCCAGAACATCAAACGAATAGAATCTTTCAGTTTATTATAGCCAACAACGGGATTGCCCTCCAAAAACCATACCGGGTGAGCATGCCATATCTTGCTTTCGGCTTCTTTCAGCACACTGTCTATTGTGTCAGCAAGCAGATCACAGATGGCTTTGTCTGAAACTGCTTGTGCTTTGTTGTAGTTTTTTATTCCGGTATTCATTTATGATCCAGTAATAATATTTTACTTTAATTTTTTGTTTTTGTCTTTATCTTTTAATCCTTTTGCATTAAGCCTGCTTACTACTTTCTTCCCTGTTTTCGCTTCAATTTCTTTCCGGGTATTACCAGCGATAGTGCCGCCCTGTAAAGCAACCGTTTTGTTGTCTTCAAAACTTTTAGGTTTTTTTTCTTTGCTGATTTCAGTAGTCGAAGCCTCGGCCAGCATGTTCAGCACCAGTTCGAGATTCGTCATATTATCCCGCAGGTTTTCTTTCTTCAATCCTTTGTGCTTTTTGTATTGCTTCACCGTTTTCCCACTCCATGCTTTACTGATAATATCCGTAAGTGTCGCATACTCCTGTCCTTTCTTAACACCTCTCTGCTCCCATTCGTCTGTCAGTTCTTTTCTCACTTCAATGCTTTTGAGCCGCTGGTTGATCCATTCTTTACTATAGCCCAGCTTCAGATAATTTTCCATGGCCCGGTCAATGCTTAATTCGGGGTCTTGTATCTCTTCTATTCTTTCATAGCCTGTTTGCGCCAGCCATAGCTTGAAAGGTTCTGCTTTAGGAGAAGGGATGGATTGGATAAGACGAAGCAGTTGCTCTGTACTGGCTACGTCCGTTTTGTAAAACTTTCCATCTGCTGATTGCATTTTCAGTTGACTACAATTTGTAGCCAACTGGCTGCCCTCTTTTTTAAGGCGGGTTTTTAATACACTCCAGTATTTTCTCGGGTTAGGGCTATCGGTCAATGCCTTCACCACATCCACAATACTGAAATACCAGGATTCATCTTTATCATTCCAGACAGAACGTATCTGCCGGTTATCAAAAAGCTTTACACTATCCATACCCAAAAAACTTTCAATGAAAGTAATAAATGTTTACGGCATAGCAGGCAGTTTCAGGACAACTTTGGGGAAACTAATCAGCAGGTTTAGCAATAAAACTCGCATACAAACAGGCAATGGTTTTTCGCATCACTGTATTATAGCCATCTGTGTAGCCGGAATGACAGCCGTTGCTGATTACTACAAATCCAAACTTTTCTTCGGGATGAAAGAACATGGCGCTGTACAGACCGTAGGCCACACCGGTATGTCCCTTCATTGTTTTTCCGTCAATGAGTTTTGTGGTTGTTGAAATAGCCAGCCCATATCCTTCTTTTTCAGACAGTGCAGTCTGCATTTGGCGGGCACTTTTCTTCGAAATAATTCTTTTCCCTTTATGCCGTCCCTCCTTCATGTGTATGATCATGTATTCGGCGAGGTCTGTTGCGGAAATTTTCATACCGCCTGTTGGTGAAAAAAAAGGGGTGCTATAGCCCATCACATAGTTAGCGATCTCATCACGACGGGGTGCATAAGCACCAGGAGAAGCAGTGAATTTCTTTAATGAATCATTGTATTCATAGATCGTGGCAAAACGGGTGCTGTCCAGGCCATCTACCCAATAGCCGCCATATAAACCAAGACGGTCAAGAATATTTTTCTTCACATACTGGTCAAACCGCACACCGGATATTCTTTCAATGATGGTGCCCGCCATATTATAGTTCAGGTTGCAGTACTGATAACCGGTGCCGGGTTCATAATCATTATAACATTTTGCCCAATCCTTATTCTTATCCGGGTTGATGGCATCCAGTGTAAAATAACCCTGCCTGTCATTGATGCTGGAACGATGTGACAAAAGCATCCTTAGGGTGATGATTGTTTCAGGAAATTTGGGATTTCTTACTTTGAAACCTACCAGGTTGCTCACATCATCCTCTAATGACAGTTTCTTTTTTTCCGCTAATTGCATAATAGCTGTTGCCGAAAAGGATTTGGAGATAGAAGCAATGCGAAAAATATGTTCATCTGATAAAGGGATATTTTTCTCCATGTCTTTCATCCCGAAGGAATGGCTGTAGACGATCTTTCCTTTCTTTACTACCGCTACGGACAACCCCATCACAGGTGTTTGCTCCATGATGGCTTTGATGCCGGCTTCCGCCTTATCGGCCTGCGCCAGGCTTTGTTGCGATGAGGTAAATAAAAGAACAATGATGGCAGAAAAAGAAAAAAGGAATGAACGAAACATAGCCGATGAATTTGCGGTAAATAAACGGGAAGCTATTTAAAAGCGGGGAAATGGCCAACGGGAGACTTTTGCAATAAAAAAGAAAGGCCATCAAAAGGCCTTTCAAACCCCAGGGGAAAAATGACTTTGCTAATCCGCCCATCCTTCGTTTCACTCCCGCCACGGCGGGCAGGCAGGATGATAACATCACTCTGCCCAACTCATCACATAGTTGGGATTCTCGATCTCCAATGCCTGTTTGGTCAGCATCAACGGACGGAAAGTGTCCACCATCACCGCCAGTTCTTTTGTTTCTTTGGCGCCGATGCTTTTTTCTACAGCGCCGGGATGCGGGCCATGCGGAATACCCGCAGGATGCAGGGTGATCATTCCCCTTGTCACATTCTTGCGGCTCATGAAATCGCCATCCACATAATAGATCACTTCATCGCTGTCAATATTGCTGTGGTTGTACGGCGCCGGAATGGCATTGGGATGATAATCAAACAACCGGGGCACAAAAGAGCAAACCACAAAAGCATTGGTCTCAAAAGTCTGGTGCACCGGTGGCGGCTGATGCACTCTGCCTGTGATCGGTTCAAAATCATGAATAGAGAAAATATAAGGATAGCAACAGCCATCCCAGCCAATAACATCAAAGGGGTGTGTGCCATAGTGCAGGCCATAGAGTACTCCCCTTTTTTTGGCTTTGATCAGGAAATCACCTTTCTCATCAAAGGTTTCCAGTTCCTGCGGGGGGCGGATATCCCTTTCACAATATGGTGAATGTTCCATCAGTTGCCCGAAACGGCTCATATAGCGTTTAGGAAACCGAAGCGGCGTGAATGATTCAACAATGAACAGGCGATTCTTATCATCGTTAAACTCTATTTGATAGATTGTTCCCCTTGGTAACACGATATAATCACCATAGCCAAAAGGCAGTTTGCCGTATTGCGTATGCACCGTGCCTGTGCCCTCATGCACAAAGATCATCTCATCGGCATCAGTGTTTTTGTAATAGTAGTCTTTCATACTTTGCTGTGGCGCTGCCAGCACAATGTGGCAATCATTATTTACCAGCACCGGTATTCGGCTTTGTAAATAGTCAGCGATGGGTTTGACATGAAATCCTTCAAAGCTGCGGTGCTTCAGCATTTTTTCTTCGGCCACCTGCGGACTCACATCTACCTGTGGTTCTGTTTTGATGATCTGTGTAGGCGGATGGCAATGATAGAGCAGTGAATAATCATCACTGAAGCCCTCGGTAGAAAATAATTGCTCGCTATAGAGGGTTCCGTCCGGTTTGCGGAACTGTGTGTGGCGTTTGTGCGGAATATTTCCGAGTTTATAATAATGAGGCATGTTATTAAGTTGAAAAGTTGATAAGTTAATTAGTTGATGAAGGCATGCTTCGGGCCTGGGCAGCATTACTTTTTGTTATTGTCCTAATTCGAGAGAGACCATGAGGAAATAGTATTTCCATTTCCTTTTGTCAATGTAGTATGTGAAATTTCTGTGGAAAGGCATAACCTGATTTTTGATTTCAGATTTTTGATTTTAGATTGCCGTTCAAATTTACAACACCCTTTTGACACGGATCGGATTAATATCAGACACTCATGGCTGGCTGGATGAAGCGGTTTTTAATCATTTTGACAATTGCGATGAAATATGGCATGCGGGGGATTTTGGAGAAGGAGTCGCTAAGAGATTAAAGGAGGAAAAGAGATTGAAAGGAGTGTATGGCAATATTGATGATATTGGTATTCGAAGTGTATTTCCGGAACAAATTGTGTTTATGTGCGAAGAAGTGAAAGTTCTGCTACGGCATATCGGCGGCTCGCCTCCCCGCTATAATCCCGAAACAAGAAAAGAATTGTTGCTGCATAAACCTCAACTATTTATCAGCGGCCATTCGCATATTTTGAAAATTATGTATGATGATAAGCTAAATTGCCTTCATATGAATCCCGGGGCTGCAGGCAGGCAGGGCTGGCATAAAGTGAGAACACTGATCCGGTTTGTAATTGATGGCAAAGAGATGAAGGATTGTGAGGTCATTGAATTAGGGAAAAGAGGGAGTTAGGAATTGGGTTATTTGTTTATTGGTATTGAGGTTGCAGTTGTCAATCAGCAAAAGACAATACGAAACCGACCTCTTGCTAAACAGTTTTCCCAGAAACTTTGCTTTTATCGTAACTTTCAATCAAATTTATTTTTATGCAACGTCGTGAGCTGCTGAAACATACGGCAATGGCTATTGGCGCCTTTAGCTTAAGCCGTGATTTGTTTGCCCGGGAGGCTTTCAAAAACATTTCTCAAAAAAATATTTCGGGCATCATCAAGTTAAGTTCAAATGAAAACCCGCATGGCCCCTGCAGCATGGCCCGCAAAGCCATGATGGATGCCGTAAGCACTTCGAACCGCTATCCCTGGGATGTGACCACCCAATTGAGGGAGAAGATCGCCGCCCTTACAGGTCACACAAAAGAACATATTGCCATCGGCGCCGGTTCGTCTGAACTCCTGGGTGTTGTTTCCACCTGGGCGGCATTGCAAAAAGGAAATGCCGTGGCGCCTGATCCTACTTTTCGGTTATGGATGCCTGCTGCAAAACGATGCGGGTTAGATATAAAATTGGTACCGCTTACGGCAAAGAAAGAAACCGACCTGCAGCGGATGAAAGAAGCCATAACTGCAGACACCAAAATGGTTTACCTCTGCAATCCCGGCAACCCTACCGGCACCATAATACCTGCCGGTGATTTGGAAACATTTATTAAAGAGGTGGCTCCGAAGACGATTGTGTTATTGGATGAGGCCTATACGGAATTCAGCAATGAACCATCCATGGCGAAACTGGTGAATGATTATCCCAATCTTGTTATCGCCAAAACTTTTTCCAAGATATATGGCATGGCAGGCGCCAGGGTGGGTTATGCACTGGCGCATCCGCAAACGATACGGCATTTAAACGAATTGCAACCCTGGGCCAATGCCGGCGCCAGCGCAGTCGCTTTAGCCGGTGCTATGGCTTCATTGAATGATAAAGCCTTTATCAGTTATTGTAAAAAAGAAAATGAAAAGGCCCGTGAAGTTTTGTATGCTGCATTGAACAAAGCCGGCATGAAATATATTCCTTCACATACCAGCTTTGTTTATTTTGATTCTTCTACGTTTGGCAAATATGTTCCTTCCATCCTGGAATCAAAAAATATCATTGGCGCCAGGACCTTTGAACAGGGAACCAAATGGCTGCGGTTGAGTGTGGGCACAGTGGAAGAAATGCAGCAGGTGGCAGCAGCGCTGATTGGTTAAAAATGAGATTATCTATTTTTTACATTCCCGGGAACCAGGGCCGGCCAATACCCTCACGGAAAGGCCATGGGATAGATACCAATATGATCAATAGCGCCACAAGGAAAAACCAGAATGCTTTTTTATGAGCTGTCCAGTCAGTGGCTCTTTTTACGGCTCCCCTGCCGATGGTGATCAGTACGATTGCAATCAGCATACCCATCATATGTTCTATGGCCCAAAACCTGACTGCGCTATTTTTCATCACTTCACCTATCCCGGTATTTTGAATCTGCTTAAGACCTAAAGGCCCGGCAAGCCACTGGTAGAAACCCACCACGAGGGTGATATGTGCCGCTATCATCAGGAACAGATCAATCCGCTGATCACGGGCATCAACTGCTTGTTTTTTGCTCATGCCGGAAAGATGGCGGACAATTGCCACGATCAATAAGATGAGAATAGCCCAGCGAAGGAGATTATGCAAATGAAGCAGACCGTTGTACATAGCAATTGATTTAGGTGTTCAAAACTACAACAGCCGGGCGGCAACATCAAATCTGATATTCCAGCATCAGTACCCCAAAAAGAAAGCTGATATGAGTTACTGTCCCCCGTTGGCACGGAGATCTTCCCTGCAGGCTGCATCCAATATCGGGATGTTCCCGGTAACAAGAAAACCGAATATGTCGCTCGTTTCCGATGCATAATACATAAGACAACTTGTATTGTTGCAATGGCTGCCATGCGTCACATCCTTATGATTGGTTTGCATCGGTGACCCAATATCCACCAGGCCCATCAGGTGACCCAGTTCATGTTCGGCTACAGTAGCCACCAGTTTTGTCCGGCTTGGTTGGCCTAGTCCCCCGGAATTATCATGTATCTTTTTGCCAAACAGAACAGCAGAAGTATTCTTATAAGCGATCCCGAGTACATTGGCGTCAGTATAACTGCCATTGGTGTACAAAATGTAAACAGCCAGTTCATTTCCGCTGGTAAAAGCTGTACGGTTATTTCTTTCAATACTGATAATATTATCAAGCGTAAGTGCCGGGTTTGAAGAAGCCGCTATCTGTTTGGTGATAATAGTAATGCCGGCAGGTTTGTTGAGGATGCCGGCAAGCATATTCTGCAGATGTGTTAATGCAGCTGCATCAGGCTGGTATCCCTGCATGTACTGAACTTCTATTTTCAGTGATGTGTATTTTGCTGCGGATAGCAACTCATTGGCAGAGGCCCCCACCTGGCGGTTATGCAGATGATCGGGTGCATCCGGGTTATTAACATACGTGGTGCTGGTTTTGCTGCAACCGGCAAATAAAAAAAACAGTATAAATAACCAGGGGATTGTTTTCATATTGTAAATACGTTTGGCAACTGGCTAAGGATTCCCAAATTCTGTTCCAAAATAACAGGTTCCGGGGATTGTAGCAATCGTATTTTTTCTTACTCCATCCAATCTGCTATGAACACATTTGTATCTCGTGTGCCGCCATTGTTACGGTTACTAGAGAAAACCAGCTTTTTACCATCAGGAGAAAACATCGGGAAGGCATCAAAGCCTGAATCACGGCTTATTTTCTGCAAGTTGGTTCCGTCCTCATTGATGGTATACATATTGAAAGGAAACCCTCTTTTATATTCATGGTTGGAAGCAAAGATGATGCGTTTGCTGTCGGGCATATAAGTGGGTGCCCAGTTGGCCTGTCCGTAATTTGTTACCTGTCTTGCATTGCTGCCATCGGCATTGGCCACCCACACTTCCATATTTGTTGGCGCCACGAGGTTTTCAGCCAGCAGGTCTTTGTATTCTTTGATTTCCGCATCTGTCTTAGGTCTTGATGCTCTCCAGATCAGTTTTGTGCCATCGGGGCTAAACCAGGCGCCACCGTCATAACCCAATGTATGGGTGATCCTTTTTTCTGCACCGCTTTCCAGGTCCATGATGTATAACTCTATATCTCCATCCTTGGTGCTGGTATAGATCATTTTCTTTCCATCCGGCGACAAAGTCGCTTCTGCATCATAATGAGGAGAATTAGTGAGCTGCTTCACGATCTTGCCATTGAGATCGGCCATGAAAATATCATAACTGCTGTACAACGGCCAGATATATTTGTTGCCATACTTGGCCCTGTCTGGCACCGGAGGGCAATCTGCACTTCCCAAATGGGTAGATGCATAAATGATATGCTTGTTGTCTTTCGTGAAATAAGCACAGGTGGTTCTGCCTTTGCCGGTGCTTACCATTTTATAAGTAAATTTTTCACCCGGTTTTGTTGGCACTTTTCCTACAAATATCTGGTCACAGTTCACTCCTTCTTTTACATTCGTCCGCTGAAACACCAGCCATTTTCCATCATAGCTCCAGTAGGCTTCGGCATTGTCGCCGCCAAATGTGAGTTGCTGCAAATTCTTAAAATGCGTTTCTTCCGGATAACGCAGTGTATCGGTAGCGGGTGCAATGGTTTGTGCGATCTGTGATGAATTGTTGCACGCCGAAAATATTAATACAAGTGCAACAGGTAAGAATATAAGTTTTTTCATATTTCTACGTTTCAATGTGCCGGCAAAGGTAATTTTTCGGGCAACCTGCTTTGTCAGCAGTTTGTCATACCTCTGCCCTAAAACATATAGTTTTGACAAATGAACAGGTTTGCAAAAATAACAAGTCTTTTCTTCGCCTGCGCCATCATTGCCAGCAGTTGCAAAGATGGTGGCGATGTTTCTCCCTACGATGAAATTCTTAACCAGCCTCCCTATGCAGCCATCAGCGACAGCATCCGCAAAGAAACCGGAAACGATGAATTATTTTTCCGGAGGGCCGTTTTACTAAATACAAATAATTTTCCCGAGCCGGCATTAGCTGATTTCAGAAAGGCATGGTCACTGAAAAAAGATGAACGTTATGCCTACGCCATTGGCAACCTTTGGTTAGAGAAAAAGCCCGACAGCGCCGTTTATTTTCTCAAAAACGCCCTTGAAGATTTACCGGAAAGCATTTTGCTCCGCATCAGCCTTGGCCGGGCCTATGATGCACAGGGCAACACAGATGAAGCTTTAAAAATCTGTAATGAAATCCTGCAACTTAAACCAGACCAGGCGGATGTCATGATTTTCCAATCTGACCTGCTGGAAAGAAAAGGCAATTTGCCCGAAGCCATTCAGTTACTGGAAAAAGCCCGCAATCTCGTACCTAATGATCCGGAACTGAATTTCAACCTTGCCTTTAAGTATGCGGAAAATAAAAACCCGAAAGTGATCGCTTTGTGTGATTCGCTGGCCAGGGCCGATAAAGAAGGCATACAGGCGGAGCCTTATTACTATAAAGGCATATATTTCTCGAATATCGGCGACAAGTCAAAAGCCATTGAACAGTTCAACGAAGCAATCAGGCATGATTACTACTTTTTGAATGCATACATTGAAAAAGGCAGGGTGTTCTATGATCAGAAAAAGTTTGAAGAAGCGTATAAAGTTTTCAATCTCGCCATGTCCATTTCTCCCAAATTTGCCGATGCCTATTACTGGATGGGGCGCAGCCAGGAAGTTTTAGGTGCTAAGGAAGAGGCCAGATTGAATTACCAGCGAGCCTACGGGTTGGACAAGTCATTTACAGAAGCCAAAGAGGCTGCGGATCGGGTAGGTAAATAGTTGACAAGTTTGAAAGTTGAAAAGGAGAACCCTGTGACCCGGTCAACTTTTCAACATATCAACTATCTTGCACCGCAAACCCATTTCAATGCCCATCATCGCCCCATCCCTGCTCGCTGCCGATTTCCTGAAATTAGATGCTGAATGTAAAATGGTGAATGAAAGTGAGGCCGACTGGTTTCACCTCGATGTAATGGATGGCCGCTTTGTTCCCAATATCAGCTTTGGCCCGATGATCATTGAGTTTGTCCGAAAAACCACCCGCAAAATTTGTGATGTGCACCTGATGATACTGGAGCCGGAAAAATATACGGAGCAATTTAAAAATGCAGGAGCCGATATTCTCACCGTGCATATAGAAGCCTGTCATCACCTGCACCGGAATGTTCAGCAGATCAAATCACTGGGTATGAAAGCCGGGGTTGCGCTGAACCCGCATACACCTGTTGCTGAACTAAATGATATGTTGCATGACATTGATCTTGTTTGCCTGATGAGTGTAAACCCGGGGTTTGGCGGACAAAAGTTCATTCCTTACACACTGGAAAAAATAAAACAATTGCGCAGGATGATTGATGAAAAAGGGTTGAATGTGCATATTGAAATTGATGGTGGCGTGACGGTCGAAAACGCTTCATCTATTCTTGCAGCAGGCGCTGATGTGCTGGTGGCTGGGAATACCGTTTTCAAATCGGCTGATCCGAAAGCAACAATTGCGAAGCTGAAAGCACTTTAATTGGCAGGTAGCTTTTCGTTTTATCCCAATCAATATGTATCTTGTTGCGTATTCTCTTATGAAAATCCTGCTCCGCCAAATAATCCACACCGCTATCTGCTTATTGCTGACCACCATTGCTTTCTCTCAAAAAAAATCCGCTCATGTATCCGGAAAAGTGGTGGATGAAAATGAGAACCCGCTGGCAAAGGTTTCTGTTATCATTCTTGGACAGCAAACAGGCATCACCACTGATGATTCCGGTTATTTCCGTATTAAAGTTCCTGCTGACAGAGCTTTTGCTCTTGTGTTTTCTTATACCGGCTATTCGGAGGAACAACGGAATTTTTTACTGAATGAAGAAGAAGAAGAGACCATCAGCATCCGCATGGAAAGAGGCAGCAGCACGGTACTGAAAGAAGTGATCGTTACTGACCAGCGGGACAGACGGGAGGTTGGCCTTATCAAACCCAACCCTAAAACAGTGATCAACCTTCCTTCGGCTGTTTCGGGTGTGGAGAGTTTGATAAAAGTGTTTGTTGGCTCCAACAACGAACTCACTTCACAGTATTCTGTCCGTGGCGGCAGCTATGATGAAAACCTTATTTATGTAAACGATTTTGAAGTATTCCGTCCTTACCTCATCCGCAACGGTCAGCAGGAAGGGTTGAGCTTTATCAACCCTGAAATGACCCGCAACATCAGTTTTTACAATGGCGGTTTCCAGGCAAGGTATGGCGACAAAATGAGCAGTGTGCTCGATATTCAGTATAAAAAACCAAAACGCTTTGGCGGTTCTGCTTATGTGGGCATACTGGAACAGGGATTACACCTGGAAGGTACCAGCCATAACAACCGTTTCACTTATCTTATCGGTGCCCGCAACCGCAGCAACCGGAATTTGTTGAGCCGGCAGGAAACACAGGGCAACTATGTTCCTTCCTCATCCGATCTTCAGGCCTTGCTCACTTACCAGCTATCAGATAAATGGCAGGCGGAAGTGCTGGGCAATGTTTCCAAAAGCAGCTTTTCACTGAAACCCGAATTCAGCCAACTCACCTCCTCTGTCTTCTCCCCTTTCTTCAGCATCAACCTTGGAGTGGATATTTTCTTTGAAGGACAGGAAAAGGATGAATATACCACCAACATGATCGGTGTTTCATTTACCAACCAGGTGCACAGAAAGTTCCGGATGAAATGGATGGCCAGCCGATTTGAAAATGATGAAAGAGAAAATCTCGACATCATCGGTATGTACCTGTTTGGCGAAAGAGATTTTGATAAAAGTCAGCCTACCTATGGTTTAATTGTAAACCCGCTGGGCGCCGGTGTCTTTCACAATTTTGCCCGCAACCAACTGAACATTCAAAACTGGAATGTTTCGCATAAAGGCAATTATGAAGAAGGCAAGCATGCCTGGCAATGGGGATTGAGTTTTGACCGCACATCCATTGCCGACAAACTGAATGAATGGGAGTTCCAGGACTCAGCAGGCTATTCGCTGCCCTACAACCCGAATATGCTGGAGCTTAGCAAAGTGATCAAATCAAATGCAGATCTCAGCATTAACAAAATCTCCGGTTACATACAGGATAATATCCTGTTGGGAAGTTCTGCCAGCTCAGCCACTCTCACAGCCGGAGTGCGGTTCAACTATAATTCACTGAACAGAGAATTCCTTATAGCTCCCCGTATCGGTGCAAGCTGGAAACCCAAATCAAAGAAAGATATTGTCTTCCGGGCTGCTGCCGGGGCATATCACCAGCCGCCATTTTACCGGGAGCTGAGAAGATATGACGGCACTGTCAATACCAATGTGAAAGCACAACGAAGCTGGCAGGGAGTAGCCGGGTTTGATTACAATTTTGTGGGTATTGCGGGGAGGCCTATGCGCTGGACAACAGAGGCCTATTATAAACACATGACCAATGTGGTGCCGTATGATATTGACAATGTCCGCATCCGTTATTTTGGTGAGAATGTAGCAAAGGCCTATGCAGCAGGTATCGAAATGCGTTTGTTTGGTGAATTGGTAAAAGATGCCGAAAGCTGGATCAGCCTCGGCTTTATGAAAACCAAAGAAGATATTGAAGGTGATACCTACAAAGAATATACTTTGAACGACCAGAACGAACCGATTGACAGTGTAACGTTGAACAAGGGCTGGGTGCGGCGTCCTACTGACCGCCTGATCACTTTTGGTATGTTTTTCCAGGACTACCTGGCCACGAACAAGAATTTCAAAATGTACCTAAACTTTATCTATGGTTCAAACCTACCCTATAATATTCCCAATAATGTGAAATACCGGAATGGGTTGGAAATTCCTCCATACATAAGAGCTGATGTGGGCTTCAGTGCTTTATTGCTCGATAGTGACCGCAGCAAGCGCCGCAGTCATAGTCCTTTCCGCAATTTTGAAAGCATCTGGGCCAGTCTTGAAGTGTTTAACCTGATTGACAGGGCCAACACTATTTCCTATTTGCTGATAAAAGATTTTTCCAACACCACCTATACGATGCCGAATCGTCTGACACCAAGATTGCTGAATTTTAAGATTGTGGCGAGGTGGTAAATGAAGAAAATTATAATAAATATTACTCTTTCACTCGTTGTTACACAAGTTGTAATTGGCCAACGCAGCAAAGACAATTTATCAACATCTTTCGGGATCAGCTACCCCTATTCCCCAAAATTGTTCAATACACCTGCCCTCAATATCAATGCTGAGTATCTCTTAATGCTTAGCCAAAACAATGGCATAGCTTTTCAGGTTGATGTCGTTAGGTTCAGAAATAAAGAACGATTTTTGGAAACAGAATTTCTGTCTATCAGCGTTGGACACAGGCATCGGTTCACTGAAAAATTTTTTACCCAGTTATCATTAGGTGGCAGCTCATTTCGAAACACTGTAGGTGAAACTATCTTATGGGGAATGGGTGAGATTAAGACTGGTCTTTACTTTCCTGGCAAAAGTAAATATGGATATGAAATTTCTCTTTTCATGCAACAAACAACAAAAAATTTTGGATGGGTTGGAATTCAAGCCGCAATAATACTTTCATTTGAAAGTAAAAAGAAAAAGTAAAGTATTTACCTCCACCTGTTCCTGAACCTGTCCCAACTGGTTATACCTATCTTAAACTGCACGGGATTGTTGAACTTATTGGCAAAAGATGCCACTACATACACCCCAACTTTCAATCTTGAGAGGGGATTAATGGGTGAATTAAAAACTTTTTCAATTCCGGCAAACACTTCTGCATAGCGCAGGTTTCTTTCCGGTGCAATCAAAAATCCAGTGCCGGCAATCTCTGTCAGTTTCAATTTGCTCATGAAAGGTATCTTGCTGATGAGTGAGCCGTTGAAATCCTGTACGAAATTGCCCTGGTAATATCTTTCAAACAACGGGAAAGTGGAATCCAATGCCTGGAAAACCTTATGCGGCATCTGGAAAAATAGCGGGTCGCCCCGGCGCTGAAACTGGTAATCCACCACCCGCAGGTCTTTGCGGTTTGGAAAATTCCCTGTTTTCACCGTATAAGACAATGTTCCCAGCGGCCCCATTTTTACATTTTGACGAAGACCAAATTCCACATAGTCAAAATTAATTTCACTTTTGAATACATCCGGTACCCCTTTACGCCAGTTCATAAAAATCGTAGGCCATTTGGAACCGATGATGATCTTTTCCAATGGTTCCCGCAGGTATTTCTGACCGGGAGTGTATTGCAACCCTATTTTGGTATAAAAAGCATTATACGGTTCAAAATCAACCGGTGTGTTATCCTCCAGTATATCTCCAAACAGGCTATCTACATTTTCGTTGATCTTGTAATCTGCGACTGAACGCCGCAAAGCTATCTCTGCATGGGTGCTGATAAAAAAGCCATTAAAAATTTCGAGGCCATGGCCCAGTTCAATCGCATTATTGAGATAAATATTACTCCGCTTCAGCATATTGATCCAGGCATCGCCGGAGAAAAAATTCTGAAAATCCCTGCCAACCGCCAGGCTATAATAACCCCGGTTGAAGGGATTGTATTTTCTTTCCATTTGAATGGTGCCGTTAAAATCACTGTTGCGGAAACCATAACTGACAATACCTGTGACAGAAAGATTTTTCCTCGACGGAAAAGTTCTTTTATAAGATGCCGCCAGTTGCAGACGACTGCCGCCAAACTGAAAAGGCTGAAATAAATTAGTGATCGGCGGCAATACCCACATTCTTTCTTTGCGGTGGTCATTGAAAATCTGGCCAAAGACAAGCATTTTGGACCAGGTGATCTTATTCAGCACCGCATCCATTGAATCCAGGTAAGCATCGCTGGTCCTTATTTTATACATGCTGTCCTGGTACTGGGTATATAATGATTCCATCCTTGAAAAAGGTTCGGTGCGGACCGTGCTCCAGAATGCAGAATCTTTTTTATAGGCCTCCACAGATGTAACACTGATCTCATTGCCAAAATATCCCCGCCTGAATTGCTTATTCAGTTCATAGTTAGAATAAGCAACCGTGGTTTGCCCGTAACGACGACCGCCTTTCGCTTTGCTGTAATAGTTGAATTGCTGGCGCCCCAGCATCCAGGCGCTGTCATTTACTTTGCTATATTGCTGCAGGATCTCGAAAAAATCATACTCGGGCAGGTGCGTTGCAGAAAGACGAAACTCGGCCTTTGTCACCACCCAAAGACTGTCCACAATCGTCAGTTCCCCTTCAATGGTTGCATTGCTCAGCAGCCTGGGTTTTACCGAAATAGTATAAACTCTCTTGGGGCCTGTCCTGTCAATTTTTATGGTTTTGAACCGGTAGGCAGCAAGGCCGCTGTAGCTTATGGGTGAAATAAATGGGATCTTAGAAATGGTTGGCGCCTTCAGCAGGTTATTATAAATATTAAAATCACCATCGGTGGAGGTGAGATAGAAAAGACTTTCTGTATTGCCGTTTTTTTTCACACCCAGTCTTTCTTCTTTCATCAGGTCACCCGAACCTTTATCATAGCGAAGCGAAATTTCGGCCATTGCAATGGCATCATAATCCACTTCACCTACCGGAAGCTCTGCAGGCTTTGTTTTTTTAGCGATTGAGTCCTGCTGCACCGCCTTCACATACATATCAACTGAATAATTTCCTGCTGCAGCCAACAGGCTTTCTTTATTGCGTATCACATTGCGGATATATTCTTCGGCCCGGTCTTTCAGTTTTGCTTTCACCACTACTTCGCCCAGATTGGCCGCATCATCCAGTTCCATCAGCACATTCTCTGTAATATCGGCATTGGTAATGAGAAGGGTGACGAGTTTGGGTTTGAACCCCACCATGCTGATGAGCATATCATACTTGCCCCTTTCCAATTGGAATTCATAACTGCCGTCTTCTTTTGTGAGAATGCCGATATTCCGCTCCCGTACCTGCACACTGGCCAGGCCAAGCGGTTGTTTGCTGCTGTCGGTGACAATGCCGGAAACCTTATAGTATTGTGCTAAAGCTCCTGTGTTAAAAGCTGTGATAATTGATAAGATAAGGATGATCTTTTTCCAGTTCATGAACCGGGTACTGTTTTGCCTGTAAAAATTGCAATTATCTTTTGCAGTAACCGGACTCCTGTATCTTTTCAAACTTATTTAACAGGAATAAGCAGCGCCTGCCTGGTGTAACGCTGCAAAAGTAGCTATAAATACGGAGGAGAATCAACCATTTATACCGGCATGATCATTTTCTTACCCAAAACTCATCCGGCCATGTGCCGCAGCTGGTGGGGTGTGCTTCCAGTTGGGGCACTATTTCATCCAATTGTTCCGGAGTAAGTGTTCCTTCTAAAAAAGCAAACAACTCCCTTTCTTCAAAACGGATATGTTTATCCAGCAGGTCGCAGAGAATGGTAAAACTTTGTGTGTCGGCATCTTTATCCAGTTGCAGGATCAGTTCACGGATATGTGCATGTTCATTTTTCAGTTGTAGTGCCATGGGATGATCTGCCGGCATATAAGGAAGCAGAATCTTTTCTTCCTGGAAAAAATGCGGTTTAATATGGTTTTTCCAAAACCACACAGTGTATTCTCTTAGTCTGGAAAAAGAAGTTCCGTTCTTTAAACCCTGCCTGATCTTCCAGGCAAAAAGAAGTCCATCATGATGTTCACGGCTTAGCGGTGCCAGTTGCGGACTGCGTTTGATTGGTTTTGTTTCGTTTTTCATAAACCAAAAATATCATTTTTGCTTTTGTTGCTTTACTGACATTGCACAGCAAGCGATATGATCGTAGTCACCTGCTGTGTAATGAAAAAATCATTAACTAAATTTTCCAGCTACATATTTGTATTCACATCTGTGAATAAGTAACTTTAGGATGTATCAGTTTCAATCAATTATATTTGGAAAAGAAGGGTAAGCCTGACAGGTTTCAGGCAAGCTTCTGAAAATGGTCAGAAGACGTATGCTAATCCGGAACCACCCTCTGCCGGTATTGTGAAAATTGGTTTAGCCCCCGCCACTGGTTACAGTCGGAGGAGAGCCTTTTAAAACTGAAGCGAATTGACCGACACTATCATCAACCTCGAAACCGTAAACCCTATTGAGTTCTTCGGTGTAAACAATGGCAAGCTCGACATCCTCAAAAAGAAATTCCCTTTACTTAAGATTCTTTCCAGGGGCACCCAGCTCAAACTGAGCGGCGCACCTGAACAGGTAGAATCTGCCCGGGAAAAAATTTCACTGATCGTGTCCTACCTTGAAAGGAATGGCCACATGAGTGAAAATTATTTTGAGCAGGTTTTAGGCGGCGATGATGCAGAGACCATTGACAATTTCAAAGAAAGAAATCCCAATGATGTGCTGGTGTTTGGTCCTAACGGTAAATCCGTTCGTGCCAGAACCGCCAATCAAAAGAAAATGGTGCAGATGGCCGAGAAGAATGATATCATCTTTGCCATTGGTCCGGCCGGAACCGGTAAAACCTACACCGCTGTTGCTTTGGCTGTAAGAGCTTTGAAGAATAAACAGGTGAAAAAAATTGTGCTGACAAGACCTGCCGTGGAAGCCGGTGAAAGTCTAGGGTTTCTTCCCGGCGACCTTAAAGAAAAGATTGACCCTTATCTGCGGCCTTTGTATGATGCCCTTGATGATATGATTCCAGCCGATAAATTAGGCTATTATATGAGCACAAGGGTGATCGAGATCGCACCGCTGGCCTATATGCGTGGACGAACACTCGACAATGCTTTCATTCTGCTGGATGAAGCGCAGAATGCCACTGACCTGCAGCTGAAAATGTTTCTTACCCGTATCGGCGCCAATGCCAAAGCCATCATCACGGGTGATGTGACACAGGTGGACCTGCCCAGGAACCAGAAAAGCGGATTAAGCACTGCTGTCCGCATCCTGAAAAACGTAGATGGTATTGGCCACATAGAATTAGATGAAGAAGATGTGGTACGCCATCGCCTGGTGAAAGCGATCATCAAGGCTTATGATAAAGAAAAGGGCCGGCAGGAGAATGAGTAGTGAGGAATCAACTTATGTATTTAAATATGGACGGTTTCAAAAGGTGGCTTTGCAGCTGCCTTTTACTTTTTTGTGTGGCTTGCCAGGATGCCGGTAAAAAAAATACTCCGTCCGAAGCAGCATTGCAGCAATACCAGGAAGCAATTGCAGAAGTGAAACCTTTGCTGCAAAGTGGCGATCTTATTTTCCGCAGCGGCACCGATGAGGTGAGCCAGGCAGCCCGCAGCATGAACCGGGTGGATACTTCTTTTTCACATTGCGGGCTGGTGCTGATAGAAAATGATACGGCTTTTGTTTATCATGCTATCGGCGGCAACTTCAACCCCAGCCAGAAATTAAGGCGTGACCCGGTGGAGGTTTTTTGTGAGGTGCCTGATGCTGACAGGTTCGCTGTTTACAGGTATAAACTTTCTAAACCGGAATTGGATTCTCTGTCCACCATTATCCGGCGGCACTATGCTGCAGGATTAAAGTTTGATTTGTATTTCAACATGCTGTCTGATGATGTGATGTATTGTTCAGAATTCGTCTATAAGTGTCTTGAACGGTCGCTTTTGGTTCCGCTGAGCCAAACAATTGCCCCCCGTGAATGGCCCTATGGCATCACACCCGATGATCTTTACCTGAATGGACGTACCCTGTTGATAAAAAGAGTTGAGCTGGGCCGGTAAAATTCTTTCTCGTATGAAGGGAAATCCTACATTTGTTGCAATCAAAAAACCATTGACATGAAAAAGACGTTTCAAACCTTATTGATGAGCATTGCAGCAGCCCTGCTGGTAGCCTGTGGCGGCGGCAGTATGAGCAATGCAGATCCCAAAGCCGTACTCCAGGAATTTTTTGAAAGAATGGCCAAAAAAGATCTTGACGGTGCAGCCAAACTAGCCACCAAAGACAGCAAATCAGCACTCGATATGATGAAAAAAGGAATGGAGATGGCAGAAAAATTCAAAGATATGCCCGGTGCTGAATCAAAAGAGGAAGATCCAACTGAGGGTTTCAAAGATGTAGAGATCGGCGATGCAAAGATTGACGGTGAAACAGCCCTTGTTCCTTTCAAACACAAAACAAAAGGCACCCAGTTTGATTTCCCGCTGAAAAAGGAAGACGGTGCCTGGAAAGTTGATTTCAGCATGAGTACCCTGATGAAGATGGGAATGGACCAGGCTAAAAAACAAAACATGTTTGATAATAATGAAGGTGGGGATGAAAATGATACCCTTCCGAATTTCAACTCAGATGATATCAAAAAAAGTTTGCAAATGGCTGACAGCATGATGAAGACCATTGACCCCAAGAAAATGGAAGAAACCATGAAGGCACTTGAAAAGCTGAAACAATAAACGACAGATATTTGCACAGTTACCAAAAGCTCCCGTAGGGGGCTTTTGTTTTTTTAGCAGCCGGCGAAATAAAGATTTTGTATTTTGTGCTTATGAAAACAAGCATCATCACGGCATTGGCAATAATTATTTTTTTTATTGCCTGCAAGGAACCTGACAGACAACTTAACGGAAAAGCAGAAAATGATGTAGATGCTGCCCGTACGTTTATCAGGGCTGCACTGGATGGAGACTTTGCAAAAGCCAGAAAAATGTTGCTCCCCGATTCGCTGAACCTACAGGATCTTGAAGCATCAGAAAGGCTCTATAAAGAAAGAATGAGTCCAGAAGACAAGAATCAATACAAAGGTGCTTCCATCAAAATTTATGAAACACGAAAAGTGGATGATTCTACCAGCATTGTCTATTATGCCAATACCTACCGCAACCAGAAAGATTCGCTGAAAGTGGTGAAACAGGGCGATGAATGGCTGATAGATTTCAAATACATATTCAAACACAAACCGGACAGCCTGCGATGATCAATCATGTACTGCTGGTTGGGCTGGGCGGTGGCCTGGGCAGTATGGCCCGCTATCTCTGCCAGCGATGGCTTACTGCTTTATATCCCTCTCATTTTCCGTGGGGCACTTTTGTGGTGAACATTTCCGGTTGCCTGCTGATCGGCATGCTATGGGGAATTTCTTTCAAAAGTTTTGCAGCAAATGAAAACTGGAAGCTATTCCTGATGGCAGGCATTTGCGGGGGATTCACCACCTTTTCTGCTTTTACCCTCGAAGGGATCGGCCTGCTGAAAGAAAACAAGACCGGCATTTTTCTTCTCTATATCACCGCCAGTGTATTACTTGGTCTTCTTGCCACATTTGCCGGCATGAAGATAGTCCGCTGATGCTGTTCTTATTGTTGCTAACTTACAGGCTGAAACCTGTAAATCATTCCTATGCTCACTGTTCATCATCCCTGGCACGGGGCTTATTACGGTGACAAAGCTCCGCAAATTGTAAATGCTCTTATCGAAATACCGCAAGGATCAAGGGCCAAATACGAAGTAGATAAAATTACTGGGCTTTTGAAATTAGACAGGGTGATCTATTCTTCGTTTCATTATCCTGTCAATTATGGTTTCATTCCGCAAACACTGGGACAGGACAATGATCCGCTTGATATCCTGGTGCTTTGCTCCCAGGCCATCCAATCGCTTTGCCTGGTTGAGGCCAAAGTGATCGGTAATATGCAAATGATTGACCAGGGGCAAATGGATGATAAGATCATTGCCGTGGCGGCTAAAGATCCTTCGGTGAATCACTACCAGAAAATGGAAGACCTTCCCCAGCATTTTTTATTGGAATTGCGCAATTTCTTTGAGCAATACAAAGTGCTGGAGAACAAAAAAGTGGAAATTGATAATTTCCAGGACAAGGATACTGCCTGCAAAATCATCAGTGATGCCATTACATTTTACAAAGACAACTATATCCGCAAGGAATGAACCAACCACAACAACATACTATGACTTTACAAATAGTGCTGCTGGTACTTTTCATCGGGCTGGCAGCAGGCATGCTTAGCGGCCTGGTGGGGATCGGCGGCGGCATCATCATGGTGCCGGCCCTTGTATTTTTTCTGAACTATACCCAGCACCAGGCACAGGGAACCTCACTTGCCGTTCTCACTTTGCCGGTAGTAATCCTTGCTTCAGTTTATTATTACAGCCAATGTCAGAAGATGGGAACACCCGTTGACCTGAAAGTAGTAGGCCTTCTTTGCATATCTTTTTTTGCGGGTGCATACTTTGGCAGTAAACTTGCCCTGGCTATAGACACTGAAACATTAAAAAAGATTTTTGCCGTCATTCTTTTCTATACCGCTTTCAAAATGCTGGGCTGGGACAGCGCCATTTTCAAATGGATTAAAAGCATTTTTTAACATCACAGATTTCTGCCGGTTGGAGTCTTTTAGTATTTTCATTACATATTATCGTTGTTATTGATCATGAGAAAAATTTACTTACTCCTTTTACTGTTCTCATGTTTTTCTTCCTTTGGCCAGGATGCGGTGAAAAAAGTGACAAAGCAATATTTCCGTTCCGATCCATTTGTCATGGAGTTCAGCAGTTTTCTTAAACACCTGTTGAATGATCCCTCTGTTAAAAACAGGGAGGTCCTGCAAAGATCAGACAGTAATTTTTTCTTTTTTTCCGGGCAATACAATGCACACAATCCTTTTTTCATTAAACCGGAAAAGGTTGAGATACTATTGGCAGAAACGGAGGTGAATTATTCCGATACGGCAGATTTGAAAGATACTATTTTTATTTACCGCATCGAAGCTGTTAACGGGCATTCAGCAGCTGGTTTGAAAGACATAAAGAAAGAATTTGAACGAATACACAAAAATATCAGCCGACATTTTTCAAAAAGTAATTACCAGGAAAAAAAAACCGGAGAAGAAGTGACAAGTGCCTGGCTGAACTATTTTGTGCCCACTCATGCCCTTGCCCCTGTAATGCTGATGTGGGAAGACAATAAAGAAACCGGGCAGGTAAATGTCAGCATCACCGTGAGGATGAAACTCAGCTACAACAGGGCAATTTTGCCAGCATCCTGGCTTTTCAACTGAGTAAGTAAATTACTTCTACAGCAGCGTAAAACCTTCCAGGAACTTGGTATTAAAATCACCGGAGATGAAACGTTCATCTTTCATCAGCTGCAGGTGAAAAGGTATAGTTGTTTTCACCCCTTCGATCACATATTCGCTCAGGGCCCGGTGCATAGTGTTGATGGCTTCCTGCCTGGTTTGTGCCACGGTGATCAGTTTGCCGATCATCGAATCATAATAAGGAGGAATGACATAACCGGCATATACATGACTGTCCACCCTCACCCCATGTCCGCCCGGCTGGTGCAGCACGGTGATCTTGCCGGGAGAAGGACGGAAATCATTATACGGGTCTTCGGCATTGATACGGCATTCGATGGAATGCATTTCGGGGAAATAATCTTTACCGGAAATCTTTTCTCCCATCGCTATCTTGATCTGTTCTTTGATAAGATCGAAGTTGATCACTTCCTCTGTCACACAATGCTCTACCTGGATACGGGTGTTCATTTCCATGAAATAAAAATTGCGGTGCTTGTCCACGAGAAACTCGATGGTTCCCACACTTTCATAGTTGATCGCTGCCGCTGCTTTCTTGGCAGCTTCACCCATTTTATACCTCAGCTCATCGGTCATAAAAGGAGAAGGTGATTCTTCCACCAGTTTCTGATGGCGCCGCTGTATGGAGCAATCTCTTTCGCTCAGGTGGCAAACACTGCCATATTGGTCACCTGCCACCTGTATCTCAATATGCCGTGGCTCCTCCACAAATTTTTCCATGTAAATGCCATCGTTCTTAAACGCAGCCGCAGCTTCTGCTTTGGCCGTGTTGTAAGCCCTTTCCATTTCGGCCTCTTCCCACACAATGCGCATCCCTTTACCGCCACCACCGGCTGTAGCTTTCAAAATTACCGGATAATTCATATCCCTGGCGAGACTTTTGGCTTCATCTAAACTTTGCAGCAAACCTTCGCCACCCGGCACCACCGGCACTCCGGCCCTGATCATTGTTTCCTTTGCAGTGATCTTATCTCCCATGGCATTGATCATGTCCGGTGTGGGGCCAATGAATTTGATGCCATGATCGTTGCAGATCTTTGCAAACTTTGCATTCTCTGCCAGGAATCCGTAGCCTGGATGAATTGCATCAGCATTGGTGATCTCCACCGCAGCCATAATATGCGGAATATTAAGATAAGAATCGCTGCTCTGTGCTTTACCAATACAAACGGCTTCATCAGCAAACTTTACATGCAGGCTGTCCCTGTCGGCAGTGGAATAAACAGCTACCGTTTTGATCCCCATTTCACGGCAGGTGCGGATCACACGAAGGGCAATTTCGCCTCGGTTTGCTATTAGTATCTTTTTAAACATCTGATCTGATTTGAAATGAGAAGTTCATGGTTCATGGTTCAAGGCTTTTTACAATGAACTATCAACTATGGACAATGAACTTTTTATGCAGGTTCTACGAGGAACAGTGGTTGATCATACTCCACCGGAGAAGCGTCATCCACTAAAATTTTCACCACCTTACCCTTTACTTCGCTTTCAATTTCATTAAAGAGTTTCATGGCCTCTATAATACAAACCACCTGGCCGGGGTTGATGTCAGTACCTACTTCAACGAAATTGGGCTTATCAGGCGAAGGACGCCGATAAAAAGTGCCGATCATCGGGCTTTTCACTGTGATAAGATTTCCCGCCGGCACATCAGCAGCACTGGGCTTTTCAGCCGCAGGAGAGGTTGAAGGAACAACCGGTGCAGCCGGCTGAGGTGCCGCCACATGCACGGGGGCAGCCTGAACGGGTGCTGCAGCCACTACCTGGGTAACATGCTCTTCTTTTTGCTTGATGGTGATGCGGAAATCTTTTTGCTCAACGGTCAGTTCGCCAATATTGGATTTATTGATCATTTTGATCAATTCCTGTATTTGCTTGAAGTCCATGTTTTTCAATTTTGAAAGACGTTTTGGTTTAGAAAGAGCCCGCCGCCGGGAGGGGCTAAGTTAGGTAAATCAAAGTCAGTTTTTAAAGCTTTTTTGAGGGTTTTAGGGCTAAACAAGCCCAAAATGAGGCAAAATGGCCCAAAACCGGGTGATTTTGGGCCATTTTTTATCGTTTACAAAATCATTCTTTTACTCGTTCAACATATTCACCCGTTTTGGTATTCACCCGGATGAGTTCTCCTTCATTGACAAACAATGGCACATTCACGGTAGCGCCGGTTTCAACGGTGGCAGGTTTCAATGTGCGGGTAGCCGTATCACCTTTCAAACCGGGTTCTGTGTAGGTTACCTGCACCACAATCTTGTCGGGCAGTTCCACACTCATCGGTTGCTCCGTTTCGGTATTGAATAATACACCCACTTCCTGGCCATCTTTCAAAAACTGTGGTGCATCCACCAGGTTTTCCTGCAGGGCTATCTGTTCAAATGTTTCATTATCCATAAAATTGTAACCTGTATCATCTTTATACAGAAACTGGTAGTTTCTTTTTTCTACTCTCACAGGGAAGATAGTATCCCCTGAGTTCCAGGTTTTCTCGATGGAACGGTTATTGTCCACTCCTTTCAGCTTTGCCCACACTTTGGCAGCGGCACGGGCTGTTTTATTTTCACCAAATTCCACTACGGTATACAGGCTGCCGTCGAGTTTGATGATGAGACCACGGCTGATGTCTGCTGTTGTTGCCATAAATGATAAAAGTTTATAATCCCCTGTTTACGGTGTGTAAAAAACTCAGGGGCGGCAAAGATAAGGCAGTGTAAATTGATGACAAAGCCAAAATGCGATAACACAATTGGCCAGCCTGCCCTGTAATTTTCCTGTATGTAATGGCACTGACTGAAAATAATAAACTTACTTTGGTGAAATGAAAAAACTATTTACACTCACGGCGATTTTACTAGCTACACTTACTGTTTTTGCACAAGGTGAAACAAAACCTGATCCGCCTTACAAAAGATTTCCCAGCTACCCGCCGGTGAAACTGATGCTGCCTGACAGTGTTTCATATTTCAGCAAAGAAGACCTGCGCAAAAAATCACCTGTAATGCTGATGCTGTTCAGTCCTGATTGTGATCATTGCCAGCATGAAACGGAACAGATCATCCAACACATTGATAAATTCAAAGGCATACAGATCATCATGGCTACGATGCAGCCGTTTGACAGTATGCTGGCTTTCCGGGAAAAATATCAATTAGCCCGGTTCAGTAATATCGTGGTGGCGCATGACAACAAAATATTTCTGCCCACATTCTTTGACATCCGCAGCCTGCCATTTCTTGCATTTTACAACCGAAAAAAAGAACTTATTTCTGTGTTTGAAGGCACTATGAAGGTTGAAAAGATGCTGGAAGAATTGAAAAAATAAGCCTTAACCAGATTTCATCACTACTGCCTTTCCTATAACTTTGCGCCGAACCTGTCTGCGACAGGCAGAATAAATTTTCCTCATCCATAAATAATTTGCTGATGAAAGTAACTGTTGTAGGTGCCGGGGCCGTAGGAGCTACCTGTGCTGATAATATTGCCCGTAAAGAACTATGTACCGAATTAGTATTGCTCGACATCAAAGAAGGCCTGGCGGAAGGAAAGGCCCAGGATATGATGCAGACCGCCACCCTGCTCGGGTTTGATACAAAAATTGTTGGCAGCACCAACGACTATTCCAAAACCGCCGGCAGTAATGTGGTGGTGATCACTTCAGGCATTCCCCGCAAACCGGGCATGACAAGGGAAGAACTCATTGGCACGAATGCGGGAATTGTAAAAACAGTTTGCGAAAACATTTTGAAATATTCTCCCGATGCCATTATCATCGTCATCAGCAACCCGATGGATACGATGACTTACCTCGCTTTGCAGTCAACAGGTTTGCCAAAGAACAGAATTATCGGCATGGGTGGCACATTGGACAGCAGCCGCTTTAAATATCAATTGAGCCAGCATCTCGGTTGTTCACCTGCCGATCTGAATGCGGTGGTTGTTGGCGGACATGGCGACACCACGATGATCCCGCTGATCCGCCTGGCCACCTGGAACAGTGTGCCTGTTACTAATTTCCTTTCTGCCGAACAGCAGGAGAAAATCGTAAAAGACACGATGGTGGGCGGCGCTACATTAACTGCCCTTATTGGCACTTCTGCCTGGTATGCACCGGGTGCAGCCGGAGCAGCCATGGTGGAAGCGATCGTAAGAGATGAAAAGAAACTATTTACCTGTTGTGTGGCGCTGGATGGCGAATACGGTCAAAAGGATATTTGCCTTGGTGTTCCGGTTATTATTGGTAAAAATGGCTGGGAAAAAATCCTGGACTTCAACCTGAATGAAAGCGAACAGGCTGCTTTTAACAAAAGTGCGGATGCGGTGAGAACTATGAATGATGTGCTGAAGACGTTATGATATTACTTTTTAAAATAGAGAAGGCCGGCAAATCGCCGGCCTTCCTGTTTATGAAAAACCACAACCTGTTTATCTTTTAATCACCTTCACTGATTTTTGAGATTGACCGTTACCCCAAACAGCCAGCACATGATAAGTGCCTGCGGGCAGCCGTTGCATATCCACATTCAGTTGGTTGTTACCCGGCAGCAATACGTTGCGCTGCACTCTTAATAAAGCACCCCTGTTGTCATATATCTTAAGCATCACCGGTGAGCCGGACGCAACATTCAGATTGATAAATAGCTGCTCCTGCACCGGATTGGGCCATACTCTCCACATGTCCATCGTGTTACCACAATCCGTTTTATTGATGCTGGTAAATGACAGCTTCCCATCAGCTGCTACTTCCGCAATGCGATACATTGCCGGTGAGTTTAATGGATTATTATCTGTGAAAGAATATGACTGCTGTATATTGCTATTACCTGCTGCCTGAACAGTGCCAATAGATGTCCAGGTGCTGCCATTGCTGCTACGCTGCACTTCAAAATGACTGGCATTGATCTCTTGCGCAGTTTTCCATGTCAGCAATACCTTGTTACCTTCACAACGAACATTGAATAAAACAAATTGTACCGGCAACGGTGTATTCAGGCCGCTGGAAAGCGTCCAGCGGGAAAAAGCGGCGATGCTGGTTTTTTCCACATAGTTGCCTGCTGCATCCCTGCTGCTGAATCCCTGGTTTGTCCAGTTCACATTATCCGTGCTGCGATACATCACCACTGTGTTCTCGTCAATATTGTTTAGTTCTGCATCAAAATAGCTGAACCGAAGGGTGGCATCCAGGTCTGCATTGTTAGCTGGCAGGATATCATAATTCCGGTGGATGGAATTAGCAATACCACCGCCATTACCCTGTGCCTGATGTCCCCTGCGAATTATTGTGCTTCCCAGGTTTTTAGAAGAACTGATCTGGGCCCCGAGGTTTCCGGGATTGACTGCCGAGGGATTGTTAAGCATATGAGTTATTTCCACATAGCCTCCTGATGTACCGGTGATACGGCTGTTCTCAGATTCACCAACCAGCAATGCGGCCGGTTGCAGTAATATGTTGTTATTGTTGAGATCTATCAGGCCTGCTATAAAATTGATTTGAGAGCCTATATTGATATTCCGGTTCAGCGATAAAATGGCGTTACCCGTTTTAGCCATTTCCAGCACATCAATCAGCGGAGCAGCGCTACCGGCAATGTGGTTGTTGGCAGACCCGGTAAAGCGGAATTTCCCCTCACCCGCCGACTGGTTAATGGTTCCATCATTGTCGAGGTTCATATCCTGAAGGGTGATGACGACACCACCGGTTGTCTTCAAAGTTGTGCCAGCTTGTACTTTAAGTACATTTTGTGCAGGGGCGGCAAAATTTGCAGCAAAAAAAACAACAGCTAGTAAAATTAAACGTGCCATGGGCTGATTTTTATATTTCCTAAAAGTAGGGCGGTCATACGGATCCATGTGAATCAGCTTAGCAAATGGAGCCTTCCGTTTAGTAAACGGTCATCCGGGGGCCCGGTTAGCGGGTAACCAGGAAACAGTAGCGAAACAGCCTGCCTTCAAAGTCAAAGGGAGTGGTTGCTTTTGTGATGTCTTTGATAGAGGTGCTGTGTATCTTTTCCTTTTCAAGTATGAACTTCCTGGAATTGGTGCTGAAGTACACCTGACCACCTGGTCTTAATGCAGCAAGGCATTTGTTAATCATTTCAGCATGGTCTCTCTGAATATCCAAAAAATCCTCCATTCTTTTACTGTTACTGAAAGTAGGCGGATCCATAATAACTATATCAAAATAGCTTTCTGGTAATGTTTGCAGGTATTGCTTCACATCGGCATGTACAGTTTTGTATTTAATGCTATCGGTAAACCCGTTAAGCCGCATGTTTCTTTCAGCCCAGTTCAGGTAAGTTTTGGAAAGATCAACTGTAACCACTTCAGCGGCGCCGCCTGCCGCAGCATAAACGGAAAAAGAGCCGGTATAAGCAAACAGGTTCAGCAGTTTTTTTTCAAAGGCCTGCTCCCTTACCATCTGCCGGGTGATGCGATGATCCAGAAATAAACCTGTATCAAGATAATCGCTCAGGTTAACGATAAACTGCAGCCCATTTTCCTCCACGACAAACCCTGCAGCCAGCGGGTCTTGCTGCGATGCATTTGCTTTCTGATATTGACCCAAACGTCCGGGTTTTCGCTGGCGGAGTTTCAGGTAAATATTTCCCTTTTCAATTGACAAAACTTCTGCGGCTGTTAAAAGGGTTCTTTCCATCCAGGTATCATGTTCATCTTCTGTCATCCCATGCCGGCGTTTGTATTCAGCTACATACAGTTTATCGCCATATATCTCCATACAAATGGGAAATTCGGGAAGATCATGATCATAAATACGATAACAACTCAGCCCCAACCGCCGGGCCTGTTTACTTAAATGCCGGTAGACTTTCACCAGCCTGTTTTGAAACATGATAAATTTTTCTTCCTTCACCGGCACAATAATTTTTACGAAATTAGCAGTCCAGATGCAGAAGACCATGTATGCTATTGTTGACATTGAAACCACCGGCTCCTATGCTGCTGCCAATGGCATCACAGAAATCTCTATACATATCTATGACGGGCAGCAGGTGATACAAACATTTGAAACACTCATCAATCCCTGCCAGCCGATTCCTTTTTATATTCAAAGCATGACCGGTATCACTGATAAGATGGTGGCAGAGGCGCCTGTTTTTGATGAGGTGGCCGAACAGGTCTATAACATTTTGCAGGATAAAATTTTTGTGGCCCATAATGTGAACTTTGACTATTCCTTTGTGAAGGCACACCTGCTGCAATGCGGCTACATCCTCAATACAAAAAAATTGTGCACGGTCAGGCTCAGCAGGAAAATTTTACCGGGGCTGCCTTCCTATAGCCTCGGCAACCTTGCTCATTCATTAGGCATAGACATGAAGACCCGTCACCGGGCCGGTGCCGATACGGCCGCTACGGTGAAGATTTTTGAACTGCTGCTGCAAAGTGATAAAGAAGGTTTTATACAAAAAAGCCTTCAGCGTAATTCAAAAGAAGCGGTATTGCCGCCGCATGTTCCCAAAGAAGATTTTGAACAATTGCCTTATACTCCCGGTGTATATTACTTTCACAATGAAAAAGGTAAAGTGATCTATGTCGGCAAAGCCAATAATATCCGCTACCGGGTGAACAGTCATTTCAGCAATAACGCTGAAAGCAGGCAAAAACAAAATTTTCTCCGCCACACCTATAACATCAGTTTTCAACCAACCGGCACCGAACTGATGGCGCATATCCTGGAATCAACAGAAATAAAAAAACGCTGGCCCATCTTTAATTATTCTCAAAAAAGGTGGGAAGATGTATATGGTATTTTCTGCTTTGAAGATCAAAATGGGTATATGCGTCTTGCCATCGAAAAAATCCGAAACAGGCTGAACCCGGTATATAGTTTTCATTACCTGGTAGATGGTCATGCTATCCTGCGAAAAATGATGAAAGAACACCAGCTATGTCCCAAACTTTGTTTTATGCAAAAAGAATACATCGCCTGTGAAGGAATGAAAGAGCAGCAATGTTACGGGGCCTGTGAAAAGAAAGAGTCTGTTGCTGCTTATAATAAGCGAGTGCAAACGGCGCTGGTTTCGTTACAGCAGCAACCCAGTTTTGCCATCGTTGAAAAAGGATTGAATGGTAATGATCTTTCCTGCATTCTTGTAGACAAAGGTAAGTTTTACGGCATGGGTTATATACCCGGGGATATTGCTATTACTCATTGTGAATCGCTGAAAGAATTGCTCACCCCATACCAGGAAAATTCTTACATACGCAACCTTGTAAACGGGTATGCAGCCCGGTTCCCGCAAAAAGTGAAGCACTTTACACAGCTTTAGTCAGTCTATCCACTGAAAGTCATCGGCCAATGGCGCCGCTAAAAATTTTTGTTGTATTTCTGCTGGCAGCACAGCCAGTTTTCGTTTTTCCATATCCATCCAGGCAAAATCAACAGTGAGTATGGCAGCCAGAACGTCTTTGTTTTTCAGAATTCGATGCTGAAAGCTGAGTCTTGAAAAATTTCTTTTTGCTTTCAGGATATGCAGATCAATGGTCAGTTTATCATTCATCCGGATCTCCTTCCGAAAAACACATTCCTCACGAAGAATTACCGGACCGATCTGCTGTTGCTGCATCACCTGACCCGAAAATCCGATCGCATCCAGGAATTCAACCCTGCAGCAGGCACCCCAGTCGTAGTAAACCGAATGCCGTACATGAAAATTAGGGTCCAGGTCGGACCAGCGAATCTGCATCTCCCTGTTAAAAGATTCCATATTTTCCCGGTTAGGTTAAGAAGACTCCGAAATTAGTTGATTACCGGCACGGAGATTCATTCACCAACCTGTATTTTTGCCGTTAATATACATTCTTATGAAAAAAATATTTTTTATTCTTGCTGCAGCAATACCCGCTGCATTATTTGCTCAAACCAAAACAACGACAACCCCTGCAAAGCCTGTTGCCAAACCGGTGGCAAAACCTGCGGCACCCCAACAACCCGTATTTAAAAATCTTTCCGACTCGGCCAGTTATGCCATTGGTGTAAGTGTGGCAAATTTTTATAAAACCCAGGGCATCTCGAAACTAAACAGTACGCTTATCTCAAGAGCAATCAATGATGTGCTCGGCGGCAAAAAAGTCATCTTTGATGACAACCAGTGCAACAGCATCATGAATAATTATATCAATAAGATGCAGGAACAGAAATCAAAGGGAGCTGTTGATTCCGGCAAGGCCTTCTTGAACAAAAATAAAACAAGACCCGAAGTGAAGACCACCGCAAGTGGACTGCAATATGAAGTGATAACGGAAGGAACCGGCGAAAAACCTACTGCTGTTGACAGCGTTACCTGCCATTACAAAGGAACTTTGCTTAACGGAACTGTTTTTGACGACTCTTATAGTCGAGGCCAGCCCATCACCTTTGCGCTGAACCGTGTGATACCCGGCTGGACAGAAGGACTACAACTGATGAGTGTTGGTTCAAAATATAAATTGTATATCCCTTACAATCTTGGTTATGGCAGTCATGATTATGGCCCGATTCCGGGTGGCTCTATGCTCACCTTTGAAGTGGAATTGCTGGAAGTGAGAAAGGCCAATCAACCGCAGGAACAACCGGCAGATAATAACCAGGAGCAACATTAAACAACCATTTCATACAAATATAAAAGACCTTCCTATGCCAGGGAGGTCTTTTATATTAGGGCAACAAAAGGGGCGGTTGTTATACCGCCCCGGTTGGTCAGGTTAAAACCTTGAGCTTTAACATCTGTACGGGTATCCCGAAATATTAATACTATCGAACGATGGTGAATTTCACAGCCGTAAGCTCATTACCATTTGCCAACTGCAGCATATACATACCGGGTTGTAAACGGTCGAGGTTATTGATAGAAACGCTGTTATTACCTTCGTACACTTTGCTTTGTTGTTTCAGCAATACTTTACCTGCCATATCCACTACCCTGAACTCAACATTTGCGGTGCCAGCAGCGCTGAATCTTACATTGGCCATTCCGCCGCTGATAACAGGGTTGGGGTTCAGCGTGATGCCGTTAATGCTCTTTTGTTCTTTACGGATCATCACCACGTTGCTGTATTTGTACTTGCCATCCAGGTCGTTCATGCGGAGGCGGTAGTAGAATACAGTGCCGTTTACAGCAGACAGATCATCAATGTGCTGGTATTGTTGTTTAGAAGAAGCGGTAGTGCCTCTTGCAGCCAGTGTGGCCACAGGTGCAAATGAAGAGCCATCGCTGCTTCTTTCCACCTGGAAGCCTTCAAAATTCACTTCATCAGCTGTTTCCCAATTAAGAGTGGTCATTTGGTTGCGGAAGCTGCCGGCAAAGCTCAGCAGTTTTACAGGCAGGATGATCTCTTCAGGGAAGCTGAAGCATTCGAATTTAGAAGCGTAAAGACGGGCAGCCAGATCACCGTAGGTTCCGCTGGCAGCCTGCTTCTGATAGTCATAACCCATTCTGATTGTAACTGAAGACTGCTGAATGGGGTAATTGAATGTAGAAGCCACTTCAGCATACCTTGAAAAGTTAGACCGGTTACAAATGGTACCGGCAAAACCTGACCAGTTATTTCCATTTGATGAGTAATTATAAGGTGTTAATTCTGTGTTTGCATCTGCTGTAACAACGATGCTGCCAAAGTTATTTTTTACTACACCTGTTTCACGGAAATAATAACTGGGATTGTTTCTGGTGTTGCCGTACTGGCCGTCAATATCAAAGTGAGAATACCTGATACCATTCAGTTTGGCCGTGTCAACCCAGCCATTTTTCCAAAACTCAATGGTGAATTGCACATAACCGTTTTGACTGGTACTACCCAGGCTTCCTAATGGATCTATTCGAGGAGCAAAAAAAGTCTGGAGCGTTTGATTCCCATTTTCATCCTCTGCATTATCATCATCGAGTTCTGCAAGTACGGCACGGAATAGCGTATCCACTTTAATCGTAGCATTTATCTGGTCGCCATCAATGTTTGCCACATTGGTAAATCTCCAAATTGATCCAGCAGCTAGACCACCGCTGCCGGCATTTAAAAACACAGCTCCGTTTTGGAAACTGGCCGAGAAACTGCCTATGGGGCAAGTTGATGAAGTAATAGCCGTGCCGCCATCAACACAGGGATTAGCCGAAGCTGTAGGACCACCTGCTAAAGGCGGAGCTGCAACTACTGTAATAGTCGTAGAAGTTGCTGCAACAGCAGAACCTCCCTGGGTTTGTTGAACAGTAACAGCTACGTTGTAAACACCAGGAGTCGGGAACTGGAACGCATGTCCTTCATTGTTACAACCGCTTGTGCAGTTAAATACCGTTGGAGTTGCCGGAATAGTGGCACCGGGTCCGGTAATTGTATAGCTGAATGACCGGTTGTTGTTATCAGCCCCGAAACCGGTCGTCACAACAGTAAAGGTTTGTGATGCATTCACTGCAATAACTGCATTTGCTGGTGTGATCGTTGCTGATTGTGCCAACAAGCTGCCCGATGCAAATATTGCAACCGCAATCAGCAGCAGTTTGAAAAGTGTTTTGTAAAGAGTAATAGTTTTCATGCCTCAAGGTTTTAAAATGAATAAAAATTGCTTTTTGATCCGGTCGTTCAGCAGGACAAAAAAGGAGGCATTCCAGATAGGAAGGATCGTTTATAAATTAATCAGGAGAATCCCAATATTCTTAATTCCTATAATCAAATTGTAGTTCTAAGCCGGTCGGAGATATTGAATAAGGCAGGCCTTTCGGGTAGAGGATAAGTGGGTACGGTTGAAAGGAAGAATCGGCCACAAAGTATAAACAAAAAATAAAATATGCAAGCTTCAGGCGGGTATTCAGGATGAAATCTTCTCTTTGACCCAACCCATAGCAACTTTAAATTGCTGGTCTTCTGATAGTTCTGTATTATCCAGCAAAACGGCATCCCGGGCCTGTTTCAGGGGGCTGACCTCCCTGTTTGAGTCAATATAATCCCGCATTTCAAGGTTATTCTTCACTTCTTCGATGGTCACATTAGGGTTTTTTTCATACAATTCACGGAACCTTCTTTCCACCCGAACGGCATTGTCGGCCGTCATGAATATTTTCAGCTCCGCTTTGGGAAAAACAACGGTGCCTATATCCCGGCCATCCATGACAATGCCTTTCTTTGCCCCCATTTTTTGCTGTTGCGCCACCGCAAAATCCCTTACCTCTTTAATAGCGGCCACATCACTTACTTTTTCGGCAATGATGAGGTCACGGACCAGGTATTCCACATTCTCACCATTGAGGAAAATCTCACTCCGCTGCGACTGGTTGTTGTAAACAAATTCAAGATTTATGCTTTTCAGCGCTTCTTTCACCTGCTTCTTGTCGCTGATGTCTATATTATTTCGAAGAAAATATAAAGTAATGGCCCTGTACATGGCCCCGCTGTCCACATAAACATAACCCAGCGTCTTTGCCAGTTGTTTGGCCAATGTGCTTTTGCCACAGCTCGACCAACCATCAATGGTGATAATGATCTTTTTCGCCATAACCGTGAAAGGACAAAAGTAAAAAAGCCCGCCTGAATGACCTAGCCGGGCAGGGAGCGTCGTATGCCGACACTCCTTGCAAACTTTATCAGGAATTAACCTAAGAAGCTTTTGATTTTTGCTCGGGCTTTTTCTTGAAGGTGAATGTGAGCTTGGTTTTATCCTTGTCCACATCGGCTTCGAGCATATCGCCGGCCTTCACATTCATATTCAGGATTTCTTCTGCCAGCGGGTCTTCCAGGTATTTTTGAATAGCCCTGTGCAGCGGCCTTGCTCCAAACTGCTGATCATAGCCCTTATCAGCGATGAATGTTTTGGCCTCCTCAGTCAGCTCCAGGCTGAATCCGAGACTGTTGAGACGTTTCATCACACCTTTCATAAGAATGTCTATGATACTGAAGATATTTTCTTTCGTCAGCGAATTGAAGATGATCACATCGTCAATCCGGTTAAGAAACTCTGGCGAAAATGTCTTTTTCAGTGCTTTTTCAATAACTGCCTTGTTAGCTTCATCTTCATGCTCCATCTTGGCAGAAGTGGTGAACCCAACACCCGTTCCAAAATCTTTCAACTGACGAACACCGATATTCGATGTCATGATAATGGTTGTATTCTTGAAATCGACTTTTCTGCCCAAGCCATCCGTCAATTGGCCGTCATCCAATACCTGTAATAAAATATTATAGATATCCGGGTGAGCTTTCTCGATTTCATCCAGCAGTATTACACTGTAAGGTTTTCTTCTCACCTTTTCGGTCAGTTGCCCGCCTTCCTCATAACCAACATATCCCGGAGGTGCACCGATCAGGCGGCTGATGGTGAATTTTTCCATGTATTCACTCATATCAATACGAATCAGTGCATCTTCTGAATCGAACATATATCTTGCCAGCGAACGGGCCAGCTCTGTTTTACCAACACCTGTAGGTCCCAAGAAAATGAAAGTACCAATCGGCTTTTTCGGGTCTTTTAACCCCACCCTGTTTCGCTGAATGGCCTTCACCACTTTGCCAATTGCCTCGTCCTGGCCTATCACCATTGCCCTCATGTCTTCTGCCATCTTACGCAGTTTCTCTGTTTCGGCCTGCACCATTCTTTTTACAGGAATACCCGTCATCATACTCACTACTTCAGCAATATCTTCATCGCCTATCGGGTAACGTTTATGTTTGCTTTCTTCCTCCCACTCTGCTTTGGCTTTTTCGAGTTCTTCCTGCAACCGCTTTTCGGTATCCCGTAGTGAGGCTGCCTCTTCAAACTTCTGGCTTTTTACAACTTTATTCTTCTCATTTTTTACATCCTCAATTTTGCCTTCAAGATCAACAATATTTTGAGGAACATTAATATTTTTCAGATGCACCCTTGCACCCACTTCATCCATCACATCAATGGCTTTGTCGGGCAAAAGACGGTCTGTGATATAACGGTCACTAAGTTTCACGCAGGCATCAATCGCATCTTTATCATAAGTGACATTGTGATAATCTTCGTATTTGGGTTTGATATTATTTAAAATCTGGATCGTTTCGTCTACGCTTGGCGGATCTACCATCACTTTTTGAAAGCGGCGATCCAAAGCCCCGTCCTTTTCAATATACATCCTGTATTCATCCAGCGTGGAAGCACCGATGCACTGGAGTTCACCTCTTGCCAATGCGGGTTTGAAAATGTTGCTGGCATCCAATGAACCGCTGGCGCCACCGGCCCCAACTATAGTATGCAACTCATCAATGAAAAGAATAACATCCCTGTTTTTTTCCAGTTCATTCATGATCGCTTTCATTCTCTCCTCAAACTGGCCACGGTATTTGGTGCCGGCCACCAGGGCAGCCAGGTCCAGGGAGATAACCCTTTTATCAAACAACACTCTCGACACTTTTCGCTGAACAATGCGTAACGCCAACCCTTCCACAATGGCAGTTTTACCTACCCCCGGCTCGCCTATCAGTATCGGGTTGTTTTTCTTGCGGCGGGAAAGTATCTGCGATACCCGTTCGATTTCAGACTCACGGCCAACGATCGGATCCAATGCTCCCATTTCGGCCAGTTTGGTAATATCCCTGCCAAAATTGTCCAGTACCGGAGTTTTGCTTTTGGCGCCAGCCTGCTGTTTGCCGCCGCCTTTGGAGCCGGAATATTTTTTTTCCTCGTCAAAATCATCATCATTCTCATCGGTGTATTCGGCACGGGGATCACTTGATTTTACGATGCCTAACTCCTGCCTGAAAAGATCGTAGTCCACATCAAATTGATTTAAGATTTGTGTTGCAATATTTTCCTTGTTCTTTAAGATAGATAGCATGAGGTGCTCTGTTTCTACTGTAGCGCTTTTTAGCGCTTTAGCCTCCAGCACAGTTACCCGTATCACTTTCTCAGCCTGTTTGGTCAACGGCAGGCTATTTATATTGGCAATATTTTTCCCGGTCTTGTCTTTTACTGCCAGCTCTATTTCCTTACGGAGTTCGTAAAGGTCAACATTAAAACTTTTAAGAATTCTTACGGCTGTGTTATCACCTTCCCGTATCAGGCCGAGCAAGAGATGTTCGGTGCCGATAAAATCATTTCCTAATCGTAAAGCCTCTTCCCTGCTGAACGAAATGATTTCTTTTACCTGGGCTGAAAAATTGTTATCCATTTAAGATAATTGGTTGTGATACAATATTAACAAATAAATCCCGATCCGGTTTTCCCGATTTTATAAACGAGATGTTGATAATTTAAGTTGTTGAGAACAGGCCATTTTTTCACTTTGCAAACCCACAGTCGGCCGGATGGCAGGCGCAACAAACTAAAAGTAAGAACTATGCAGGTCAAAACGGATACCAAAGAAAGATTTCATGCCATCACGATGCCAGGACCCTCGCTTTCTGCAAGTATGACAGAAGAACTGGATAAGTGTTTGCTCCCCTACCTGCAAAATGACGTTAAAAACCTGGTGCTGAAAATGGGAGACATCGAAAACCTTGACATCGCTGCTGCTGAAAAGTTAGTACATATCCAGCAAAAATTCTATGAAAGCAGTGCTTCCTTTGTGATCTGCGAACTTCAGAAACCTGTGGAGGACTTTCTTGACGAAAACGAACTGCTGGAACTGATGAATGTCACACCTACCGAAAGTGAAGCATGGGATATTGTACAAATGGAGGAAATTGAAAGAGAATTGCTGGGAGGTGAGGAATAGCTGTGCCGGATGGCAGCGAGTTTATAACAGCAGAAAGTTTTCTCTATTTTCGCAGCAAACCTAACCCAGAAACCAGAAACCTTGAACCTGCATGCTCGCTGTAACCATCCTTGGGAATAATTCGGCTGTTCCTGCATTTGACCGTCATCCCACCAGCCAGGTGGTGACCCTGGATGGCAACAACTATCTCGTGGATTGCGGCGAAGGCACCCAGATTCAGATGATCAATTATAAAATCAGGCGGAGTAAAATATCACATATTTTTATTTCACATCTTCACGGTGATCATTATTTCGGGCTTATCGGTCTCATCAACAGTTTTGGCCTGCTAAGCCACCAGCAGGAGCTGCATGTGTTTGGCCCTTCACCACTGAAAGAGATCATCGAGCTGCAACTGAAAGTGGCCGACACTACATTGCCATTCAAACTGCATTTGCATACAATTACTGAAGCTGCCACTTTACTGGATGATGAAAAGATCACGGTAAAATGTTTCCGCACCAATCACCGTATCGAGTGTTACGGTTTTGTATTCAAAGAAAAAAGACAACCCCGTAAACTCCTTCCCGAAAAGGCAAAGGAATATGAAATACCATCTTCTTTTTACGACCGGCTGAAGAATGGCAAAGATTATAAAAAGAAAGACGGAACGATAGTGCAAAATGAGTGGGTGACCGAAGCTGCCGAACCGGGCAAGATGTATGCTTTCTGCGCCGACACCAAATATGATGAATCCATCATCCCGCATATCCGTGGAGCAGATATGATCTATCATGAAACAACATATCTAGATAATTTGAGAGAAAGGGCCGAGGCTCGTTTTCATTCCACCACCCGGCAAGCTGCCTCGATTGCTTTAAAAGCAGGTGTTAAGAAGCTGCTGATCGGCCATTTCAGCAGCAAATATGATACGCTGGAACAATTCGAACTGGAAGCAAGAGAAGTTTTCCCTGATACAGAACTGGCGTTAGAAGGAGTGGCTTATAAATTATAACCGGCTGTTATACTGCTTGCCTGCTTTTGTAATATTTCCCTTTGACATGTTGTAGCGGATATACTGAATGGTTTTGGCATAGGGAATGCGCTTATTCTTTTGCAATACAAGAATATCCACCTGTTTTCTTTCTGAAGTTTCGTCATAGGCAGAAGCAGTGGTGCCAACACAATCGCCACGAAACACTTCATCACCCTTTTTCAGACTGGTTGCACTAAGATTGCTGTAGGTAATCAGTTCAGCTTTTTGGTTGCTGATCACCACCGAATACATATTATCAATGACAAACACAGCAGACACCTTTCCATCTTCAAAATGAAATACAGAGTCTTCTTCTGTTACAACTCCAACAATAGAGAGTGTTGAAGCATATACCGGAGCTGTATTGCTTTTGTATTCATATTTATAAATAACACCTTTGCGGACAGGGAACTCAGTCAACTGGATAGAGTCAAGTACATTCTGCGCCGAAACAGCGCCGGATACAAAGACAAAAAGATATAAGAGTACGGTTTTCATGTTTGGGTAAACGTTTGGAATTTCGGATTAGTATAACGTGTCCCGAAAATAGGTGATAGCACCCAGCGATAAAAGGTAGAACTACTAATACGGAAGCCTGCAGATTTTAATGGGCAGATCCTCAATACTGAAAAAATACTACGACAGTAATTTTACGCTTACCGGAAGATATTAATGGAAGGCTCACCAGGAGGTATTGGCCATTGACAGATATTAAAAAACTATTCTGCTTCTTTCATCAGTTCCTTAATCCTTGCCAGGTGTTTCTCACTCACCGGCCACACCGGCTGGCGGAATGTATTTTTACAAAGACCCATTTCTGATAAATAGGCTTTTACCCCGGCGGGACTACCTTCGGCAAACATTGAAGCGATAATGTCAATGTATTTCAGGTGCAGCGGTAAGGCTTCGGCAAATTTGCCATCCATGCAAAGACGCACCATATCTGCATACTCTCTGGGATATGCATTTGCCACAACAGAAATCAATCCCTCAGCGCCACAGGCTATCATGGGCAACGTGATGGGGTCATCACCACTGATGACCATAAAATCAGTTGGTTTGTATTTAATGATCTGGTTGATCTGGTCAAAATTGCCGCATGCTTCCTTCGTGGCAAAAACGTTGCTGCATTCACGGGCAATACGTATTGTAGTGTCGGCACTAACATTCATCCCCGTGCGGCCCGGCACATTATACATGATGATGGGTAATGGAGTGGCTTCATTTAATGCTTTATAATGCCGGAAGATACCTTCCTGGTTAGGTTTATTGTAATAGGGAGCCACCGATAAAATGGCATTGTATCCCTCCAGGTTAAATTGTTTGAAACTTTCGATCACCTCTTTGGTATCATTTCCACCAATACCTGCTACCAGCGGCAGGCGACCAGCATTTTCTGCATGAACAAAAGAAAATACCTGTTGTTTCTCAGCACCGTGAATGGTTGCACTTTCACCGGTCGTGCCCAGCACTACAAGATATTCCACTTTATTTTCTACCCAGAAATGGATAAGTTTTTTAAAAGAATCCCAGTCAATGCTACCATCTTCATGAAATGGTGTGACAATGGCGATACCTGTACCACGAAATTGCTCTCTGAGTGACATTAAAAACAAAAAATGTATATGAAAAAAAATATAAAGATTGCTGTCATCATCCTCAACACCTCACTCTTCCCAAAATCCCATCCTGCCAAATTTCTCTATGCGGTTATTTACTCTTTTTTCTGCAGGAACCTGTTTCAACTCCTGCAACACCGGCTTAATATAATCCTTAACTATTTGTGCAGCTTCATCATAATCCCAATGTGCTCCACCCACCGGTTCAGGTATAATACCGTCAATCAATCCGAAATTCAGCATTTTATCTGCCGTCAGTCTTAATTGTTCAGCCGCTACTTCTTTTTTATCCCAACTACGCCAGAGAATAGAGGAGCAACTTTCCGGGCTGATTACCGTGTACCAGGTGTTTTCCATCATAAACACTTTATCACCCACACCAATACCCAATGCACCACCACTGGCACCTTCACCAATGATCACACAAATCACCGGCACTTTCAATCTGATCATTTCATAAATATTCCGGGCTATGGCCTCACCCTGGCCCCTTTCTTCTGCTTCCAAACCGGGATAAGCGCCGGGAGTATCAATAAGAGTAATGATGGGTTTATTAAATTTTTCAGCCAGCTTCATCAGCCGCAGCGCTTTGCGATAACCTTCAGGATTGGCCATTCCAAAATTGCGCAGTTGGCGCATTTTAGTATTAATCCCTTTTTGCTGACCAATGATCATTACCGTTTCACCATCCAGCGAAGCAAATCCACCCACCATTGCCTTATCATCCTTCACATTACGATCACCATACAGTTCCACAAAGTTGGTAGTCATTTTCTCAATATACTTCATGGTATAAGGTCTGTCCGGGTGACGGCTTAATTGTACCCGTTGCCAACTACTCAGGTGTTGGGTGATCTCCTTTCTTTTTTCAAGAATGCTCTGGTCAAGCCGGAGGATGACATCTCCCATATCAATTTTGGTCTTTTCCTGGCGGCCTTTGGCATGCTCAATTTCTTCAATCAGGTCCTTAATTGGCTTTTCAAAGTCCAGGAACTGCCGGTTGGCATTGCTTGGCATAGGCGTATAATAAGGCGGCTAAATTAAGGATTAAATGATAATCTGAACCAGTTGCCAAAATGCTGAAAAGCAGGTGGATAAATAACAGAAAAAGTTTTGGAGGGAAATTGATGCCGGGCTATCTTTGCCGTCCTGAAAAATGGCTCGGTTTACGAGTCATTTAAAGGAAACGGATCGGTAGTTCAGTTGGTTAGAATGCCGCCCTGTCACGGCGGAGGTCGCGGGTTCGAGTCCCGTCCGGTCCGCAAAATCAAAATAATACTGCCTGTTGAGTTATACCTCACAGGCATTTTTATTGGCGCTATCCTGAAGAAGAACAATGGTATGAAAGGTTTTTTTAGTTACAGAGCCAGGAGAGAGTTTATTCGTTAATGGTTTATTGATTAGTAGTAATGAGAAAAAAGTCCAGGGAAGTTTATCTCCTAGTATCGTCCATTATAATTTACCTTTTGCACCTGCCCTTCATGTTTGCCAAGTCAGCCAACGGGGCATTGTGGTTATATAACCCGGCAGATTCTGTCCATATCACTTCGGTTGCTGCTCCTGCAAAATCATTGTATGACAGCCTTCACTCACAAGTTGCAGGTCTTAGCCGGCAGGCATTTGAGTTTGCCAAAAAAGGATTTGACAAACTCAACGAAGAAGGCCGCTTGCTGAATGATTCAATAATCTCCATTGTTGATTTCAGCCAGGCCAGCACCAGGAAAAGATTATACATAATTGACCTGAAGCATTACAAAGTTTTGTTCAATACCTGGGTGGCGCATGGCAGAAATTCGGGCCGTGAATGGGCAAATGCTTTATCCAACCAACCTTCTTCCTACAAAAGCAGCCCGGGCTTTTATATCACCGGTGAAACATATAACGGGAGTAATGGCTATTCACTTCGTCTACAAGGTATGGAGAAGGGTATCAATGACAATGCATATAACCGGGCCATTGTGATACACGGCGCCTGGTATGTTAATCCGGTCTATGTGAAAACCCAGGGATATATCGGACGTAGTGAAGGCTGCCCGGCTGTTCCTGAAAACCTGTCAAGGCCAATCATTAATACCATCAAGGAGGGCTCCTGTTTGTTCATTTACCATCCTTCTTATGTTCGTCGCTCTGCCTTGTTGCAATGAATTTGTTTATAACTCATTCCCCACGGCATTAACCAATCTTTATCTTTGAGGATTAATAAATTGCTATGTTCAAGGTTGGCGTTTTCGGCGTGGGTCATCTCGGAAAATTTCATTTGAATAACTGGAAAGAAATTGCAGGTGTGGAGATCGTAGGCTTTTACGATCCGCATGACGATACAGCAAAAGATGTTTCAGAAAAATACCAGTTGCCACGTTTTGTAGATGCCGGCGCACTAATGGATGCCTCTGATGCAGTAGATGTGGTAGCCCCCACTAATTTTCATTTTGAATTGTGTGAGCAGGCTATTAAAAAAGGTAAACATGTTTTTGTTGAAAAACCTTTGGCCAACACCATGGATGAGGCAAGACAGTTAGTAAAGCTGGCGCAGGAATCGGGAGTAAAATTCCAGGTGGGGCATGTGGAGCGATTCAACCCGGCTTTCCTGGCTGTAAAAGATCTTCAACTTAACCCGATGTTTATTGAAGTGCACCGGCTTGCCCAATTCAACCCAAGAGGAACAGAAGTAAGTGTGATACTTGATCTGATGATACACGATATTGATATCATCTTGAGTGTGGTGAAAAGCGATGTAAAAAATATTTCAGCCAGCGGCGTAGGGGTGATGACAGATACACCTGATATTGCCAACGTCCGCATTGAATTTCATAATGGCTGCGTGGCCAATCTCACATCTTCCCGCATCTCGATGAAAAAAATGCGAAAGATGCGTCTCTTTCAGAAAGACGCTTATATCGGCATAGATTTCCTGAACAAAAAATCAGAAGTGATCCGGCTGAAAGAACCCCAGGATTCCAATGCATTTGCATTCGATATTGAAACGGCTTCCGGGAAAAAAACGATTGCCATCACCAGCCCGCAGGTGCCGGAAGTGAATGC
>CAYPOD010000010.1:0-97565 GCA_964412375.1 uncultured Chitinophaga sp. | reverse complement strand
ATAATAGTCTTGCAGAGATAAGAAAGAACAGATTTGCCTGTACGATTTTTTCACTGAAATAAAACAGCCTTGTTTGTGGTGAAAAAATCGTACAGGCAAATCTGTCAATAAAAAGCAAGACTCCATATAACTAACCATTATGTTAAATGTAGTACAGGATAGTCTTGCATGAGTGAAATAAAAAAAGCCGGTCACTACAGACCGGCTCTTTACATACTCTTCTCTTTTCCTTATTCAATTTCTTTCATTTTATCAGAGAACTCCTTTGCTTTGGCTTTATCCTTTTTATTCTCCCAATACTCAAGTAACATACTGGTGATGATTTTGTACTGGCCTTTCTCAGAATTTTTCATATCCGCCTTTCCATCATAGTGGTTATAGACCGCCATCATGAACGGGTATGCTGCTTCGTATGTTTTATTGATATGGGCATTAATATCATTTCTTTTTTTCAGGTCTTCGGGTTTGCCGCCTTTCACCGCATCATAATCATCTGCCAGGTATTTCAAAGTGGCAAAATGATGACGACACATCAGCATGTTGGCCTCAGTGGCCGGCGGGGCCATTTCAATTGCCTTCTTTAGAATGGTTTCGATCTTGGCCTGGAGTGCTGCCCTGTCTTCGGGAGGCGTATCGCTAACATATATAAAATTGAAAAGCTCTACACCATAATTATATCTTGTATAATATGTGTCACAACCGTTGGATAACAATTCATCGTATTTGGCAAATAGTTTTCGCTTATCATCGCCTGCTTCTCTTAACCCAACCTCGCACCAGAACTCATCACCGGGGTACACTTCACGTCCCAGGGCCAGGTATTTGGCCAGGTTGGCTTTATCAGCTTTTCTTTCATAATAATCCACCACCCAGCGGTAAATATCATCATAGCCCTGGTCTTTGATCTTTTTGTTCACAATCTTCTCGTAGTATTCAGCAGCTATATCCTCTTTTTTCGCATTAATGGCCGCTGCTGCCACATTCAGGTACAATTGTGTATCAAAGGCCGGGAATGTAAAATTGCCGTAGGAGAAGTTTTTAGTTACAATATAATCCTGCACACTTTCTGCATTCCTGAAAGCTGCGAGAGATTTTTCAAATGCTTTGCCATTAAATTCATTGGTGGCTTTTTCCAGGTAACCAAAGGCCACATCAAAAAGCGGTGAATGCTGGTTGGCTATACCTTCAAATCCTTTGGGATCCACTTCCAGGTATTTTTTATACGCATTAAATGCCTCCATGCGGGTATCTCCAAACTTATCGGCAAATGTTGTGTCGCGGGCAATGCCGTTATAGATTTGTGCTTTCAGGAACCACCCTTCGCCTTTTTTGGCATTTTTTTCATTGGAGAGGTATTTGTCTATACCTTCTTTGGCTTTATCCCACTGGTTTTTACCTGCAAAGCCCTTTATGTCGTCAATATTCTGCGCCATCAGGCTGACAGAAAAGATCATAACGGCAAATGTGAAGATTGATTTCATCATAGTTGTTTTTTTAAACAGAACAATCGTAGTTGAATTTATAGATGATTATTCACCACCCTCAGATGGAGACGGTGAATCATTGGTTGCTTCGGGATGCTGGTTATTGCCATTGGTTTCATCATCGAGCCGAGTTATTGCGGCTATCTCATCGCCTTCATCCAGTCTTATCAGTTTCACACCCTGGGTGGCACGGCCCTGTTCGCTGATACCGCTTACCGGCATCCGGATGGTGACACCGCTTTTGCAGGTGATCATCAGGTCTTGTTTTTGAGAAACATCCAAAATCCCAACCAGTGAACCGGTCTTTTCTGTTACGTTGATGGTTTTCACTCCTTTTCCGCCACGATTGGTAAAACGATATTCATCAATAGCTGTTCGTTTTCCAAATCCTTTCTCGCTAACCACCAGCACTGTCCGTTCTGCCTGTTCTTCCGGGTTCACACATATCATACCAACCACTTCATCTCCGTTTTCATCCACTTCTATGCCTGCAACTCCAATGGCACCACGACCAGTGGCTCTTACTTTTTCTTCACTGAAACGGATAGCCCGCCCACTTTTCACTGCCATCATGATCTCAGAACGGCCATCGGTAAGTTTTGCATCCAGCAGTTCATCACCTTCCACAATGGTGATAGCATTTACACCTGTTTGCCGGGGACGGCTGAAATCTTCCAGTTCCGTTTTTTTAATGATCCCTTTTTTGGTGCAAAGTACAATGTTATGTGTTTTCACAAATTCATTGTCTTTCAGATCTTTCACATCAATAATTGTCTTTACCTTATCGTCCGGTGGCAGTTGAATCAGGTTCTGAATGGCTCTTCCTTTGCCCGTCTTCTCTCCTTCCGGAATTTCCCAGATATTCAGCCAGTAGCACCTGCCTTTCTCAGTAAAAATAAGCATGGTGTGGTGAGTGGAAGCTACGAAAAGATGTTCAATGTAATCCTCTTCCCTTGTTCTGCCGCCAATCACTCCCCTGCCGCCACGGCGCTGCGCCCTGTATTCATCAGCCGGTGTTCGTTTTATATAACCAAGATGTGAAATGGTGATCACCACATCCTCTTCCTTAATCAGGTCTTTTATCTTTACTTCATCATCCAGGTATGTGATCTCCGTTTTCCGGGCATCGCCAAATCTTTCTTTTATTTCCAGTAATTCTTTTTTGATCAGCTCAAACCGCATGGGTTCATTGGAAAGCAGTTCATTCAAATGGGCAATCAGCTTCATCAACTCATCATACTCCTCTTTGATCTTATCTCTTTCCATGCCGGTAAGCCGCTGCAAACGCAACTCAAGAATGGCTTTGGCCTGTATCTCATCCAGTCCCCAGCCTGCATTAATGAGGTTATCTTTCGCAACTTCGGGAGTGGCAGAGGAACGGATCAATGCAATCACTTCATCCAGGTGATCAAGCGCAATAAGGTAACCTCTTAAAATATGGGCTCTTTTTTCTGCTTCTTTAAGTTCAAACTGTGCCCTGCGAATCACCACTTCATGGCGAAACTCGACAAACTCGCTGACCAGGTCTTTGAGGTTGAGCGTCCGGGGTCTTCCTTTTACGATTGCAACATTGTTGATCCCATAGGATGTTTGCAGATCAGTCAGCTTGTATAACTGGTTAATTATAACATTGGCAATTGCATCCCTTTTCAGGTCAATCACCAGGCGGGTTCCCTCTTTATTATTTGATTCATTATTGACATGGGCGATGCCGTCAATTACTTTTTCGTTTACCAGTTCACCAATGCGGTTGGTGAGTGCATCGCGGTTCACCTGATAGGGCACTTCAGTGATGATGATCTGTTCCCGGCCACTGGCTTTTGTCTCCACTGTCAATTTTCCTCTCACCACCACCCTGCCACGGCCCAGGTGCATAGCCGCCTTCACTCCTTCCATGCCATAAATGATACCACCTGTCGGGAAATCAGGGGCCTTAATATGCTGCATCAGTTCATCAATGGAAATATCCCGGTTTTCAATAAAAGCTACACAACCATCTATCACTTCGGCAAGGTTGTGAGGCATCATGTTAGTAGCCATACCCACGGCTATACCGCTTGAACCATTAACCAGCAGTTGCGGAATCCGGGTGGGCAACACAACCGGTTCCTGCAGCGAATCATCAAAGTTGAGCTGCATATCCACCGTTTCCTTGTCAAGGTCTTCGAGCATGAACTCAGCGAGTTGTTTCAACCGTGCTTCCGTATAACGCATGGCCGCCGGGCCATCGCCATCCTGGTTGCCAAAGTTTCCTTGTTTGTCAATCAGTTCATACCGCATGTTCCAGTCCTGCGCCATCCGCACCAGTGCATCATACACTGCCGTGTCTCCATGCGGGTGATATTTGCCCAGCACCTCTCCTACTATGGTTGCAGATTTTTTAAAGGGCCTGTTATGCCGCAAACCAAGGTTATCCATTGCAAAAAGGATGCGGCGGTGAACCGGTTTGAGACCATCTCTTACATCCGGCAGGGCACGGCCTACGATCACCGACATTGAATAATCAATGTAGGCAGTCTTCATTTGTTCCTCGATGTTAACGGGAATGATCCTGTTGCTGTCACTGGTTTCCTGTGGTCCAAAATTCTCTTCCATGTAGTCTTTTTCCGGGTTGTTTTGCAGTAAAAAAATGCCTCTGAAAACAGGTTTTTTGAAGGCCTGCAAATCTACCTTTTTCGGGACTCAAAACCTGATAATAAAACCAGTTTTTTAGACCGTTTTTATCCACCGTTGTTGATTAGATTTTTAGCCGGGATGCTGAGGTTATAACAAGGTGTTTACACTTGACGGCACTGTTTTTTCGTTGTGGAACCGGTACCAAATAAGAACGGAAATGACAACCTATCTCCTGCTACGCAACAACAAGGAAAGCGGACCCTACACCCTGGAAACCCTTATACATCTCGGGCTAAAAGCTTATGACCTTGTTTGGGTGGAGGGCAAAAGCGCTGCCTGGCGCTACCCGGGGGAAATTGCAGAGCTGAAAGCATATGCCCCAATGGTGGAAGAACAGCCTTTTGACCGGTTTTATAAGAAGCCGGAGGCTACTAAAGAAACACTGGAGACGGTAAAGCCGGTTGAAAAACCTGTCGAAACAAACTCGTCGTTCACTCCCAAAAAATCTGTTTTTGTGACACTGCCGGGCAATCAACCCCTTAAACAGGTGGCCGAACCGGTAAAACAAACCCCTGCTCAGGCGGAAAAAACAGAGCCGACCCCGGTCATCAGTATCAAAGAAAACCCGGTGCTGGTGGAAACGAAATATTCACAACCGCTGGATGAAATAAAAGAAATGTATGTGAAGACCCTGCAGGACAGAAAAAACCGCACCGTTCAAAAAGCAATGCTGGCGGCTGCAATGAAAAAAGCCGCTGTGATCATTTTTATAGCTGGAGCTGGCGTTTTGATTGGATTCTCCATGAAATCAAAAAAACAGCCAGCAGAGCTGCGTTCGCAATCCGTGGCACTGCCTCCCCAGCCTGTTATCAATTTGGCAGAAGAGACAGAGCAAAGCTTAAGCAGCAATAACGAAGAATCATTTGCTGCGACAGATACTCGGCAGCTAATTACAACACTATCTGCAGAAAAAAGTGAACAGGATCCCCTTTATCTAAGCCCTGAAAAACCAGCTGCTCCAAAACAAAACCCGGAAAAAAATCAGGTAACAGATAAAAACAAACCTGCGAGTACTGAAAAGAGAACAGAACCTGAACTGCTTACTCCTCCAGGTGCAGAAACCAATGCCCGTACAGGGGAACGGATCAAAAAAACCAGGGACAGCGGTGATGAAACACCTGTCACTGAAAGAGAATCACAACCTGTTGCGGTAAAGCAAAATAATGACCTTGGAAAATTAGTATCTGTAAAAAGCAATGATTATCACAAAGTGGCTTTCGGAGGTATTCGCAACCTGCAACTCACGGTATATAACGATTCGAAATATATATTGGATAATGTGATCGTAGAGCTGGAGTACCTGAAGCCAAGTGAAGAACCACTGCGGACAGAGCAGGTGGAATTCAGATCTGTATCACCGGGAGGTAGTATGACCATCAAAGTGCCTGACAGCAACCGGGGTATCAAAGTAAATTATAAGATCAAACACATACTTTCTACACAATCGGCAAAAGACCTGTCAAACTTATAAGTGAAAGCAAGGACGGTTTAGTATATAAAAAAATCCCGGGTCTGCAGAAACCCGGGATTTCTATTTGCAGTATAAAATTTACTTACCGGGTGTAAGCGGAATATACAAGCTAAACTGTGCAACTCCGTTTTTAAAATCCGGGTTAATATTGGAAGAAGATTGAAAGTCGCCAACTTTTGAAACACCCACTGTATAGCGTCCGCCTATGCCAAAACCTTTTTTACTCCTGATGCCCAATCCGGCAGCAAGCGAAAGATCAAGGTTTTTGGCAAAATCACCTGCTGACTGATTGCTGATATTATCGCTCACTTTAAAAGAAACCTGCGGGCCTGCTTCAAGAAAAAAGCCACCGTCAAAACGGTATTGTGCCATCAACGGCACGGACAGATAAGTTATTTTCCAGTCATAGCTTCCCGAAACACTATCAATCCTGGCTCCCTGTGTTGACACAAAAGCTTCCGGCTGAATGGAGAAATTCATGAACGAAAACCGTAGGAAAAGTCCGCCGTGAAACCCGGCAAGTGCTTTCTTTTTTACATCGTCAAAATCCCCTCCGGTAAAATTACTGATGTTAAGACCCGCTTTGGCGCCTAGCTGGAAGTTTTGCGAAAAAGCATTCACACAAGTGAACAAGGCTACAGCTAAAAGTATCTTTTTCATAAAACAGATTTTTGTAAAAATAATTAATAATCTTTGATGAACGTCATTAATTAAATGCAGCATTAATGAAAACGATCCTTGTGTTTGGTGCCGGGAAATCAGCTACAGTATTGATTGATTATTTGCTCAGCAATGCAGCAAAAGAGAAATGGAAAATTGTGGTGGCAGATGCTGATCTTAAACTGGCACAATCCAAGATCGGTGGTTCAGCACATGCCCTCGCTGTTTCATTCGATATTTCACATGCTGATGAAAGAGCCCAATACATCCGGCAGGCCGATATTGTCATTTCATTGCTTCCTCCGGTTTTGCATATTAAAGTGGCCCGTGATTGTCTGAAGTCTGGCAAAAACCTGCTTACCGCTTCCTATGTTGATGAAGACATTCAATCACTGCAACCTGAAATAGAAAAGAATAAATTGCTCTTCCTCTGTGAAATGGGATTGGATCCGGGCATTGACCATATGAGTGCAATGAAACTTATTGACAATATCCGTTTACAAGGAGGCACTATTACCTCCTTTAAATCACATTGCGGAGGCCTGGTGGCGCCGGAAAGTGATGACAATCCCTGGCATTATAAAATAAGCTGGAACCCCCGCAATATCATCATGGCCGGTAAAGCAGGCGCCCATTTCCGTGAACATGGCAAAGAAGTAAATCTTTCCCACAGTGAACTATTTACTCCAGACAGGTTGGTAGAAATACCAGAACTGGGTTATCTCAGCTGGTATCCTAACCGGGATTCATTAAGTTATACATCACTTTATGGATTAGAAAATGCTGACACATTTATCCGAACCACACTGCGACATCCTGATTTTATGTATGGCTGGAAAAACGTGGTGGATCTTAAACTCACTGATGAAACGCCGCAGTATGAAACTGACGGACGGACATTGTATGAAGTTTTCAAAGAGCACATGGACAAAAATGGATTTGGCGAATGGCTGAATCAAAAACTATCGGAAAGGCTGGATGAAACTAAACAACTGATGGAAAACCTGCTGAAACTGGTGGAGGCGGAAAATGAGGCGAAAGAGGGAGGAGAAAAGATGCCGGAATCATTTATGGCTGCGGATGAACAGGGAAATATCCAGGAAATAGAAATTGATGAAGTGAAAAGCAAAGCTGCGGCTTACCTTGCTCATAAGATGCATGAAGCGAATCTCACCCTCAAACAACTTTTCTTTTTAGGGCTGGATGACCAGGAAACTATGGTCAATAAGGGACGCTGCAGTGCGGCTGATATATTACAGTTTGCCGTAGAAAAAAAATTAAGTCTTCGCCCCTATGACAAAGACATGATCGTCATGTTGCATGAAATTGAGTATGTCATCAACGGGCAGCGAATTGTAGTAAACAGTTCACTGGTGGTTAAGGGTGAAAACAGCCTTCATACAGCCATGGCCAGGACGGTTGGACTACCACTGGGTATTGCAGCAAAGCTCATCCTGGATGGAAAAATAAAAATGACGGGGCTTCATATACCTACGCAAAAAAACATCTATGAACCTGTGCTCGCTGAACTGGAACAGCATGGTGTCCGCTTTAATGAAACGGTTAAACCGATGTAAGTAATTCTTTTAACTCTTCCACTCCTGCTGTTGCAGGTTTTTCGATCATCACCAGGTTAGGCATCGAAGAAACATAGGGAATTTTCTTATCAATAATAAACTTTGGAATTTCCGGGCCGGCATAGTTGACCAAACCTGCTGCAGGATATACAACCAGCGAAGTGCCCGCTACCACAAATATATCTGCGCTTTGCACAACAGGTATAGCAATCTCAATCATTGGAACTGCTTCCTCAAACCAAACAATATGAGGCCTAAGCTGGGCTCCGTCCTCTGCCCTATCACCAAGATGAATATCTTCCCTTATTTCATACACAAGTTCAGCGTCTCTTTCACTTCGCATTTTAAAGATCTCTCCATGCAGGTGCAGTACATTTTCTGAACCCGCCCTTTCATGCAGGTCATCTATATTTTGTGTGATGATCGTAACATCAAAATCGGATTGCAGCTCTGCAAGGCCGAAATGCGCAGCGTTGGGCAATGCTTTTGCCACATCCCTGCGGCGCATATTGTAAAAATCCAGTACGAGTTGCGGATTGCTTCGCCAGGCCCGTGGTGTGGCCACTTCCCTCACATCATAGCCTTCCCAAAGCCCGTCACCATCCCGGAAAGTTTTCAAACCGCTTTCAGCGCTGATACCGGCACCGGTTAACACTACTAGTTTTTTCTTAGGCATGAGTCAAAGTTACGTATGTCATACTTTGGAAGTTTGGCATAACACAGTGAGGCATCACTTCTCCCCCGCCAATTCCAGCACCACTTTATATTCCTCGACAGTTACAGGCTGTACTGACAAACGTCCGATACGAACCAACGCCATGTTCGCCAGTTTTTTTTCTTTTTTTATTGTTTCAAGAGAAACAGGCTTCTTTAGTTTCTTGTGTACTTTCAGATCAACCGCCACCCAGCGTTCATCGTCTGTTGTCGGGTCCTGATAAGCTTCTTTAATTACTTTGGCAATACCTACAATCTCCAGCCCTTCATTGCTGTGATAGAAAAATACTTCATCTCCTTTTTTCATAGCCCGCAGATGTCCACGGGCAGCATAGTTGCGGACACCGTTCCAGCAAGTTTGTTTTTCTTCGCTGAATTTTTCCCAACTATAGACTTGTGGTTCTGATTTGACAAGCCAGTATGCCATAGGAAAATCTTTTGCCTTCAAATTTAGCAGATAAAGACAATTTTTTTTTGCTTTTGCAATCTGCCATGCCATGTCCCACCGTATATGTTCCGAACTGCGCAGTGATCCAAGACCCTTCTATTATAAATTTTATATCATTTTAAACACAAACCCTCTAATTATGAAAGCGATCAAACATGCAATGTTGTTCGGAGCATCAGTCCTGTTATTCAATATTTCTTTTTCTCAAAAAATGATGAATGAAAAAACCGAGGAAGTTGGTGGCGCCCCGATGTATCCCTCAAAAAATATCGTGGAGAATGCCGTCAACTCCAAAGACCATACTACACTGGTGGCTGCTGTGCAGGCTGCCGGTTTGGTGGAAACCCTGCAAAGCCCAGGCCCGTTTACCGTATTCGCTCCTGTTAATTCAGCTTTTGAAAAGCTACCGGCAGGAACCTTGGAAACTTTGCTGAGAACCGAAAACAAAAGCCAGTTGACAAAAGTGCTTACTTATCATGTGGTAGCAGGTAAGCTGGATGTAAAAAGCCTGGAGGCGAAGATTAAAGCTGGTAATGGAACAGCAGAACTGGTTACCGTGTCGGGTGGCAAATTATGGCTGATGAAAAAAGATGGTAAATGGTGGTTGAAAGATGAGAAGGGAAATACGGCCGCTATCAGCATCAGTGATGTATATCAAAGCAACGGGGTCATTCATGTGATTGACCTGGTGATGATGCCGAAATAAAAAGCTACAATCAGTCCTTGTTATTTTAGTCAGCATGCCACTAAAGCGTCTTGCTTTGGTGGCTTTGCTATTACCAGCCGCTGGCCAGCACATCGGCCAGGTGTAAGGTCTTTAACTTATATCCTTTATGATTGATATAGCCCTGCAGGTGCATCAGGCAGGAAAGATCGGTAGAAATAAGGTAGTCGGCACCGGTAGCAAGGGCATTATCCACTTTCTGTTCGCCCATACCGATGGAGATGGATTCAAATTTTACGGCAAAAGTGCCGCCAAAACCACAGCAGGTTTCCACATCGTTCATCTCTGCCAGTTGAAGTCCTTTTACATGTGATAAAAGTTTACGGGGCTCTGTTTTTATACGGCATTCTCTCAATCCGGCACAACTGTCGTGGTAAGTCGCTTTCCCGTTTAATTCTGCTCCCAAGTCTTCTACTTTTAGAACCTTTACCAAAAACTCTGAGAATTCATACATACGACCCGCCATATCCACCATTTCATGGTGCATTGAAGAGTTGTCAAAAAGTTTTTCGTAATAGTTTCGAACAAATCCCACACAACTTGCACTTGGCGCAACAATAAGATCTGTCCCTGAAAAATCTTTCAGGAATTTTGTACACACGGATTTTGATTCATCCCAAAACCCCGCATTGAATGCCGGCTGGCCGCAACAGGTTTGTGCTTCATTGTATGAAACAGAACAACCGGCTTTTTCCAACACCTTAATCATATTAAATGCAGTGCCAGGAAAAAGCTGGTCTACAAAACAGGGTATAAAAAGCTGAATGTTCATGCCCGGTTAAATGCTGCGTTACTTCGTTTTAAAAGATTGATTAAGCCTGATCATTTTGATTGCTGTAATTGCAGCTTCTTCTCCTTTGTGGCCATGACTGCCGCCAATTCTTTCTTTGGCCTGTTGTTCATTGTCAACGGTCAGCACACCAAACACCGTTGGTACCGGCAGGCTTAGATTAAGCTGCAGCACTCCCTCGGTTACTATTTTGCAGACATAATCAAAGTGGGGTGTATCACCCCGCACTACACAACCTAATGCCATAAACGCATCCGGTTTTCTTTTTTTGCCGGCATTTTCCCAATAACTTTTCACAGCAAATGGAATTTCAACAGCGCCGGGAACCGTAATAACTACGATTTTATGAACACCCTGCTTTTTCAATGCTGTTATTGCCCCTTTTTCCAATTCGTCTACTATGGCAGCATTCCATTCCGTTTTCACCAAAACAACGCAGGCATCCTTTTTCAGAATGCCTGCACTGGTTTGCAAAAGTTTACTGTTTGCTATGTCAGCCATGATCAGTTTGTATTGTAAACACCTAATTGTGCCAGGAAGTTGTCTGCCTGGTTACCGTATTGCGTGAACGGATATTTTTCTTTCAGTTCTTTATATAAACTGATCGCTTCTTTCGGGTCCTTCAGCACACGGTCGGCCAGGTAGGCTGCCAGGAACAATGCTTCTGAAGAACTGGCTTTGTCTGTTTCAAAATGCCGGGCTGATTTTTTATAATAGTCCAGCGCCTCTTTTCCTTTGCCAAGATCAGCCAATGCATCACCCAAAAGCTTATATGCCCTTGCCTGCACTGGTTTGGAATTACTGCTGAACTTCTTCAGGTATTTGACGGCGTTTTCATTTTCATTGAGCCTGATATAGCAACTTCCGGCATAAAAGGCTGCCAGGTTAGCTGCTTTGGTTCCGCTGTGTTTGCTGATCACCCGAAGAAAACCAGGGTGCTGTCCGTCACCATTCAATGCAAGGTTCAGCGAGTCCATGCGAAAATATTCTTCGGCTTTATAAAGGGCTTCATGGGCCTTGGCTTCGTTGGGGCCTTTGATAAAATACTTATAACCGAGCCAGCCGCCGGCACCTACTATCACCACAGCGCAGGCAATGAGTATTGTCTTACTGTTCCGGGTCCAGAAGTCTTTGGCTTTTTCTACCAATTCTTCACCGCTCAGTTCCACTTTTTTCTTTTCTGCCATAATCGGGTTTTCTGTTTGTAATGTTTATTGCTTAGGAAATAATTAGTCGGTAATAAACGGATAGTTTTGATCCACATATACATCCTTTAACACTTCGTCATCATCCGGCCAGGGACTCTCTTCGGCAAACTTCACAGATTCAGCTACAATATCATCTACTCTTTTGTCAATGGCATCAATTTCAGCCTGAGTAGCAAATTTCTTTTTCAGAATGGTTTTTAGCACCTGCTGAATCGGGTCTTTGTCTTTGTATTCGTCAACTTCTTCTTTCGTTCTGTATTTCTGCGGGTCGCTGATTGAGTGTCCTTTATAACGGTATGTTTTAATTTCCAATAAAGTGGGCCCACCCTTTTCTCTTGCTCTTTTCACAGCTCTGCCAATACCTTCATGCACCGCTTCGGTGCTCATGCCATCAATGGCATCAGCCGGCATTTCATAAGCATCGCCCAGTTTGTAAATATCCACGACGTTAGAGGTACGTTCAACCGATGTACCCATAGCGTAGTTATTATTTTCACAGATAAATATGACCGGGAGTTTCCAGAGCATTGCAAGGTTGAATGTTTCATGCAGCATACCCTGCCGTGCAGCGCCATCTCCAAAAAAGCACAGCACTACATTATCCGTTCCCCTGTATTGTTCGGCAAATGCCAGACCAGCTCCTGTTCCAATTTGTGCTCCCACAATGCCATGACCACCAAAAAAGCCGACATCCTTTCCAAAAAAGTGCATACTGCCGCCTTTTCCTTTGGCGCATCCGGTGGCCTTGCCATACAATTCTGCCATGCAACTGTTTACAGAAACACCTTTGGCAATCGCCAGGCCGTGGTCCCTATAAGCAGTGATAAAAAGATCATCGGGCCGGGTGGCAGTCATACAGCCGGCGGCTATGGCTTCCTGTCCTATATAGGCATGGAAAAAACCGCGGATCTTGCCTTCCATTTTGTATTTCTCCTCCGCCATTAACTCAAACTGGCGGATAAGCTGCATCAGTTCGTACCAGTACAGGTATGTTTCCTTTGAGAATTGGGTTGCCACCGGCTAAAAATTTGAGGGGCAAAAATAAGGGTAAAAATGGAAATTCAGACTTTTGATTTTTAGGGATTTAACCCATTTTAAAGCTCCTGTCAACTGGTTTTCATAGGATATGCTTTTCAACGGCTATCTTGCAAACCCGATGCTCCGGATAAATGCTATATCGCTCTACCAGTTCAAGAATTATGACCAGCAAACATTCACTTTCACAGAAAGAATAATTGGCATAAGTGGCCGCAACGGGGCGGGCAAAACAAATCTGCTCGATGCTATTCACTACCTCTGTTTTACCAAGAGCTATTTCACCCGTGACAGCCATAGTGTGAAACAGGGTAAAAGCGGCTTTCGCATCGAAGGCAATTTTGTGTTGCGGGATAAACCGGAAAAAGCGGTCTGCATCCTGCGGGAGACTGGCAAAAAAGAGTTTTTGGTAAATGATACGCTTTATGAGAAATTCTCACAGCATATCGGGCATTATCCCTGTGTGGTCATTGCGCCTGATGATGCCCTGCTGATCACCGGGGGGAGTGAAGAAAGACGAAAATTTCTGGATGCCCTGCTTTCACAGGTGGATGCGGTCTACCTGCAACAACTTATTACCTACAACAAACTGTTGCTGCAGCGAAATTCGTTACTGAAATCATTTGCCGAAACAGGTCAAAAGGACTTTTCGCTGCTGGATGTGCTGGATGAGCAACTGCTGAAACCCGGCGAATATATTTTTGACTGTCGCAAAACATTCATGATTTCTTTTTTGCCTGCAGTGAAAAAGCTGTACCAGGAAATAGCAAGCCAGCCCGAGGATATCTCACTGGTTTATGACAGCGAATTATTGCAGGCATCTTTTGCCGGCTTGCTCAAAGCGACCCGCACCAAAGATGTTTATTCCCAGCGCAGCACTTCAGGTATTCACCGCGATGATATTGAGATAAATCTTGGCAGCCAGTTGTTTCGCAATACTGCTTCGCAGGGCCAGCGAAAAAGCCTGTTATTTGCGATGAAGCTGGCTGAAATGGAAGTTTTAAAAAATGAAAAACATTTTGCTCCCCTATTGCTGCTGGATGATGTGTTTGAAAAATTGGATGAAGACCGAATCACCAATCTTTTGAAAAAAGTGTGTGTGGAAAATGAGGGCCAGGTGTTTATTACGGACACTAACGAGGAAAAATTACAGAAACACCTTGAACTGTTTTCAAATAATTACAAGATAATTTCACTGTAACGTATGAGGATATAATATTAAGTTTCCTCTTCGATATGATACTTGGGTCTCCGTTTTGTTTCCATATAGATTTTGGAAATATATTCACCCAAAACACCAATTGCCAAAAGTTGTATACCTCCAAGAAAATAAACAGGTAGCGTTATTGAAGCCCAGCCAGGTACACTTTTCCCCCGTATTACAACATAAAGAACCCAAATACTCAAAAACAAACTTATTACAAATACAGCGACTCCTATCCAAGTAATTATTTTAAGTGGCTTGTTAGTAAATGACGTAATCCCCTCTATTGCAAACTTTATCATTTTCCCGATTGGGTATTTGGTTTTTCCTGCTAAGCGGCGTTGTCTGCTATAGTAAACATTTGAAGATTTAAAACCCATGCTGGGAAAAATTCCTCGTAAATAAAGGTTTACTTCGTCATACTTTTTAAACTCATGCAAAATTGTATCTGACAAAAGACGGCAATCTGCGTGATTGTAAATTGTTTTAACTCCCCATTTTTGGAGCATACGGTTAAATATTTGGGCAGTCTTTCTTTTAAAAAAGCTGTCAGTTTCCCGGTTTTTTCTTACACCATATACAATATGCGAACCCTGCTTATATTGCTCTATCATCTCCCTGAATGCAGAGATATCATCCTGCAGATCAGCATCCAAGGAAATCATACAATCAGCTTTACCGGTAACAAAATGAATTCCTGCTAGCAAGGCGTTCTGGTGACCTACATTTCCGGCAAGCCTTAATCCTTTCAACCTGGCAGAAGAAAACTGCCTTATAACAGAGAAAGTATTGTCAGAACTGCCATCATCAACTAACAAAATGAAACTACCCTTGTCTACATAGCAATCATCAATATATAAATTCAGTGTTCCCAGAAGCTTTGAAACTGTAGATGGTAATATTTCTTCCTCATTATAACAGGGAATTACAAAAGCAAGCAACGGGCACTGTTTGTTCTGCGCCACGGAAAATAGTTTTTGTCTGAGAAAAGTTAAGATTTTTTTTTAACTTAGGTAAGAATGAATCCAGGGGTCGCCAATAGGGTTTCATGGTTTCTGATAATTACAATTCTGATCACAGGGTTGTTATTTCCTTATTTAATCGGTCATGATGCTCCAGAGTATGCGTCTATTGCGCAACAGATGTATTATCGCAATGATTGGATTAATATTATGAATCATGACTTTAATACTGGCGGGGTAATTGACTATCTCGACAAACCCCATATGTTGTTTTGGTCGGGGATGCTTGGCTATAAACTATTTGGTGTTCACGACTGGACATACAGACTTTTTACTGTAATAATTTGTTTTGGCGGGGCATTTGCGACATTCAGGATCGGGGCAATTTTGTACAATTCTTCAGTTGGCCGGTTGGCTGCTATTTTTTTTATGACCTCTCAGGCAATCATTATTTCTAATCATGACGTTAGAACCGACTCATTGCTCACAAGTTTCGTAGTGCTGGCTATATGGCAGTTTGTCACATTTGTAAAAAGTCAGAGAATAGTTAATATGATCGGTGGCGCTGTATTCCTTGCAGCAGCAGTAGGCACAAAAGGAATGATTGCCGTACTTGTATCCGGAACAGTTTTGATGTTTTATATAGCCGGATCAAAACAGTGGAGGTCATTTTTTAACTGGAAATTGCTAGTTGGAATTCTAGTATTTTTTATTACCCTTTCTCCGATTTTGTATTTCTATTATCTTCAGTTCGATCTTCATCCGGAAAAATTTGTAAACGGAGGACAGAATATGTCGGGTGTTAAATTCTTGTTGTGGACGCAAAGTTTTGAAAGATTTTCTGGTGACCGACATCATATCACAAATCCGGAATTTATCTTTTTTTTCCATACCCTTCTATGGGCATTTTTGCCGTGGTCCGTCATACTGTACACTGGTGTGTTTGACAGAATCAAAGAATTATTCAAATCCCGCTTTACTTCTTTCTACCGGAAAGAGCAATTATGTTTTGCTGGGACGTGGATAATGATAATTATTATGTCTTTTGCAAAATTTAAACTGCCACACTATCTAAATATATTATTTCCACTGTTGTCCATTTTTACAGCTGGCTATCTATATTGCCTTTACGAGAAAAAAAAGAATGTAATTTTAAAGAGGCTTTACATAGCTCAGTCAGCTATTGTTTCTCTTATTTTTATTTTTTTGTGCCTGTTATGTGTTTGGGCTTTTCCTTTGAATAACTGGATTGTGATTCTTATTTCAATAAGCTTACTTATATATATTTTTTATGTGTTATTTCAAGCTAAACCTGACAAGTTGCTGGCAGTATGGTATCCTTCGGTGTTAATGATTTTATTGCTAAACTTTATTCTAAATACTCACTTTTACCCAACAATTGGAAAATATCAGGCCGGGAGTCAGATAGCAAAAGAAATTGAAAACCGAAAAATTGACTGGGATAATGTTTATCTATATAAAAATGTTGTCAGATCATTTGATTTTTACAGTAAAAAGTGGAGGCCATTGATTTCTGAACAAGAGATATCGAATAAAATTAGCCAAAAAAAAGATGTATTTCTTTTCGTTAAGAATGCTGATCTTGATTCACTTCGCCACCATTTTAAAACAGAGATTCTATTTACAACCCCAGACTATCATCTTACAATGATCAAGTTTAAGTTTGTTAACCCAGTGACGAGAGAGTATTCCTATAAAAGTGCTCATCTGGTAAGAATTTTTCAATGACTATCAGTTGATATTATTTTATCTTTACCCTATGGGTGAATTTTCGATTTCCGACGCTATCAATGAATTCCTGAACCAGAGCCGCATCAAAGGCGGCATACAGGCCCTGCAGATTCATGATGTGTGGGAACAGATCATGGGGAAGACAATTGCCCGCTATACAGACAAGCTTCAAATAATCGGCGACAAACTGATCATTACCACAACTGTTGCCCCGTTAAAACATGAATTGATTTATCAAAAAGAAAAAATAAAACAACGGGTAAACGAAGCGCTGGGGCAAAAAGTGGTGAGAGAAGTGATCATACAATAGTTTGTAATTAGTGGTTTGTAGTTTATAGTTATCCTAAAAAATGTACCAGTCCTTCAACTATGAAGCAGTTGCGAAATAACTACAAACTATAAACTATAAACTTTAAACTCATTCCACCCTCACTCTTGGATCAATGACTCCATAAAGTATATCAGCAAGAATGTTTATTAAAATAAAGAATGTAGCTGCTACCAATACCGAACCCATCACGACAGGATAGTCCAGTTTCTCTAATGCATCAACGGTCACTTTTCCCAGGCCCTGCCAGCCAAAAATATATTCCACAAAAAAAGCCCCGGCAAGTAATTCGGCAAACCAGCCGGTGATGGCTGTAATGACAGGATTCAATGCGTTGCGAAGACCATGTTTCCAGATGACAGTCTTTTTACTCAACCCTTTGGCATAGGCTGTTCGGATATAGTCCTGGTCCATCACATCCAGCATAGCGCTGCGGGTAAGCTGAGTGATGATTGCTAATGGTCGAATACCCAATGTTACTGCAGGGAGGATCAGGTTCTGAACAGAAAGTTTTTTTTCACCCGTCACATCATTAATTTCAAACCAACTGCCGGAAATATGCAGACCGGTCCAGTCGCTGAGAACAAAACCAAACAGGTAAGCGATAATAATGCCCATGAAAAATGAAGGCGCAGAGATGCCAATAATACTGGAAAAAACAGCAGACGTATCCACCCAGGTATTTTGCCTGACAGCGGCCAGCACCCCCAGCGGGATACCAATTAAAATGGCTATCATCATCGCAGCCGTTGCTAACAATAATGTACCTGGCAGTGCCTGCATCAGCATACTCCATACATCTCTTTTGCTTTGGTAAGATTTGCGGAGATAGGGCCACTTTAGTCCAAACTTTTTTTCACCGCCAATAAATATGCCCTTGAGATTTTTGTTCAGTATTTCTTCTTTACTATGAAAACAAACAGGTGAAACGTCGTTGAGGTAAAAAACAAACTGTTTCCATTTTGGCTGATCGAGATACAGTTCTTTGCGGATATTAGCCTGTGTGGTACTGTCACCACTTTGTCCCATCACCAGTCTTGATGGATCACCAAAGCCCTGGAACAGGAAAAAGACCAGCATCACCACTCCTACCAGCACCAGCAGGCCATAAAGCAGTTTTTTACCAATGTAGCGGAGCATGTTTACTGGTTGCCGGGTGTTTGTTGCTGGTTTATTGTATCCATGGGTATTTGCAGCTCAGGTACGGGCTGTTGCTGAACTGCCAGTGGGTTTATTTTATTCACCACTGCATCAATATGCTTATAACTTTTCTTTTCGATGATGGTTCCTTCCTGCAATAAATAGATACAGGGACTGGTTCTGGCTGCGGTGCGGATGGCAGTAAAATCACATTTCATTAAAGGTGCATCTGCAAAAGAAGTGGCCCTGAATTTTTCAGCGGTTTCTGTCATATTGGTCACCACAAAAAATAATGGAATATTTTTTGATTTGGCAGTTGCATATAATTCCCCCATGTCCTTTTCCCATTTACCCACCGGAACATTAAAATTTTCAATGAAAACCAATATTGAATATGGTTGTGATAAAATATAGGCTGTGGAATCAATGTCAGTGTAACCAGACAAAACCAACCCCTTAATGGGGGGCTCATTGTTTTTTCCTTTTCTTATTATTTTATCATAGCGGCTTATGAATTTGTAGGTGTCAGCGCTGAAATCAGCCGGGAATTTATCCGCTGTAAACTCCACCTGGTTACCGGCTTTTTCATATATAAATGTGATGACCGTGCTGTCAGGAACAGCATCTGCCGGCATCTTCATTTTTTCCGGAATATTATTTCCTTTCTTATAAGGCAGGCAATCCACGGGTGGCAGGTAAGTAAGACTATACCATTGCAACCCGAAACTGAATGCAGTGACCAGCACCATCAGCCCCGTGTTGATTTTTTCAGTAAACAGGGACCTGATCTTATCCCTGTGCCAGAACAGGAACCCGATCAATGCAGTGAGTATTACATCTTTTAAAAAGGAAACCAGCGGGGTGATGGGGATGCAATCACCAAAGCAACCACAATTTTTAAACTTGCCTGAGAGGTAGGCATACCCGGTGAGAAAGGTGAAAAAAATGATAAGCAGCATTAGCAGCCAGCTAAAGAGACTGATCCTCCAGCCCAGTAACAGGGCAAAACCGGCAATGATCTCAAATGCATTCATCAGGATGGAAAAAAGCAGCGTATGCTGATTGAGCCAGGACATGTCCCAAAGATCAAAAAACTCCTGCATTTTGTAGCTGAGTCCCAGCGGGTCAATGGCTTTGACCAGCCCGGAGAAAATAAACAACACCCCGACGATAACCCTTGTTACATTGATTGCTGTTTTCATACATTTACTTATTATCCATCAGTATCAGCGCAAACACGGCGTAATTGATAATATCCAGGTAATTGGCATCTATGCCTTCACTGATGATGGTTTTTCCTTCATTGGTTAATATCTGGCGGATACGTTGCAGTTTCATCAGGATCAGGTCCACGAAACTTTCCTGGCTCATACTGCGCCATGCTTCACCATAGTCATGATTTTTATCCTGCATCAGCTCTTTCGCAGTTATGACATTCTTTTCATACAAAGCAGAAACCTGGTCAATTTCCAGTTCCTCCGGTGCATCGGCGGGCAATTGCAATTGCATTAATCCTATCACCGCATAATTGATGATGCCCCTGAATTCTGCTGCTATATCATCAGCCACTTTCTGTTGTCCTTTTTCCTGGATGGTGCGGATGCGTTGTGCTTTGATAAAGATCTGGTCAACGATGGAAATAGTACGCAACACCCGCCATGCCGTTCCATAATCATGGGTCTTTTTTAGAAAAATTTCTTTTGCTGAACGGATGGCGTTATCGTATTGCAGGTTGGTTGAGGTCATTGTTTTCAAATTGGTCTTTGTGTCACTAAGCCATACTAATTAGCATTACAATCACAAAGCTGTTAGCTATGATCCAAAGAACGGTTGACTTACTGACTAAGTTTTATCTTAGCTTCAAAAATAACGAACAAAGCCGATGTTCACACTCAATTGCAGGGGAAGATTGCTGACAGTGGATAAGCCTGTGGTGATGGGGATAATCAATATTACCCCGGATTCATTTTACAGGCAAAGCCGTTTTGAAACTGTTGATGCGATACTGTTGCAGGCTGAAAATATGCTGAAGGATGGCGCTGCGATACTTGATATTGGCGGCCAAAGCACACGGCCTGGCAGTGCACTGCTGCCTGTGGAAGAGGAACTGCATCGGGTAATACCTGCTATCAAGGCGATCAGCGATCAGTTTCCCGAAGCTTTTATTTCTGTTGATACTTTTTATGCAAAAGTTGCCGTTGAAGCGGTAGCTTCCGGTGCACATTTGGTCAACGATATCAGTGCCGGATTGATGGATAGCGAACTGATCCCAGCAGTGGCAACACTCAAAGTGCCGTATGTGCTGATGCACATGCAGGGCACACCGCAAACCATGCAGCAAAGCCCGGCCTACAACAATGTGACTACTGCAGTGCTGGATTTTTTTATACAAAAAATGCAGGTTTTACAAACAGCCGGCATTACTGATATTATCATCGATCCGGGATTTGGTTTTGGGAAAACAATTGAGCACAATTTCAACCTCCTTAAAAATCTTGCCGTTTTTTCGATGATTAAGTGTCCTTTGCTGATAGGTGTTTCCCGGAAAAGCATGATCAATAAAACACTGGGTATCACGGCAGACCAGGCCTTGAACGGAACCACCGTTTTAAATACGATTGGCCTGATGAACGGAGCTTCCATACTGCGGGTGCATGATGTGAAAGAAGCTTCAGAAGCAGTCCGGCTTTTTCAATCTTACAGCATTGCCTGAAAAAAGAAAGAGCAACGAAAGCTGCTCTTTGCATAAGACATAATAATCATGCCTTACAGGATCATCTCACAGGATTGGACCTATATGGTCGGTGCAAAAAGTACGGCGGTGGCATACTTGACTTTCTCAGAGGGCGGAAACGGACCGGACCTTGGACTAAAAACGGAGCCACAACTACAAACGGAGAAACATCTGCCTGATTTCCGTTTTATACGATGCTATAAAATTGCATGATTATTTTCAAATAACCGCAAAAAATAATTGAGTTCTGTCAAAATCTGCTTTTCGCTCAACTATTGTACTATTGGTTTATCAGAAACCTCCAATACCTCCACATCAAACTTCAAAGCTTCAAAAGGCCTGAAAGCAGAATTGGGATTATCACCATAGGCCAGGAATCCCGGTATAAACAATGTGCCTTTACCACCCTGTTTGAATAAAAGCAACCCTTCATCCCAGCCCCTGATAGCCTGACCCATTCCTAACTGGAAAGGATAAACTCCTGACTCAAATGTGCTGTCGGTAGCAACAACCCTTCCGGTGTATTTCACCTTAACAAATTTTCCATTTTCCGCTGCCGGCCCATCCCCGGGATTTTCTATATAAACAAAAGTACCGGCTCCTGTTTTACGGGCATTGATATTTTTTGCCTTCAGGTAATCTTCCATTTGCTTCAGTTGTTTGCTGACTTCACCACGTTTTTCCAGTTCCTCATCCTGTTTACGGTTCATCTCGTTTCTTTGCTCAGCCATTTCTTTCATTTGCCTGGGCCTGTCTTTTTCCAGTTCTGCATTATAATCAGCCTGGCCAAGACTGTCAGTAGCAAATACATTAATGATCCTGAAATGAGTTGTAATCCGGTCTCCGGGTTTAGCATATGGAGGCAATTCTATGCCCCTCGACAGCAAGGTGTCAACCATTTGAACCGTGATGGCGCTGTCCCCCATTTTCATTTTAGGTAAAATTTCCATCAGGTTATATGGCGGCAGAGGAGCAACTGCATACCGGGCAAAGCCGGGCATCTTACCATAGCTATTATAAAGCACCGAGTCATTCAACTTAGTAATGATATTAAATTTCACAACCTGTCCTTCTTTTATCAGCGAGTCATTGCTTTTAGAAGGATAAATGATATACAACAGACCGCTTGGCGTTTTGCGGTAGTCCATTTTTTTGCAACCAACCGCTGCAAACAGGACCATCAAAAATAAAATGCTTGTTTTTTTCATTGTGTATTATTGTAAAAGAGATTTGTTTTCCTGTATCACCTGTTTAAATTTTTCAACCGTTTTTTCCAGCGAATCGCTGCTGCGGCCACCGGCAGCATTGAAATGCCCGCCACCTTCAAAATATTGCCTGGCAAACGTATTGCAATCAAATTCACCTTTGCTGCGAAAGCTCCATTTTCTTTCCTCATCCCGGTCAATTACCAAGGCAACCAATTTAATGCCCTGGATGGTTTGCGGGTAGTTTACCAACCCTTCTGTGTCCCCGGTGCGAATGTCGTATTTCAGCAGATCAGTTTTCGGAATAGCAATCAGTGCTGTGTTATATTCATAAATAATTTCCATGCGGTTCAGCAATACATGACCTACAAAGCGAAGCCGGTTTTCCAGGAAATTATCAAAGAGCTGCTCATGTACTTTCGTATGCGTCAAACCTTTTGTTTTAAGGTCAGCCACGAGGCGGTGAACACTGGCCGTAGTGGAAGCAAAACGAAAGGACCCGGTATCTCCTACCACACCAGCATAGATACATTCAGCTATTGTTTTGTCAATCAGTGCAGCATGACCGGCATTCACTATAAGATCATAGATCATCTCGCAGGTGGAACTTTTTTGGGTATCACTGATGCCATAATCAAAAGAAGCGACATCCGGCTCCTGGTGATGATCAATGAGCACCTTATTGCAGGAAAGTTGTTTTAACTTTTCTGTCATGTGTTTGGTCCGGTGAAAAATATTGAAATCAAGACAAAAGAGCCATTCTGCATTATCCAGTATTTCATCAGCCTTATGTCTTTGTTGTTCATAATCGAGGACTTCATTGGTTCCGGGCATCCAGTTCACCCACCCGGCCCAGTTGGTTGGAGAAATAACCGTCACTGTATGGCCGAGCTTTACCAGGAAATGTTTAAGGGCCAACGAAGAACCCATCGCATCGGCATCGGGTTTCTGATGTGTAGTGATTACGATCCTGCTGGGATTGACCAGTTGAGAAAATATTTGCTGTATGGGTTTCATAAAGAAGTCTGCGAAGATAAGTGTTTACAATCAGCATCACAGTAGCTGTACAGGCCCTTTTGGCCGCTATAATAAAATAAAACCATCTTGAAATGCATAAACCGCCAACTTGCCTTACCTTTGCGCCGCAAAAAGTAATTATAAAATAATCGTAACTATGAGCAATCGGACATTTACCATGATCAAGCCGGACGCTTTTAAAAACGGTCATGCCGGGGCAATTCTTGATCGTATTCTGCAGGAAGGCTATAATATTAAAGCCCTGAAGATGACCAAGCTGACACCGGAAAAAGCAGCAGAATTTTATGCCATTCATAAGGAAAGACCTTTTTTTAAAGATCTCGTTTCTTTTATGTGTGAAGGGCCGATCATTGCTGCCATCCTGGAGAAAGAAAATGCTGTGGAAGATTTTCGCAAACTGATTGGTGCCACCGACCCTGCCAAAGCAGAAGAGGGTACCATCCGTAAACTGTATGCGGCTTCTGTTGGGGAAAATGCTATTCACGGTAGCGACAGTGATGCTAATGCCAAGATCGAAGGTGACTTTATGTTCTCCGTACTAGAACAATTCTGATACATTCAGATCATGTCTTGTGTAGTTATCCCGGCATATTTTCCCATAAGAAAAATATGCCGGGATTTTTGTACCAGCCTGCCTTTTTTGCTAAAAAACGGTCTGCTTATTTAATCCGGGTTCAGCCTGTGGTTTTAATATTTTGTACGGATTTCCTGTAAAGTGGTTCTGCTTGTTACAACACTGAACTTTGCTTTGCTGTAAGATGGCGGGCCAAAAGTTCCCGTCACATTGTTAGAAAAACCATACCCTTCCTTGGGAAGACCCAGCCAGGTTTTGTTCATTTTGAGGTCATCATTTTCATCATGCAGAATTGCTATAGCATATTCTCCTGCCGGAAGTCCAGTGAATACGTGAATGGCTTTCTTATCCCGTATCTCCAGTTTTTCTTTCCTGAAAGCTTTTTCGGGTTCATCAGGATAGCCCGCCCCTTCCTTAAATAAAGAGATCAGCACATGTCCTTTGTTATTACGAAGGTTAGTGATGTTAACAGTAAGTGAAGCTTGCAGACTGATGCTTTGAGAAAAAAGACTGGCAAGCAATGATAATATTACTAAAACAACCTGCCGTAATATTTTTGTACTCATATCTCCTTCACTTTTCCAGCCCTGTTATCCACCGGTTCAACCGTGTAGCCCTCTTTACGGAGCAGTTCTATTACACCTTCTTGTCCTGGCAGGTGACCGGCTCCTACTGCAATAAGTAAACTTTTGGATGGTAAAATATCTTTTAATTTTTTAATCCAGTTCCGGTTACGTTTATACAACAACAATTCGGTGAAGCTGGAAATACCTATATCACTTTTATTGATCATAGCTTCCAGTTTCTTTAAATCCTGGTCATTATAAGCTTTCAGCATCTCCAGTGTTTCTGCTGCTGCATTGTTATTATCTTTTTCTTCCTCATCAATATACTTCACCAGTTGCTCTGCCTGCAACTTATATGGAATGCTGTCCAGTATCCCGGCCTGGTAGCTCATGGTTTCAAGACCTTTTATGCTTTTTTTGTATTGCTTTGCTTCCGACATGATCACCTGTTCCATCACTGCCATGCCTTCGCAGGGCAAATGTCCCTGTTGCAGGGTGGATGCGGCAAAGAAAGGTTTCATTTTATCCAGCATAGAGAAAGGTATGGAAAGCCCTTTTGTATTCCTGGAAAAATAAGATTCCACTTTAACATAGTCTTCCGGGCTGAGCAGGTCTTGCAAAGTAGTGTCACCGTTCATTTGCATTTTAGTCATTACCATCAGCATTTCGAGCATATTGTCCAGGTCAACTTCAAAATATACTTCGTCTGAATGCTGTATTACTTTTTTAAGATTGGTGCTGAGCACTGCATCTTCTTCGCATAGCATATGAATGGTTCCAAACAGGTAAGAAGGCTGACCCAATCCATTACCACTGATTTTCCAAAGCAAGGTATTGCTATCATCGGTTGGCTTCAGGTCAATTCCTTTCTGCGCACAACCACTAAAACTAATAAATCCCAGGAGGAGTCCGGCACTGAATCGTTTCATCGGGAAATAAATTTCAGGCAATTTACTAAAGAGAAAGCAGGATAAGAAAAATGAACGAATGGGACTCTTATTTCGCTTTATTATTTTTTGTTCCAAGCCTGACCGCCAGTTTAAAACCCGTTGTAAAATAACTATCTTTTACTTCACTATTACCTCTCACTTCGCCAAGTTCTGAAAACGGTACATTACGACGATAAGCCATTTCGACAGCTTTTTGACCCTTTTGCGTTCCCAACACTTCAAGACTGACGTATCTTTTACTCACATCATCCAGGTAATCGGTGCTCGTTTTACGGTAAATAAACTCATAACTGAGTTCCCATTTTTCTTTTGTTATAAACTTCATTCCAACGCCAAACGGAATACAAAACTGGACCTTAGAATAAGGTTTGCGGTCCGGGTAGTCGGCAAGTCCCTGTCCCTCTGTGCTGAGCGGACGCAAAAAAACCTTTTTGTCATCTTTGTCAAAAGCAAAAGGATTAAAATGAAACAACCCTACACCGGCTATTATATACGGATAAGATGTATAGTCAGAAGGATCCAGTAAATTGATCTCAATACAAGCTGATGCCTCAAGAATATTACTATAAAAACTTAGATTCCTGCTCACCAATGTAGGTTCTTCGTTGAATTTGTCATGTGCCATAACCCTGGACCATGAAATTCCAAAACGAAAATTGGCCAGATCACCGGAATTATATCTTAAGCCAACACCAAGCGTAGGACGAATTCGGGATAATACAAACCTCTTTTCCGTCAAGTCGCCATTATAACCTGCAGCACCTGCCGTTATATCGGCCATCCAATGTTGTGCTGCACAAACATTACTACAAAAAGTAAGGATGATCACTATAACACGCATAGGCGTTAAGGTTGTTATTTTGCTTTGTTCACTAATTAATAAACAATTTACCTGTCAAGGCAAACAGATGGCTGTTCAGAAGATCAGATCTTGGAATGGATATTCAAATACCGGGGTTGAAGCCGGAGAGTAAAATTAAAAGATACGGATTAAGATTCTAAGATTGAATCAGGTATAAAAATAGAAAATAACAGCAATAGATGAAAATAAATTTATATGGATTAGTTCTTGGCAATTCAGCATGTTGTCAATCAATGATAAAACACTTCACTCCAGTAACGGGAAAACTTTACACCCCAATCAACCTGGTATTCTTCCTTTACGACTGGTAACCCCAGTTCCAGCTTTACAGCCAGCAAAGGCAGGTTAACAGCAGCGCCAAGCGCCGCCGAGATGGTGCCCTGCACACGGGGATTGATCTCAAGCAACAGGAATTTTCCTGCTTGTGAACGTTTCACCTGGATGCCAATGTTACCATGCAATTGCAATTCCTTTATGATCTGTGTACAATAGCTGATGATAGTTTTTTCTTCCACAAACTCCCCCTCTACGCTGATTCCGTTGATCATCTTCTTACGGAGACGTGGAACCGCCAGTATCGTTTGACCATTCTTGGCCAGGCAGTCTACAGAATATTCTTCTCCGGGCAGGTATTCACTAACGAGCAATTCGGGAAAATTGCCAGAAGAAAGGATACGGACTGCGTCTTTATAACCGATAAAAACGGTATTGGGTTTTTGGTGTATCAGGTGATCAAGTTCGTCCACTGTATCATCAATGATGCGGAAACCCCGGCTGCCGTTTGATTCAGACGGTTTGAAGCAAACAGCTTTCCCGGGATAGCCAAGCTCTTCCACAGCTGTTTTAAATTGAGTTATATTTTCAACAATCCTGAAATCGGGCACATCAATTCCACGCCATTGCAAAAATTCATACAACCTGCTTTTGTTATTAGCAATTTCTAACGAAGGTGTAGTAGATACTAAGACCCTGGCACCGGCCAGTTCAAACTCTTTTTTGTGCCTGGATAGTGGAATTAATTCTTTTGTTACCAACGGAAGAATGATATGAATATCTTTTTGCCGGCATAAGGAAAGAACCACATCGATAAATGACGGATCATCTGCTTTGGGAATAACTTGAAAATCTTTACTCAGGTAACGGCCAGCAGCACCCGGGTTTGCATCAACCGCCAAGATATGTACAGCAGGATTTTGCCACAGGCATTGCATGATGCCGGCTGCTCCCGGCGCCCCGGCACCTGTCATAAGAATATTGATGCGTCCTGCAGTCACATGTTAAATGTAAAATCTAATGCGGAGAAAAGAAAATCAGGTTACAACAGCCTCTTCTCCATACAGCTGTGCTTTGAATTTTAGTGAAGGGGATGGAATAAAAGGCCCGATGCCCAGCAATTCCCATTTTTCATCAACAGATTTTATGGTTTCATCATCGGCAACAATGATATTTGGCCAATCACGGTAAAAATCATCAAGTTCTTTTGTCTTCCTGGTTCCGTCGAGTCCCATACAGGCGGAATAGTTATTCCCCGATGTTCGTTTAACCAGATGAAAATCTCTTTTAGGGTCAAGATTATTACAAAAACGCCACAAAGCAACCGGCAAGTCATTAGCATCCACGGTGTGCTCAACAAACAAAATCATTTTCACTCCTTCAATTTCGGGCAAAGCATATAATCTTTCATTCAATTCCCTGATATGCCCTTTCCTGTTTTTTTCCACTCCTACAATAAGACAAGGAATATTTTTGGTCAGCAAAGACTCATTAACCGACCTGATCTCATTGAATTTTTCCAGCGCTTTTGTGATTGCTCCGGGTTTAGGTTGGACATTCAGGTCTGTAAAGTTATCATCTCTTTCCTCTTCAAATTTCGAAGTTCCGTCAATACACATTTTACCTCCAAAACCCAGTTTACTGCAACTATGATCCAGCACATCCATCGGCCCGGTAGAAAAATAAATATCGGTGGCAGGATTCAGATTCTTGAATACATACCGGCTCAGTGCTTCATAATCCTGTATCTGTACCCCTTCATCTGCAAGTACCAAAATTTTATTAAACATCATCTGTCCGGCACCCCACATGGCATTCATCACTTTTTGTCCCTGGCCTGCATACTCCTTTTTTATTTTGGTGATAACGAGGTTATGAAAAACCCCTTCCACCGGCATATCCATATCCATGATTTCCGGCACCATGGTCATTTTTATTGGCGCCAGGAAAATTCTTTCTGTTGCCTTTCCCAGCCAGGCATCTTCCTGCGGCGGAATGCCGACAATGGTTGCCGGATATACCGCATTTTTTTTATGCGTGATTGCTGTTATATGAAACCGTGGGTAATAATCCGGTAATGAGTAATACCCTGTATGATCGCCGAATGGTCCTTCCCAGATGAGTTCATCTGCCGGATCCACATATCCTTCAATAATAAAATCAGCATCAGCGGGTACTTCCACATCCGGTTGCGAAATACATTTTACCAGTTCTACTTTTTTCTTTCGCAGGAAACCGGCCAGCATGTATTCATCAACATTTTCCGGAAGCGGAGCTGTTGCAGAATAGGCATAAACAGGATCACCACCCAGGGCAACAGCAACAGGCATTCGTTTTTTTAATTTTTTATATTCCGAAAAATGTTTGGCAGATACTTTGTGTTTATGCCAGTGCATTCCGGTGAGTGCAGGCCCAAATACCTGCATCCGGTACATACCCACATTGCGGGAATTGCTGTTAGGGTCTTTGGTATGAATAACAGGTAGTGTAACAAACGGGCCGCCGTCTTTGGGCCAACAGGTGATGACAGGAAGCTTTGTAATATCAGGCGTTGTCATGACCACTTCCTGGCATTCACCCCTGCCCTTTTTCACCTTAGGCATCCAACTGGCAAACTGGCCTAATTTAGGAAGTAGCTTAAGCTTATCAAGAATTCCTTCTTTTGGAGAAGATAATAACTTAAAAAGATCTTCTATTTCTTTTGCTACATCATCGAGATGATCCACACCCAACGCCATACACATTCTTTTTTCGCTGCCATAAGCGTTCATCAGCACAGGAAAATCATATCCTGTATTTTCAAACAACAAGGCTTTGCCGCCATTACCTGATTTGCTGATCCGGTCGGTGATCTCTGCTATTTCAAGTTTGGGGTTAACATAGGTTTTGATGCGAACCAGTTCACCTGCTTTTTCAAGGGCTTCAATAAAATGCTGCTGATTTTTCCAGGCCATGCTGAATTAATAAGTGTGCTGCGAAGTTACAACACAAGCAGGCGTTAATTGTTTGAAAACTATGGAAAAGACAATCAGTAGACGTTGACCGGGCAACCATTTTTATTTCTGCGGTTGCCTCCCATCCTGCCGTATCCGCCCCCTTCTCCTCCGCCAATCCGGTAACTGAGATGCAGACCTGCAAAATAATAACTGTCTTTGCTGGCAGCACTGCCACGCTGCGACCCTTTAGCCGGGTAAACGGGATTGCCGCCGGGAATCTCATCGCCACGATAAGAAAGGTCAACAGACAATTGTCCTTTTGCAGTCAATAAGTCTGCCGGATCAGCATATACGGTACTCACATCATCCAAATAATCAGTGAACAATTTGCGGAAAGACATTTCAATACCGATGCGAATATTATCTGTAACTGCAAAACGAAGCCCTCCGCCAAAAGGGATAGCCATTTGAGTCAGTTTGTAAGGCTTACCGGTATAACCCGAAATGCCTTGCCCTTCTGTATTTAATCTTTGCAAAAAAACTCTTGTTCCGCCGGCATCAAATGTGTAGGGATCAAATCTAAAGACAGCCAGGCCTGCAAATCCATAAGGAGTTAACCTTCTTTCAGACAAACTATAAGCGCTATACTCACCCACAATACTAAATTCGGTAAGTTGAGTTTCGAAGGAAAGGTTACGGTCAAGTCTTTCCTGCTCGCTACTAAATCTGTCTGCACCACCCACTATGGTATAGGAGAACCCGCCCCTGAGCATTATTTGCTCAGTCAGTTCATACCCGGCAGTGAGGCTAATAACTCCGTTTGTGACTTTACGGGGAAAAATTTTGTCGCTGAGATCACCATTATAGGCAGAAAGACCTCCAAAAACACCAATATGCAACCCTTGTGAATGGCTATTTACAAAAAACAAAAGGATACATACTGAAAAGATCAGTCGATGCTGCATATGCTTTTAGATAAAACGGTTTCATAGCAAATTTAAGACCGTGTTTTGTAATTTAACCGGTTCGTCAATAGAATATTGCAGATGCTAACTTTAAAAACCGACATTTCGTGGGCAGCGCTGGCTGTAGCTGCCATGAAGCCCATTTCGGGAACGGGGAAATAGTCTACCTGCCCGGCTTAAATTAATTTCTATTGTAGTGCCAAAAAAATAGTACCAGTCCATTTCAGATGGCGTTCCTCGTTGTTCTCCATGCGACGGAAATGTCTGAACACCTCCGGGTATTTCATCTCCCCGGTAAGCTAGTTCCACAGCCTTGGGGCCACGAGCCTGCAGCAAGACATCCCTGTCCACAAAATGCGAACTCACATCATCAATATAATCTGTAAATGTTTTACGCTGGCTGAATTCAATGCCGATGTTCAGCGCATCATTCACCTTATATTTGAGGCCAACACCAAACGGAAGAGCCAGTTGTGTTAGATGGTAAGGTCTTTGTTCAGGGTATTCGGACAAACCCTGTCCTTCTGTACTCAATGGCTTAAGGAAGGTTTTATTACCGTTATTATCATAGGTCCAGGGATTGAAATGAAATACGGCAACACCACCATACATATATGGTGAAAAGCGACTGCTTGAAATATCCAGAACAGTAAGTTCAAGAGCAGCATACAGTTCTTTTATCCCTGAATAGAAACTCAGATTCCTGGGTTGAAGATAGTCCCTGTTATGGCGGTCAGCTGCCTGGATGGACCCAATTGTAAATCCTGCTCTTGCTGTAAACCAACGATTGATCGGTTTACGTAAGACTACACCTGCAGCAAAATTTGACTGGCTGAATGTAAAACTATTGGGATTCAAGTCGCCATGATAATTGATCATTCCAGTAAATAGAGATAGTGTAGCAGAACGGGAGTAATCCTGGGCATGTGTATTAGTCAGGATAATAAGGCAATAAATGGCCAGCAGTGGCTTCAGGGCTTTCATAGAAACAGATTTTGACGACTCGGTCTGACTTTTAACGTCATTTCTGTCAAAAACGTATGCTGACCGGGGTGCTTTTACTCACACAGCCGAAGCTTGTTGAAAAAGCCCCTTAAACTCAACGCCAAGGCCGGGTTGCCCGGAACAGACCACACGGCCGAAATCATAGCTGATGCCTGTGGCGAGGTCTTCTTCCAGCAGCAACGGACCATCCATATCCACATGATCAATGAACGGAAGCAGGTGAGCAACGGCAGCAGAACCGATAGTGGATTCATTCATACAGCCGATCATCACCTGCATATCCAGTTCACGGGCTTTTTGGATCATTCGTCTTGCCGGGGTGATACCGCTGCATTTGGTGAGTTTGATATTTATGCCGTGAAAATGGTCTTTGCATTTTTCAACATCACTTTCATATACACAAGCCTCGTCTGCAAATAATGGCAATGCAGATTCTTTGTACAACACTTTCATCCCATCCCAGTCATCTTTTGCCAGTGGTTGTTCAACAAATTCTACTCCCAGTTCCTTTAACTGTGGTATCAGTTGCAGGGCTGTTTCAAGATCCCAGCCCGCATTTGCATCCACCCGCAACACGGCTTCTGTATTTTCCCGCAAGGCGTTTACAATTGCAATATCATCAGATGTGCCCACTTTAATTTTGTAAACCGGCCATGGTTTTTCTTTCATTTTTGCTACCATTTTCTCTATAGTATCAATACCAATAGTATAATCAGTAACAGGATTGTTGTCAGTTTTTCCATTCCACAAATCATACAAGGGTTTTCCTTTAAGCTTGCCATATAAATCCCAGGCAGCCATATCCAGCGCACAAACGAGAAAATTGTTATGCGGAAACAAATGATGCAGGTAATGCCAGTAGCGTTCCGGTTCTGTAAAAGCAAACTTTTCTACGAATTGTTTCTTTGCTTCCAGGTCGGCGATCATTTTTTCTACCGGGATATTATAGTAAGTAATAGCCGGGGCTTCACCATAGCCCTTGATTCCAAAATGTTCCAATTCTACGATCAGAGTAGGTTGATGTGTTTTTGTTCCTTTTGAAATTGTAAAAGGGTGTCTGAATTTTAGCTGGTAAGAATGGTATGTAACTTTCATAGGGCTGCAAGCTACTAACTTATCTTCCTGAATTGATAATGTAACCTCTTAATTCTTCATTGAACTCCTGTTGTTTTGCCAATTCTTCCAGTGTGATATGCATCCGGTATTGCCAGTAATTTTTGGGATTGGCCGGGATATTTATTCTTTCCTCGTTTGGGTTTTCACGCCTCAGCGTATCACTCATTCCTAAAATATCCTGTAACTGGAAAATGCTCCACATGGCAGGTGAGTAAAGGTGCTGGAGCACAATGGCACGGTTCACCCAGGGTTCGCAAAAAACTGGTGCAAACCCCCATTGTGCCAAAACCGAATTATAAAAATGCTGTGTTCGTTCCCGGTTCTCTTCCCACCAGCCCCTGATGGTGCTCATATCATGTGTAGAAGGTGTGATCACAGATAAATAGGGAGCATCGACAAGGTGAAAAAACTCTTTTTGCGGGTCTTTGGGCATCCGCTGAATTTCAAGACTGAGAATGCCCAGTTGTTTCATCACATCCGGGACACAATGTGGTACCATGCCCAGGTCTTCCCCGCATACCATCATGTTTGTTGCTGCTTTGAGTTGAGGTAGCTTTTGCATGGCTTCTTTTTCCCAAAACTCATCCTGCCGGTGGTAGAAATAATTGATGTAAAGTGTTTTCAGTTTTTCTTGTAAAAAAGGGATCAGGTGACGAAAAGATGTTGTTTTTTCCATCGAAATCCTGAAATGGAAATGCTGCCCCTGTGAACCCTCTTCTTCAAAAAAGATGACATTGGAAACCAGGTCAAACAAACCAAGCTTCATCCTTTCATTCTCAACTGTTTCCTCCAGATCTGCAAAATAACTTTCCACTTCTTTTTGCGTTTTGAAACCGGGAAGAAGGTCATATCCGCCATTTTCGTTGGGTTGTAAAAAGGTGAGCCTGATTTTTTCGGCCAACTCAGAACCAAATATTTCATTTATTATTTCATCATTAATAAATGGTTTGCAAAACCGATCCTGGTCAAACCATATACCATTTTCCCCGAATTCATTTATGTGTATCGGCAGGCAGGGAACAAATCTCCCCATGATTCCTTGTACCGCATGTGACGGAATGCTCCAAATTCTGAAGAAACCCAGTATGTGATCAATTCGGAATGCATCGAAATACTCACTCATTTGTTCAAAGCGTTGCTTCCACCATGCAAAGCCATTCTCCTGCATTTTTTTCCAGTTATAAGTAGGGAACCCCCAGTTTTGTCCGACTGCAGCAAAATCATCAGGAGGAGCTCCGGCCTGCCATTGCATGTTATAGAGTTCTGGAGATGTCCATGCGTCGCAACCGTAACGATAAATTCCAATAGGTATATCACCTTTTACAATTACGCCTTTTTTATGGGCATAGGTAGTCGCTTCTTTAAGTTGCAGGTGCAGGTGATACTGGATAAAACAATACAAACCCATTTCCGTTGATGCAGCGGAACGGGAATTGAATATTTTTTCAATTTCTGCTTTTTTATAAACGGCATTGGATTTCCAGATTTCAAAATGTGAAGTACCATATTTATCCCGGAAATAGCAGAATGCGGCATAAGGCAGGAGCCAGTGCCGGTTTTTTTCAAAAAATGAACGATAATCATCCGAAGACAGGCACTCCTCACCCATCAGTTCATATAATTCCTTCAATACAGCGAGTTTGTAGCGTATCACTTCTTCATAGTCCACTGTTGCCAGGCTGTTAAGCTGTTGTTGTTTGATCTTCAGCGACCTGATCTTTGTTGCATATTTTTTTCCCGCTACCTTGGAAAGATTGATATAAAGCGGATGAAGTGCAAATGCGGAAATAGCTGCATAAGGATAAGAGTCCATCCAGGTGTTGGTGGCGATGGTATCATTAACCGGAAGCAACTGGATAAGTTTTATTCCTGTTTTTCCGGCCCAATCCACTAACAATTTTATATCGGTAAATTCACCTACACCAAAGCTCTTGTTACTGCGCAGGCTGAATACGGGTATTGCCACACCAGCCCCTTTCCAGGTATTGTTGGGCAGGCGAATGAATCCATCATGGAGCACAGTTATCTTCCTTTTGTCACCATCACTAATCAAAAGCCGGTTGTTTCCATCTTCAAACCTGGTGAACGACTTATTTTTTGTATCAAAAACCCCATATTTGTAAGCAACCGGGAAACTTTCCTCTCCCAGGTTCACTTTTGCCACCCACCAATCTTCTTCCTTTACGAGCAACAAGGGTTTTTCTGTTTCCCACTCATTCAACAGGCTTCCACTACCTAACAGGCAAACTGCTTCGTTTTTTTGCAACAGCGGTGCCTTCACCTTAAATACATGTGTAAAGCCTTTATTTTTCCCGGTCTGCCGTGATGAGGAGGGATGGTGTAATAAGACCTTCTTAAAAGGCATGGAGAAAAAAACATTCTCGTATTCCCCTGCATGGTTCCAGGTATCTACCAATTGTACTTCTTCTAACTCTTTCCTGAATACATCCACAGTCCTGTCATTGCCCCATTCGCTGATCAGTTCGCCATCCTTATTTTTCAGCAGGTATTTATAGCGGATATTCCGCTGCAGATCTTTCCGCCTGATGGTGACCTGGCTTTCCCATAATTCTTCGTTGAGGTATTCCATGGGCTTAGCTTGGGCAAAGTCATCATTACCCAATTCAGGAATATTCCCGCATATCCATAAGCTCTGACCAAACTCTGTATGGAAACGTAAATAAAAGTGAAGCTTCATGAAAGTCAATCGGTATTAACTGGTTTAGCCTGGTTTTTAGTTGTGTAAGGTAAACACATAAATCCCAAAATAAAAAAAAATCAAAATAACCAGAAAATTAAAGGTCACTTTATTCCAATGTGCATTACAAACCTGTGCTTTCTATTATGCAACCTATAAAATTTTAATAACCCGGCTTACATCTGCCTTAAACCCGGAGTGAAAATACAGACATTGCTTTTGCATGTATGGGGTTCGATTTGCTGCATCAGGTAAAAGCAGAATAATTTCCAATGCAGGATGAAAAACACATTTTTTGATTACCCTGCCCAGTCTTATTTTTGCAAAAACTTACCAGATGGAACAATCAAAGAAATACAAAGGACTCTATTGGCTGGTTTTCCTGGCCTCAACGGCAGCATTGATTTGGGCCATTGGGGCACATTGGGAGTGGCTTACTCTTATTCTGCCTTTCCAGACTACAGCCTTTGTAAAGGCAATGGATATCATGTAAGCTTTACCAGTAATCCTTATGATATTACTAATTAAAACGGAACTGTTATGAAAAGAAAATTCATCCTGCTCGCTGCTTTTGTCATCATGGCAATGCCCCTGGCTAATTTTTCATTTGCCGCTTCTTCATTGCCTGTTGAAGCCAGCAGCCCTTCACCTGAACCAACACCGGAATCTGTAAAGGCTGCTCTTGCCGAATTTAAATCGCTTTCAAAAAAAGAAAGAAAGACCCGGATCAAAGAAGCCAAAAAGGAACTAAAAAAGTATAAGAAAGAAAGAAAAGCCGGGCAAGAACCCAGTACCAACACCTTGCTGCTGGTGATACTTTGTATCCTGCTACCTCCATTGGCAGTTTATTTACACCAGGGAGAAATCAATAACAGGTTCTGGATAAGTCTTTTGCTCACATTATTGTTCTGGATACCCGGTGTTATTTACTCCCTCATTGTTGTTTTGGGAGGTGATTGATGAACTATTCAAGTTAATTTTTCAACTGCGGTCAGAGACCGGGTAAAAAATCATAAAAAAGGGGCACTGGCCCCTTTTTTAATTGATAGTTTCATCTTTCCAGCCGATGACGGGCCGTTATCCTTTTCCGGTGGATGTTCCACATTTCTGCCGCAGTGAAAGAACGTTTCCTGGTTACGGGAAAAACGATATCCCTTGCCACTGTTTCTTTTACTTCCTGTAACAGACCTTGCAATACTTCCTTTTCCATCTGGATAACAGATGGCATTAGCGCATCATTCTTCATGATATATCTCCTTTTTTAAAATTTTACAACCTTGTATATCTACAAGCAGGCAGGCAAGTTCCGGGAATCGTTAGTGAAGCAAAAGTTTTGGCTACCGAAGTGTAAGAATATTCCTTACTGTTTGTTTTGCGCTGCAAAGATAAGACTGAACAAACTTTTTTCAAAGCAAAAAACAAATGAAAAATATATTTTTCACATTTACTTATAACAGGAATTGACTGCTGAGTCTAATGCTGTAAGAATTATTTTTCATAACCTTTCTAGAAGAATCCCGATTTCTGCAGGCATTTTTTTTTGCAAACCACGTTTTTGAATCCTGTAAAATTAAATTCATTGTGCCAGAACCAGGTACAGCGGCAATCCGGATGACCACTCCCCATCAATATACAGTTCGAAAGAATAGCGTCCGGGTTCATCAAATTTTAGCTGGTTAAACCCCGCCACAATATTAATGCTGACAGGTTGTTCATTTGAAGAAGCAGGAATATTGATCTTTCCTTCCACCGGTTGCATCAGTTCAGCCCCCTTTGCATTGATCAGCCGCAGCTTAAAATCATGGCCCCCTGCTTCTTTTGGTGAAAAACGCAGCCGGCAGGCAATGGAACAGGATTTGTGAATCGCCGGAAATTGCCGGGAATGAATGCTGTCAAAGGTCCCTACTATGGTGAGTTTGGAGTGACTGTCCTGTGCAAAATCGGCAAGGGTGAAGATTTCAATTTCCATATTTCAATCAGTTGAGCTTATTAATCTTCATGCAAGGTACGCAAAACAAACCGGTGGATGAAAGCAGTATGCTTTTACAAAAAGCAACAGGCGGTTCTTTGGAATTTTAAGTAAGTTTGGTTGACAACAAACCGATCTTTTATGAAGCATCTGATCCTGATTTGCCTATGCTTTGTTTCTTCTTTCATGGCCAAAGCCTGGCAGGAAGAGTTTGTCATGACCTACCCTGTACCCGATAGCATAAGGGCTGCTCAGGTGATGGCTGAAATAAAGATCATTGCTGTGAACAGCAAGAAAGAAGTACTGGCCGGGATCCGTTCAGGTTTGATAACATTAGCTCTTGAAGCGGAGGGTAAAGAAAGGGAATTTGTAATGAAATACCCGATCGGCGCTAAAGTGTTAGCAAAAGGGGGCAACGTAGATGAAGAAGACGATCAAGAGCTGGAATGGGATTATAAGTGGTCTTTTGATGAAACATATAAACTGATGCTCGCCACTGCCGCTGATTCAGCCGGCAATTTTACTATCTATTCAGGTTACGTATTTCTCCCCCGGGAAAACAAATGGAAACTAATCGGCACCTGCCGCATTGATGGCCGTTGGGGAACAATGCAGGAAGTAAGCACTTTTGCAAAAGCAAAGAACCAGAAAGAGCTTGCCAATATAATTACCGAAGTAAATTCAGTATGGCTGCAAAGAAGCAATGGTTCATGGAAACTCCTCAATGGAGATAATGTAATGACACCTGTGGTCAATTTGGCTTCGCATATGGACAGCATTCAGCAACACCTGGCTGAAATAGAATATATCCGGGAAGCGATTGCCAGCGGAAAGACCGATGCAAAAGAGGTGAAAGATGATGTTTATTATGTGATGATGAAAGAAGGTGCAGGCCGGCAAGTAATGCTGACCGATACAGTGGTGGTTCACTACAAAGGCTCGCTGCTCAGCGACGGAACTGTTTTTGACCAGACAAAAGACAAGCCTGCTACGTTTCCCTTGAATCGCTTAATCCGCGGATGGCATATAGGGGTGCCGCTTTGCCAAGTGGGTGGAAAAATCAAAATTGTTATCCCTTCTGCACTTGCCTACTCAATCAGGACAAGATCACCGAAAATACCACCCAACAGTATTTTGGTGTTTGAAGTGGAAGTGCTGGAAACCAAACCCAGGTTATAGTATATTAATATATTATTGATAAAATACGGAACAACTTAATGCGGGGACATGAACCTTTCCGCTGATTTTGTCAACATTTATTTCCTGTCCGGGTAATGAAAATTTCTGCCATTCACCTTCCGGTAAACTCATCGTTTTTATTTCGTCATTGGCATTATAAACAATAAACAGTTTATCCCATTTGTCGCCAACAGGTTTCCCATTGATTGTATACGCAATCAGCTTTTCTTTATCATGTACGAACCTGATATTTGCTCTAATTGCTTCTGCTGTTTGCATCCGGAAAGCGGGGTGTTCTTTTCTCAATTTGATCAATGCCTTCACATAATCCAGCACATCTTTATTCTTTGTTTTCAGACTCCAGTCAATTTGATTGATACTGTCGGAAGATTTATAGGAATTCTCCTCCCCCTCTTTGCTTCTTAAAAATTCAGTGCCTGCATGCAAAAATGAAATACCCTGGGAGGTGAGTACAATAGATAAAGCCAGTTTGTGCATTTCTTTTCGTTGTGCTTCGGTAGCACCCGTAGCAGAAATTGACAGCTTATCCCATAGCACATGGTTGTCATGGCATTCTGCATACGAAACTGTTTGCCAGGGCTCTTTTGCATAAGGTGCTTTGGAATAATTTACTTTGCTGTAATCCACCTGCGGATGTTTTACAGATGCCACCACGCCAAACTTGATACTTTCTTCCATATCTTTTTTGCCACTTACAAAACCCTTGTCGTGATGTTCAAAAACACTGCCTTTGATACCATCTCTAATATCGTCGCTGAAAACTGCGATACGGTCGAGCTTATACGCATACTTTTTCAAAGCCCTCAATGAATCAGGCAATGGCGAAGCTCCGGCCGTCCAACCTTCACCATAAATAAGTATATCGGGTCTTATTTTATGCAGTTCATTTGAGATGATATTCATGGTTTCAATATCATGCACTCCCATCAGGTCAACCCGGAAACCATCAATATGATATTCCTGCACCCAGTATTTCATGGACTCAAGTATAAATTTCCGCACCATCGCTCTTTCACTGGCAATTTCATTGCCGCAGGCAGTAGCATCTGAAAACTTTCCGTCTTTGGTCTGCCGGTAATAATAGCCGGGTACCAATTGATTGAAATAAGAATTTTCTGTAAGGGCCGTGTGATTATATACCACATCCATCACCACCCGCAGACCGCTGGCATGGAATGCCTGCACTAACTGCTTAAACTCTTTTATTCTTGTAACCCCATCAGTCGCATTCGTAGCATAAGATCCTTCAGGTGTGTTATAATTTAACGGATCATAACCCCAGTTATATTGCGGCTGATCCGGTTTAGCTTCATCCACTGAGTTGTAATCAAAAAAAGGAAGCAGGTGAACATGTGTCACTCCCATTTCTTTTAAATGATCAAGCCCTGTTGACAATCCTTCATGGTTTTGGGTACCGGTTTCGGTAAGTCCCAAAAATTTCCCTTTGTTTTTTATTCCTGAGTTAGCCGCAATGCTTGCATCCCTCACATGCAGTTCATAGATGATCGCATCAGTTTTATTCTTAAAAACAGGAGGTGAATCCTTGTCCCATCCTACTGGATTTGAAAAAGCAGGATCAAAAACAAGGGCCCGCTTTCCATTCACTCCCACCGCCCTGGCATAGGGGTCGGGAACATCCTGTAGCCATTTGTTCTTTATCTTAACCCTGAACGTATAGAAACTACCTTTCAAATCGCTTTTCAGCACACATACCCATGTGCCATTGACACTTTTTTGCATATCATGTATGTCTGATGGAGCACCTCCGTCACCGCTTGCAAACAGTAACAACTGCGCTTCCTCCGCAGGTGGAGACCAGATTTTGAATACAGATTGAGTTGCAGAATAGCTCAAGCCCAGGTCAGTTCCTGTGTAAACAGGATACTTACTGAAATCAGGCTGTTGTGCTTTGCCATGAAATAAATGAAGTAGAAATCCAAAGAACATAATTCCTTTTCTCATGAATGGTTTATTTCCTTTTAAAGTTACTTTTTTTATATGTATGATAGTGTGAGGAAAATTTTATAAAAATATGTATGTCAAAGCCATGATTCATGTAAATTGTTGCCGTATATAAACTATTGAAATAATTGCTTTATGGGAGATTTCCAGGTCAAGAAACAAACCAAAAAATATGATGTGGTCATTGTAGGTTCCGGAGCCGGCGGTGGCATGGCAGCCTATGTGCTGGCCAAAGCAGGGTTGAAAGTATGTATCATTGAAGCTGGCTACATGTATGATCCGCAAAAAAATGTTACCCAGCTAAAAAATCCCTGGGAAAGTCCGAGGCGGGGCGCCAGCACCACCATCCGGCCCTTTGGTGATTTTGACGCCTGTTATTGGGGCTGGACGGTGGACGGAGAGCCTTTTACCAAAGAACCCGGCACCGACTGGATGTGGTGGCGGGCAAGAATGCTTGGTGGAAGAACCAATCACTGGGGAAGAATTTCATTACGCTTTGGTCCAAAAGATTTTAAAAGAAAAAGTATAGATGGCCTCGGCGAAGACTGGCCTATTGGATATGAAGATATCAAACCATACTATGACCGCATTGATAAAATGATCGGCATATTCGGCACGAATGAAGGATTGGATAATGATCCTGACGGTTATTTTCTGCCGCCCCCAAAACCAAGGCTGCATGAACTGTTCATCAAAAACGCAGCCACACAGGCTGGTGTGAAAGTGATTCCTTCACGACTGTCTATTCTTACAAAGCCAATCGAAAATGATGCTGGTCGCGGCGCCTGTTTCTTTTGCGGGCAGTGCAACCGCAATTGCAGTATGGCCAAAGCTGATTTTTCTTCTCCCAATGTCCTGATCTATCCGGCTATGAAAACCGGTAACATAGATGTGTTTCCCAATGCAATGGCAAGAGAAGTGCTGACCAACAATGAAGGACTTGCTACCGGTGTTTCCTATATCAGTAAAGATGATATGATGGAATACCAGGTGGAAGGCCGGGTGGTGATACTGGCCGCCAGTGCCTGTGAAAGTGCAAGGCTGATGCTGAATTCAAAATCACAACGTCATCCGAATGGTTTGGGCAACAGCAGCAATGTTGTTGGGAAATATTTGCACGACTCCACCGGCGCTGCACTGGGAGGCATTTTACCGCAATTATTTGACAGGAAACGATACAATGAAGACGGTGTGGGTGGTATGCATATTTATTCACCGTGGTGGCTGGATAACAAAAAACTTGATTTTCCCAGAGGATATCATATTGAATACTGGGGCGGTATGAGCCAGCCCTCCTATGGATTTAGCTGGGGCATTGAATCACTCAACGGCAAATACCTCGTGAAAGGAAAACAAAAAGAAGCCGGTGGCTATGGCGCATCGTTGAAAGAGGATTATCGTTTCTTCTTTGGTGCCGGTGTAGGCATGGCCGGCCGTGGTGAAGCGATACCTTTAGAAAGCAATTATTGTGAAATTGATCCCAATGTGGTGGATAAATATGGAATACCGGTTTTAAAATTCAATGTAAAATGGAGTGAACATGAGATCAAACAAGCCAAACACATGAAGGAAACCTTCAAAGAAGTCATGCACAACATGGGCGCCATCATCACCTGGGGCGGCGATGATGATGAAAAAAATGACTGGGGACTAAGTAAACCCGGTGAGATTATTCATGAAGCCGGCACAGCGAGGATGGGTAATGACCCGAAACGGTCAGCCCTGAACAAATGGAACCAGGCACATGATTGCAAAAACCTGTTTGTGGTGGATGGAGCTGCCTTTACTTCGCAGGCAGATAAAAATATCACCTGGACTATTTTGGCGTTAAGCATGAGAGCCAGTGTATACATAATTGATGAAATGAAAAAACAAAATCTGTAAAAAAAGCTGCAAGCTATTAGCCTTGAGCCAGGAGACCAACGACAAACTATCTATACACTAAAAACCACAAACTCTTTATATGGATCGTCGTAAATCATTAAAACTAATCGTTACCGGAGCCGTTGCAGCACCAGTTGCCATTGCTGGTTGCAACACGGCTGATGATAAACCTAAAGTGGAAGACCCGAAGTTTACCATAGACCGCAGCCCGGATGAGTTAAAACGGGAGAAAGAATTACTGGCACAGGAAAAGTTCTTTACTGAACATGAAATGGCCACTATCACTATTCTTGCCGACATCATCATTCCCAAAGACGAAGTAAGTGGCAGTGCTTCTGATGCTAAAGTGCCTGACTTCATCGAATTTATCGTAAAAGACATGCCTTCTCATAAAATTCCAATGAAAGGCGGTCTGCGCTGGCTGGATATGCAATGCCTAAAGCGTTTTGAAAAAGCATTTAAAGATTGTGATGCAAAACAACAGATTGAAATGGTGGATCTCATTGCCTACCCTGACCGTGCAAAAGACAAACCCGAACTGAAACCCGGTGTGGCGTTTTTTAGTTTAATGCGCAATCTCACCGCCACCGGTTTTTATACCTCAGAGATTGGAGTGAAAGATGTGGGTTATATCGGCAATGCACCCAACCAATGGAACGGTGTGCCGGACGATGTGCTGGCACAATACAAATTAGCTTACACGGAAAAAGAACTGAAAGAGTGTGTCAGTTTCGACAATTCAGTTATGCCTTAAGTTGCTGATCAGGACATTCGGATTAATTCTGTGTATAAGTAAAATTGTACAGCGGGCTTCTGATAACCGGATTCCAGTTATCATCAAACAACACCACCCGGTATTGCAGTTTGTATGTTCCTCTTAACAAGTGCAATTCTGCATACGGCAGGTAAATTTTAAAATCCTGTTGCGATTGGTTATACACGGTGATGTCGTACCCCGGGTTAAAACTTACAGTACTGGCCACTGTGCCGTCCTTGGTGTTATACAGGCTATTGAAATCTTTGAGTGGTGTTCCGTTATTGTTATAAAAATAAGCCACAGCTTTACAATTGATGTTCCTGGCCCCTTCAATTGTAAAGGTAGGTGTGATCTCGACTTGCTGAGTTCCGTCGTTAAAGCTCGCCTGCACCCGCAATTCCTTACTGCTGATCCCCTTTCTGTAAGTAAAATACTGGTAGCCGCTGGAAGTGATCATCTTCAATGCAGGATCGAAAATAGCGACATAGCATTTTAAGCGGTATACACCGCTGGACAGCTCCAGTTCATCATAAGGCATAAATACAGTTAACTGGTTGAATTGGGTGTTCTGGTAATTGGGTGTAAATTCTGTGAATGTAGCCACATTGCCATCCACTGAAGACCGCAAGCCGTTCTTATCCTTCAGCGGCTGGTTAATATCTGCATTGTAGAAATATGCCGCCATAATACACCGCTGGTTTTGGGCATTGTAAATCAGAAAATCCTGTTTGATGCGCATTCCCAGTTGCCCGTTTTCTGTGACATCATATTCAATTTTTAGGTCCTGCAGCTTACTCCAGGCAGTAGTGCGGTTATCCAATGGAAGAATGCGGTTACGGGGATATAATTCTGCAATAAGTTTTTTATCACTTTCGGACAATTCATAATTTTCACCAACCGAATAACCATTAAGCGTAAAATTGGAAGGGATAGGATAATGCATAATAGATTTGGGATCATAGCTCCTGTTGGTCATGCTAACGCTATACCGGTCAAATACCTGGCGATCCACCATTTCACGGCTCCATCCTTCATATTGAAGGTAATAGGCATACACCACTGGTTTGTTCCACTGGATATTCACCATGGGGTTCATGTGTTCATGCAACAGGCCAAGGGCATGACCAAACTCATGCAGTATTACGGCTTTTAATTGTGCTTCTGATTTCGCAGGTTCTATCCAGCCCAGGTTCATGGTTTCCTGGAATATGGTACGGTTTTTAGCATCAGTGCCGATATATGAATAAGAACCTTTTTTCTCAAAGCTGATGCGGATATCACCGGCGCCGGTGACAGGAAATTCAAATTTGATATTGGCATGACTGCTCCATACGGGAGCATATTGCTTTACTTTGCTTTGCTGCCATTGCGTTCCGCCGATAAATGTCACTTTAAGTGTTGTGCCGGGTGTCCATTTATTATTAAAGTCATAAACCCCTTGCCCTGCCGCATTACTCTCTCTTGCAGCTCTCACGTCAATACAAGGTTGTATTTGTGATGTACCGGATAAAAACAAAAAGACAAAAACCGATACCAGGCAAAACTGTTTCATTCTGATTCAGTATTTAACCCTGTTAAGTTAAGAAAAGACACAGGAACTATAAATTGAACAGCCAATAAAATTATGCGTTGAAAAATTTATCTTTCGATAAATAAACCGTATGAATAACCGATCAAAGAAAGCCAGCAGCAATTTCCTGGCGTTAATAGCCATTACTGCATGGATTGCATTGGGTATCCAGTTATTTATCCTGATTAACAATACTCCTGCCAACGGCATGAATGTGCCGCAGGCCATCGGTCGTTTTTTCCTGTTTTTTACAGTGCTCACCAATTTGTTGGTGGTAGTGGCAGCCAGTTCCATGGTCCTGACACCACATTCCCGCTGGGGTGCATTTTTTGCAAAACCTTCCGCCTCCGCTGCCACAACACTTTACATTCTCGTAGTTGGAATAGTGTATAATATCATTCTAAGACCGCTTTGGTCGCCAACCGGAATGCAGCGGCTGGCAGATGAATTATTGCATGTGGTTGTTCCATTTTTGTTCACGACATGGTGGGTGATTTTTGCCAAAAAACAGCCGTTGACATATAAAGAGCCAGTATGGTGGCTGATCTACCCTGCCATTTATCTTGTTTATGCACTGGTGCGTGGTGGTATAGAAGGATTTTATCCATATCCTTTTCTCGATGCAGGGATTTATGGCTACGGAGCCGTAGCCCTCAATGCAGCCGCCATGTTGTTGCTATTTGTAACCGGTGGGTTTGGACTGGTTTTTTTAGGGAAAAAACTAAAGTGAAATCCGGGAAATGACGTGACCTCTTTATTTTAACATGATATGAATTGGAAACAACCTGTGTTAATTGTTACCTTTAAGTATGCAAAAAATAACCTTTCTGCTTTTAGCCACTTTGGTTTTTGCGGCCTGCAATAACAGCAGTTCCGACACAGAAGTTTTAGAAGACAGTATTGCCGAGGAGGCCAGCCTTCCGCCTGAAGAAAAACAGCTCTGGATCACGGTATATGATTCTGCTAAAAATGAATTTGTATTGCATCAGCAGCGGCAACCCGATCCCGCCAGCCTGACAGCCGATGGCCTTATCGCAGATATCAATGCCGCATGGCCTGAAGTGCAACTGGTGCTCAGGAAAATCAGCAATGATACGCTGTATGTATCTATTCCCGAAAGTGACCATCTTACCCAGCAGATGGGCAGCAGTGGTTCAGCAGATTACATGGCAACGGTCACCTACAGCCTGACAGAACTGAAAGGGATTCGCTTTGTGAATTATGATTTTAAAGGTGGTGATCATCTTGGACCCGGTGTTTACAGCAGGGAAAGTTTCAAAGGCTATAAGTAAATATTTGTTTTGCGGCTTATGCTATAGATCATGAACCTCTCAGTAACCCGTTCGGATATTATGATAAACGATCCCTTGCGGGTGATGTTTTTGCAGGAAGGTAATTTCCAGTTCATTCATAACAAATGCCATCTTTATGGCTGGGCAGACACATACCGGCTCAGCGTTGACGGAGAATCAGCAGGCTATGCAGCAGTCTGGGGATTTAATGACCGCCAAGACAGAGATACTATTTTTGAATTCTATGTTCTTCCTCAGCTGCGGCATCACGCAAAGGAATTGTACCAGTTGCTTATTGAAGTCTCAGGCGTCACTTTACTCGAATGCCAGACCAACGACAAACTGCTTTACTCCCTGGTGCAGGTATTTGGCCAGAACCTCACTGAACAATCAGTATTATTTGAAGATGCACTTACCACGAATTTTGCAATAAGTAGCGCTGCATTCAGTTCGAAAACAACAGAAAATGAGAGCAGGGATGATCATCACCAATACCTACTTGTTGTGAATAATGAAACAGTTGCCACTGGCGGATTGTTGTTGAATTATAATTTTCCCTTTGCCGACATTTACTATGAAGTAAAGGAAGAACATCGGCGTAAGGGATATGGGGTCTACCTGATTCAAGAATTAAAAAAAGAAGCTTATAGGTTAGGAAGAGTACCTGCTGCCCGATGCAATGTAAACAACCTGCCATCCAGGGCTTCGCTTCTCAAAGGCGGTTTCCGAATTTGCGGTCACCTGCTGCTTGCGGAATTAAAAAAATAACTTTTTAAAAAATCATTGGTTTACTTCCCAGAACTTTACTTGTGCAGTAAATCATATGCTATTTTATAAAAGAAAACCTGCATGAAAGAAATTCTCCCATGCAGGTCTGTTTAAGAAGTATATCAGGCATACTCTTCTTTAGAAATCTTGCTGTATTCATCTATTAGCCTTCGCTGTATATCAAAGGGCACCGCTTCATACCCCTGGAACCGCATTTTGAATTTGGCACGGCCCTGTGTTATGGAACGCAGCGATGATGAATATCCGTCCATTTCTGCCAGTGGCACTTTGGCAATCACTTTTTGGAAATGACCTTCGCTGTCTATACCTTCCACAATAGCCCGGCGGCTTTGCAGGTCGCCCATCACAGAACCGGTGAGGTCGTCAGGACACAGCACTTCCAGGTGGTAAATGGGTTCCAATATCTGCGGATCCGCCTGCTGAAAAGCATGGCGGAAAGCCTGCAATCCGGCAATCTTGAAAGAAATGTCATTGCTGTCAACCGGGTGCATCTTGCCATCATATACCGACACACGGATATCTCTTGCATAGGAACCTGTCAACGGGCCGTTATGCATCTTTTCCATCACACCTTTTAATATGGATGGCAGGAAACGGGCATCTATGGCGCCGCCAACAATACAATTGTAAAAAACCAGTTTTCCACCCCAATCAAGATCATAAATGTCCCGGCCTCTTACATTAAGGTCTGTTGGTTCGGGCATTCCTTCATGCCAGGGCTCAATCCGCATAAATACTTCACCAAATTGACCAGCGCCGCCACTTTGCTTTTTGTGGCGGTAATTGGCATCAGCCATTTTGCGGATAGTTTCCCGGTAGGCGATCCTTGGTTTCACAAATTTCACTTCTAATTTATGCTGGTGCTCAATTTTCCATTTTGCCACAGCAAGGTGCATGTCTCCCTGGCAATGGATCAGGGTTTGCTTCAGCTCTGGCGAAACCTCAACCAGCAATGTCGGGTCTTCTTCTTTCAACTGGTGCAAAGCCTGTGATAATTTTTCCTCCTCCCCTTTCTTGAGGGTTTCAATGGCCACGGTCATATTTGGCGGTGGAAATTCAATGGAGGGCAATTCATAATTCCTGCCTTTAACATGAAGGGTATTATTTACATGGGTATTTTTCAGTTTCAGGGTTGCCCCGATGTCACCGGCCACCAGTTCATTTATAGCAGTTCGTTTATTCCCTTCCACCAGGAACAACTGGTTTATTTTTTCTGTGACACCCGTAGTTTCGTTTTCCAGTTCCATCCCGCTTTTTATAGTGCCGGAGTACACTTTAAAAAATGACAGCTCACCCACATGTGGCTCACTCACTGTTTTATAAATAAAAATGCAGGCAGGGCCATTTGCATCGCAGGAAATATTCTCTCCGCTCTTTGATTTTTTGGCAGGCATTTCGTTGGCGCTAGGACAAACATTGTCTATAAAACCCATCAGGCGGCCGCTGCCCATATTTCTTTCGGCAGATAAGCAGAATAGCGGGAAAAGATCATGGTTGATCATGGCCTTTTTCAACCCCAGCTTCATTTCATCCTCATCCAGTTCACCTTTGTCAAAATATTTTTCCATCAGGCTTTCATCATTACTGGCCACTGCTTCTATCAGCTCTTTGTGCAGTTCGTCTGCTTTTGCTTTTTCTTCATCCGGTATAGGCATTTTTTCAGGTTTGCCGCCGGCATCTTTGAATTTGTACATGGTCATCCTCAACACATCAATGATCTCATGAAAGCCGGAACCTGTTTGCCGGGGATATTGCACCACCACCACTTTGCTGCCAAAGTGAGCTTTGGCTTCCCTGATCGTTTTATCAAAATCCGCATTGTCATCATCCAGTTTGTTTACGGCAAAGATCATCGGTGTTTTAAACTGCTCGGTATATTCCCAAATGATATCTGTACCCACTTCCACTCCCATCACGGAATTGAGCAGCATCACGCCGGTGTCAGCTACCCGGAGTGCCGAGATCACTTCACCGACAAAATCATCATAGCCGGGAGTGTCAATGATATTGATTTTGTATCCCCGCCATTTTGTGTGCAGCAGTTTGCTGAAGATGGAGTTCCCCCGCTCCTGTTCCAGTTCATGGTAATCGCCGGTAGTGTTTCTTTCGGCTATGCTGCCCCGGCGGGTGATGAGACCGGCTTCAAACAACATACATTCCGCTAAGGTGGTCTTACCTGAGCCGGCATGGCCCAGTAAGACAATATTTTTGACGTGTGAGGTATCAAATTCTGGCATGGCAATCAATTTTAGAAATGAAGAATGGATTTGTCTTTGAATTTAATGGGTAAAGACAACCATGTATTTCCTATCTGCGATTGAATGATCAGGTTACCGGTAGTACATACAACCGGTGATTCATTCTGCTTAGCCTGTTTACTTAAACTATTGCGTTCGGCTTAAGAAATCATCGAATTCATTTCGGAGCCCGAGCAGGGTGTGCTCAAGACTTTCATACTCGCTGTGAAGGTGTTCATGTTCAGCAACTGTTTCTTCGCTCAACTGACCGCCGGCTGCCTCCATTTCAATGCTGATTTTTCGTTCATGCACTTTGATGGCCTGTTTGAGATCGTGAATGTTGATAAGCTGAATGTGAAACTGGTTGTGGAGGTGCTCTACGTCCTGGAGCTGATCTTTGGTGAGGGAGTGGCTGGCTGCCTGCTGAAGTTTGGTTTTGTCCTGGGTGAATTCTTCGCGGTATTGGCGAAGTTTCTCACGCCAGGCTGTGCACTCCCCGGTAAGCTGTGCAATTTCTACCTGGACCATGGGATTTAAATTTAAAGGTGAAGCAATCTTGTTTCCTTTATTTTCCCTGGGGTTTCCGGATGGTAGTTGTAAGTTAAAACTTCTTTTTTAAATAACCATCATTTTCTTTGCACATAACCTGCTGATAAAGTGCAAAAATCAATTCATCTGGGATTAATATTTTCAATAGTGTCCAGAAAGGGACTGAAACCGATTGTTGTCGCATTATGGAATCTGCACACAACATGTCGGCCTATTCGTGAGGAATAGTCAAAAGCCAATTTAAACTTTGAAAATGGGTGTATCTTAATCGCTTTTACAAAGATTTTTTCTGTCTGAAAATGAATTGATGTAACTGATGGCATCATCATCATGCCTTACGTTAATATTAAATTCAAGTATCCGTAATTTGGCTTGAGGCACTCCTTCTTTATATCCTGTATTTACAAATCCAACAACAAACATGGAAGTACAGTTTGCTACTGCAGCGGGGATGTAAATCGAATGCCTGTTACCATCACCCCATTTTTCCACCCGATAAGGAGGGTTTTGACAATACATCTGTTTATATGTTGATTTGTCCTTGTATGCAGCAGTAACAACAGCTTTCATTGCTTGCTCAATATCAGGCCGCAACTGCAATGAGCTTCCTTCGATAATAAATCCCTGGGCCATACATTTCATCATTGCTGCCCTGAACTGGTTTTCGTCGCCGTTACGAAGAATATTATGAATAAATTTCACCATTTCCTCTCCCCTGGAGAATTCTGGAACATTCAAAGACGAAAGGGATGCGGCTTGCAGGCTTGCCTCCTGTTCTGCCATAGTGAACGCTAATGTTTTTTTCCTGAGGTCATTGATCTGTGCATTGGTATATTGCTTTTTTTCAATCACTTTCAGGTTATTTGCCTCCTCACTTCTGATAGCCAGCATGTTTTTCCAGGGGTCTTTGGGATTATCTCTGTAAAAACGAACATTCCATATACAATCCAATGTCTCAACAGTTGTATTACTGGTAATATGATCAAATACTACCTTCATGCGAAACTCAACTGAATTCGGGCTATGCCAGGTCCATTCAGGATCAACAGCTAAGGCAGGCTGCTGACGTACCTGAGTAATTACAGTGTAATAATAGCCATAGAATTTTTTCCAATCTTTACTGATAAAATCTGTGATCTCTTTTGCTGAAGGATTGGGTACTCCCAGGTATTGATTACTCAGCGTTCTGAACTTCCAATAACTGTAATTCCCAACCCCTGTATATTGATAAACAACATCACCTGTTACCACAAGATCAATGCCCGGGTAATCACTTTTGCGAACCACTTCTACCCCCCTTACATATTCCCAATTACCCAGATCACTATTCCATTGCCTTGTTCCTGTGGTCTTGGTGAACTTAATTGATTTGGTTCCCTCGTTGGTAATTTGCTTCCTGATTTCTGCCTCTGAAGGTTGTGACAGAGAGATAAGTGACTCTGCCAGGATCAGTAATAAAAACAGTAATTTCATACAATTAGTTTTAAGTGTGGGCAAGCTAAAAATAAACTTTTTCTATAATATATTTTTTGGGAAGTCGAGAGGCTATTTTCTATAACTTGCCAGCCTGCATGATCTCTCAAAACACCATACAGCAGATACTTGGCCGTCTCGACATCCTGGATGTGGTAGGTGAGTTTGTGAAGTTGAAAAAAAGAGGCTCTAACTATCTCGGCCTCTGCCCTTTTCATAATGAAAAAACACCATCTTTTACTGTTTCACCATCAAAGGAGATCTATAAATGCTTTGGTTGTGGTAAAAGCGGTAATACCATCAGTTTTGTGATGGAGCATGAAAAGTATAGCTATGTGGAAGCGCTAAAATGGCTGGCCAACAAATATGGTATTGAGGTGGAAGAAACCTTCGTAACCGATGAACAACGGCAGCAATTGCAGGCGGCCGACAGCCTCTATATCATCAATAGTTTTGCACAGCAGTTTTTCAGCCGGCAGTTGTTTGATACCGAAGAAGGAAGGGATATCGGGCTGGCTTATTTTAAGGAAAGAGGTTTCCGTGAAGAAGTTATCCGAAAATTCCAGTTAGGTTATTCACCTGAACAAAGAGATGCTTTGACAAAAGAAGCGGTTTCAAAACAGTTCAATACGGAATTGTTGCTTAAAACCGGGCTGGTGGTTAACCGTAATGACCAGCTGGCCGATAACTATCGGGGCCGTGTTATTTTTCCCGTGCACAACCACAGTGGTAAAGTGATGGGATTTGGAGCCAGGATATTAAAGAGTAATGATAAGGCGCCGAAGTATATCAACACCCCGGAGAACGAGATTTACATAAAAAGCAAGATCCTCTATGGTTCTTATTTTGCCCGGCAGGCCATTGACAAAGCGGATGAGTGCTTACTTGTCGAAGGTTACACGGATGTAATATCACTTTCACAGGCCGGCATCGAAAACGTGGTAGCCAGCGGCGGCACATCACTGACACCCGACCAGCTTCGACTGGTAAAAAAATATACCAATAATCTCACCATTGTATATGATGGCGATGCCGCCGGTGTGAAAGCTGCTTTGAGAGGACTTGACCTGGCCCTGGAAGAAGGGCTGAATGTGAAGCTGGTGCTGATTCCCGACAATGAAGACCCTGACAGTTATGTCAATAAGGTTGGTGCTGCTGCATTCACCGATTTTGTCAGCAGGAATAAAAAAGATTTTATTCTTTTTCAATTAGAAGTGGCCTTAAAAGATGCCGGCAATGATTCTACCAAGAAAGCAGAAGTCGTGAATCGCATGGCAGAAACCATTTCGAGGATCAACAAAGCAGAAGATTTTACCAAACAGCAGGATTATATCAAGCAATGTGCGGATTTATTGAAAATTGATGAAAGTGGTCTTCATGCACTGGTGAATAAGTTTATCCGTGATCGTATTTCCACCCTGGAACGGAAACTACCCTTTGAGGAAGCCAGGCAATATGAAGAAAACACCAGGCAGGCTGAACAAAACAATTTTGATGATGTCACTTTCAACCTGCTGTTCAAAGATGAACTGCAGGAACGGGAAGTAGCCCGCATCCTGCTGGAGTACGGACTTAAAAAATGGAATGAGCAAAAACTGGTGGCTGAATATATTTTTGAAGAATTACCCGATGAAACATTGATTGATAATAAAGATGTGTTGAAACTGCTGCAAACATTCAGACACACCATGCAGCAATCGCCGGCACAAGCTGATAAAAATTTCTTTATATATCATCCTGACCCGCTGCTCAGTTCATTAGCCGTAGCGTTGTTAAACTTTCCCTATGAAGAAAGCGAACACTGGCGAAAGGAATTCAGTCAAAGCACCGGCTACCAGCAGGGACTTTTTGAGCAGCGTTATGAAGATTTTATACAATCTGTTGCCCGCAACAACGAGGAAAGGCTAATGAAATTTTTAAAAATGGATATAGACAGGACAAATGAAGAGGTGGAGTCAGCGGTCAATTACCTGAAGTTGCGTAAGATCAAAAGGATGCTGCTCGAAAACCAACTGGATCTTGAAAAGCCGCATACAGATGAAGAGCGGATGATGTTGCACCATACTCATGAACACCTGAAGCAATTAGAAATAGAGCTGACTAAGAAAACGGGGACCGTGGTCATAAGATAAAAACTACTGGTTTTCAGCTATCAGCATATCACTGTAAGAATTTTCAATGAGGTCTGACGCCCGGATCCCCAAGTCGGCGATATACTGATCGCATTGATATTTTAGTTGTTCCGCAGTCAGATCCGCCAGCACATTTCCTGCCTCAATCTCTACAAATGAACCCAGCCCCGGCACTTCATCAATATGGAATTTCACATTACCGATATAATAAATCTCCCGTCGCTTTTTGACTACGATTTTTAATCCCATTGATTTTGTCAGCACTTCTTTTAGCCCCGTAGCATCCTGCACTTTTACCAGGTTAAAGCTTGAGTGTTTAGGGCCTGCCTGGTCGCTTCTTTCATAAAAGATGAGGTTGTTTTCAATTTTACCTTCCCGCAATTTGAGCCTTCCTTTTACCACATTGAAATAAGTGTCGGTTTGTTCATCCGTTCCTTTAAAATCGGCTTGCTTTTCACGCAGGTACCGGCGCACAAAAGCAGGGTCTGCACATCGGGCTTTTATCTCCACATTCAAAAAGGGCATAAAAAAAGTTTGCTGATTGCTCAGCAAACCTAAAATAAATTTACAGCAGAACCTTACCTTATTCAGCCATAGCAGGTGCCTGCCTTTTACGGCTTGCAGCTACATTGCCACCCCTGATGCTTTCACATCTTGTGAAACGCATGGCGCTCCATACATGATCCAGTTCCACTCTTTCGATGCTTTCATAACCTTCACAAGTGAGGCGGTTCCAACTGCACTCACGGTTCAGGTCAGTGACGATCTTGGAAGTGGTCTTTGGATAAGCAACCCAGAATTTGGACTCCTCTTTCAGCGAAGGCATCACGTCTTTAAGAATACCATTTAACTGGTTTTCATTAACGGCAAAGACCAGCGCAAAATCAATCTTCCGTGTTTTGAGCAACGGAGTGATGTTTTTAGCGAAGGAGAGCTTACTGAATTGCTTTTCGATGGAAGAGGGCAAACCCTGAATTAAAAGATTCTTTTCGTCTGCCAGTTGTAACTTTTCAAAAACAGTTTGTGACATACCTTGAAGCTATTTTAATAGGTTTCTGACAATTGCACCGGATGATTCCGATATGTAGTTCTCTGAGCAGGGAGGGCAAAGGTAAGCATTATCGGATGGAGATTAAAGAATAATCCAAATAAAAATGCCACTTAAAATGAATTTAAGCGGCATTTTTTAATATAAATCAACTTTTTAGTTACTGATTGGCTTATAATATTTCATCGCTTCAGGCATATATTTCTGTAATTGCTCTATTCTGCGGCCTTCTGCGGGGTGTGTGCTAAGAAATTCAGGTGGTTTTTGACCGGATGATGCCGCTTCCATTCTTTCCCAAAGACCGATGGCTTCCTGCGGATTATACCCAGCCATCGCCGTCCAAATCAATCCCCAGCGATCAGCTTCCAGTTCATGTTTGCGGGAAAAAGGCAACATCACACCCACTTGTGACCCCAGGCCATAAGCTGCCATAAAAAGATTTTGCGTAGCTGCAGGCTTGTTGGCCAGGGCAACGGATAAAGCAACACCACCCAGTTGTTGTGTAAGTCCCTGGCTCATTCTTTCATTGCCGTGATAGAAAATTGCATGTGACACTTCATGTCCCATGATGGCTGCCAGTGCCGCTTCATTGCGGGTGATGGGAAGAATGCCGGTATATACAACAATCTTACCACCGGGCATACACCAGGCGTTTACTGTTTTGTCATCCACCAGGTTATATTCCCACTTAAAACTTTCCAGTTCTTTGGCCAGGCCTTTGGATGTGTAATAGTCAACCACTGCTTTGGTGATGCGTTGCCCTACCCGCACTACCATCTCAGCATCCTTGCTGGTACTGCTGGCAACCACTTTATTTGATGAAAGAAATTGCTGGTATTGCTGTGTGGCCATGCCCTGCAATTCTGACTCGGGCAAAAGCTTGAACTGGCTGCGGCCTGTTATTGAGTTTTTAGTGCAGGCGATAAGCAAGCCTGAAAAAATAAAAAAAACAATGATGGTCCGTATCATAATAATAAGTTTATATAAAATGAAAAACAATCATTATACCAAACGGATCGGCAATACGACTAATTTGTGCAGGTAAGTTAAGATTTTTTGATAAGCGATGCTCAGCTTTCTTTGTTGCTGCGACGCTGACGACGGCGGTCCCGGTGTTTCAGGATTGGAACTTTGCTCTCAACACCTTTGAGTAACCGGCCGATGTTTTTTTGATGGGTCAGCAGTACCATCAAAGCAACAGCCACTGCAAAAACCCGGTAAACAGGATTGTCAACATTGAAGATGACAAGTATAAAAACCGGGAATGCCACACTGGCAAGGATAGAACTTAGTGAAACGAACCTGGTTAAATAAAGCACCAGTAAAAATATTCCAACACAGCTCAGGGCTGTCCATGGTGATATACCCAGCACAATACCAAATAAAGTGGCTACTCCTTTTCCACCCCTGAAATCGGCCCAGATAGGGTAAATATGACCTATCACTGCTGCAAGTCCCAGGCCTATCTGGAGGGTTTGTAATCTTGTTTCATCACCAAAATATTCAGGAAGCAGTAATGCCAGTTTCACGGCGATGATACCTTTTACCATATCGGCGATCATCACAATGGTTCCCCATTTGGGCCCTAATACCCTATATGAGTTGGTGGCGCCGGCATTGCCGCTGCCATATTCCCTGATATCAATATCAAAGAAATAACGGCTGACCCAAACCGAACTGGGAATGCTGCCAATCAGATATGCGAGAACGATCAGAAGGAGTTCGTTCATAGAACCTTTGGTTGAAGCCTGCTTTTTGACCAGCAGGTGGAAGGCAAATGTACGAAAAAATCAAAAGTCGTAACATTAAAGTAACACACATGTAATCAAGTCTTAACGTACAAACTTTGTACAGAGCCAGTTGTCTTTCTGGAAACAGCCTGCAGAAACCAGCAAATGCTCCTTGCCCTTTTGCAAAATATCTATTTCATCTTCTTTCAGGAGGCCACTGAAAAGTATACAACCTCCGGGAACTAACAGGTGTACCAACGTTTCAAAATTATCAAGTATCACATTTTTATTGATGTTGGCTAGAATAATATCAAAGCTTTCGTTTAACAAAGTATTATCGGCCTTTCTGAGTTCGGTTTTGCCACAGTTGTTTCGTTGCAGGTTTTCAGCCGCATTGGCAATGCTCCACTCATCATTATCAACAGCCAGCACTTTTTGAGCGCCTAGTTTTTCAGCCAGAATGGCCAGCACTCCTGTGCCTGTGCCAAAATCAAAAACAGATTTTTGGGTAAAATCAAGCTGCCTCATTTGCTGCATCATCATAAAGGTGGTGGCATGATGCCCGGTACCAAAACTCATTTTGGGAGTAATGACAATTTCATATTCCACTCCTGCTATCGGTTCATGAAAATCGGCTCGCACTACGATGAAATCATCAACAACCACGGGTTGAAAATTGGCTTCCCACAGCTGGTTCCAGTTCTGTTCGGGGATTGATTTTGTGGTATAGGCAAGCTGGAATTTGAAGGCGAGTTCCTGCAAAAATTTTTTATCGAAATGTTCCTGGCTGATAAATGCATGGAGTTCTTTTTCCTTTTCTTCAAATCCTTCATAACCAGCTTCCGCCAGCCTGGCAATCAGTATATCCGCCTGCTCGGGTTCGAGAGACGTAAAACTTACCTGTAAATAATCAGCCATTAGTTGTAACAAAAGAGATGGCGTAAGATGACAATACCCTGTTAATGAAAAAATCTAAGACCAGTTTAAAATACCAGCTATTCTTTTTTATAGGCCTTAACTTCTGCCCATACAAAATCCTCGATCTCGTCAAAAAGACTTCTTTCTCTTTTTTTACCGATAGATTGTTGTTCAAATTTATTGGTAATATCTATAGCCAGTTGATAAAGCTCTTCTGAAGCCGACCTGTCCCGCATGGATGCAAAATTTTTGGGAGATTTATCTTCATCCAGGTCCCTGATATAACAAAGAGCTTCGACCACTTCAAAATGTGTTTTTTGCCAGGATTCAAATCCATTTGGAAAATCAGGTATTGACATATTTGCCGGTTAAGAATTGAAAAATTTATTTCTGCTAAAGATATAGTAGCTGACCGAGATGAACAAAGCCGGGCAATACTTTAATAACACCGGTTATAAAATTATTTCCGTACTGCCAGTCTTATTCCGGCAAAAAAGCGGATTCCCTGGTTGGGTGCATAGATATACGAAGGATCAAATGTTAATGCATATGGGTTCTCTGTAGTCGCCATCACCTGACCACTGACATCATATTGAACATTTTTATCAAATGGATCATGAGAACGGGCAATAAGAAAAGGAATGTTCCTGGCAGGTGTCCAGTTCAGCAGGTTTTTTATACCACCAAACAGTTCCAGCTTTGTATTCAGTAATTTGGTGAACTGAATGTTCTGAATGCTCCACACTGGTGATGCTGATGGTCTTGGATCTGATTCCGACAACAAAGGCAACCGCATAGGTCCATAAATGTTTCCGGTGTAGTCAATGGTAATGCCGGCAGCGGGTATATTGTAGCTAACGCCCCAGGTACCGCTCCATCTTTCTGTGAGTACCGGTCTCGTTCCTGTTTTTTTCCCATCATCACCTGTTTCCATTTTTTGCAGGTCTTGCAGTGTCACTCCCAGCATAGACTTGAAACGGTTGCCGCTGTTCAGTTCCAGGTTTAGTGTCATTCCTTTAGATACGGCATATCCATCCAGGTTTTGGTAAATGATCTTATTAGGGTCAGTATCGTAATCAGGAATAATCTGATTGGTAAAATGAGAAAACCAGGCGGATGCATCTATGTTCAGTGAAATGTTTTCCCACTTATAGTGATTTGTGTAATTGAGATTGATATTGTAGCTCTGTTCCGGCTGCAAGGTTTCTTTTATTTCTACAGCCCTTGCACCCGTTAATGCAGCATGTTCTTCTGTAAATAAACTGACCACCCTGAAGCCGGTACCGGCATTCAGCCTGAACACCTGCCTGTTTTGAATATTCCATTTCCAGGCCAGCCGTGGAGTGAAAATACTTTTATGCACCGGATGATGATCGTAGCGCATCCCCAGCATCAAAGAATGTTGCTGGTTGAGTTTCCATTCATCCTGGACGAAGATTCCCGGCAAAACATATTTTTCCGGTGCATTCTGACCTGTCAGTGTATCAGTTGTCGCTGTTGAATTATCATCATAATAATTATAACGGATGGCAGCACCCAGCAACAGGTTATGTGACGTACCGGCTTGCTTATCCCAGGTCAGTTGGCCAAATGAAATGTTTTGCTTTGCCTTATAATGAGTTGTACCATAGTAGGAATCCTGGTCATGCCCGGTGGCAGAAAAAGCAATAAACATTTTTTCCTGTAAAGGCAATTGATAGTTTCCTGTCATTTCCCAACGGTTGGTGTAAATACTTTCGCCATATATGCTGTCGCCACCACGGAAATTCTTATTCCATCGCATATCGCCACCCCAGCGGTCTTCATAAAAATAGCGGCCTGCCAGTGTGGCTACCCGGTTGTTCTTTCTTGCAAAACTTAATTTATTAAAAACAGAAATGCGGTGCTGCAGGGCAACATCCGTAAAACCGTCATTATTATTATCCAGCGGGTGGAGATAATTATAATAGTTTATACCCAGCAAAGAATTTGCTTTTTTACCAACATTGAACTTCACCCCGGCATCCAGGTTATGCTCCAGCCAACTGGTGGTCATAACATTCGCCGAAAATAAAGGTGCTTTCGCAGGTGATTTGGTAATGATATTGATCAAACCACCGATAGCTTCTGAGCCATACAGCCCTGATGCGGGTCCTTTCACGATTTCTACCCTTTCTATCAATTGTGTGGGAATGCCAAACAAACCATATACAGATGCCAGGCCGCTTACAATGGGCATACCGTCAATAGTGATCATCGTATAAGGCCCTTCGAGCCCGTTGATATGAATATCGCCGGTATTGCAAACACTGCAATTCAATTGCGGACGTACTCCGTTTACATTTTGTAATGATTCAAAAATGCTGGGCGAAGGATTCTTTTTAAAAAATTGAGGGGTATATACTTCTACAGCTACCGGGCTTTCTAATTTTCTCACAGCCTTCATCGTACCGGTAATAACCACCGCATCCATTTCTTTTTGAACCGGGGTCAATAAAATCACTACATGATCCTTAATGCCCGCAGTAAAAGTCCGTGTTTCAAACCCGGCAGCTGTGATGATCAACGATTGGGTGGATGTTACCCCGATAAGAAATTTTCCCTTTTCATCAGTCATCGTTGTGTAGCTTGAATCTGATAAACGGATGGTGGCCCCTGCCACAGGTTCACCGCTGGTTCCGTTCAATATTTCGCCATGAACAGTACGCTGTGCCAGCAACACTGTAGTCATTAAAAGTAGTAGTGCTGAAAGTAAAAGTTGCCTCATTATTCAAGTCCTCTAAACATATTTTTAGCCTTGTCTAAAAATATGTTTAGGCAAATATAAGAATTCCTGTTGTTCAGGCAAAAGAAAAAAGATGCCTATTGATATCCCCTGTGTCTAAACCCGGATTTCAGTAATTGTGCGTTGAAAGCCACAACAATAGTGCTCACTGACATCAGCACTGCACCCATAGCCGGGGTGAGCATAAATTGGGGATGCAGCACACCGGCTGCCAACGGAATAGCAACGAGGTTGTATCCCACCGCCCAGGTAAGATTTTGAATCATTTTTTGGTAGGTGATCTTTGCAAACCTGATCATACCTACCACATCTTTGGGATCGCTGTTGACTAAAATCACATCGGCTGTTTCCGCAGCTACGTCCGTACCGGAACCAATGGCAATACCCACATCTGCCTGCGCTAACGCCGGTGCATCATTTACACCATCGCCGGTCATGGCCACTAATTCACCCTTTGACTGGAATTCTTTGAGCTTTTCCTGCTTTTGGTGTGGCAAAACATTGGCGAAATAACCATCCATTCTTAGCTTTCCTGCAACTGATTTTGCGATGAGTTCATTATCGCCGGTCAGCAAATATGATTTGATGTGCATCTTTTTCAGATCGGCAATGGCTTCGGCAGAGGATTCACGAATGGCATCAGCCATTGTGAATATGCCGGCAAGCTGTCCATCAATCAGCAAATAATTTATTGTTTCGACACCCTTATCAACAGATGCAGGAGTGCCGGGAACGGGCTGATTCCTTTGTATAAAATAATTAGGACCTGCTGAAATAACAGTTTTACCATTCACTTCGCCTTTAACACCAACACCCTGGATATACGTAAAATTCTCAACCGGCCATAGTTTCAATCCCAGCTCTTTTGCCTTTCGGGTATACCCATATGCAATATGATGCTCTGAATGCAGCTGAACGGAAGCGGCATATTGCAAAAGCTCATCCGCAGCATAGGTGTTGACAAGGGGAATGATTTGCTGCACTTCATGAGCTCCTTTTGTCAGCGTTCCGGTTTTATCGAAAATAACCGTATCCAGTTTTCTTGCGGATTCGAAAGCAGTACGGTTGCGTATCAGCAAACCATGGGAAGCGGACAAACTCGTTGAGATAGCCACTACCAACGGAATAGCAACTCCCAATGCATGCGGGCAGGCTGTTACCATCACGGTTACCATTCTTTCCAACGCAAAAGCCATATCATTTCCATTGCTTAGCCAATATATAAAAGTGATGGCTCCAACTGAAATAGAAATAATTGTCAGCCATCGGGCAAGTCTGTCAGCCAGGTTCTGTGTCTTTGATTTGGATGCCTGGGCTGATGAAACCAGTGTAATGACCTTGTTCAAATAACTATCACTCCCGGCCGCCGTGATTATAAATTTCAATGCACCATCTCCGTTTAAGGAGCCACCGATCACTTTTTGATCTTTCCCTTTTTTCACCGGTACACTTTCGCCGGTGAGCATACTTTCATTGACATAAGAATTTCCCTCCAGCACCAGGCCATCTGCCGGAATTTTTTCGCCGGGTTTAACCAAAACAATATCTCCGTTTTTCAATTCCTTTAGGCTGATATCTTTTAGCTCCCCGTTTATTTCTACATGCACCAAAGAAGGCAATAAAGCCACTAAACTTTCCAATGCTTTTGAAGCCGCCGTTTGTGACCGCATTTCCAGCCAATGCCCCAGCAACATGATATCAATCAGCGTAGCCAGTTCCCAAAAGAAATCCATCCCTTTTAAACCAAACACAACCGCCACACTGTAAACAAACGCCACGCTGATGGCAATGGCAACCAGCGTCATCATCCCAATCGCTTTGTCCTTTATTTCACTGACCATCCCTTTCAGAAAAGGCAGGCCCCCATAGAAATAAATAAAACTGCTCAGCAACAAAAGCAGGTATTTATCGCCGGGAAACTTTATTTCAAAACCCAGCCATTGCTGGATCATATGTGACAGAAGCAATACAGGTACTGTTACTATTAGAGATATCCAAAACCGTTTCAGGAAATCGTGGGTATGGTGCCCTGCATGCTTATCATGGATCGCATTCCCGGTATGATCACCAGGAACAGCACTGGCAGTGTGCCGATGATGGGTGTGCTCCTGCTGATCTTTCTTCATGGCTTTTGCTGTAACCGGCATCAGGGACATACCGCATTTCGGACATTTGCCGGGTATGGGTCTGACTATTTCCGGGTGCATGGGACAGGAAAAGCTTTCGCCTGAATGTGTATGATTATGCCCTGTATGCTTATGATCTTGTTCCATAAAATCTTTTTAGTTCATTACAAGTTGAATTTACACTATTTCAGTGTCACGAATCAGTGCCGGTGAAGAGCAGGCCTTATCTGTAAATAAACCTGTAACCCTACCGGTAAGTCACCATACAGTGGCTTTAATCCATTGGCAGGAAAATTCAGTGATGTCTTTATCCCTGCAGTCAGCTCAAGATATTTTTTTTGTATGATGCTGCGATTGTAGCCCATTGAAAACACATGTACATCAAACTTATTGTGTCCCAATTCAGCTTCAAGATCCAGCTCCTCTGCAGACTTCTGTATAAACTCATAGCGGCTGAACAAAGCATTTTTTGCAAACTGGTAGTTCCCTTCCAGCAAAAATGAATGCTCTTTATGATCATGGCCTTTATCATTTAATCCCCAGATGGCTGCCGCACTAATGTGATTGTCCGCATTGAGCTTTTTTGCATACAAAGCAGATGCAGTTGTTCTTGTAATATCTACTCCTGGCTCAAGTGCTTCCGGTTCTTTGATAAATCCCTGTGAAAACTGAAGAGCCCAGTTTTGGGTTGGATTATAGGAAAGGCGGTAAGAATAGCTATCAAACTTTGCCTGGTCAAAATCAAACCTGTTCTCATCAGGCTCACGACCTGTAAAGATGGAGCCTTCCACTTTAAATTGTTTATACCGGAAACCCAAAGTTCCAGTACCAAATGTGATATGCGTTGCATCCTGCCAGTGGTGACCCAGTGGTGCATCGGGGTTATTCATGGAAGACACACGATGCATAAAAGCAGGTGCACCCAACGCTGGTTCTCCGGGATAACCAACATATCCAAAAATGTCAATGTTTTTATTGATCGTCTGTGTGTATCCGATGCTTAGTGCAGAAAAAAGATCATGCGGATGCTGCCGGTCCACCAACCGTTGCCCTTTCCAGGTTTCGCCAGATTGAAATAATAAGGGGTAACCACCACCTCCATCAATTACCCTGTCAAGACTAATCATGGCAGTCGCATTCCACAATCCCCGCTTCCCCGCTTTCCTGTTCATCATCACCATGAACCAGTTTGGAAAACTCCATTTATCCGCTCCTCTGTTGTCATTATTAAATAAATCCGTGTTGGTGTAGCGAAGAAATACATTCCCGTGAAACATCCAGTCCGTTTTTTTAGTTTGTTTCACCCACATATACATCGGGCTGCTATCTGGATTCCAGCCTGTACCCGATCCATTTCGGTTCATGGGTAGATTCCTTGAATAAGCATGGGAGGGCATTGCCGGTATATCATGCTTTACCGGATGCTTATGTTCTGTTAAACCGGGTTTCTTTACTGTATCTGTTTTCGGTGGTATGTGATGCTCATGCTGCCCAAAAGCAGATGAAACTCCAAACAGAATGGCCACTGTCGTTTTGATAATTGGTTTCATTTCGATTGATTTTATAAATTGATTCAACTGTTTATTATAGCATTGCAATGACCATTCCAAGACTCATGGCCATCATCAGCAGGTCTTCAACAAGGGTCACTTTGCTTAATGGGAGCTTAATAACAGTGCCCAGGCAGGCACATTGAAATTTTGATTTTCGCAACAGGCTTTGCAGCACACCAATACAACTGACAAGCATTACCAGGAATATGGCCATATTGACTGCGATTGGCTGAAACCCGCTGAGGAGCATCACGGCAAAACTTAACTCTACAAACGGATAAATAAATCCCCATGCGGAAAATCGCTTTGCGATAATATCGTATCCCCTGTAACTTTCTGCAAATCCTTTAATGTTGATGAATTTGAAAAAAGAGAAAATGAAAAAGAAGCCGGCCATAAAATGGGTCATCCACTGCATCCAGCTGAAAGATCCCTTAACGACCTGTATTAAAACTGTTATAAGGGTAATATAGCCGAAGATCAAAAAGATCGGAAAATAGGAAGCTTTTTCATCGCTAACTGATTCAGGCCCGGTTGCAGAAGATCCTGATGGATATGCTATGATCTTGTAATTCCCCGCTTTGTTTACGGCCTCCTGCAAAACTTCCGTAGCAACATGTTTGCTCATGGAAATGGTGGCCTGCGGTGTTTTGAGCTGCACTTCTGCGGCCGTTACATCACCCATCTTGAGTAATTCGCTTTTCACCCTGGCCACGCAACTGCCACAACTCATCCCGGTTATTTGATATGTGTGTGTCATAGTTGATGATTTATGACACAAATCTCTGTTATGGGCAGGCCCTGGCTGTTATACAATCATGAGGAATTGTTATATCATTTGCACATCAAAGCCTGTCAAGCGGTTTTCGGCTATGATCTTTGAGTTTTTTGAACTGTGTGGGAGTGAAACCGGTCACTTTCTTGAACTGGGAGGAAAGATGCGCCACACTGCTGTAGCCGAGTTTAAATGCCATTTCATTTACTGTAAACTCATCATACACCAGCCATTCCTTTACTTTTTCAATTTTTTGAAGAATGAAGTATTGTTCTATCGTACTGTTTTCAACGGAGGAAAAAAGATTGCTCAGGTAATGATAGTCCTTATAAAGCCGGGCAGAAAGATAATCAGAGAGATTTTGTTTCATTTCGTCCAGTTCGCCGTAATGCACCAGGCTGATGATCTGCCCTTTTATCTGTTCTACCAATTTCACCTTCTGATCATCCAGCCACTCAAAACCTTCGGCTGCCAATGCCGCCCTGATTTTTTTCTCCTGATCGGCAGTTAGTTCTTTTTCTGTTACCACGACACCAAGGCTTACCGATTTTAATGGACCGGCAATTTCGCTGAAAATACCCGTCACTGTTTTAATGCAACGGGCACAAACCATATTTTTAATACTTAATACAGCCATGTACCCATCTATTGTTTGCCGGGTTCAGCCTTTTTTAGCGGCAGGAGTTTGAAGTATGTCACTTTAAATCTGTTTGCAATCAGCTCTCCCTGCACTTCTGCTTTGCGGACCACTTCACAAAACCCGTCGTCTGCATGGGCATCGCCATGATCATCAATAGTAGTCCCATCAACAAAATATGCCTTACCATCAATACGAACGGCAAGGCTGCAACCTTTTGCTTTCAGGCCAAGATTGCATGTGCCACAGGAGGCTTCAACAGTCATTACTTTTTTTGCACTATCGGGCACTGATCTTAATTGTGCATTTGTAGCCGTAGCCAGTAACAATCCGATGCTGAGAAAGAGGGCAGCTTTCATTGTTAGTAATTTAATGGTTATTGATACTATTTTATTTTATACCTGAATCCCGCATAAAACATCCGGCCTGTTATGGGGCCCCAGATAAGTGAGGCATCGAAATAAGGACCAAAGGGCTGATCCGGGCTTACAATCACATCACCCTGGAGAAAATTCCCCAGGTTTTCACCGCCAATGTAAAAATCAACGGGTCGCTTTTTCCACACCGTTTTACTCACTTGTGCATTCATTAATACATAAGATGGCGAACTGGTTGACCGCTGATGAGCCGGTGGGTTGGCCTCAGTGCTGGTTATTCGTTTAGTGCCATTATAGTTAACGGTGTAATCAAATTTCCATCCTTTGATTTCATAGGCGAGGTTAGAAAAAGCCCTGTGTCTTGCCGTAAAAGGTTTTTGCAGCAAATCATCACCATATGTCATCTTCACATCAAAGAAACGGTAGGCCAGCCTTACTTCCAGTTTTTGTATCGGTTCAACATTCAATTCTGCCTGGAAACTGTTGGAATAGGATTTGCCATCAAGATTATAAAAATTCACTTCTCTTGCATTTTCCAGGTCAACGATCACCTGCTGCTGAAAATCATTCCGGAAAAAATCAAAAGCGAGATTTGCATTCCGGTTAAAAAGTTTAAACTTTTGATCAATGCTGATACCCTTGTTCCAGGCTACTTCAGGATTCAGGCCGTAAGCCTTGCCCGGTGCAGCCCCTAGGATATTCAATTGCCGCGAACTTACCATTACACTGTTATTCTCAGCAAAAATATTGGCTGTCCGCTGTCCCCGTCCTGCACTGATGCGAATGGTGGTTCCGGTTACGGGTTCATAACGGATATGCAATCTGGGTGTTGCAAACCATCCAAACAGGCTGTTATGGTCAGCCCGCATACCTGCAACAATATTGAATTTTTCAACCGGGGTAAAAGTGTATTCAAAGAATCCGCCGGGTATATTTTCTGCTCTTTTATACCTGTCGGTATTGTAGCGTTCATCGTAATTGTCTGAAAGAAAACTCAGCCCGGTCCGGAACTTGTGAGCCGTCGTACCAATGATTGACTGGTAGATCATGTTTGCATAAAAATTCTTTTGCCTGCCGTCGTAGGTGGTCAATCCAAAATAAGAATCCTGCCTGTGCGTAAAAGCAGAGAACTGGAAGCCGATACTTTTATATTTTTTTTCCGGGAACACATAGCCTGCTTTTGCATACAACTCATACCGGTTTATGTTGATACCCAAACCATAGCTATTGGTGGTTAGTTTATCTTTACCCGGATCAAATGCGGTCTGACCGGAAGTAAAATCATCAACAAGAACTTTAAATCCTAACTGGGATTCAAATCCCTTTACTCCATTATAATTCCAGCGGTTGACCGCTGTAAAAAGATTGCCCGTTGTCATATCCCGGAAACCATCTTTGTTATAATCAACACTTGTCCTTGTCTGGAAATTATCATGCAGCATCAGCGCAGTACTCCATTTGTCACCGAATTTTTCTGTAAGCACAAGATTTAAGTCGGTCTTGGTCATATCATTGATATATGCGTTCACATATACCTTTTCAGCGGTTTGTGGCTTTTTTAATTCCACGTTGATCTGCCCGGCAATGCTTTCAAAACCATTGACCACGGAGCCAACACCTTTACTCAGCTGTATTGATTCCACGAAGGGCCCAGGAATGAAATTCAGGCCAAAAGGAGTTGCCAAACCTCTTGGTCCCGGCAAGCTTTCAACCGTAAGCTGGGTATAATCTCCGCTCAACCCCAACAACTGAATTTGTTTTGATCCTGTTACAGCGTCATTATAAGAAACATCTACCGATGGATTTGTTTCAAAGCTTTCACTCAGGTTGCAGCAGGCTGCTTTGAATAATTCCCTTTCGGTCATCACTTGTGTCCTTATCGGGTCAAGAGAAGATATATAACTGGAACGCTTCCTGGAAGAAACCACAACTTCACGCAACTGTTTTCCGGTAGCCATCACCACTTTCATCTCTGCTGCTGATGTGATACTCAATGTATCGGCCTGGTACCCCGCATAGCTTATGACAAGCTTGTCTGATTCCTTAATCGGTGCAATAGAAAAAACACCTGAAGAATCTGTCATTGTAGCAACATTTGTTCCGAGCCAGGTAACGGTAGCGCCTATCAACGGAACAAATTTTCCCTGTTTAGACTCTTCCATCACCACTCCTTTCACCACCCGTTTTTCATTGAGCTGTGTCAATGCTTCGTTAGCATTATGTCCGCTCATTACATTCTCTGAATCACGGTATTTGCAGCATTTGGGCAAAGCATTATACACTTCATCTTTTGCCATCTCAAAATCATTGTCATGCCCCCTGTCTGCCACACGACACAATATTTTTTCCACATTGATCACTGCAGCATTAAAGCTTACAGTCAGCATCTTTGAGTTTACATCCCATGTTGCCGATCTCACTCCTTTTCTCTCCATGGCTGCTTTTTCAATCCGGTCTTTACACATTTCACAGGCGCCGGCAACAAAGGCTACAGCGGTAGAATCTTTTGAACGCTGCGCTTTCGCTGCAGTTGCAGAAAAAAATAAGGAGAAGATCAGGAGTATATGTATTCGTTGAAAAAACATCTTTTACTTTTTCTTTTTTGGCAATGCATTCAGGAAAGTCCGCTCAAAGCTGATGAGCCAACTGTTTCTGGCCATCCTGTCCATCGTGGTAGCTAATTGCATACGCCGACCAATATTCAATTTGGCATTGCTGTTAAAAATGAGCTGAAGCGCCGGTGCAATATCCCAATAGTATGTATTGCGGTCAAGCGTTTGTTGCCCCAGCAGTTCTACATACAGGTTAAGATTGGTTTGCTTATAATTTGTGTATTCTTTTGGCAGCAACAGGTAGCCAGCAGAGAGTGAATAATTCATAGCCTGGTAATTCCGCTCAGGCAGATACAATACTTTATTGAAACGGGAATTGTCTAATAACTGTGTATGGCTCACTGTAGCGGACACTGCCAATTTATGCCAGAGCTGTGTTGCAATCAAACCGGCTTCTATTCCGCTTTTATCACCCATTAGTGTAATCTCGTCATAATGAAATGGTGCTTTAGTGGATGAACCCTGTGCAAAAACAGCCATCCGGAAATGTTTATGTAGTTCGTCTTTTGAAAGAAAGCGGTATTTGGCATACACAAAGAATGACTCGTATTTAAATTCATTGGTGTGCATATTTGCCAGTGAAATACCGGTGTGAACCATAAATTTCTTGCTGACTCCAAACTGTATTTCAGGTGTGTAACGGTTTGTGAACCGGCCATATATATTATCGTTGGTCACAAATCTACCGGTTAGTTTTGCAATGACAGACCTGGCGGGCATATTGCTTGCCGGCTCGGAGTAAACATATAATTCCTGCGCCTCTGTCGTTGTGAAAATTAAGGCAACTATAATAAAGGCAAATATCTTTTTCATTGATAAACCGGTTACTTCTCCAGCAAATGCTTCAGGGCTTTTTCCAGTTCCTTTCCTTCAAGATCCATCGCCACCAATGTGCCGTTCTTATCAATCAGGTAAGAGGTAGGTAATGCCGAAATATTCCAGGTGATCGCTGTTTTGGCATCCCAGCCACCGGCATCAATTACCTGCGGCCAGGTTACCTTATCCTTAGCTATCGCTTTTTTCCATTGACCGGCGTCCGTATCCAGCGAAACAGCGAAGATCTCAAACCCCATGTCTTTGTATTTGGGATAAAGCTTTGTCAGCCTCTTATTGGAAGCCCTGCATGGCAAACACCAGGATGCCCAGAAATCGAGCAATACCACTTTCCCTTTAAGGGAAGAAAGCCGTATGCTGTCGCCTGCCGGTGAAGGCAATACAATTTCTGCAGCCTGCATACCCTGCCGCGGCTGTGCCATCACAGCGTTGCCAACGCAAAGGAAGAAAAAAATTAAAAAAAATTGTTGCGGTTTCCGCATAGTGATACAGTTAAAACGTCTCCCTTATCAATGAAGGGAGACGTTTGTTAATTTCAGATAGAGATATGATAAACCCTGGCCGAGACGGGTACCCCGTCCTTGCTGCAGCATTCGGCTGCCACACCTGTTTGCAAACATTTCATTTTGCTCATGCCGCTTATCTTTTTAAACTCTTTGGCTGTCACAAAATTCTTATCTGCAATCATGATGGTATTCTCGCCATTCAGCACCTGCCCGCTACCATTCAGAAAATGAAAATAATCCTTACCAATCTGCACATGTTTGTCCTTCTCGGCTATCACTTCACTGAACAGGCCCGTCAGTTTCAGGTTCCCGACAAAAAAACCAGCTTCCTCAACTGCATTCTTTAAAGCATCAATGTTCACCTCCTCTCCTACTTTGAAAACAATATTGAAAGCAGAATTTTTTATGTCTGACCGTACAGACTCAATAAAAGGTATCTCCTGCAACGCTTTATTGATGGCATTACTGCACATGGCGCAGGTGAGACCCGTTGCCTGTAATGTCGCCTTACTGAACTGGGCATGTACGGGCACAGTAAACAAGGCTATCACAATGATTCCAAACAGCTTTTTCATACTCACATTTTTGAAAAATAATAATTAAGATTTCTTGCAACAGTCTTTGCCATCATGGCCTTCTTTGCTGCATTTTCCGTCTTTGCAGCAATCCATTTTTCCATGGTTTTCGTCATGACCGGTACATTTGCCGTCTTTCATTTCGCATTTATCTGAACAGGTATGTGCTTCTTTTGAGGAAGCTGACTCTCTTTCATACTTGCAGCAGCCATGCAACTTGTTATAGACCTCATCGGTGGTCTTGAATCCTGCATTGTCATACCCAACGGCAGCGATCTGCTGCTGGATCTTTGCTGTATTGGTCGAAGAACTGTTATACTTAACCGTGATCTCTTTCTTATCCACATCCCATGATGCGTGGCTGGCGCCGGCATCTTTCGCAGCTTTTTCAATCTTTGTTTTGCACATGCCGCAATTGCCGGACACTTTAAAGGTTTCTGTCTTTGTTTTTTGAGCGAATGCGATGCTTGTAACAGCCATCAGCAATGCAACGATTGGGAAAATTCTTAACGCTTTCATGTTTAAGTTTTTTTTAAATGAAGAATAATTCAATAGCGGACACAGTTTGCCCGGAAACAGAAATAGTCGTATGCCATATAATGGTAACGACGTATTACTTCATCTTAAATCCTGAAAACATTTATCTGCAAATATGTATCCTGTGCGGATAGTAAAGGAGGGGAATGATTATGGAAATGACGCTGCTCTTCAACATTTATAAAATCAGCAGCAATAAAATCTGATGGAATGATCACCGGTTGTTGAGGTATAGAAAATTGATGCAGGGCAACTGGTGTCTTTTGCTGATCATCCTGCAGTTTCACTACTTCAACTTCATCGCGGCAACACCCGTTTGATTCATGTATTTCCATGCCGCAGCGGCCGCATTTCTTTACTTCCGAAGCAAATAGCTTTACAGAAGCAAGACGATTCATACAAAAATGAAAATTGACTGTAATGCCGCAGGCAATAGCCAGGTAGTAAACGGATAATATGGCAACTGTTAATTTCTTCATGAACCGGCACAAAGATAAACAGTACATCCGGGATTTAAAAGATGATTTTGCTCAGTTTTAACTATTTGTCAATCAGTTAACAAAACTCCACCAAATGCCGAGACGCATCACCAGGCCCGGCATTGCATAGCCGGGGGCTGTTATATTATTGTTGGTAAATCCAAAGCCCTCATTCATTCGGGCTGAATTGAGGTTTTCGACACGGAAGAATATCTTAATAGGCCGTATGCGGAAATGTACATAGGCATCTATCTGTGGCAGGTTGTTGATACTGATACTGTCCTGGTAAAAAAACTGGCCCAATGCCGGAGAATAACCATCTGCTTTGTATGGAGTATGATACCTTGCTTCCAGTCCGAGGGCAATGTCAAGATTTGGGAATCCAAAATTTCCCTCATAGCCAAACCTGTTCCGGGTGTAGATAAGCGGAAGGTTCACCGGGGCATTACCCACTGCCTGCTGGAAATAAATATCTGTACGCCATTTCCATCTTCGGCCCAATGTGAATGTCTTATGTAACCCGATCTGCAACACATTGAACAAAGAACTTTCCTGTTTTAACCTGAAATATTCACTTATATATGTGAAATTGGTGAGCAGGTAATAATGTCCTTCCAGGACAAAACCTTTTTCTGGTTGTTGCAATGAAGCATGAATGCGGGTGCTGTTTTGCTTTCTGAAATTTTCAACTGCAGGCAGCAAGTAAAAACTGCTCCTGTTATCAAAAATGAAAGATGGTGTCCGGTTCACATTCTCAAAACCCAATTGCAGGTACCCGATCTTCTTGCTTACCAATCTTTGCAGGCTGGCACGGGCTTCAAAATCGCCTGAATTAAGACCAACAAAATATAATTTTCCGTTTGCCACCATATCCCATTTTTGGTTGCGGGTCTTGTTGCGGTATTCGGCATGGCCAAAAATGTTATAAAATCTGCCATTACCAGAGTTGAATGTACCTGAGATGTTTTGCAGGAAAACCCCTGCCCTGATATACTGATTCAGGTTGTTTGCATCGGGAAACTGGTAAATGGAAAAATCATTAATGAATTCCTTCCATTTGTCCCGGAGCAAAACCGTATCATTGAAATCGGGCAAGGTAAGACCATAAAAAGTTGAATAATATACAGAGTCACCCACCATGTCTTCAAACAAATAATCACGGCTGTTGTATTGCACTGTATGCTGAAACCGAAGCCGTGGATAAAAAAGAGGAATGATTGTAGAATCAGTCACCAGTGAATCTTTCTTGCCAAGATCATATTGCTGCCGGAGCAACACGGTCGTTTCTTTATACTTGTTTCCTGTGCCAATGTTGGTATTAAAAAAGTCAGTGCCAAAAGCTGCGTCGCCCCCTAATTTGGTCGGTATATTGAAGCGGTCCTTATAAATGGGATCATCAAGGTAATTACGGTCGTCCATGATGCCGCCATTTTCTGACGATTTCAACTGGTTTGACAATACAGCAAACCAGGCATTATATCGCCTGTTCATTGACTGGTATTTGGATGTGAACAGGTAATTGTTATGATTTGATTTCTGGTTTTTGAAAAACCCGGGAGAGTTGATGAAGCGATACTGGAAAGCAAAATTCCAGTCAGCAGAAATATTCTGGGTGTGCATCACTTCAATGATCTGCTCAGCCCGGCTGGCGAGCATATAGTTCAACTCCGAGTAGGGCCGGGTAGTATGAAAGAATCGTACCTGTTCTGGTTTCCATTTATAAGCATCAAATGCATGAAAGCCCGGGTCCCAGCCTGCGCTGAAAGAAGGTGAGAACAACAGCGACCGGGATGCAGTGCCGGTATTGCCTAAATGAATATTGGTGCCGGGCACCGGGAAACGGCGGGTAAAATCGTTGACAGCAGAATCAAGCTTGTAAGACCCTGTTGAATCCAGGTAACGAAAACGGATGGTAATAGAATCTTCGTTTCTGTCCCTTGTCTGTAATGTATCGCCCCCGCCGCCACCCGTATTGCGGCCAATATTTCCTAATTGCTGCATCCGGTTGCCGGCATCACGCAACACCCTGGGTTGTGCCAATGTTGCAGCATACAGGAGTAAAAAAACAGCCAGCAGGTATGTGTACTTACTAAACAGGTTCCAGAATTAGATTAAACAGGAAAATGCCGGAGCAAAAATAAAGACAGTTATTGTTGTTGGCTGCCTGAATATGTTAAATGGCCGCAATAAGTTCTTTAAAAATGATTGCCAGTTTGGGTTCAGCTTCTTTGGCTGCGGCCAGCACCTCTTCGTGGGTAATGACATTTTCTTCTTCACGGATGCCAAGATCGGTAACCACACTCATAGCAAAGACTTCCATGCCGGCATGCACAGCAGCTATATTTTCCTGCACTGTACTCATGCCTACTACATCACCACCCACTACCTGTATCAAATTGTATTCGGCTCTTGTTTCAAATGTGGGTCCCGTCACTGCCACATACACCCCTTCCTTCACATCAAAATTGTTGTTGGCAGCAATGGATTTTGCTTTTTGAATAAGATGTTTCTTGTAAGGCTCACTCATATCAGGAAAACGGGGGCCGAATTCGTCAAAGTTTTTCCCGATAAGCGGGTTGGGAGTAAAAAAACTTACATGATCCCGGATGATCATGATATCACCTACTTTGTATGCAGGATTCACAGCACCGGCAGCATTGGACAATAATAATGTCTGCACACCCAGCAATTTCATCACCCGGACGGGAAACACCACATCCTGGGCAGAATACCCTTCATAGAAATGAAAACGTCCGGCCATGGCCACCACTGTTTTGCCGGCCAGTTTTCCGAATAACAACCTTCCTTTATGGCCTGCAACTGTTGATACCGGGAAATGTGGTATGTCTTCGTAAGCCACCTCTTTTTCCACAGCTATTTCTTTGGCAAAATCGCCGAGACCGCTGCCTAAAACAATTCCTACCTGCGGTTTATGTTTATATTGTTTTTGAAGAAACTTTACGGTTTCTTTCAAATCTTTCAATGTCTTTTTATTACTCATACTAAAAAGGATAAGAGGGCAAATATAGCTTTTGCCTGCTAATAATCATAACGGTAAAAATCGCAGAACTCTTCATCACAAAGCAATCGCTGAAGGGTCTTGTTTTTTAAAATTTCAGTATAATCCATCCACTTGCCATTCACTTTTACTTTCCGGTAAACCAGCCGGATGCCCTGGCTGTAATCAACCCACCAGTTGATATGCCCCGTATATAAAGGTTGGATAGGGTTTCCATCCGGTTTGTGCCAGCCATATATAGCCACCCGGTCGGGTCTCGTATCTCTTGAAATTTTGCCACTGATCACCACATCTTTTTGAATGCCTGCTATTAAACCCTTTTTTCCCTTGCGCTGGCCTTCTATGATCAGGTGATGATGCCACATAGTTGGTGTACTATCCCTGAAGGCATACATTGGAACCGGTTCCAGCTTTACTTTTGCTGCCCTGTAAATATCATCCACCATTTTCCGGGTAGGCAAAAAGCAATTAAAACTATCAGCGATCCGCTGCGCTGCCATCGGGGTTATGTTGATCCTTGCCCAGTCGTTATCTGTTCCCACACTTAAATAGTCAGGCGAAACATAATAAGTTGCCTTAATGAGTTTTCCGGAAGAGGAATCAGTTATAGTCACTTGAACAGGAACAAATTTTTTCAAAAATGCCGGGATGTTACCGGCCAGCACTTCTTTTAGTGCCAGCGAATCTCTTGCAGCCCATTTCATGGCAGCAGCCTGCTTGTAAAATGCTGAGCCACCCATGAAAGACTGTCTTGCCGGGCTGTTCATTTTCTTACCCGGTTGACAGGATGAAATTAAAAAAAACAATAACAGCAGGCGGCTCATGAACACAAGATAAAAAAACTAAAAACTATAACCCCCAAACTAGCAACTAAGAATTATCTTCGCCGCAAATTTTCAATTATGAATCTGCATGAATACCAGGCCAAAGAATTACTGAAAAAATACAATGTGCCCGTACAAGAGGGATTTGCCTGTACCACGGTGCAGGAAGCAGAGGATGCTTACCGCCAGATCAAAACACAGACCGGGAGCAAATTTGCCATCGTTAAAGCGCAGATCCATGCTGGCGGGCGGGGCAAAGGCACTGTAAAAGAAAATGGTATCAATGGAGTGAAGGTGGCCAAATCACTGGAAGATATCCAGGAGTTTGCCAGCAAGATATTGGGCGGAACACTGGTGACAGTTCAAACAGGTCCGGCAGGAAAAGTGGTAAATAAAATATTTGTTGCGGCTGATATGTACTATGACGGCCCCAGCGAAAGAAAAGAGTTTTATCTCTCCATTTTACTTGATCGCAGCAAAGGGCAGAATGTGATCATGTACAGCACCGAAGGAGGTATGAACATTGAAGACGTGGCGCATGACACACCGGAAAAAATCTTTAAAGAGTGGGTGCATCCCTCCGGCGGTTTGCAACCTTTCCAGGCCAGAAAAATTGCCTTTAATCTTGGGTTAAGTGGTGAGGCATTTAAGAACTGTACAAAATTTGTGACCAACCTTTATAATGCTTATGTTGGTCTTGACTGTTCCATGCTGGAAATAAACCCATTGTTCAAAGCAGCTGATGATAAAATTATTGCGGTTGACTGCAAGATGGGATTGGATGAAAATTCGTTGATGCGTCATGCCGATCTGGCTTCATTGAGAGATGTTACAGAAGAAGATCCTACAGAGGTGGAAGCAGGTATGCATAATCTCAACTTTGTAAAACTGGATGGAAATGTGGGTTGCATGGTGAATGGCGCCGGGCTGGCGATGGCCACAATGGATATGATCAAACTCAGCGGAGGCGAGCCAGCCAACTTTTTGGATGTGGGCGGCACAGCGAATGCACAAACAGTGGAAGCCGGTTTCAAGATCATTCTGAAAGATCCTGCCGTGAAAGCCATTCTCATCAACATTTTCGGCGGCATTGTCCGTTGCGACCGGGTGGCGCAGGGAGTAATTGATGCCTACAAAAACCTGGGTAATATCAACATCCCCATTATTGTTCGTCTGCAGGGCACCAACGCTGAAGAAGCCAAAAAACTAATAGACGAAAGCGGCCTGCAGGTGCAATCGGCCATTTTGCTGAGCGAAGCGGCTGACCTGGTGAAGAAAGCTGTGGCCTGAAATTAATTCCTGATACTAATCAGAAAATGATGTAAATCCTGTTGGCTGACCGACAGGATTTTTTGCTTACCGGATGATCTGCTTCAGTACCCTATTTTTGCAGGAATTTTGTTTAAGTATGGGATTTTTCAATAAGCTGTTTGGTAAAAAGGAAAAAGAAAGTCTTGACCAGGGTTTGCAAAAAACCAAAGAGGGGTTTTTAGCTAAAATTACAAAAGCCATTGCCGGCAAAAGTACCGTGGATGAAGAAGTGCTGGATAACCTGGAAGAAGCTTTGGTAAGCGCCGATGTGGGTGTGGAAACAACGGTCCGTATCATCGAAAGGATTGAGAAAAGAGTGGCGAAAGATAAATACCTGAATAGCGGCGAACTGAACAAGATGCTGCAGGATGAGATCGAACAACTGCTGGTGGATGCACCCTCAGCCAATAGCTATGCTTTTGATTCAGACCTTCCGGCCAAGCCCTATATCATTCTTGTAGTGGGTGTGAATGGTGTGGGAAAAACAACAACTATAGGCAAATTGGCATATAATTTTAAAAAAGCCGGAAAGAATGTTTTGCTTGGCGCTGCCGATACATTTCGGGCAGCTGCTGTTGACCAGCTGACCATCTGGAGTGAAAGAGTGGATGTGCCGATTGTAAAACAAGCTATGGGGAGCGACCCTGCAGCTGTTGCTTTTGATACTGTACAAAGCGCCGTTGCCAAAGGCAGTGATGTGGTGCTAATTGACACGGCAGGTCGTTTGCATAACAAAGCTCATCTGATGGAAGAACTCAGCAAGATCAAAAGGGTGATACAAAAAACGATTCCAGAGGCACCGCATGAAGTGCTGTTAGTGCTGGATGGGAGCACCGGGCAAAATGCGCTGGAACAAGCCAAACATTTTACTGCTGCAACAGACGTTTCTGCATTAGCCATCACCAAACTGGATGGAACGGCCAAAGGAGGTGTAGTTTTAGCAATAGCCAATCAATTCCGGATTCCGGTAAAGTTTATCGGAGTAGGAGAAAAAATGGAAGACCTGCTGGTTTTTGACAAGCATGAGTTTGTGGACAGCCTTTTCTCCCTGGATAAGTAGTCATGCTGCAAGAACAATAAAATATTATAGTTAATCTGAATTGATTATACAGGAAAAGAATAATTGCATTATTGATTTTTTCGCACCCAAATCTGCGTATCGTCTTCTTCATTGTTATACATTAAATCGAAATGCTGATACATATATTTTGAAACTTCTTTTCCTTCATAAGATTGATCTTCAAAGATCAGCTCATCTTCTCCGCTGACAACAACTTCCGGGCGGATACCATTCATGATTCTTTTGAATTCTCCCAAACTGGTTTGTTCCGGGTTGTCAAAATATTTAAATAAAAAGGGGCGGTTCAGGTTGGAAGGATGGGTCATGCTTTTGGCAAAAGGTTTCTGATCAAGCAACCAGTAGCAGATATGATACCTGGCAAAAAGTATTTTCTTTTTATCCAATTTTCTATTCTTCAATTCTGCAAGTACATCATAGGCCTTCCCGTTATAAGGACTTCCATTTTTAACATAAGAGTTCAGCACTTTATAATATTCATACACACTCTGAAAGCTGAGTGCAAAAACTATCAATGCCAGGTACAAAGGTCGAAATGAGAATTCTCTTTTGGCCACTACTCCCAATAATAATATTAGAAAAAATGGCAGGGCAAGTACACGATAATGGCCATTGGCAATACCCTTAATCATAAATGTGTACGCTGTTCCCAATAGAAATACAACCATCGCTATTGTCAATATTTTCTGCCGCTTTTCTGCTCTCATCACAGCAGCTACAGACACTAAAACTGCTACGAGTAGCACCACCCAGGTTTTTCTTATCATATCCGATAATGACAAATTTTCCTGGTGTCCGTATTCGAAAGATGCAAGAAAAACCGAATCAAAGAAAAGAGTGAAGTTATTTTGGAAAATATAGGGGGTGGCTACAACTACCATAGCCAATACCACGCCTGCACCTGTATAAAGGATTTTATTTAACCAATAACGACTGCTTTTACTTGTCATTGCTATGATAGATAGAAAAAGAAAAAGGAAAAATAATGGATAGGCATAGTTCAGCTTACACATGAGAGCCAACCCAAATGCTGTCCCGGAAAGTATAAAATTGAGTTTTGGCCTGCTTCCATCATGAACGAAGAAATACATCCCGGATAGTGAAAAAAATACAGCGAGGTGTTCTGACATTACTCCCTGGAGATATTCATACTGCGTACTTAATAGGGCATAAAGTATAGCTGCCAGGAACCCATTACGGAAACCGCAGCGACCGGCTATTTTCATTACTAATACAGATGAAAAGAAAATAACAAAAACACCCATTAAGCGTATAGCTACCAGGGAGTCCGGGAATATTTTTTGCACCAATCCAAAAAAATAAAATACCAAAGGCGGCTTAAGATCCCACAATTCTGTATACGGCAGATTACCTTGTGCAACACTTTCACCTACAAGTATAAAAGTACTTTCGTCCCAATCACTATAATCCCTGAAAAAAAACGGCAGGCGCATGAACAAGATGGCCGCAAATAAGAATAAATATGCATGTTTCTCTGTAGGAACCCTTGTATCGATTGCAATATTTTCCAAAAATTACCTGTTGAACAAATATAGGAATAAACAAGTGAGCTTTTACAGCCCCAAAGACAGGAAAATAACCTTCCCGTAAATAGCTTAGTTTTGCCAGCTGATTTTGGAACATGAAAGCAGGAAAACTTAAAAAAGATAAGGTCAATATCATCACCCTCGGGTGCAGCAAGAATATGGTGGACAGTGAGGTGCTGAGCGGCCAACTGTTGGCTAATGATATAGACGTAGTGCATGAGAACAAAAAGTCGGATCACAATATCGTAGTCGTGAATACATGTGGCTTTATTGACAAAGCCAAAGAAGAGAGCATCAACACAATACTCAACCAGGTAGAATTAAAACGAAGAGGAAAACTGGATAAAGTGTATGTGACCGGTTGCCTCAGCGAACGCTACAAAAACAACCTTGAAGCTGAGATACCAGAAGTGGATGCCTATTTCGGCACCATGGAACTGCCGCTGATCCTTAAACAATTTGAAGCTGACTATAAAACCGAACTGCTCGGAGAAAGGTTTTTGGCCACTCCACAGCATTATGCTTATATGAAGATATCAGAAGGCTGCAACAGAACCTGTGCCTTCTGCGCTATTCCATTAATGCGGGGACAGCACATCAGTAAGCCAATGGAAGAACTGGTAAAGGAAGCCGAAAATTTGGTGAAGAAAGGTGTAAAAGAAGTGATGCTGATTGCACAGGAACTGACTTATTATGGCCTGGATATTTACAAAAAAAGAATGTTGCCAGACCTGCTTCGTCGTTTGTCAGATGTGAAAGGTTTGGAATGGATAAGACTCCACTATGCCTACCCTTCCAGGTTTCCATTGGAGATATTAGATGCAATGAAGGAAAGAGAAAATATCTGCAACTACCTCGATATGCCGCTGCAACATGCTGCCAACAATATGCTGAAGGCAATGAAGCGGCAGATCACCAGGAAAGAAATGGAAGAACTGATCCTCGCTATTCGGGAAAAAATTCCAGGCATTTGTTTGCGCACAACTTTAATAGCCGGCTTTCCTGGCGAAACAGAAGATGATGTGGAGGAATTAAAGATGTTCCTGCAACAGCAACGTTTTGACAGGGTCGGGATATTTACCTACTCACATGAAGAAGGTACATCAGCATATGACCTGGCTGATAATGTGTCACAGGATGAAAAAGAAAGACGGGCACAGGAGATCATGGAAGTGCAGCAGGAAATTTCTTTCGAAAAGAACCAGGAAAAAGTGGGACAGACATTCAAAGTCCTTATTGATAAGAAAGAAGCTGGCCGTTACCTTGGCCGCACTGAGTTTGACAGTGTGGAAGTGGACAACGAAGTGGTGATTCAAACTCCCAAAAAGCTTGCTATCGGGGAATTTTACAAGGTGAAGATCACCAAAGCTTATGACTATGACATTGAAGGAGAAATAATCTGATTAAATTGATAGCTGCAATTGAAAACAGGCCTTTCAGATTATAGACATTTTCATTTTTTCCAGGGCATACATAATACATGCCACATGCATGGCCTGAACAATTTTGTTTTGATTCAGCAGTTGTTTTACTTCTTCTATACTAAATAATTCCACTTCTATTTCCTCATTCTTGTCCAGTTTCTGACGGGCAATTTTCTTTCCCCCTCTTGCCAAAAACATGTGCATGAGATTATTGTTGGTGGAAGGGTTGGCAGACACCTGGCCCAGGTAATCATAACCGGAAAAAGAATAACCCGTTTCCTCCAGTAATTCACGGGCAATGGCTGATTCAAGGTCCTTTTCCGTATCATCAACACATCCACCCGGAGTTTCCAGGCAAATTTCACCCAGTGCCTGCCGGTATTGCCGCACAAGAATTACTTTCCCGTCTTCTGTTACCGGCATTGCTGTCACCCAATCCGGGAATTCATACACGTAATAGGGTTCCACTACGGTTCCTTTTGGTGTTTCGCAGGTGTCCTTGCGCAACCTGGCCCATTCATCTTTGAAGATATACTCAGAAGAAAGTAGTTTCCATTTCATAGTTGAAAATCATGTTTCCTGGCAGTTCTGCTAATTTAGCCATGAACCCTTTTTACCAACCCATTTTTTCCCGTAAGCTGGTGATATGTGCCACATGATGTTTGCCATGCCAGGCGTACATACCAAGCAGGAACCACAGGCGAAGGGTTTTTTTGTGTTCCGGGTGAAAAACAGTGCGGTTATTCCAGTCATTATCGGAAACATATTTCAGAGACTCATGCCAGCGGATATGCAAAGCATGCAACAATGTAAGCGACAGGTTAATGGGAAGCTTTTGAACATCGTTCATATCCGCCCACAGTTTTTCATCGTAAGGCTTTATCGTTGGGTTCTCTTCTGTCAATGCCAGTTTGAAACGGCAATAGGCATTGATATGGCTGTCAGCCACATGATGCACCACCTGTTGCACTGTCCACCCGCCTTCACGATAAGGTGTATGCAACTGTGCTTCATCTAAATTGAGTACGGCGTTTTCCAACTGCAGCGGTAAAAATTTCAGATCGGCCAGCCATTCTATTTTTTTCTCTATGGAAAATGGCTGCGGTTCATATTTGCCGATAGGATAACGCAGATCAATGGTCATTGTGGCCATAACAATTTTTTTTATTTAACGATACTGATCAGTTCTACTTCAAAAACCAGTGTGGCGCCGCCGGGAATATCAGCACCGGCTCCCCTGTCGCCATAGGCGAGATCAGAAGGAATCCATAACCGCCAATGACTGCCTTCTTTCATCAACGGTAAAGCAATCTGCCAGCCTCTTATCAGCGATCGCAGCGGCGCAGTGAAGGGCTGGTTTCTTTTAAATGAATTGTCAAATTCTTTTCCGTCAAGTAATGAGCCTTTGTAGTGTGCTTTTACCCCATCGCTGATGATAGGTTGCGCCCCGGTCCCTTCTTTAAGCACCAGGTATTGCAGCCCTTCGGGTAGTTCCACCACTCCTTCCTTTTGTTTGTTCGCAGCCAGGAAAGCGGCCCCTTCCTGTTTTTGTTTTTCGATTTTGCCTGACATAAATTCCCGTAGTTTATTTTGAATACTCATTTATCGAGTTTATTGTTTTAGTTGGTTTCCGTTTGAAGAACTATTGTCACTCTATCAATTCTCCCCGTTCCTTATTAACTATTGCCCATTCACCATTCACAACACCCCTCTCCCTAATCTTCCCTCAGCGAATGACCTGTTAAACTGATAAAAACATCTTCGAGGTTGGCTTTTTTCACTTCTTTTCTTCTTTCAAAACCTGTTGAGACCAAATTATCAATCAATTTGTCGGGACTGTCTGATGCAATGATCTTGCCTGAATCAATGATGGCCACCCTGTCGCAGAGATATTCCGCTTCATCCATATAATGCGTGGTGATTATAACCGTAGTTCCTTTTTCCCTTATTCTTTTGATGAGTTCCCACAAACTTCTTCTTGCCTGCGGATCAAGACCGGTAGTAGGCTCATCCAGGAAAATAACTTTTGGTTCATTGATCAGTGTAGTTGCCACAGAAAAACGCTGCTTTTGCCCGCCGCTCAGGTTCTTAAATTGTGCTTTTGCTTTCTCCCGCAGGTTCACACTATCGAGTAATTCCAGTGGATCCACTTGCCGGTTATACAAGCCGCAAAACAATTCAATCAACTGAACAAGGTTTAAGCCGGGATAATAACCACTCGATTGCAACTGTACCCCAATGATCTTTTTAATTTCGCCGGGTTGCTTATCCAGATCATAGCCTGCAACTTTCACCTCACCGCTTGTCTTTTCCCGCAGCGTTTCAATGATTTCGAGAGTAGTGGATTTGCCGGCGCCATTGGGGCCCAGCAAACCAAAGATCTCCCCTTCAAACACTTCAAACGAAATACCTTTAACGGCCTGGAAACTGCCGTAATTCTTTACCAGGTTGCTGACCGAAATAATTGTGTTGCTCATTTGCCTTGATTCAGGATAAAGTTAATTCCATTTTCACATCGGCTGTAACAAATGGGGCATCTTTTACTGCAATGTGGCGAAAACCATATTTCTCATACAATGAAAGGGCTGTCTTCAACTGACTGTTTGAGTAAAGGAATATTCGTAATGCATTCCGCTGCCTGGCTGCTGCAATACATTTTTCCAGTAACAATTTTCCCGTTCCTTTACCTCGTTGCAGCGGATCAACCGCCATTTTCACTAATTCGTATTCATTGTCATTTTCTTTCCACAAACCGGCAGAACCCACTACCCTTCCATCATCCATCGCCAGGAAAATGCAACCGCCCCTTGCAATAACCGTCCCTTCAGGATCATCAAGGATCTCCAGGTCATGGCTTTCGGTCAGGTTGTATTTGTCCAGCCATTCCAGGTTCAATCGCTTAAAATCAGGTTGGTACCTGTTTTCATATGGTATCAGTTCAATCATTTTCTTTCAAATATGTTTCCAGTTCTTCCATCATGCCTTTGCTGCCGGCAAAGAAAGGTGTCCGCTGGTGCAATTCGGTAGGTTGAATATCCAGGATTCTTTGTTTGCCATTGGTGGCTTTTCCGCCGGCTACTTCCAGGATAAAGGCAAACGGGTTACATTCATACAACAGACGCAATTTGCCTTTGGGCTTATCGGTGGTGCCGGGATACATAAATATGCCGCCCTTGATGAGGTTGCGGTGCACATCGGAAACCATGCTCCCGATATATCGTTGCGTGTAGGGGCCGCCGTTGGATTTGTCTTTTTTCTGGCAGGCAGTAATATATTTTTTTACACCTTCATCATACTGGAAAAAGTTGCCATGATTGACAGAATATATCTTACCCCGGTCAGGACATTTAATATCCGGGTGGCTTAGGGTGAACTCACCAATTGAAGGATCTAATGTAAATCCATTGACCCCGCGGCGTGTGGCATATACCATCATGGTGGAAGAACCATAAACTATATAACCTGCAGCCACCTGTTGATTGCCTGGTTGCAAAAAATCTGCTTCGGTCGCTATTGTACCCAGCGGTGTGATTCTGCGATAGACGCTAAAGATGGTGCCAATGGAAACATTCACATCAATATTGGCACTGCCATCCAACGGATCAAACAAGCATACATACTTCGACTTTTTGCTGATGGCATCATCAAAAGCTACATAATCGTCCATTTCTTCACTGGCAATACCGGAACAACTGATGCCATGCCGCAGCACACCCATAAACTGGTTATTGGCATATACATCCAGTTTTTTTACTTCCTCACCCTGCACATTTACCGAGCCTGCATCGCCAAGAATATCCACCAGCCCGGCTTTATTTACCTCGACGTTTACCCGCTTGGCAGCAAGGCCCATGTCCCGCAGCAAAGTGGACAGTTCGCCTGTGGCATGTGGAAATTCCCGAAGTTGCTGAATCGTAAATTCATCAAGAGTTAAAACTTTCCGGTTGACTGACATACGGCAATTTTGATACCGGCAAATGTAATGGAAAAAAATACCGTCCGTAAACCGGTTGATTAATAATCCCGACATTTGCAGCCATAAAAATCTCCGGTTCTTTCATGAAAGTGTTCAAATTCGGCGGCGCCTCTGTCAACAGTGTAGAAAGGATTATGAATATTCCCGTCATCCTGCGCCGCTATCCAAACGAAAAAATAGTTGTTGTTATCTCGGCCATGGGCAAAACCACCAACGCATTGGAACAGGTAGTGGAAGCCTATTGCAGCGGAAAAAAGGATGAGGCCCTCCGGTTGTTTGAAGTAATAAAGCAAAAACATCTCGCCATAGCAAAGCAGCTTCTCGTCACCCATTACCTTGCCTGTGAAGCACAACTCCGGGATTTTTTTACAGAAGTTGAATGGCTGCTGCATGATAAACCGGTGCGGGATCATGATTATTATTATGACCAGGTAGTTTGTGTGGGAGAACTGTTGTCCACTTCCATCGTCAGTGCCTGGCTGAACGAAGCCGGGATACGTAATCAATGGATGGATGTCAGGGATATATTCCGCACCGATGATGACTTCAGGGATGCGAACATTGACTGGGATATAACAAAAGCACAGGTTGAATCTTTGGTTATACCCGCATTGGATGAATTTGATATTGTACTTACACAAGGATTCATCGGCTCTACAGATGAAAATGAAAGCACCACACTGGGCCGGGAAGGCAGCGATTACAGTGCTGCGGTATTTGCCAACCTGTTGAATGCCGAAAGCCAGACTATCTGGAAAGATGTGGAAAGTGTGATGAATGCAGACCCCAAACAGTTTCCTGATGCCGTACCCATTCCTGAACTGAATTATGATGAGGTGATTGAAATGGCCTACTACGGCGCACAGGTCATTCACCCCAAAACCATCAAACCGCTGCAGAATAAAAATATTCCTTTGTATGTAAAGTGTTTTTTAAATCCTGACTTACCAGGTACTGTTATTCACAACAAGCCGGTGCATGGCTTGCCGCCTGTAATTGTTTTAAAAGAAAAACAGGTGTTAATTGAAATGGTCTCAAAAGATTTTTCGTTTGTGGGGGAACATCATGTCGGGCAGTTATACCAGTTATTTGAACAACTTCACCTCAAACCGGGGCTAACACAAAACGGCGCTATCAGCTTTCTTTGTGTGCTGGACGACTGGCCTGAAAAGATCGAAAAACTGGCCCTTGAGGCATCGGCAATATTTGATGTGAAAGTAATGAAGGAATTGTCGCTGCTCACCATCCGGCACTATAATCAGCCCTTGTTCGAAAAGCTGGTAACAAACAAATCCATCCTGCTCCGTCAACAAACACCTGAAACCGTCCAGGTATTGCTGGGAGAAAAGATGGATTTTCTGCAATAATCTCTTATTAAATAGCGACTGCTATACGTGTCAGGAAACAATAACAAAAAGAATGAAACTAAACGTGCAGTACAGAAACAAATGACTTTTTTTCATGGGTTTTTCTTTTTAATGAATAGGAATTGGATTAAGCATGATCCACGGATTTCACCAGATCATAAACAAAACTATACAGTGAAAAATTGAAATACAAGCATTTCGTAGATATACGAGGCAAAATCGAGTACTTATAACGCTTCAATGGTGATGGTCTGTACCATTTTTTTAGGCACCGGCTTATCGTGCAGCAGTGCAGGTTGCCATTCCGGCATCTTTTCCATCCGGGATATCAGTTCATCAGTAAAGTCTTCATCATTCATTCCTTTCAGTACCTTGAAATTGGTGGGGGTGCCGTCTTTATCAACAATAAATTCCACCTGTACAAATGCTTTCCTGACTCCTTTCGGCAAAAATGCGACCATCTCATCACCAAGTTTATCTAGGTAATTCATAAAAGCATTACCTCCACCAGGAAACTGCGGCCATTGATGAACAGCATCAGTTAATCCCGAAATGTTCCTGACCCGGTGTTGCACGGGTGCTTTCTTCACTTTTTTTGGCTCTTCTTTAGCCGGTGCAATCGCTTTCCGGGGCGGGGCGTCGTTAATTATATATTGACCTTTTTCGCCGATCAGTACAACAGGCAATTGCTTGTATTTTTCAAAATATTCGTAAGCATCTTCCAACTGGTCAGCAAACCGGCGCAACGAAGGATCATCTTTGGTGAGACCAGCAAAATAAGTTTCACTTTTGGGCACATTAAAGCGGATAGGGAAAATATGTACGGGTATAAAATCCTGTCCTTCGTTTTTGGCATGTGCTGCCAGTATATACAGTTCATCAATATATTGATCGGTAAGCGGTATGCAGCCTACCGTTACACAACTGCCATGAATGTAAATAGCACTACCTGGACGAAGTGAATCACTCAATATTCTGTCAGATGCGTTGGGATAGTTCAATCCCAGCGATAAATAATAGCTGCTGCGGGGATTGAATTCATTGATATAATAAAATCCTTCCGGCACCTGGTAATCACCTTCCATGCGTTTGGGGCCCATGGTTCCGGACAGGGCACAAACCTTATAGGTTTTGAAAAGCTGGAATTTATCCTTCAGGTCATTTTTTACCCATACTTCTAACTGGCTGTCATACTTAAACGACCGGATATACATGTATTTCATGGGCCACTTCAGACCCTTTTCAGCAAATTGTTTTTGCAGGGTGTCTACCTTTTTTTTCAAAGCTTCTCCGGGACGGGGCAGTGCTTTTTGAAAATCAATAAATGATTCGTAATAATTGGAACCGCCATGGCTGCCGTTTCGTGATGCTGAAGGCTGGCCATAAACCGGCAAGGTTAAAACCAAAATGAGAATATTAATGACGAGGTTTTTCATGAATGATCAGTCTTTACTAAACGAATGATAACCGCTTTTATTTCAGGCAATTTGCAAACGATTTGTAAATATACCTCAAAAAAAATGCATAATAAACAAAATACGAAGTACGATCACCTGACAACCGGTAATCGTACTTCGTGTTTCCAGCCCTTGACTCACAAATTCCCCCTTGCTTCCTGTTCTCTTTCAATTGCTTCGAAAAGGGCTTTGAAATTTCCCTTACCAAAGCTTTTGGCGCCTTTTCGCTGGATGATCTCAAAGAAAAGTGTAGGTCTGTCTTCAACTGGTTTGCTGAACAATTGCAGCAGGTAACCTTCATTATCCCTGTCTACCAGGATGCCTAATTCTTTCAATGGCTCAAGGTCTTCGTCAATATGACCGACCCTGTCGAGCAGATCGTCATAATAGGTAGTGGGTACTTGCAAAAATTCAACTCCACGGCTTTGCAGTTCCCTTACCGTCTTTACAATATCATTGGTTGCCAGCGCCACATGCTGCACCCCTTCGCCATTGTAGAACTCAAGATATTCTTCCACCTGCGATTTCTTTTTCCCTTCCGCAGGTTCATTGATTGGAAATTTTACATATCCATTGCCACTGCTCATCACTTTGCTCATCAGCGCTGAATATTCAGTAGAAATATCCTGGTCATCAAAAGTGAGGATGTTTTTAAATCCCATTACCTCCTCATAAAATTTTACCCAGGGATTCATCTGGTTCCAGCCTACATTGCCCACACAGTGGTCAACATACAACAAACCTGTATCGGTGGGCTGAAAATTAGGATTACTCCATGGCCTGTAACCAGGCAGAAAAGCACCCTTGTAATTTTTTCTCTCAATGAACAAATGCACCGTATCGCCATAGGTGTGAATGCCGCTAATCACCACTTCGCCGTTTTCATCCTGCAACCGTTGCGGTTCCATATAACTTTTTGCGCCCCGGCTGGTAGTTTCTTCCCATGCTTTTGCTGCGTCCTGCACCCGAAGTGAAAGTGCCTTTACCCCGTCGCCGTGTTTATAAATATGATCGGCGATCGGGTTATCGGTTCGTAGCGGTGTAGTGAGTACAAAAGTGAGTTTATGCTGACGGACTGCATAACTGGCCCGGTCTTTCACACCTGTTTCGGGTCCGGCATAAGCTAAAGCCTGGAAACCAAAAGCACTCATATAATAATGAGCCGCCTGCTTGGCATTACCAACATAGAATTCAACATAATCGGTTCCTTCCAAAGGAAGAAAATCTGTTTGACTTATATTTATTTTATCTGTGATAGTTGTGTTCATGACGCTGAAATTTTGTATGTGAGCCTTAAAAAAAATGAATGCAGGACATTGTTGCCTGATGCGACATCAGATACTGTCAATGGCCAATGTCTCCATCAGCAGGCTGAAATTACTGCGATGATCGTTGAACAGTTTGTGGGGATAATCGGGCCGCATATAAATAAGCAAATTTATACATTTCCGTCTCTAATTACCGCTGGATCTTCTGCCTTATCTTTGCCGCCATGAAATCATCGGCATTGCCCAGGATTGGCATATTAGGCGGCGGACAATTGGGACGTATGTTGCTGCAGGCGGCCGCCAATTACCCTGTTGAAACCCATGTTCTCGAAAACGATGCGGAATGCCCGGCTGCTCATCTTTGTCACCGCTTCACCAAAGGTGATATTAAAGATTTCGAGGCAGTTTACAATTTTGGAAAAGGGCTTGACTGCCTTACCATCGAAATTGAGCATGTGAATGTGGAGGCATTGGAAAAGTTAGAAGCAGAAGGTGTAAAAGTGTTTCCAAAAACTACTGTGCTTCGAACCATCAAAAATAAAATTCTTCAAAAACAATATTACCAGCAACACGAAATACCTGCACCCGAATTCATCATTACCCGCCAGCTTTCAGAACTGAACCAATTGGAAAATTTTTTGCCGGCCGTGCATAAACTCGGAGAAGGCGGTTATGATGGCCGGGGAGTGCAACTCATAAAAACAAAAGAAGACATTGCCAAAGGCTTTGATGCTCCCGCTGTGCTGGAAAGAATGGTTCCTATTCACAAAGAGATTGCCCAGATGGTCGCCATCAATGAAAAGGGCGATACTGCTCTTTTCCCTCCCGTTGAAATGCTTTTTAACCCCGACCTGAACCTGCTTGACTATCAACTTTGCCCCGCAGATATTGATACCAAAACGTTATGGAAAGTGGAAGCAGTAGCTTTATCTGTTGTTCGGAACTTCCGGTCACCTGGTATTTTTGCCGTGGAAATGTTCATTGACAAAAACGGGGAAGTGTTGGTAAATGAAACTGCACCACGGGTGCATAACAGCGGCCATCATACCATTGAAGCACATTACAGTTCCCAGTTCGATATGCTGTGGCGGGTGATGCTGGATTACCCGCTGGGAAATACTGAGGCCATCCTTCCTTCCATCATGGTCAATATTATTGGCGCCGAAGGTCACGCCGGCCCTGTGAAATATGAGGGACTTGAGGAAGTGCTGAAAATTGATAATGCTTTTGTACACCTGTATGGGAAAAAGCAAACCAAACCGGGCAGAAAAATGGGCCATGTAACGATCCTGAGCAAAGAAAAACAGGAATTATTATTCCAGTCGAACAAAGTGAAGCATACTTTGTTGGCAAAAACCTGAACTCCTTTCATCCGCTGAAACAACCGTTCATAATTACCGTATTTTATACAACAGGAAGCCATTTGGTTTGACGTCCAAATGCTTGCGAATAACCGTTACCTTTAATCCCCGGATTTTTTTAAATTATTTTGCACATTGAGAATTAACATGAGAGGAATTTTTATCATTTTCAGCGTATCGCTGTTGTTTGCCTGTGGAAATAAATCCAAAAAACAGCCCCCCCCACCATCCGGCGGCGGCCGTCAAATGACCATGCGGGTTGACGGTTATATCATCAAACCTCAACTTTTCAGCGAAAACCTGGAAGTCCCCGGTTCCATTATTGCCAATGAAACCACGGAAGTTCACCCGGAAGTGTCTGGCCGAATCGTTCAACTGAATGTAGCCGAAGGCCGCTATGTATCAAAAGGCACCCTGCTGGCAAAACTTTTTGATGGTGACCTGCAGGCTCAATTGAAAAAAGTGGAAGTGCAACTCAGCATTGCCGAAAAAACAGAAGAACGCCAGGCCCAGCTTTTAAAAATACAAGGGATCAGCCAGCAGGACTATGACCTTAGCCTGCTGCAGGTAAACAGCCTGAAGGCCGATATTGATATCCTGAAAACTAGTATTGCCAAAACAGAGATCAGGGCACCGTTCAGTGGTCGTCTTGGTTTAAGAAATATCAGCCCGGGTGCTTATGTAACGCCTGCTTCTGTCATTGCCGTAATCAACCAGACAGATCAGTTAAAATTAGATTTTACTATTCCCGAAAAATATACCGGCCAGATAAAAGTCGGACAGATAGTGAGTTTCACTTATGAAGGTTCGCTAAAAAAATACAATGCAAAAGTGACCGCTACGGAATCAAGTGTAACTGAAACCACAAGGAGCCTGTTGGTACGTTCGGTTGTGCAGGCAAAAGATCCGGGTTTGTTGCCGGGGGCCTTTGCCAAGGTGCAACTGAGTTTTGCGCCAGATCCCAATGCGATATTAGTGCCTTCCCAGGCAGTTTTGCCGCAGGCAAGAGGAAAAAAAGTGATTGTATATAATGCCGGTGTTGCAAAATTTGTGGATGTGAGCACTGGTGTGAGAGATTCGGCAAGGGTGCAGATAACAGAAGGATTAAAGTCAGGCGATACCGTGGTGGTGACTGGCTTGCTAAGTGTCAGGCCCGAATCAAAAATCGAAATAGCAAGAATAGTAAATAACGAGCCCAGGTAACCGGATTCAATTTTACGTCATTAAAAAAATCATCGGCAGCCGGTATGAATATATCAGAAATAAGTTTACGCAGACCTGTTCTGGCCATTGTGATGAACATCGTGATTGTCTTGTTTGGTATTATTGGCTTCCAGTTTTTAGGTGTCCGTGACTACCCTGCTATTGACCCTCCCAATATTAGTGTACGCACTTCTTATCCCGGCGCCAATGCCGACATTATCGAATCGCAGATCACAGAACCGCTGGAAAAAGCGGTGAATGGTATTGCAGGCATCCGCAACATCACTTCTTCCAGCAGCAATGGCTCCAGTAACATAAATGTGGAGTTTGAACTGGGTGTTGACCTGGAAGCGGCAGCTAATGATGTGCGGGACAAGGTTTCGCAGGCACAGCGTTCCCTGCCCACCGACCTGGATGCTCCCCCGGTTGTTTCTAAAGCAGATGCCAGTTCAGATGCGATACTTTCTATGACAGTGCAAAGTGTGACCCGCAATCAACTGGAGATGACAGAATATGCCAATAATGTGCTGGTGGAAAGATTGCAAACCATACCCGGCGTTAGCGGCATCCAGATATGGGGTGAAAAAAGATATGCGATGCGTATCTGGATAGACCCTGCCAAACTTGCTGCATACAATATCACTGCCAATGATGTGCAGGCAGCCCTGCTTAGGGAAAACGTAGAATTGCCTTCGGGAAAGATCTACGGCGCTGCCACTGAACTAACCGTAAAAACTTTTGGCCGGCTCAACACAGAAGAAGAGTTTAATAATATTATCATCAAAAATGTAGACGGTGCGGATGTAAGGGTAAAACATATTGGTGAAGCAGTGCTGGGGCCGGAAAACGAAGAAACCATACTTCGTGGGGATGGCATACCCATGATCGCATTGGCAGTGGTGCCACAACCCGGCGCAAATTATGTTTCTATCGCAGATGAATTTTATTCCCGCCTTGAACAGATCAAAAAAGATGTTCCGGAAGACGTAAAGATCAATATTGCACTTGACCAGACAAAGTTTATCAAGAAGTCTATACTCGAGGTGGAAGAAACACTGATGATCGCTTTCCTGCTGGTGGTGATGGTCATTTACCTGTTCTTCCGGGAGTGGATCATTGCTTTCCGCCCCCTGATTGACATTCCTGTGTCACTGATAGGCGCCTTCTTCATCATGTACCTGATGGGTTTTACCATCAATGTGCTTTCGCTGCTCGCTATTGTACTTGCCACTGGGTTGGTAGTGGATGATGGCATTGTGGTGACAGAAAACATTTACAAAAAGATGGAAAGGGGGATGAACAAATACCAGGCGGCACTGGAAGGTTCAAAAGAAATTTATTTTGCTGTGATCGCCACTTCAATAACTATTGCAGTGGTATTCCTGCCCATCATATTCCTACAGGGTTTTGTTGGAAGATTGTTCAGGGAATTTGGGATCGTGGTGGCTGGCGCTGTACTCATTTCCTCATTTGTAGCATTGACGCTTACGCCTGTGCTGAACGTGAAGCTCAGCAAAAAGAATCCGCATAAGCATTCCTGGTTTTATTTGAAAACCGAACCATTCTACCGGTGGTTGGAAAATTCTTACCAGCGTTTCCTTACCTCCTTTCTCAAACTGCAATGGGTGATCCCTTTCTCATCCCGGCGAAAGATGAGGCTCCCGTGGCTGGCCCTGCTGATCTGTGTGGGATGTTTTGGTATCATCTGGATGATTGGCAGTAACCTTCAGTCAGAACTGGCGCCTATGGAAGACCGGAGCCAGTTTCGTTTGCAGTTGTCTGCACCCGAAGGAACATCATTCGAAGCAATGGACAAATTTGTGGAGCGGTTAAATGGTTTTATGCTCGACTCAGTTCCGGAAAAAAACCTTGTTTTAAGTGTGACATCCCCGGGTTTTACCGGTTCAGGAAATGCCAATACAGGTTTTGTAAGGGTGACATTGGTCCCGCCCAATGAAAGACAGCGGTCCCAAAAGGAAATTGTTGATATGGTGAACCGCAACCTTCCTAAGTTCAACGAAGGCCGTGCCAATGCCATTGAAGAACAAACAATATCGGTTAACCGTCGTGGTGGACAACCTGTTTCTTTCGTCATTCAAAACAATAATTTTGAAAAGTTAACCCGTGTGCTGCCAGAGTTTCTTGAAGAAGCAAGGGAAAGTAAAATATTACTGAATGCAGATGCTGACCTGAAATTCAATAAACCTGAATTACGGGTAGAAATTGATCGCCTGAAAGCAGCACAATTAGGTGTCAGTGTAAATGATGTGTCACAAACCTTGCAACTGGCCTATAGCAATCGCCGCTTGGGTTATTTTACCAAAGATGGTAAGCAATACCAGGTCATGGGACAGGTGACCCGTAAAGACCGTGATGACCCCAGTGACCTGAAAGTGTTGTTTGTGCGCAACAGCCGTGGAGAGATGATCAGCCTGGATAATGTGGTCAATGTTACAGAGGCTAACACCCCTCCTACTATCTATCACTTCAACAGGTATAAATCAGCAAACATTTCGGCAGGGCTTCAACCCGGCTACACGATTGGCGATGGCATCGAAGAAATGAACCGTATTGCAGACAAACTGCTGGATGAAACATTTGTCACCTCCCTTTCCGGTTCATCAAGGGATTTTGCCGAAAGCGGCAGCAATATCATGTTTGCTTTTATACTGGCCCTGGTGTTAGTTTACCTGATCCTGGCCGCACAATTTGAAAGTTTTGTTGACCCGTTCATCATCATGTTTACTGTTCCGTTGGCGATAGCCGGTGCCTTTTTATCATTATGGATTTTCGGGCATACCTGGAATATCTTTTCACAGATTGGTGTGATCATGCTGATAGGTCTTGTTACCAAGAACGGGATATTGATCGTGGAGTTTGCCAACCAGAATCGTTTGAAAGGAATGAGTAAAAGAGAGGCCGTTATCTATGCCTCCACACAGCGTTTACGTCCAATTTTGATGACCAGTCTGACCATTGCACTGGGGGCCCTACCCCTGGCCATGTCACTCGGTGCTGCTGCAACCAGCCGCATTCCTTTGGGCATAGTCATAGTCGGTGGCACTATGTTTTCGTTGCTGCTTACACTTTTTGTTGTACCGGCGATCTATTTATTCCTTTCAGCCAAAAAGCAAAAAAACAAGTTGGATGAAATGCTGCAGCAGACCGTTGTTGAAACCCAGGAAACGGCTGCCCATGCATAAACTTTAGAATACACATGATGAAGAAATTTCTTTTGCCCCTGTTACTTTTGCCCGGTATTGCTTCAACGGCCCAGCGTATACTCTCATTGGAAGAAGCAATAGGAACAGCACTGAAAAATAATTACGACATCCAGATATCAAGAAATGATTCATTGGTGGCAGCGCTGGATTATTCTTTTCGCAACGCAGCTTTTTTCCCGCGGCTAAATGGCAGCATCAACAGCACCTGGAATAATAACGACCAGAAAGTTACCCTCGCTGATGGCACCAAACGGGAGCAAAAGAATATCAAATCAAATAACCTGAATGCCGGTATTAACCTGAACTGGACACTGTTTGACGGTCTGCGGATGTTTGCTACCCGTGAAAAAGTGGAAGAGTTTGTCAAACTCGGTGAACTGGGTATAAAAAACCAGGTGATAAATTCAGTTGCCACTGTTATCAATACCTATTATAACATCGTCAGGCAGAAGCAACAACTGAAGGCAATAGAAGAACAAATGTCTATCAGCCAGACAAGGGTGACACTGGCCGAAAGGAGATTGGATATTGGTGTAGGCACCAAACCTGATGTATTACAAAGCAAAGTGGACCTGAATGCACAAAAAGCAGCACAATTAGAGCAGCAAACGCTGATCGTACAACTGAAAGAACAACTAAACCAGTTGATGAATTCACCTTCTTCTACCGGTTATGATGTGGTTGATTCCATACCGTTGAACACAGAACTGGCATTGGGCGATATTCAAACAGGCATTGAGAACAATAATCCTTTATTGCAGATCAACAGGAAAAACATTGATATCGCAGGTATCACTTTGCGGGAAAGAAAAGCTGAACGCTGGCCGACTGTTGCTTTAAATTCAAACTTTAACCTGAGCCGCACCAATAACCAAACGGTGATTAATCCATTTTCTCCTCTTTTTAATCAAAACCAGGGACTAAACTACGGATTCACGGCTGCTATACCGATCTTTAATAATTTAACTGCCAAACGCCAGATAAGACAGGCCGAACTGGATATTCGCTTCCAGCAACTGTTCTATGATAATCAAAAATCACTGCTGAATGTTGCTGTCATGAATGCATTTATGGAATATGAACAACAGAAAAAAGCATTGGCGCTGGAAGAAGAAAATATTTTGCTGGCTAAAGAAAATGTGAGCATTGCACTGGAAGTCTATCGCCTGGGCGGTTCCACATTCATCCAGTTGAGGGAAGCGCAAAAAAGCCTGGAAGATGCCTATAACCGGTTGATCGCAGCCAGGTATAATACTAAACTTGCAGAAACCGAATTGCTGAGATTAAAAGGTGATTTAGTAAAATAAAAAGAGGTTAGCAATTATTTTTATCTTCAAATCAACACAATGACTCCGCTTGTTGGCATCATCATGGGCAGCGACAGCGACCTGAACATCATGCAGGCTGCTGCTGACATTCTCAAAGAATTTGACATTCCGCATGAAGTAACCGTCGTTTCAGCCCACCGCACTCCCATGCGGATGGTGGAGTATGCCCAAAAAGCCAGGGAAAGAGGATTGAAGGTGATCGTGGCCGGCGCCGGCGGTGCAGCACATTTACCAGGCATGGTAGCTTCAATTACTCCCCTGCCGGTAATCGGTGTTCCCATCAAATCCTCCAACTCCATAGATGGCTGGGATTCTGTATTATCTATTTTACAAATGCCAAATGGTGTTCCGGTTGCCACTGTAGCCCTGAATGCAGCTAAAAACGCAGGCATCCTGGCAGCAGAGATCATCGGCACTTCAAATGACATTGTATTACAAAAAGTGGCAGCATATAAAAACTCTCTTAATAATGAAGTAATTGAAAAAGTTGAAAAACTTAAAAAAGAAGGCTGGGAGAATAAGTTTGATTGATGCCACAATTATGAATAAGCCCGCCATTATCATTTTTTCTATTGGGGTTTTCTTATTGTCCTGCTCCCGCAACACCGCTTTTCTCAAAGAAATTAAAGAACTCCCTGCATATCCTTCTGGTTCCGGTATTGAATATTACAAGGACCGTTTCTATCTCATTGGTGATGATGCCACTCACCTGCTTATCCTTGACAAAGACCTTAACACAAAGGATTCAGTTCTGCTCTACGAATCAGCAACCAACCGGGTTCCTAGAGAAATCAAAGCCGACCTGGAAGCGATCAGTCTTATTCGCATCAACGACAGCATGAAAATATTAGCTACCGGCTCCGGTTCCATGTCACCGCAGCGGGACAGCGCCTGGCTGATTGATCCTGTCACCCGCCAAAAAACATCGCTCAATCTTGATACTTTCTATCGCCGCATCAAAAGCAATTGGCTGGCGGAACTAAATATCGAAGGATTGTGTGCACTGCCGGGGCTTACCCTTCTTTCCAACAGGGGACATTTGGGATTTCCTAAAAACCACCTGCTTTTTACCGGTACCGCTTTCTGGAAAGATCATTATTCACCCATAACCATGGTAAAGGTTGGTGTGAATGAAGACAGCAGTATTTTTCATGGTGTATCCGGACTTGCCTATGCAAGAAGAGAAGATAAATTGTTTCTCACGGTTTCGACTGAAAATACCAACTCGGCCATTACCGATGGTCCCATTGGCAAAAGTTATTTATGGATCGTGGATGATATTTCTTCCAAACGAAGATGGAAAGCCATCAACCCCAACCGTATTGTGGATCTGGAAAAAACGGATCCACGGTTCAAAGGACAGAAAATTGAGTCGGTCTGCATCACCGGCGCAACAAAGCATTATTTCCAACTGGCATTGGTGGCCGATAATGATGATGGCAAAAGCAGGCTATTCCTGCTGGATGTTTCAAAGAAATAGCTCAGCTTTCAGCCATGATCACAAACTCCTGTTCGGTAGAAAGCGAAGCATTATATAATTGCTGCAGAAAACCAGGTCCCCATTGCGCATAATAAACCAGGAAACTGTCAACCCGTTCCTGCAAACCGTTTTTGGGAAAAAGCTTTTCTTTTATAGCCTGTATCTGTCTCTGCTGGTCGCTGAATTTTCTTTTTTCGGCCCTCAGCATTTTCTTTTCCAATTCCTGCAAGCGGTAGAGTGTTCTTGTCTTTAACGCTTCTACATGCTTTTCCAGTGTGCTGTCAACTGATGATGCCTGCTGTTTTATAGACTCATACAATTGTTCTGTTGCACTAAGGGTTCCGTTCAGTTTCAGTTTTTTATCGGTTTCTCTTGCCACCAATTTGTTCAGCAGTTCCTGTTCGGGCAAAAAGAAATCCTCAACACCGAACCCGATCTTTGCAATCTTTTCCTGCCATTTTTTTTCGAGTATCAAAAAGGAATTGCGCAGCACCAAAACCGGGAAGGGTACCTGGTAATGATCAAAGAGGTCTTTTAACTGCAGCCAGTATGCCGTTTCCCCTCCTCCACCGATAAACGCAATATTGGGTAAAATGGTTTCCTGGTACAACCCCCGCAATATCACATTGGGACTAAATCTTTCAGGATGATCATTGAGTTCTTTCAGCAAGGATTGCTTATCAAATTTTTCATTCCCGTTCACCGTTCTCCATTCACCCTTTACTTCTTCAATCCGCTCCCTTACGTTATCTTTTAAATAAAAAAGGTTGATCTCCCTTGGATTGGCCTGCACCTTGTAACCAGCTTCGTCCATCTTCGCCGCAGTATTTTCAACAATACCTGAAGCTGTCTGATTCAACAAGTCATCTTCAAAAACGGTTATCATCTGCCTTTTCAGCGCTGCATTATCCGGCAACAGGATGACCAATCCAAATTCAGCAAAAAGCGTATTAACAAAATGAAAAGTGGCATCCTGAATCGTTTTCCCTTCGGCATAAGCTTCTTTCAGTAAGGCAACAACATCATTGCCATTTGGAAGCACTGAAAGCTGACCTTCTATCAACCCTATTAATTTAGTCAATTCCTTATCTATCTTCATTCGCCCCACCGCACCGGTTTGTTTTGTATTCCAAACCAGTTTCTCACCGTTCAGCCAGATATGGTTAAGTTCAGCAAGGTCTGCATCCTCCGAACCTATGTAGTACACCGGTACAAAATGATTCTCCGGCATTGTATCATTCAGATGATCCGCCAGTTTTATGGCATGCATGATCTTATAAATAAAATAGAGCGGGCCGGTGAAAATATTGTTCTGGTG
>CAYPOD010000009.1:0-98945 GCA_964412375.1 uncultured Chitinophaga sp. | reverse complement strand
GATCCTTTGGCTACATCTCCCACCACAATCTCCCCGTTAATGAAATAAAGCTCAACACCTGAATAGGAATAATCAAAAGGCTCGGTAAAATGCTTGTTGGGCACCAGGTAAATATCCCGTTTTTCATAATTGATGATGGTATTAAACCTCCGCAGAATATCATTGCCGATGATGCCGCTCATATAGGGATAGGAAGTGACGTTATAGTCGTCATTAAAAATATAAACCGGCACTGTCCTGAATTTGTAGGGCCCTACTTTCACTTCTTTGATCACTGTCAGCTGCATATCAATCTTGCCGCCAACACCTTCTCCTTCTTTTGACCATAGTTTTCTTTTGCGGTGCAAAAAAGAACTGTCCTCAATAAAATCAGTGGACAGCAGCATGCAAAGACCAGCCCCGATATCGTAGAGGAACCGGGAGTTCACCGTCACATTATCCCTGATGCGGAGGTTTTGCACAGGAAGATTCCCCAGTGCAGGTTTCAGCAGGTAGCCACCTTTGGGATAGCGGATGGAACCCTGGCTGCAAATGTCAATATGAAGACTGTCATAGTCTATTTTCACAATGTAGCGGCTCAGTAAGGAATAGCCGATGATGCCATCAATCTGTTCGCCATAGACGGCGGTGAGGATGGAATAATCATTCACATGAAAATCGAGGCTGTCCACTGTCAGCTCCGGGAATTTTAGTTTTTGCTTATACAGGAATGGAACCTTGCGGATGCCCGCAATGCCCCGGATGGTGCGGTCAGTTGGTTCAGGTTTCAGCTTCAGGTAAACCGCCGTGGAAGAATCAAGCGAAATACCGCTGCTGCCTGTATCTAAAATAAAATTGAGTGTGTCCGGTGAATCATTCAGAGTGGCCTGCAAAATCACAATGCCCCCGGTCAACTGCATAAACGGGATACGGGTCAGCCGTTTCGAAGGGGGCTCAATGAATTCTTCCTGTGCCCAACCGGAAAAAACTGAACATAGTAAGAGCCCAAATACAAATCCCGCCTGTTTTCTTTTCATGTAACGGTGTTTGGTCAGCAATCGTGTGATAGTTTAGACAGGCTGCCCGGCCTAAAAGATGCAGGAAAGCCAGCCGCTTATCTAAATTACCCGTAATATATCAGGTTGCAAAACCGTTCAGCCCGTTTAAAATGCGGGTCATAACTTTGCGGGTCTATCCAACCCCCGTTTATGCAATTGAATGACCTGTACGATAAAGCCGCTGATTTTGGGTTTTTGTCCGTAGAAGAAGCTGTGGAGCTTTATCATCGTGCCCCGCTGGCCGACCTGATGTTCCTGGCAGATGAATTGCGGAAAAAACAAGTGCCTCACGGCAAAGTGACCTGGCAGATTGACCGCAATGTGAACACCACCAATGTGTGCATTGCCAACTGCAAGTTTTGCAATTTTTACCGCATACCCGGTCATGCCGAAGCCTATATCACGGATATGGAAACCTACCGCCAAAAGATCAGGGAAACCTTCAAATATGGCGGCGACCAGTTGCTGTTGCAGGGAGGTCATCATCCCGAATTGGGTTTGCAATTCTATGTGGACACATTCAAAGCCATCAAGGCAGAATTTCCCGACATTAAATTACATGCACTCGGACCGCCGGAAGTGGCGCATATCACCAAACTGGAAAAGTCAACACACCGGGAAGTGCTGACAGCGCTGAAAGAAGCAGGACTCGATTCATTGCCCGGTGCCGGTGCCGAAATTTTGATTGACCGTGTTCGGCGACTGATCAGCAAAGGAAAATGCGGCGCACAGGAGTGGCTCGACATCATGCATGAAGCTCACAAGCTGAACATCACCACTTCGGCCACGATGATGTTTGGCCATGTGGAAACGATAGAAGAAAGGTTTGAGCACCTGGTGAAACTGCGGGAAGTGCAAAGCTGCAAGCCGCAGGATGCAAAAGGTTTTTTAGCTTTCATTCCATGGACCTTCCAGGATGTGGACACTTTGCTGGCAAAAATTCGTGGCGTGCACAACCTCACCACTCCGGAAGAATATATCCGTATGATCGCATTGAGCCGCATCATGCTGCCGAATGTAAAGAATATACAGGCAAGCTGGCTCACGGTGGGCAAACAAACTGCACAGCTTTGCCTGCACAGCGGCGCCAATGATTTTGGCAGCATCATGATAGAAGAGAATGTGGTGAGTGCAGCCGGGGCGCCACACCGCTTCACTTACAAAACCATTCAGGATGCCATCCGTGAAGCCGGTTTTGAACCGCAGTTGAGAAACCAGCAGTATGAGTGGAGAGAAATACCGGAGCTGATAGAGGAGCAGGTGATCAATTATTAAGGTGAATGGTCAATGGTGAATAGTGAATAATCAATTAAACAGGAGTATCTTTTTTCATCACACAGCTTTTTATGAGTAAACTATATAGCCGGTTCCGGAAGATCGCATGTATAGAGGGAGTTTCTTTTCTTGTTCTTTTATTCATTGCCATGCCGCTGAAATATTTTGCGGATATGCCGATGGCAGTGACCATTGTGGGAGGATTGCATGGCGCTTTGTTTGTGGCCCTTGCTGTTGCTGCCTATCTTGTAAAAGACAAATACAACAGGTCAATTGGCTGGGGACTAAAAGTATTTATTGCTTCCATCATACCCTTTGGCACTTTTTATATGGACAAGGAGTGGAAGAAAGAGGAGTTGGCGCTGGAGTAAAGAAGAGTTTAGTATTTTGAATTTACGCCGTATCAACCTGCCTGCCGACAGGCAGGTACAAAATGCGTAGGATTAAAAGATTGAATTTCAAAGCCACTATTTTTCACAAATGGCTTCTGACAGTGTAAATTTATAAGTTATGCGGCATTGTAAATAAACATTCGCATGAAATTTGGCAAGACAATAAAAATATTTCTCATAGACGGCGACCCAAACGGAAGGATGAGTTGTGAGCTTTCAAATTGGACTGGTAAGGCATACAAAATTCCTCGAATTAAAGTCAAAGAGTGTTCTGACAGAGATGATTTAGGGAGCACTGGTGTTTATTTGCTTTTTGGTAAGGACGAAGAAGGAAAAGATCAGGTTTATATCGGCGAAGCAGAAACAATATTAAAAAGGCTTAATCAACAGCTTACTCAAAAAGACTTCTGGAATGAGACAATTGTTTTCGTAAGTAAAGATGAAAATTTGAATAAGGCTCACATTAAGTATCTGGAAAATCGCCTTCATGACATTGCAATGGTAGCCAATCGTTATAAAATTGAAAACTCAATCATTCCGACACAGTCATCCATTTCGGAATCCGACAGAGCAGAGATGGAAGAATTTATCGACAATATTAAATTACTCGTCAACACACTTGGACACAAAGTCTTTGATGAAAAGAGAGATTTCAAACCCAAACAAAAGCAACAAACATTTTTCCTAAAAGCTGCTCGTGGAGCCGATGCTCAAGGCGAACCAACTTCAGACGGTTTTGTAGTTTTTAAAGGCTCAAAAGCTGCTGGCTCAACTGTTGCTTCAATCACACCAAGTTTTTTGACGTTGCGGCAGAAATTAATTAAAGACGGTGTTTTAGTTGACAAAGGTGAATATTTTGAGTTTCCGGACGATTATATTTTTAGTAGTCCTTCAACCGCAGCATGTATGGTTTTAGGTCGCAATGCAAATGGACTCACTGAATGGAAATTAAAAGGTGGCAAATCACTAAAGGAGTTTGAATCAAGTGACAAAACAACGACCGCATAACATGAACTGTGTAATAAATCAAACAATTTCTGCTCTTTTTTATGGTTTTGCCGGGCAATGGTTTCATTGAAATAAACCACTCTATGCTCTTCCTAAAAATCATAGCCATAATACTTTTAGCTGCCGATGCGATAATCGGTTTCCGGTTTTTCCTGAATGTTATCCGTGTGCGGAATACCAGCAAATATTCTCCAACAGCTACGGCGCTGTATGCTTTTATATTCCTGGGGCTGGCCATCGCCGGTTTTTATTATCTTATTTTTAGTCCCGGCAGCCCGCTGGTTTTCTGGATAAGCATGGCGCCTTGGGCATTGATGGGCAGCATTCTTTTTATCAGCATGGTTACAGGCAGCTATAAATAAATCCCGCAGATGAACATTATCCGGTTTTCTCCCCGTTGGAAAGAAGAACTGGTCGCCACAAGCGATGAAGGAAAACTGGTTTTTGAACTGACCATGGGAAAATATCATGTGTATTTTCCTGATAAAACCCTGTGGCAGGCTTCCGTTCCGGGCTGGGCAATTGACAAATGGGAACTATATCATGAACAATGTAGCCGCTGGTGCAATCAAAATAACATACCGTTTACAGTTGCTCACAATACATTTGTGTATGAAGAAAAAAACTGATTATTCACGGTTCACTTTAAAGCATAAAAAAGAGCCTGTTAGTTAGCAGGCTCTTTTAAATAATATTGTGCTGGTATTTTATTGCGGATATTTCTCCACTTTATTACTGATCGGCTTCACGGTCCGCAGGTAAGCATAGATCGCTTTCAGGTCATCTTCTTTCATTTTTCCATATTGCGACCAGGGCATGATGGTATTTAGTTTACCCGGGTATTTATTCACCACTTCATCGGAAGAGTTGTTTTTGAATTTACTCAAGAACATCTCTTCTGTCCAGGCGCCGATACCGGTGGCAGAATCGGGAGTGATATTGGCCACCGTCACGGTAAACATAGGCAACGTAAAAGTGAATCCACCGGAATATGCTTTTGACATATCAGGTCCCTGCGGGCCCATCGGGGTGTGACATTCGGAACAAGCCGATGCGTTGATCATGTATTCACCGTATTTGATCTTATCGGATGGATCGGGAATGCTGTTATTTTCAAGGTTTCCATCGGGCAGGGGACCCAACATGCTGATCGGTATCTCAAGTTTCCTTGGTGGCGTAGTATTTTCAACCGGCTTTAAGGTTCGTATATACGCTACAATGGAAAGTATATCACTTTTTGCCATTTTGCTGTAATGATGATAGGGCATCAGGGGGAACAGCGTATCTCCCTTTTTATTGATACCACGGGTGATGGCCCTGATGATCTCATCATCGGTCCAGTCTTTTAATGCATAGGGAGTAATATTGGGCGGGGTGACCTCACCGGGAACACCTTCTGCTTTGCCAAATGGAAATGGCGCTCCACTTCCTTCCGTTCCCGGCACCACGGGCATTGAAAATTTGCTGGTATCCCTGGCGCTGTGACAATCCAGGCACATGGTGACATAATGGGCCAGGTAGTGACCCCGCTCCACCAGTTTTACAGAGTCTTCATTGGCAGCGGGGGCTTCACTATTTTTTCCTTTACAGGAAGAAAAATAAACAATGGCAGTTGCCATGCAGGCAATTGCCAGCATAACAAAGAACTTTTTCATGTTGGCTCGTTTTGGTTGAAAAGAGTGAATAGACCTTTAAAGGTTACAAAAAAAAATTTCATATACAAAAAGAATTGCATGAATTGTGGCCTCAGGAAAGAACCGCCACGGTATGAAAAGACTGGTCCAGCACCGTCATAGCCGCCCTGTAGTCTTTGGCAATACGGCCCAGTTCATCATCCATTTTCATCACCTGTGCCGGGTAAAGGCTGCACATACGGATGGCTTCGCCGGTATCAATACCGCAACGAATGACCAGGTTTTGTAAGGCTTTATCCATTGTCAGCGCAGAACCGCTGAGAATATTTGCTGCTTCATATTTATCACCGGCCCGGTAATGCTGGTAGTGTCCTTCGTTTGTTTCCGTCACCGCATCAGTGATCACAAACAATCTTTCTTTCATCGCTTTTTTGGCAATGCGGATAGCTGCAAAATCAACATGATAACCATCCGGTATGATACTGGCCATCACAGATGAATGATCCATGGCGGCACCGGCCAGTCCTGGTTCGCGGTGCTGCAAAGGGCTCATAGCATTATATAAATGAGTGACGGCCCTGATGCCGTTTTCAAAGCCCTGCATCGCTTCCTTAAACGTTGCGTTGCTGTGCCCGGCTGAAATGATGATGCTATGGGAGAGTATAAGTTCAATTACTTCCCGGCCGCAAACCTCCGGCGCCAGGGTGATCATTTTGATGATGCCTTTTCCATAGTCAAGTATTTCTTTTACTTCTGCCATGGATGGGGAATGAATCAAAGATTCCACATGGGCGCCTCTTTTTACCGGGTTGATCCATGGCCCTTCGAGGTGCAAGCCCAGTATCCCTTCGCCATCCTGCTGCCAGTAGTTTCGTACGGCATCAATGCAGCGAAAGAAAACCTCTTTTGTATTGGTTGCCACCGTTGGCAGGCAAAAAGCGGCGCCGCCATTTTTACAATACTCTCTTAGTTTAGATAACGAATCTGCTTCCGGGTAAACGGCAAGCAGTTTTCCATCGGCGCCATAGATCTGCAGGTCAATAAAGGAAGGAACAAGTATGCCCTCATCAAAATGGTGGGCAGGCAATGAAGAAGGAAGAGAGGATACGGGAAGTATCTGCCGGATACGTCCATGTTCCACCAGCACGGCATGACGTGTCAGCCACTCATCTCCCGTGAAAATGCGTTCGGCAATATAGGCTTTGGTATTGCTCATGTATTGCCCTAAAAATACAATGCGATGCTACAATTTCCAGAACTTCCCAAACAGGCCGAGGTATTTCTGTTTTTTCCCATAGGAAGGAAGCCCGATGTTAAGATTAGAATTCTGACCCGTTTGCGGGTTATACACCTGTTTCAACTCTTTACATTCGCTGACACTGCAAATAGAGAATAGTTTGTAATGGGCCACTGTTATCAGCGGTTTACAGGCTTGCGTACTCACATTTTTTTCTGCAAATCTTTCAAATTTTGTTTGTGAAGGTGCTGTGATCAATGCTACTATAAGCAGTAGCACCAGGATGGTGCCTATCCATTTGGACATACAATAAGTTTTCAGAAAGCTACGACAAATAATAAATATTTTATATCCGTAGCGGTGGGTATTTTATCCAACTACAAACCGGTACCCGATACCTTTAATGGTAATAATCTCCAGGGCTGGGTCTTCTTTCAGGTAGCCGCGGAGCTTTGTTATGTAAACATCAAGGTTGCGGGAGTTAAAAAAAGAATCATTTCCCCAGAGAAGATTGAGAATATCTTTCCGGTCAATGATCTTACCCCTGTTCTCGTAAAGAAGTTTCAATAATTCACTTTCACGATAAGACAATTTCTTTTCTTCTTTGCCATCACTGAGCAACTGGCGGTTGAGCCGGAAACTGTATTTGCCGATGTTCACACTATCGCCGGTGATCTTATTATTGCTTCCGTTGTTCTTGCGCAGCAGGCTTTGAATACGAACAATGAGTTCTTCCATGCTGAAGGGCTTGCGGATATAATCATTACCGCCAATGGAAAAACCTTTCACCACATCTTCAGTTTGTGTTTTTGCTGTGAGGAATATAATAGGCACTTCTGCATCTGTTTCCCGTATATCATCTGCAATGGAAAACCCGTCTTTGTTGGGCAGCATCACATCCAGTACACAGATGTCGGGTTTTGATTTTGTGAAAAGATCCATCACTTTGGAGCCATCGCTTTCCATGATCACTTCAAAGCCGCGGCTTTCCAGGCTTTCCCGTACAATTTTTCCGAGGAATAATTCATCTTCCACATATAGCACTTTGACAGAGCTCATATCTTCTGTTTGGGCATTGTGATAGTAAATATAGTTCCCCTGCCCGGTTCACTGTCCAGGGATATTGTTCCGCCGTGTCTTTTCACCACATGAGCGGTGTAGCTCAGCCCGAGACCATAGCCTTTTGCATTATGAATATCGCCATGCGGCACCCGGAAGAACTTATCAAACACTTTGTCTTTATACGCTGCGGGTATGCCAATGCCATTGTCTGCAATGGACAACTGTACCGAATTTTCTTTTTCCTCCAGGCTGATCTTTATCACTGGTTTTTCACCGCCATACTTCAGGGCATTGTCCAGCAAGTTGAACACCACACTCAGCAGGTGCAGCCGGTCGGCCTCCAGGCTGCAATCGCCTTCCACATTCACAGTAACGGCAGCCTGTTTTTTTTCTACCTGTAGCTGCATGGAGGAAACCACTTCCTCTACAACGTCCTGCAGGTTCAGCATTTCGTATTTCAGTTCGATCTCTTTTTTCTCAAACATTGAAAGCCTGAGCACTTTGTCCACCAGCAGGTTCAGCCGCTGCAATTCGTTTTGTGATATAGCCAGGTATTCCTGTGTACGTTTCGGATCATGGATGGCATTGAAATTTTTCAGCGCTTCAATCGCCACACCCACGGTGGCAATCGGCGTCTTCAGCTCATGGGTGATATTGCTGATAAACTCATTCTTCAGTTCGGCCAGCCGTTGCTGCTTCAGCATATTGCGATAAAGCATCACGAAGGAAGCAACGGTGATGCCTACCAGCAGCAGCGAGAACAAAAGCGGCAGTTTCAGTTTGCCAAACATATAGGCAGTTGTGCTTTGCAGGGTGAGGGTGAAGCTTGCCGGGTTGGAAAACCCAATAGTAACCGTGTTGGCCGACATTGCATCCGTGCTGTCAGTTCTTTTCACCCGGAAGCCGACATTGATCCTGTCTTCTTTCAGGCGCATAGCATAGGCGCTGTCAACCTCCTGCAGGGTCACCGAATCTTTTTGAGAAAGTGAATCGACGTTATACAGGAACTGGAAAACCGTGTTGCCGCGGGTAGATGGCAGCATCGGGCCCCGCAGCATGATATCTTCGGGCAGTGGTTCCACACTGCCTCTTTCCATGTAAACATTTCCTTTGGTGTCTTTGAATGAAAAACTATCTTTTGCCGGCACCGGGTTTACCCTGTGACGAATGGCCAGGTTTCCCTTTTTCAAATCAGCTCCCTCTTTATAGACATGCACTTCACTGATCATGTCAGGAGTAATCATAAAAGAATCGGAACTGGTGATGGAAATCGTTTTCACCGATCCCGTTTTTTGTTTCAGTGAATCGATTAACAGCCGGCGCATGCTGTCAGTTTTCAGAGAGATCATGACGGATGAAGGCGGACTGCTGTCTTTATGAACAGCGTTTTTCATCTTTTCCTGTATCAGGTTGATGACAGAGATCGGCGGCTCGCTGCCCTGGGCAATGGGCTTTGCCCGAAGTGTTTTGCCCGCCAACTTCTTTTTATCAGCAACGACCTGCTCGGGCGGGGTCGAATCAAACCGCAGGGTGAAGCGTTCGAGTTTCAGTTTGGAAGCCTGCAGTTTCAGAATGGTTTGCCGGAAAGCTGCACTGGTTTTGATGTCAAGATTTTGTTTTTCCCGGTCATAATTGTTCCTGAGCCAATAGACCTGGAAACCGGTGACACCGAGCATGGCCACGATCATCAGGAGGGCAGAAGTACGAAGTCTTTTTTTTCCGGTGCTGCCGCCCATTATTTTATGTTGATTACCTGCCATTTCAGAAGTCATCAAAAGTAGAAAAGCTTTTGCTCTTTGCAGGTGTCCATTAACCTTTATTAACCTTAATGAAAGGTGGCTTAACTTATTTTGCTTTCCTGCATGTTTAGTTTTGAGCTTAAATCAATCGTTTATGAAAAGAATATCACTGCTGTCCGGCGCTTTGGCTGTTGCAATGCTCAGCGCTGCCCAGCAAAAAGAAGGCAAGGTGCTCTATGAAAGAGCTTCACAAACACCGGCTCGCAGCTTCAGCATCAATGGCATGACACAGGAAATACCCGCTTCTGTCCGCAAAGACAAGTTTGAACTGGATTTTGGCAATAACAAATCATTGTGGAAGCAGGCCGACCCGGAAAATGATACAGAAACAATGACGGCCGGCGATGGCGGCGGTTTTGTTTTCCGAAGTGTGGTGGCCGGCACCAACGATGTGGTGTTCTCGGACTTTGAAACAGCCAAAATAATTGAGAAAAGAGAAATGTTTGACCGCACATTTATCATTGACGACAGCATCCGTCCGCTGAAATGGAAAATGACCGGTGAAACCAAAATGATACTAGATCGCCCCTGCATGAAAGCTACCAGCACCAGTATCAGCCAGCGTACGCAAATGACGATGGAAAACGGAAAGATGGAAAGAAAGGAAGTATCAGATACTTCAGAGATAGTGGCCTGGTTTACCAGCAGTATTCCCGTATCAGCCGGACCCGGCGAATACCAAGGACAATTGCCCGGCCTTATTCTTGAAATGAATATTGGCAATGGCCGGCAGGTTTATACGGCTTTGGAAATAAAAGAAAAAGCAGATATCGCTGCCATTAAAGCTCCTTCAGGCAAGAAGCGTTATACTCAGGAAGAGTTTCGCAAGGAAAGAGAGAAAATGATGAAAGAAATGCAGGAGAATATGGGCGGTGGCAACCGGCGGATCATTATGAACTAACGGAAAAAATTACAAGTAGTTAACCCCTGCCACAACAGCAGGGGTTTATTATTGCCATAACAAAAGTTTTATGGCCGAAAGCAGGTCAATACAATTTCATTTTCAGAATTACATCACTCGCAATTCTTCGTACCTTTTACTTCTCATTCCAGCTCTTTACTAAATAAAGGCAAATGAAGATCTCGTATTATATTCCGCAAAAGCTGGGTGGTCTTTCTTCCGTTATCTGGGAGCAGCGATCTGAATCGTTGCAGTCATGGCAGATATTGCCCAGCGGCCACCTGGAACTGATCTTTAATCTTGGCGATAAAGTGCAGCAACTTAGCGGCAAACATGTGAGCAATAGCTTCAACCCCACTGAAAATTTTTGCTTTCTTTCAGGATTGCATACCAAGCCGCTCTATATGACGATCTCAAATTTCCATGTAATGGGAGTGCAGCTAAAACCCATTGCTGTGAAAGCTTTATTCGGACTCCCCTGTTCAGAACTGAAAGACTGGGCCCTGCCCGCTGCTGTATTACTGAAAAATGAGATCGAAGAAATTGAAACCACTTTTCATACATTACCCGATTTTATTGCAAGGGCTCAATGGATAGAAAATTTTTTGGTTAAGAGACTTAGGGCTGACAGTGATCTTACTATGGCTATCCGGTTGCATAACATATTGCAACAGGCAGTTGCCGGCCGGCAAAATGATAAGCCAATACACATTGAAGAACTCACCGGGTATTCCCGGATGCACAACTATCGTCTTTTTAAAACATGGCTGGGGCTTTCGCCATCCGAATCCATTTCGCTGATGCAGTTTACAGAAGCCGTTCGTTCACTTCATAATGAAAATCATTCTCTCACAAAAGCCGCTTTGCAACTGGGTTATTATGATCAGTCGCATTTTATCCGGCTATTCAAACAATTCGCACAAATGACCCCCGGACAATACCTGCGACAAAAAACATCACTGCCGGGGCAGCTTCCGCACTGATGTTACATCTGTACAATTTGATAAACAACAGAATTTTTATTCTTGCTCTCAAAAAATCATGGACGCAGTAAAAAAGCAACGTTATGCTGCTGCGGGAACAGCATCCGTAACCGGGGCTGTTCTCATGCTTATCGGCGCCGCCTGCTGGGGTGCCACCGGTACTGATCTCTGGGCAGCGCTTGCCGGAAACAACATGCAGGAATATATGACATCATTATCGTCGGTCAAAACTCTGCTAGCAGTAAACACTGCCTGCTGGATAGCTGGCGTAGTGTTTCTTGGCACGGCTACCACACTGATGTCAACACTTGGCAACGAAAATCATTTATTTTCTTCATTGGCAAAGATCATCACCAGCTCAGCCGTTCCTGTGGCCATTGTATCATTCCTGCTGATGTTTTCATTGGTGATCATTTCCCCATCAATCCATGAACAATCCATTACTCTTGCCACCGTTCTCGGATGGACCGGTGCGAGGCTGGATGATATTGCTACACTTTCAATTATTGGAATAAGCCCCTTTTTACTCTCAGTCGCCGGCCGTGATCGCTGGGTGCCCGGATGGCTGCAGGTGTGGGGAATGCTTACTGCCATTGCAGCGGTTCTTGTGATCATTAGCATTTTTGTTCCGTCATTATACCGGCTGAACTTTATTATCATTCCGGTTGGCATTGGCTGGATGATCGCAGCCGGAATTGTTTTGCTTCGAAAAAAATAGAAGAGGCTGCCTCAAAAGGTCTTTTTCGCCACAAAGTCACCAAGACACTAAGCAACACTAAGGTTGGTCATAAATTCTTTGTGCCTTCGAGCCTTCGTGGCAAAATACTTCTTAGAATACTTTTGAGACAGTCTCTTTCCAAAAATTTGTATGCAACAAATCTACCGCATGATCATCCTGACACCACCCTGTGAAGGACCACCTGCACCAGCTTTACTCAGGCTATAGGTAAAGCTCAGCAGGAAGAAACGGCGCAGTGTATTCACTTCCCTGTCCTCAATATAGTTCTGATTGGTGTTGCGGCTGATGCCGGTGTTGCGGTTCAGCAGGTCAGTCACAGCCATCCTTAATTCACCGCGGTTATATTTCAGGAATTGTTTGCTGAAGCTGGCATTCCAGATAGGAATGTTTGTATTGAACCCTTCGGCACGGCGGCTGTTGATCGTGTAGGTGAACTCTGTGTTGAAGAAAAAGTTTTTTGGTAGTTGCCAGCCCACCGAGCCGTTGTATTCCTGCGAAAAGAATTTATTATTCAATGCAGATTGTAATGAATATTTCGTGTGGTTAATTCCATATTCAGCAGAAACCCCGAAGTTGATTTTGTCAGTGGCATTGATGTCGAGCCGCATTTGGGGTCCCATAGAGAAAGTGCGGATATCGTTTTCCAGGTTATTGATAAACTGTTTGCCGCGGTTGAAGCGGGCAAAACTGCTTACTTCAACCGTTGCTTTCATAAACTTCAACGGCATGCTGTAGCTGATATTACCATTCAGGTTATACACGCCGTCCACGTTCACCGGCCTGGTACGTTTGATACCTGTTGCCAGGTCCACCGAGTCGTTGTTGACGATCCGGTTATTGGTCATAATGGCGGTGAAGAACATAAAAAAGTTTTTGTTCTTGTAAGGGCTCAGCAGGTTCAGGTTTCCTCTCAGCATGTGGCTGAACTCCTGTTTCAGGTCAGGATTACCTTCCCGGATATATAGCGGATTGCTTATATCGGGCACCGGTTGCAGCTGCGACAACGCAGGCTGGTTGGTATTGGTGGAATAATTGATAGAAAAACTCCTGAAACGGCTGAAGTTATACTTGAAGCTGGCATTGGGCAACAGGTTATTGAACCGTTGCGTAATCACAGAATCCTTGTTATCCATGATGATCTTTCCTTCGAGGTTGGCCTGCTGCCAGGAAAGACCAGCTGAATAATTGAATTTTTTTCCCTGTTTCCGAATGCGTACACCGGCATTGGTATAGCCATATACATTTTCAAAATCATTGCTGAGCTGTTCATTCAGCTGATCATACTTGCCGCTCTGGTTGTTGAAATTATAAGTGATCTTCTCAGAAACATTTTTGGTGTTGCTGTTGCCAGCGCTGATCTCCAGCAGCGATTTTCTCCATAAGGGTTCAGTATAAACAGCTCTTGCATTATATCCCTTCAGGCTGCCTGTGCTGCTGTTTTCCTGGTTCAGCGTATCCCTGCGGTTGATGGTGCCGCCGCTGTAATAGTTGATGATGGATTCCAGGCTGCCGTTTCCTTCGCTTTCATTAAATGTGTTGGTGAGAGAAAGAGAAAAAGTGCGGCCGGGTCTTTTGAATTTTTTACGAAAGACCAGGTTGTTACTAAAATTAAATCCCTCGCTGTTTGAAAGGTTGTTGCTGAAACCTTCATTCACCATTGCACCGTTCTCCATCATGGTGCTGTATTGTGTCTGCGACCGGTTGCTGGTGCGCTGGTAGCTGAAGGAGGGGTTGATCCGGATAGAATGAAATGAATCTATCTGGAAAAGATTGTTCAGGTTCAGGCGATGTGAATTGTTCAGGTTATCGCTATAGGAATTCTGGTTGTAGAAGTTGGTGCCGCCGGGCAAAAAATTCTGGCGCAGCACCCTGCTGGTCATTTCAGGATTAAAACGGTTATAAAAATAATTGCTCTGGAAATCATGTTTGGTGCCGATGATATTATTGTAGTTGATGCCACCGCCCCATGCCGTGTTGATACCGCCGTTGCGGTTATTGCTCATGCCGAATGCGGCTGCTTCATCACCTGAAATGTTGATACTAACATTGCCGCCGCCACCACCCTGCCGCATCTGGTTCATGGCCCCGGTGAAATTGAGAATATCCATAAACGAAAAACCTTCTGCATTGGTATTATTGCCCATACCAATAGCCGACATCTGCCTGGCTCCTTTGAAAGAGTTCACATTAAAGCGGCTCTCGTATCTTTCCTTATCCCCGGCACCTGCCATGATCTTTCCAAACAATCCTTTCTTCTTATCCTGTTTCAGCTTCAGGTTGATGGTCTTTTCATAATTGCCGTCATCAAACCCCGTGAGCTGGGCCTGGTCGCTTTGTTTATCATATACCTGCACTTTATCCACTGCATCGGCAGGCAGATTTTTGGTGGCCAGTTTGGGATCGTTGCCAAAAAACTCTTTGCCATCCACCAGCACCCGGTTCACTTTTTCACCCTGTGCGGTGACATTGCCATCTTTATCCACTTTCACACCCGGCAGTTTTTTCAGCAATTCTTCCACATTGGCATTGGGCTTCACCCGGAACGAACCGGCGTTGTATTGCACGGTGTCTCCCACCATTGTCACCGGCGGCGCCTCATTGCTCACCACCACCTCGCCCAGCACTTTGGCCGCATCGTTCATAGTTATGTTGCCAAAATCCTTTTGCTTGTTCTCATCATTGATGGTAAAAGGGATATTGTTGCTGTGATAGTTCACATGGGTGATAAGCAGGCGGTATTCACCATTGGATAACCCTTTCAGTTCAAAACGGCCCTGCGCATCCGTCATGGTAAAAGTGACCAGGGAAGAATCTTTCTTTTCAAGGACCGTGATCGTGGCCATTGCCACCGGCTGTTTGGCAAGGGTATCAAAAGCCACACCTTTAACTATGCCATTCTTTTGTGCCTGTGCGATAGCTGCCCATCCTGTAATTAGTAGCAGCAAACCAATTTTTCTCATAACTGTTCCGATTTTCAGCTACGAAAGTATTCTTAGAACATAAGAGAATGGGTTAAACAGGCTTGCATTATTGTTAATGAAGGTTAATAACGGTGGTTATTTTCTTCCAAACAGGAAGTGATCGGCGGAAAAGCGGCCGCTGCCCAGCACAAACACCGGCAGGCAAAGCAGCATATAAACAAAGGGGAGGGTTTTCATCATGAATGCATCGTTTTTGTGTGCTATAAAATAAGCTACAAACATGCAAATGAAAATCGGGATCACCGACAGGCGGGTAAACAAACCAAGGGTGACTAGCAGGCCGCAACCAAACTCGGCAAAGATGATAAGATTGAATGAAAGTTTTTTTCCGATCCCAATGATGTCTGTAAACATCGGAAGAATGGTATTGTAATTTTCTATCTTGATGTAACCATGATAGATGAAAAGACCTCCCAGGATAAAGCGCAGCAACAAAGTGGCCAGGTCTGTATGCAGGGAAGTGCTGCGAAGTATAAAACTGTTCTTCATGTAATTTTTGTTTTAGTTACTGCGGCCATGAATGTGCCGAAGGATAAATGATCTTTTTTCCAGGATGATGAGGCAGCTTGTAAAATTATTTTTATTGTGCCTTTTCTTTTTGCTGTGGCTATTTTTTAACAACCTTCCTGCTTGCTTTTTTTGATTTTCCCTTTTCTGAGTTTTGCAGCACCCTGAATTTTACGATCTGGCTGATGAGTTTCAATGGCAATGGCTGATCATGCATGATCAACAAAGCCCCCTTGGATGTTTTATAGCCGGTAAACTCTTTTTTAAATGCTTCGATGGCGCCTGAACCAGGATAGAAGCCGATATGATTTTTATATCCGGCAAAATGAACCAGGTTGCCGTTTTGCTTATAGGTTGGGATGCCATAAGTGATTGTCTCTTCTGCTTTTGGTGCCGCTTTTTGAATGGTGGCCCTTATTTTTTCCAGCCGCTCCTTTACAGGCGAAGCGAAACCGGCAATATGTTCATTGGTACTTTTTGAAGCTTGCATTTTCTTTTATTTTTCAAGATTTGCTTTCAGGTTTGCCAGGTTCTTTTGCATATCCTTCCCCACCATCTTTGCCATCATCAGGTGTATCATCACATTCATCGGGAATGTGCAGCCGCCATAAAAAATGCTGGTCACTTTGGTTTGTCCGTTACCTGCATTGCTCACTTCAGTGATTCCATAGTTGGTGGCTACAAAAGGTTTTTTAAATCGGATCTCTACTTCCAGGCTTTCGCCTTCTTTAATCTTAATGATTTCCTGTTCGCCGATTCCTACATTCTTGTCATCACTTGTCCAGGATGATTTGAATCCCACCGTGCCATCGGTGCCGGTGTAAACGATATTCACATCAGGATCTTTCATCACCCACACACTGTATTTTTCCTGGTTGCGGATGAGTTTGACATAATCAAACACTTCCTGTTTGGGTTTGTTGATAATCGTTTCCCTCACCACCCGGAAATTTTTCGGAAGCAGGAAACCCGCAATGAGGAAAAGAACAATAAGGCTGCCGAGAATGATAAGAATGGTTATTAAAATGCTCATATCAGTTGATTTGCATTTGAAAAGAATCAAAATTAACTTTTACTCTCAGCTTCGCGGAATGGCCGTTTCATCTATATATAATATCTCCCACTGGTGACCATCGGGGTCGGCAAAACTATGACCATACATCCACCCATGGTCCTGCGCTTCCATATACACCGAGCCGCCGGCTTCCATGGCTTTGCGTATCGTGTCATCCACTTCACTGCGGCTTTCAGCATCGAATGCAATGAGCACTTCGGTTGCTTTTGTTGCATCACTCACCGGTTTTTTGGTAAAGGTTTTAAATAACTCTTCGGTGATCAGCATAGCGTAAATGCTGCCATCATTGATAATAAGACAGGCAGCTTTTTCATCAGTGAATTGCTGGTTGAATGAAAAGCCCAGGTGGGTGAAAAAATTCATCGAACGTTGCAGGTCTTTCACCGGCAGGTTCACAAATATTCTGTTTGGCATGTTTATTTGTTTTGTGTTGGTTAAAAATGATGGTTATCCCGGTAATACGTCAATTTCGTAGCCCAGCCCGTTCAGCAATCCGATTATCTTTTCAGGCTGCAAAGGGCCGTTACCACTTTGCACCCGCAGGATGCGGTCACAATCCTGCAAATCAAAGTTGGCCCTGTATCCTTCAAAACAATGATGAATGGTCCTAAGGATCCGTTCTGCTTCGTCATTTGCAACCACATTTGTTTTAAACACTTCAATTTGCATTTTTAGCAGTAAGAATGTATTACGATCATTTATTCCCGCGGCTGTAAAAATAGAAGCCGGCTTTTGAAAAGGTGCGGTGCAAATCCGGCATTCTGAGGGGTTGGTTGCGACAGCTTTCTTGTTTACATTTATAGCCACTAAGCGATTGCAAAACAAACCAACATGAAACACATTTCCATTTTGGTGCCACAGGGGCACTGCAGCCTTCCCAATATTGACGGCACCCACCAGATATTTTCCGAAGCCAACCAGTTTTGTGAAATGATGGGTCAGTCACCTGCCTTTAAAGTTCAGTTGGTGGGCCTGAGCAAAGAGATCAGCCAGCGAAACGGACGCTACACCATCAGCCCCGATGTGCTGATTGATGATGTGAAAAAAACCGACCTCATTATCATCCCTGCCATGCATGGCGACCTGCAGCAAGCCATGGAACGCAATGCTGCTTTTATTCCCTGGATAGTGGAACGCTACAAAGAAGGAACAGAGATTGCCAGTTTTTGTATTGCTGCATTTTTATTAGCCAAAACAGGTTTGGTAAACGGGAAACGATGTGCCACACACTGGATCGCCGCCAATGACTTCCGCAATATGTTTCCCGAAGTGAACGTAGTGGATGACCGCATCATGACCGAAGAAGACGGCATCTACAGCAGCGGCGGTGCTTATTCATTTCTGAACCTGGTGGTTTACCTGATTGAAAAATATGCAGGTCGTGAGCTGGCCGTGTTGACAGCCAAAGCATTCATGATTGATATTGACCGTATGAGCCAGTCGCCGTTTATCATTTTCCAGGGACAGAAAACCCACGATGATGAGCCGGTGAAAAAAGCACAGGAATTTATTGAACAGAACTACCAGGATAAAATATCGGTGGACCAGCTGGCTTCTATGTTTGCGCTGGGCAGAAGAAATCTGGAAAGACGGTTTAAAAAAGCAACCGCCAACACAGTGATGGAATACATCCAGCGGGTAAAAATAGAAGCTGCCAAAAAGAACCTGGAAGCCGGCCGGAAAAACATCAATGAGGTGATGTATCAGGTGGGCTATTCGGACACCAAAGCTTTCCGCACGGTGTTCAGGAAAATAACGGGACTTACGCCGCTGGAATACCGGAATAAATATAATAAGGAGATGATCTCAGCCTGATGCTCAGGCAGCTCTTCTGCCATTATAAAAGCTTAATGCTACCAGCACTTTTTCCTCATGGTCAGCAACCACGGAGATGCTGCCTCCTAATTTTTCAGCGGTAACCTGCAATGGCTCCACACTCACCGCCATGCCGGTGCAAGTGCAGTGGCTGGTTTGATTAACTACCAGTGAAACGATCTGGTTGAAAACGACAGCTTCAATGCGGATGCAGTTGTTTTCTGATTGTTCGATGGTTTTTATCAGCAAACGGCTAAGCGTTTCTGCAAGGATTTCTTTGTCGGCATAGACATGAATGCCGGGTTGCACATCATTTACCAACAGGCTGTTGCGGGAACAGGCGGCTGTTGTCAGGGTGCCGGTAACATAGTTAACCAATTGCTTCAATTCGATCTGGTGTTCCATTGATCATGTTTTAATGTGAGGGTCAGGACCCGGGTACGGATATCTTTCTCAAAGGATATTGAACAGACGGCAGGGCTTTTTCACAGGGTCTTTGATGTTGGCGTTTCCCACAGGTCTCAATCAGCTATGTTGTTGAGCTTTTTTCTTGTTGAACAGGATGCAAAGAAAAGCTGTAGCAATGCCTGAAAAAATAGTGGATTGATTTATTTATGGGTAATATTTTGACGGGGTTAGCTTGTAGAATTAGCACTACAAATGAGAAAAGGAACATAAACGGATTGTGTACCTGGTTAAAGACTGTTGTAAGAAATACCACAAAAACACAAAGCCACTAAGTGATTTAAAAAAATATATTGGTTTGCTCCCTGTCTTTGTGACTTAATAGCAAAACCAAAGGAAGAAAATACAAATGGTCTATATTTAAATAAATTAGCTGATGCTTTCCGCAGGATTGCTTTATGCACTTAGCGCCACATTAAGCTGGGCCATCGGTGTTTTTCCGCTCACCGCCGCATCGCGGCAGTTGCCCGTTGCCAGCATGAACCACCTGCGCCTGCTGCTGGCATCGTTGCTCCTGTTTATGCTTGCAGCCATCGCCGAAGGGGCTTCCTTTTTTTCCATTCTCAGCACATCATACTTCAACGGCTGGATATGGCTGGGTGTTTCGGGTGTGATAGCATTGGTAGCGGGTGATCTTTTAAGTTTCCGCAGCTATGCCATACTGGGTCCGCAACATGGCCCGGTGCTTACTACGCTGTCACCTGCAGCAGCATTGCTTGCGGGCATCATTCTCGTAAATGAGCATATTAATTTTATCGGCATCAGCGGAATGCTCATTACCATAGTGGGAGTAATGAGCATAAGCCTTGGTCGTACGCAACGGCAATCCATTCCCGATCATGGTCATGGTTCGGTGCTGGCAGGTATTTTGTTTGGTGTGCTGGCCGCCTGCTGCCATGGGTCTGCATTGGCATTTTCAAAAAAAGGTTTTTTGGAACAGGCAGCAGCAGGAGAAAGTATTGGCCCGTTTGCGGCAAGCTTTATCCGCATTTTCACCGCTGTGGTATTAGTATATCTCTTATCCTTGTTAACACGGCGAACCAAACAGGTGTTTCAGCATATTGGCGACAGCAAAGCTGGAATACGAAATACAATTGTGGGAACAATTTTTAACCCTGTTCTTTCCGTCACTCTCTCCATGATCGCCATTCTGCATATTGATGTGGCCGTAGCGCAAACTATTTTTTCACTGGTGCCTTTGTTTGCTTTGATTATTGCAAGAATGTTTTACAAAGAACCCATTTCCGGACGTTCTGTTGCCGGTGTTATCGCTGCTTTGGTGGGTGTGGCTTTGCTGATCTGGAGAAATGTTATCGCCGGATTGTTTTGAATTACTTTTGCTGTTCAATTAGTGTATCTGCTGCCATGGTTCGTGTCTCACGAACCAGCACTCAGGTACTCTTTTAAACTGCCTTACAAAAATTAAACTTTATGAAAGAAATATTCATAGCCGTACTAATTATCATTCTTTTCTGCAGATGTGGTAAACCCTGTATCGAACCAAGAGGTATTGAAGGAGCAGGATTAACCATTACCTTTTTCAGTATTGCTAACAATGAATACTTCTATCCTGCAAATACAAGTCTTTCCCCATTTAATATTGATAGTTTACAGGTCAGAGATTCTCATGAGAATTTATTAAACACCCCCTATCAAATAAATTCTGATCCTGTAAATCCTTTAAAAGGGTTTTATGTACCTACTATTTACCCAATATTTATTCCACAAGATGACAAAATTGCTTTTGAAAGCGAACAAACAAAGTATATCTATATCAAGTACAACTATAACACCTTTGACACATTAAAGCTTGTGTATAAGGCAAAAAAAGAAAAATGCGCCAATAAATACGAGTACTTAAAGGCATACTATAAAAACGATCTGATAGCTGAAACTTATAACTCCTATTCACAGGGTTTACTTTTCAAACTAAATCATTAAATCATGAAAAATATTTCTACTACTAATTGTCATTTTCTCAGTTCAAGCCGCTGCCAGCATTCAAAATTCTTCCCATAAAGCTTTCAAAAAAGAAAAACTCAATCGCCCCGGTTGTGTGACACGAACCGGGGCGATAAGAGAAATGTTATAGCCGGGTTGTTTTGAATTACTTTTACTGTTCAATTAGTGTATCTATGACGATTGCAGTATTAGGAGCCGGAATGGTGGGCCGTGCCATTGCATTGGATCTTGCAAAAGAGTATAAGGTTACTTCTTTTGACCTGAGTACATCCAATCTTGCTGCACTAAATGAAAGAAACCCTGCCATACAAACAGCGGCTGCCGATCTTTCACAATTCGATGAATATCCCGACTGGCTTTCTCCTTTTGATCTTGTCGTAACGGCTGTGCCCGGTTTTATGGGTTACAAAACACTGGAAGCGGTTATGCATGCCGGTAAAAATGTGGTGGATATTTCATTCTTCCCAGAAGACGCTTTGCAATTAGATGAAACAGCAAAAGAAAAGGGAGTAACGGTTATCACCGACTGCGGTGTGGCGCCGGGCATGAGCAATTTTATTCTTGGCAGATACAACGAAGCAATGAAAGTGGATGCGTTTGAATGTTATGTCGGCGGATTACCCAAACATCCCAAAGCTCCCTTCTTTTATAAAGCTCCTTTTTCACCTGTAGATGTTATACAGGAATATATCCGTCCTGCAAGGTTGGTGGAAAAAGGAACAATCGTCAGCAGACCGGCGCTGAGTGAACGGGAGCTGATGACTTTTGACAAACCCGGAAAACTGGAAGCGTTCAATACAGACGGGCTGCGTTCATTGATTTATACAATGGCGCATATACCCGATATGAAAGAAAAAACATTGCGTTATCCCGGGCATATTGATCTTATCATCGCATTGCAGCAGTCGGGTTTCTTCAGCGAAAAACCGGTTCGTGTCAATGAGACGAACATCACTCCGCTTGATTTCACTTCTCAACTTTTACTGAAAGAATGGAAGCTGGGACCGGAAGAAGAAGAATTTACCGTGATGAAAGTGATCGTAAAAGGAGAAGGTAAAACGATCGTTTATGACCTCTACGATGAGTATGATCCTGTGACAAAAATTTCCTCCATGGCCCGGACAACCGGCTATACCTGCACAGCAGCGGTGAACCTTATCGCCAGGAAATTATTTACAGAAAAGGGATTGTTCCCCCCGGAATTGGTCGGCAAGCACAAACCCTGTTTTGATTTTGTACTAAATTATCTGAAGGAAAGAAATGTGATCTGGAGAAAATCAGTGCAATAAAAAAACGCCCCGGCTGAGGCGCTTTTATAATTATATTCTTTTTTAGGCGATAGGGGGTTACTCTGCTTCGGCTACCACTTCCTTCACTTCCGGTATCATTCTTTTCATCATACCTTCAATGCCCGCTTTCAATGTGATCATGGACGAAGGACAACCACTGCAGCTTCCCTGCATCATCAGGTTCACCACACCATCTTCATAACTCCTAAACTGTATTGCCCCGCCATCCATCTCTACCGCAGGACGAACATAGTTGTCGAGTAATTCTTTTATTCTTTTTACCACATCGTCATCATCGGCAGTCACTTCATTGCTGCTGCTTTGTTTCACAGCAGCCAGTTCTTCTTCGTTCACTACGGCTTTGCCTTCTTCTAAATATTCTTTCAGAAACTGGCGGACAGAAGGGATCACATCCTGCCAGTCGGCTTCTGATGTTTTGGTCAGTGTCACAAAATTGCTGGCAATAAACACCGCCCTGATAAAAGGAAAACCAAATAACTCCGTTGCCAGTGGCGAGGGTTTGGCCGATTCGGCATCGGGAAAATCAATGCTTTTGCCGGGATAGAGCAGTTTGTTGGCCACAAACTTCATCGTTTCCGGGTTGGGCGTCATTTCGGTATAGATGCTAATAATTGGGTTGCCTGTTTTGATCATATTTCGCTTTTGAGAATACAAAAATAACAAGATAACCCGGCACTTGTTTACGAAGCCGGGAAACAGCCGGATGGTTTAACTTGCAGGCTGTTATGAAGAAAATTTACCATCTCGGCCATTGCAGCACCTGCCAGGCCATCATCAAAGAAACGGGCATTGATAAAAAAGGATTTGACATGCAGAATATCAGGGTTGAAAAGATCACCCCGGCCCAACTGGAGGAAATGAAAAAACTCGCCGGCAGTTATGAGGCGTTATTCAGCCGCCGTGCCCTGAAATACAAAGAGCTTGGTCTCAAGGACAAAAAACTCACCGAAAAAGACTACCGGAATTTTATTCTTGAAGAAGATACTTTCCTGAAAAGACCGGTGGTCATCATTCAGGATAAAATATTTATTGGCAGTGAAAAGAAAACAGTGGAAGAGCTGAAAAAAAGTGTTTAGCAGTTTCACTTACAAAGAATTACCTCCATATAATATTAACAGTACAGGAAGTCTCCTTAAAATGAAGAAGGTTATCTTTGCCAACTGTTAAGGCATAAAACAGCGAATGCACACACCGTTTTTCGCTGTTATTTTTTTATCTAAAAACGATTTCGTATGAAACTGAACCATCTTTTAGTGGCAGCATCTTCTTCATTAGTATTGTTCTCTTGCGTCAGCAGCAAAAAATTCAAAGCAGCACAGGCAGATTATGCCACCCTGCAAACCAAACACACACAGTTACAGGGAGAACTCAACACCTGTATTGACGACAAAGCCAGCCTGAACCGCCAGAAGGCAGCGCTGGAAGGTGATGTGTCTTCGCTGAACGGAAAGATATCAGACCTGAACAAGCAGATTGATTTCCTGAAAGCCAATAACACGTCTGCGCTGAAACAACTCGAAGATCTTTCTGTGATCACAGCAGCACAGGCTGAAAGCATTAAAAAGTCGCTGGAGAATATCGGCGCCAAAGACTCTTATATACAAACCCTGCAGCAATCACTGGCCCGGAAAGATTCGCTGAACCTGGCGCTGGTGATGAACCTGAAAGGCGCTGTCGGCAATATGGATGATGAAGACATCAATATTAAAGTAGATAAAGGAGTGGTGTACATTGACATTTCAGATAAACTGCTTTTCAAAAGCGGCAAATATGAAGTGACCCCGCAGGCAAAAACCGTATTGGGCAAGGTAGCAGCCGTATTAAAAAACCAACCGGATATTGAATTTATGGTAGAAGGTCATACCGACAATGTTCCTTACAATGGTGGTGTGCTGCAGGACAACTGGGATTTGAGTGTGAAGAGAGCTACATCGGTCGTAAGATTGTTGCAAAAACAATATGGTCTTGATCCTGCAAAGATGGCTGCAGCCGGACGTGGTGAATATAAACCGCTCCAGGATAATGGAACCAAGGAAGGCAAAGCGGCCAACCGCAGAACAAGAATTGTGATACTGCCACAACTGGATCAGTTCTTCCAGTTGCTGGAGCCAAAAGCAGGTGCCTGATCTTCTTCATTCATTTTATTTATCAAAACCACTTCTTGCCGGAGGTGGTTTTTCTTTTATGTAAAAATCCGACACAGCCGGTCACTTCAGCACCCTCTCCTCATTTGAAACTCCCGGTTACTACATATTAACTACGACAGCGATTGCTTTTCAGCAACATTTGTCAAAACGAACGGAATATATTATGAGAAGACTATTGCTGTTGATGCTGCTAATGACAACAGGAACAATTTTGTTGGCACAACCCCCCCAAAGAGGAAAAGTGCTGGTGACCGTTGCCAATGACCAACAGGCGCTGGAAAACGCCACCGTAGAAGTGTTGCGAAAAAAAGATTCTGTGCTGATCAAAGCCGGCATTACTGACAGAACCGGGATGGCTGAACTGGAAAATATCAGGCCGGGAGAATACCTGCTGCGGGTTTCCATGGTAAATCACAACGCTTATTACGCTGCTTTTTCATTGACGGAAGATCAGGCTATTCTTAACCTGCCAAAGGTTGTTTTACAACCCACATCTGCCCAACTGGGAGCTGTCACCGTTACCAGCCGCAAACCTTTTATTCAAAAACTGTCAGATCGCATTGTAGTAAACGTAGAGAACAGTATTATCAGCGCAGGCAGTTCGGCCATGGATGTGCTGGAGCGGTCACCCGGTGTGAACATTGACCAAAACGATGCTATCAGTCTTCGCGGAAGAGCTGGTGTCATCATCATGATTGACGGTAAACCTACGGCAATGACCGGGCAGGATCTTGCAAATTACTTGCGGGGCCTTCCTTCTGCTGCCATTGAACGCATTGATATCATCACCAATCCTTCTGCCAAATATGATGCGGCCGGTAATTCGGGCATTATTGATATAAGAATGAAGAAAGATCAACGCCTGGGAACAAACGGAACGTTAACGGCTGGTTATGGGCAGGGTGTGTATCCCAAAGCAAATGCAGGAACGACTTTTAACTACCGCAACAAAAAGATCAACATATTTGGCAATTACAACTATGCCTACCGTGTTTTGCTTAATAACCTGATCCTTGACCGGAATTTTTACACCAATGGTATCTATACCGGCGGAGACCTGAAGGATAACTATGCCAAAATGCCTTTGGAAAATAATACGGCGAGGCTGGGAATGGATTTCTTTCCTTCCAAAAAAACAATCCTGGGATTTGTGGTGAACAGTAACTTCCTGCATTTTAAAAGAGACAATAATAACAAATCCATCATCCTTGATCCGCAACGGCAGCCCACCAATACGTTTGAAGCCATTGCAACCAATAATGACAGGAACAGGAATACTGTGGCAAATATTAATTTCAAACACACATTTGACAGCACGGGAAAAGAACTAACAGCAGATCTTGACTATGGTATTTACCAATCACATGCTTTGTCCCGCAACGCCACCCGCTACTATAAACTCGATGGCAGCAGCCTGCAACCCGATTATATACTGGATGGCGATCAGCAGGGAAAGCTTACGTTTAAGATTGCAAAAGTGGATTATGTGAACCCGCTGAAGAAAAATGCCAAATGGGAAGCCGGCTTCAAGACCAGTTTTGTTTCCTCTGATAATGATGCAAAATTTTTTGATGTCAGTACCGGCACCCCGGTAAATGATGATACAAAAACCAATCACTTTCTCTATGATGAGAACAACAATGCCGGTTATATCAACTTCAGCAAACAATTCAAAAAATGGGATCTGCAGATCGGTCTCCGGGCAGAACATACAGATGTAAAAACCTGGCAGGTGAAAGGTGACGTTCACTGGGACTCCAGTTATATCAACCTTTTTCCCAGTGCTTTCTTTAATTATAAACTGAAAGAAGACAAAACACTGGGTGTGTCGGTGAGCCGCCGCATTGATCGTCCCGGTTACTCACAACTCAACCCCTTCTTATTTCTCATTGATGTGACCACCTATGCAACAGGCAACCCAGGTTTAACGCCACAACTCACCTGGTCCTATGAATTAAGTTATACGCTGAAAAATCTGAATTTCACATTAGGCTACAGCCGCACCACACGCAACCAAAATGTTGCTATCGCAAAATTCAAAGATGTTTTCCCCAATATTCCATCGGATGAGAATGTCACCGTGCAGATACCTATCAACCTGGAATCGCAGGATTATTATGGACTGAGCATCTCGGCTCCTGTTCGAATCAGCAAATGGTGGAACATGATCAACAGTGGCAATATATTCTATAATCACTTCAACGGAAACCTCGGCGGCACCAACCTGAACAACGGGAAACCGGTAATGGATATCCGCAGCAATAATACATTTACATTCAAAAAAGGCTGGACAGCTGAGTTCGGCGCCAACTTCAACTCAGGCGGCCGCAGTGGTTTTATGGAATTCAAGCCGCAATGGGGCATCGCTACCGGTGTTCAAAAAATGATCTTTAAAGGCAAGGGCACTGTACGTTTCAATATCACCGATATTTTCTGGACCAACCTGCCAAGAGCAGTCGTGTCTTTTAACAACTATGTGGAGAAATGGAATGCCTACCGGGAAACAAGGGTAGCCAACCTGACCTTTACCTATCGCTTTGGCAATAACAAAGTGCAGGCAGCCCGCCGCCGCACCACGGCATCGGAAGAAGAAAGACAAAGAGCGGGGAATTAAGCTATAGTTTTCTCATGTGCATAGAAAAGGCCGGTAGTCTTGCCGGTCTTTCTCATTTCTGCAATAATGCCGGCAGCGGCAGATTTGCTTCAAAATTCTTCAGTGTATTGCTTTGCATGAACTGCTTCAGGTGTTTATAAAAATGACTGTGATCATAATAACCGTAAGTGGCATAATGAAAATTGCCCGGAGAATTGATCAGGTGGGTGGCAGCTTTCCTTATCCGCATCACCTGCAGCGCCTGCTTGCTGCTGATGCCGGTGCAGGCTTCAAAATACCGCTGGAGGGTGCGAACAGATATTTTATTTTCTGCAGCAATTTTTTCGAGTGAAACGCTGAAGTCGTTATGCTGGAAACAATGATCGAGAATTTTGCTGACGATCATTACCGGTTGCATTGAACCCGCATGTCTTGCCAGCACCGAAAAAAAATATTCAGACAGCATGCTGATTCTTTCTTCAAAGTTTTTCGCCTTTTTCACTTTATCAATCATGGCCTCATCCATCAGGTAGCTCAATGGAAATATAAATCCCCGGTACTCAGAAAAATTCACTTTTTTCTCAAAGATGACCGGCGAGATGCGGAATTTGATACCAAACAGGTGGTTGCCGGGTTTATGAAAACATTCAATGGCGTTATACCGTGGCAAAAAACCATCGGTTTTCATGTTGAATTTTTTATCCTCCACCTGCATCACAAAGGGAGTACCCAGGTTGATGATATACGTGTAACCGATATTCGGGAACTGTGCATCCGAAAATCCTTTGGGATACTGCTTCCATAAATGATCAAAACGGGTTTCCCAGAAAAAATCAATGAAATGACTCAGTGCAGCCGGCGCCGGCACCCGGTGATAATTGTGTTCAAAATGATCGGTATGGAAAAATTCAATATGCTGCATGGCTATTTACGCAGCTAAAGTAAATACGGCGCCGTATTTATCCCTGTTAAAAAGGATGTCCGGTTTTTACAGACCCGGTTTTATCTCTTCAAAAATTCCGGTCTGCTTGTTTTTGCGAACATTATCCCAGTTGAAATAACGACCATTCATGGCGACATACACACCAGCAGGCAATGTTTGTGCAAAGGCAAGAGCACTGCCAAGATTGAACAGGCCATCGCTGCTTCCGAATTTGATGGGGATCATGGCTCCGGTGAGGATGATGGTTTTATTTTTCACTTTTTCCGCAAGCACCCCGGCTGTTTCTGCCATGGTGTCGGTGCCGTGAGTGATAACAATTCTATCTTCCTGGCATTGGATACACTGGTGGGCAATCAGGCTGCGGTCCTGGTCTGTCATTTCAAGGCTGTCAATCATCATCAGTGTCCTGATCTCCACTGCCACACGGCTGCGGCCCATTTCCAGCAGGTCGTGCATGTGGGTGTCTTTGAAATATAGCTGCCCGTTCAGTTCGTTGTACTCTTTATCAAAGGTGCCGCCGGTGATGAAGATGCGGATGGCCATAGCAATGCATTTGGCGTGAAGATACTGATTGAGTACGTATGCCATACCCGGAGGTGTGGCATACGTAAAACAAAAAAAGGTCCTTCCGTAGAAACGGACTGACCTCTAACGATTGCTTGCCATATGAAAATTCTTCGTAGTAGTGTGGGGGCTGAACGGAAATTTCCGGGTTTCAGCTTTTTTGCAGACATTTGAGCCTCTGAATCTATAGACCTCTGACGATCTCCCTGCTTGCTTGTTCTAACGATTGCCTGCTGTATGAATGAACTTCTGATGTAAAAGTAGCTGCGCCACACATGGCTTTCAAAACAAAATTGGTGAAAATTGCTTATGCCTACGGGGATAAGGATTTACCAAAACCCTTGCTGGTATTGCGTTTCAGGAAAAAATCAATATGATGTCCAACCGTTCGACCGACATATTATTACAACTCATCCACACTCTTGAAAAGGCTGAAAAAAGGCATTTCAAGCTGTACATAAAACGCAGTTCTGGTAATGAAGACCTCAAGATCATCCGCCTCTTTGATGCGCTTGACAAGATGGACGAATATGACGAAAAACTGCTGCTGAAAAAATTACCGGGTATCACCAAGCCGCAACTGGCCAACCTGAAAACACACCTTTACAAACAACTGCTGGCAGCGCTTCGGTTATTAAAAACATCAGTAAGCATTGACCTGCAACTCAGCGAGCAACTGGACTATGCCCGGGTGCTGTATCAAAAAGGATTGAAACAACAGGCGTTGAAATTGCTGGAGAAAGCCAAAGAAATGGCCAAGGCCAATCATAAATTCAATTACCTGGCCCAGGTGATCTCACTGGAGAAAAAAATTGAAACACTGCACATCACCCGCAGCAGCACCGAAAGAACGGAGCAGATTGCCAAAGAAGCGGCTAATATCAGCGAGCACATAGACCGGGTGGTGAAATTATCGAACCTGGCGCTGATGCTGTACAACTGGTATGTCCGCAACGGGCATGCCCGCAACCAGGAAGATGAAAAAGGGATCAGGGATTATTTTAAAAAAAACCTGCCCCCGGATGCAGCGAGCATTACTGATTTTTACGAGTTGTTATACCTCTACCAGAGTTATTGCTGGTATGCATTCATCCGCCAGGATTTTCTGATGTATTACCGCTACAGCCAGAAATGGATTGATCTCTATAGCAAAGAGCCGCTGATGGTGGTGACAGAAACAGGCCATTATATCAAAGGCATGCACAATCTCCTGAATGCACATTTTGACCTGCGTAATTTTGAAAAATTCAGTATAACCCTGAAACAGTTTGAACATTTTGCCGACACGACGGCATCCACGCTGCATGATAATTTCCGCATCCACACTTCCATTTATATCAACAGCGCCAAACTGAACTGGCACCTGATGACGGGTACGTTTGAAGAAGGCCTGCAACTGGCTCCGTCCATACAGGAAAAACTCGATGAGTATGCTTTGTATGTAGACAGTCACCGTATCCTTGTTTTCAATTACAAGATCGCTTCCCTTTATTTTGGTGCAGGCCATTATGATACCGCTATTGACTATTTGCAAAAGATCATCAATGGCCCGGCGGGGTTGCGCAACGACCTGCAATGCTATGCCCGGCTGATGCACCTGATGGCGCATTATGAATTAGGCAATGACAGCATCATTGAATCGCTGACCAAGTCCGTCTATCGTTTCATGGCTAAGATGAAAAACCTGACTGTCATAGAAGAAGAGATGCTGAGGTTCCTTAAAAACACTTTCAGTATTTCGCCGCGGCAGCTAAAACCAGCGCTGGAAAAATTTCTGCAAAAGGTAAAACACCTCGAAAAAAACCGCTTTGAGACCCGGGCCTTTGCGTATCTCGATATCATTTCCTGGCTGGAAAGCAAAGTGCACCAAAAGCCCATGGGCAAAGTGATCAATGAAAAATACCGGCAAAGCAAAAGAAAGCTTACCGGCAGCTCATCTGCTCAATAAAGCGGCCCGAAGCTTGCTGTAAAACCCGGCATTGCTTATTTTACAATCCAATATCCAACAATGCCGACAATACATCTCACAACTTTTATTGCTGCCCCTGCCGATGTGGTCTTTGATCTCAGCCGTCATATAGGTTTGCACAAAGAGTCCATGTCAAAATATAAGGAAGAGGCGGTGGCCGGAACCCGGTTTGGGCTGATTGAAAAAGATGATACTGTCACCTGGAAAGCGAGGCATCTGTTCAAAGAAAGGCTGCTGCGGGTGAAGATCACCGAAATGAAAAAACCTGACATGTTCACCGATGTGCAACTGCAGGGCGATTTTAAAGAAATGAAACACGAACATTATTTCAAACCCTGCGACAACGGCACTATTCTCATAGACCTGTTTCATTTTGAATCTCCATACGGCATGATGGGCCGCTGGTTCAATTCACTTTATCTTACCAGCTACATGAAAAAACTGCTGGAACAACGTAATAAAACCATTAAAGATTTTGCAGAGAGTGATAAATGGAAAAAACTGCTGATAAAATGAAGCTCTCCCGGTTACAGTTTGTTCCATTACTTTTGCGGCAGCATTTATGACAGACAAACCCGTTTTACATACCTCTCTATCTCCCGCACTTTTACATTTATATGATCTCAGCAACAGTGTTGTTGTGATCATTGATGTATTCCGGGCAACATCCACTATTGCCGCTGCGCTGTATAACGGCGCCAAAGCTGTGATTCCTGTTGATTCGGTAGCCAGGGCCATTGAGATCAGCAAGAGTATTGGCGGCATCGCTGCCGGAGAAAGAGATGGTAAACTTGCCGAAGGACTTGAACACGGCAACTCACCTTTAGAGTATCACCGGGAGTTTATCGAAAACCAGACGCTGGTTCTGACAACCACCAACGGCACCCGTCTCTTGCAAATGGCATTGGATAAAGGGGCTGACACCATCGTCTCAGGTTCCTTTCCTAATTTATCGGCTGTTTGTGATTACCTGGTTGCAGAAAAAAAGAATGTGGTGTTGGGATGTGCCGGCTGGAAAGACCGTTTCAACCTGGAAGATACTTTATTTGCAGGCGCTGTCATCCACCGTTTGAAAAATGAATTCACCATTCATTGCGACAGCTCATTGATGGCAGAGACCATGTATGCAAAAAACAAAAACAACCTGCTGAAGTTTGCGCCGCAGCTCACACACTATCACCGGCTGGTAGAAAGATTCGGACTGATAGAAGATATTAAATTCTGCCTGACAGATGATGTGGCCAATGTGCTCCCCCTGTATAAAGAAGGAAAGCTTTTAGTGAAATAAAAAAACTTCTAAGATAACGCATTTCTTACCTGCTAATATTGATTTGCGTTAATTTATTATTTCTCCTGCTTTTGCAAGGAAATCCGCTTCAGTTTCTTTTATTTTTGCCGATTGCCCTTTGTCTATTGAAACATTATGGCCTTACCGCACCTTATTAAATATGTATACACCCATGGAACGGATGAAGTGATCCGCAGGGGAAAAAAGATCCATGCAATAGGTTTTTGCGAACTGGTAGAGTTTGACGACCTTTTTGGTTCTGCTGTTTTCCGGGTGAAGGATGATGTATATTCCACGTTTTACAAAGTTTACATACAGAAGTTCAAAGACCCCAAAGGTCTTTCGTTGCGCTGCACCTGCCCCTATAACCTTGGCGACATCTGCCGGCATGAAGCCGCTTCCCTTTTCCAGTTACAGGAAATGATTGACCGGGGTCACCTGCAGAGTGATGATGTAAAATATGACCAGCGGCATACTGTAGCTAAAATGAAAACCATTGACCTGAAGACACTGCGTTTACTTTCTTCCCCGGAAACCATTATAGAAGCAGAAACGTTTTTGAGAACGCAAAAAGCAAGAATTGATTTTGCAGAAAACGAAACAGTGAAAGCCTCTGTGACATTGAATGGTGAAAACTACAAGGTCATCATCAGGAAAAACGAAGAAAGAAATTTTGACACCAGTTGTGATTATGATGACCCCGATCATCCTTTGTGCTTGCCAAAGGTGATCGTATTTGTTCAGTTACTGAATGCCTATGGACCCAATTATTTTGACAGCATTCGCAACTGGGACAAAGAAAAAAACAAATTGCTCGAAGCATACGGCTACTCCCTTGATGACGACCTGAAAGGGAAATTTGAATTTGCCTATAAAGAAGGCAAACCTTTTTTACGGGTGCTTGATACCAGCATTAAAAGAGTGGCGCCTTCGGCGTTGCCGGCCAAACCCGTTTTGCTGCCGGTGAAGGAAAAAGATGAAGAGACGGTGCAGGAGCCAACAGCAATTGTTGAAACCAACCCATCACAACGGCTGGGAGTGGTGTTTAATTTTCACAAGAAAACTTACCCGCAGTTCACCGTGGATGTTATCATGGGTGAGCCCAACGAAAACAACGATGGTTTTGCCGGTAAAGCAGAAAAACTTGATATCAGCCGCTATGTGGATACCGGCAAGCTTGGTGAAAGCGACAGGGATTTGCTGACATTGCTGCGCAAACTGCAGGATGCTGAGATCAACAAATACATCAGCCGCAATTCTCCATTTTCCGGAATATGGGAAAATATCATTCACCAGGAAGATGACGACCTGCCGGAAGAAACAAAAGAACTGATGGCGGAATACCTGTTGCCCAAACTGAAAAAACTTTTTACAGAGCTGCGGGACAGTTCCTTTGTTTTTTTGTTGCCGGCCAATAAGACTTTCAAAACAAACAACCTGGAACCGGTAATGCTGGCCGAAGAAGAAGCAAAACCACATTTTATTGTAAAAAAGAACTCCCATTACAACATTCATTGCCGGGTGAACCTTGGCAGCATGGAGTATGACCTGGGCGAGAATGAAAGCAACAGTCCCTTGTTTTTTTTATACAACCAGCAACTGCATTTGTGGAAGAGCAACGATGCCATTCATCTCACAGAAAAGTTTTTGCCTTCCGGCAAGATGCCGGTGGATGCGGACGAATGGAGCAAAACACTGAATGGCTTCCTGCTGCCGCTGGCAAAAGAATATAAGGTTGACTTTGATAAATCGCTGGTGCAGGAAGTGAAAGACGGCGACCCGGAAGTAAAATTGTTTTTGGTGGAAAAAGGAGAATACCTCGTTTTTCAGCCCTCCTATTCTTACAAAGGTTATGAAACAAAGGCAAAAGACCGGGATGAAATGGTGGTGCCGCAGGGTGACAAAGTGCTGATCGTTCACCGCAACCGGCAAAAAGAAAATGAGTTTGTTGAAAAACTTAAAAACCTTCATTCCAATTTTATCTATAACGAGGAAACGGCTTCCCTGGCATTGAAAGGCGCCGATGTGCTGAAAAATAACTGGTTCTTCCTGTTTGTAGATGCAATGAAGGATATGAAAACACCGGTGTTTGGATTTGAAGCGCTGAAAAATTTCCGGTTCAACACGGCCAAGCCACAAACAAAAATATTCATCAGCAGCAACACGGACTGGTTTGATGCCAAAGTAGATATTGTTTTTGGCGATCAGAAGGTGACCGTAGCGGAAGTGAAAAGAGCATTGGCCAATAAGCAACAGTTTGTACAGTTGGGCGATGGCACACTCGGTATCCTGCCTGAAGAGTGGATCAAAAAATACTCTTTGCTGTTCAGGGTGGGAGAAGGAAAAGCCAATTCACTCAAGCTCTCCCGTTTTCACCTGAGTGTGGTGGATGAATTGTATGAGCAAAGGGATGAAGAAGAATTGTCGGTGCAACTGGAAGAAAAATATGAAAATCTCAGGCAGTTCAACCAAATACAGGAGATCGAACCGCCCTATCACCTGAAAATGGTGCTGCGTCCTTACCAGGTGGCGGGTTATCAGTGGCTCAATTACCTGAGAGAGATCAACTGGGGCGGCATTCTTGCTGATGATATGGGTTTGGGTAAAACAGTGCAGGCCTTGTCTTTTTTGGATCACTACCGGAACGACAAAGGCAAACTAAAAGCATTGGTGGTTTGTCCCACTACGCTTATTTACAACTGGGAGAATGAAATAAAAAAATTCACGCCAAAGCTCACCTATCGCATTCATCACGGCGCCACCCGCACCAGAATGAAAGAAGAACTGCTGGATCACGAAATCACCATCACCACCTATGGCACTTTGCGCAGCGATATTAAGTTGTTGCTGAGTGTGGAGTTTGATTATGTGATACTGGATGAAAGCCAGGCTATCAAAAACCCGGCAAGCAAAGTGACCAAGGCAGCTTCTTTGCTGAATGCCAAACACCGTTTGTGCATGAGCGGTACACCTTTGCAGAATAATACGTTTGACATTTTTGCGCAGATGAATTTCCTGAATCCCGGCATGCTGGGCACCATGGAATTTTTCCGCCAGGAATTTGCCATACCCATTGATAAATTTGGTGAGCAGGACCGTAAAGAGCACCTGAAAAAGATATTGTATCCCTTCATCCTGCGGAGAACAAAGGAACAGGTGGCCAAAGACCTGCCTGAAAAACAGGAAATGATTCTTTGGTGTGAAATGGAAGATGAGCAGCGAAAGATCTATGATGCTTACCGCAATGATTTCAGGGATAAGATACTCGGCACCATACAGGAGCAGGGCATACAAAAATCGCAACTCACCATTTTGCAGGGATTGATGAAGCTGCGGCAAATTTGCGATTCGCCTGCTATATTGAATGAAGAGGAAAAATTTGAGAATCATTCCATCAAACTGGATGAACTGGCCAGGGAGATTGTTGAAAACATCGGTGACCATAAGGCGCTGGTCTTTTCGCAGTTTCTTGGCATGCTGGCGCTGATCAAAGCCAAGCTGGATGAACTGGGAGTGAAGTATGAATATTTTGACGGCAGCACTTCGGCGCCGGACAGGGAAAAGGCCATTCAAAGTTTCCAGAATAATGATGAAGTGAGAGTGTTTCTTATTTCCTTAAAAGCCGGTGGTGTAGGTCTTAACCTTACCGCTGCGGATTATGTATATATTGTTGATCCCTGGTGGAACCCCGCCGTGGAGCAGCAGGCCATTGACCGTACCCACCGTATTGGTCAGACGAAAAATATTTTTGCCTACCGCATGATATGCAAAGACACCATCGAAGACAAAATCATCCAGTTGCAGGAAAAGAAACGGGCATTGGCCAAAGAGATCATCTCTGACGATGCTACGTTTGTGAAAAGCCTGACGAGGGAAGATGTGGAGTACCTGTTCAGCTAAGCAGTTCGTCGGTTATTCCTGCCAGTTTATCCCTTTTCCCGGAAGAATTAACCTCTGCCCGAAGGTTATTTTTATCTCTTACGTCTAAATTCGTACTTTACTCAAACCGTTTATGAAGAAAATTGTCGTACTGCTAATAACCACCTTGTCCTTATTTGCTGTGGCACAAGCCCAAAGACCCGACGGAAGCATTAAAGGGAAACTGACCGATACCGCTTCCAAACAACCCGTTACCGATGCCACGGTTTCCGTCCTGAATACCAAAGATTCCTCCCTTGTCACATTTACCCTTACCAATAAACAGGGGGCTTTTGAAGTAAAAGGTCTTGCTATCGGCGATTACCGGCTGGTGATCTCACACCAGGCCTACCAGCCTTTTATAAAACCGGTATCCATAACCGCAGAAAACAAACATGCCGACCTTGGCGACCTGATGGCAGATAAAGACATCAAGGCGCTGGGCGAAGTGGTCATCAATGCCAATATTCCCATCCAGGTGAAAGGCGATACGGTGCAGTTCAATGCAGGGGCTTTTCAGACAAAACCCAATGCAACAGTAGAAGACCTGCTGAAAAAACTACCCGGTGTGGAAGTGGATAAAGACGGAAACATCAAAGCACAGGGAGAAGATATTCAGAAAGTGTATGTGGATGGCAAAGAGTTTTTTGGTAATGACCCCAAACTGGCTACCAAAAACCTGACAGCAGAAATGGTGGAAAGCATACAGGTGTATGACGACATGAGCGACCAGGCCAAATTCACCAAAATTGATGATGGCAGCCGCAGCAAAACACTAAACATCAAACTAAAAAAAGACCGCAACAAGGGATATTTTGCCCGTGCCCTTGTTGGTTATGGTGACAATGGCCGCTATGAAGGCAATCTCAGCTTCAACCGCTTTGTGGGCACACAGCGTTTATCAGTATTGTTCAATGCCAATAACATCAATAAGCAAGGCTTTTCATTTTCTGATATCATCAGCACCATGGGGGGATTCAGTGGCTTTGGCGGTGGTGGTGCAGGTGGCGGAGGTGGTGGTGGTATGATGATGGGTGGCGGCGCAGGTGGCGGTGGCGGCATGCAGGTAGTTACGGTCCGTGGAGGAGGTGGTGGCTTTGGTGGATTTGGAGGCAGCGGCAGCACCGGTATTATCAAATCGCTTTCTGCAGGACTAAATTTTACCGATGAATGGAAAAAAATAAAACTCACCGGCAGCTATTTTATTTCCAACAGCGACATAAACCAGGAGCAGGATATTTTACGCCGCAGCACTTTTAGCGACTCCATTGCTACACTGAGCCGCACCTCCCGTTCGAATAATAAAAACCAGAATCACCGTTTCAATGTCCGGCTGGAATATTTTATTGACTCTGCCAACTCCATTCTCTATACACCATCCCTCACTTTGCAGCATTCAGAAAGCTTCAGCCTTGACAGTTCCCTCACTTTTTCGAAAACTTCTGCCGTGCAGGAATATTTATCAGTGCTGAGCAAAACCAATAACAGCAACCGGCGAGACGGGTTTAACTGGAATAACAATCTTCTGTTCCGTCATAAATTCAAAAAAACAGGCCGCACTTTTACGCTGGGCTGGAACAACACATTTGGCAACAGTGACAGCAGGGGGTTCACGGTATCTGATAATGAATTTTATAATGAGGATGGCAGCCTGTTCCGCAATTTTGACCAGGACCAGAATAACCTGCAAAAGACAACAACCAATAATAATGTGGTTTCCGGTTCGTACACCGAACCGCTGGGGCTGAACAAACTGCTGGAAATAAACTATGCCTATACCAATAACCAAAATACTTCTGACAGGCAGGTGTATAATTACAATTCCGTTACCGACAAATATGACAACCCCAACCTGCCGCAGACAAATAATTTTGACAACAGTTTCCTGGCACATCGTGTCGGCGCCAATTTCCGGGTGCAGAAGTCAAAATATAATTACCAGTTGGGTTTTGGCGTGCAAAAAGCATTGCTCGAAAGCCAAAGTTTCCAGGCGATGACCAATAAAGACTCACTGACCAGCCAGCGCTTCACTAATATTTTTCCAACTGCTAATTTTAATTACACACCATCAAGAGGTAAAAATTTCAGGCTAGCCTATAATGGCAGAACCAACCAGCCCAGTATTTCGCAGTTGCAGGATGTGCCGGATGTTTCAGACCCCACCAATGTGAGAACGGGTAACCCGGACCTGAAACAGGAGTTCAACCATAATATCAATGCCAATTACAACACTTTTAATATCCTTACTTTTAAATTCATTGCGGCCAGCATTAACTTCAGCGCTACGGGTAACAAGATCGTCAACAGCATTGACACCGTGAGCCGCGGGGTGCAACTGACACGGCCCGTGAACGTGGATGGATATTACAGGGCTTTTTCTTTCTTCACACTTGGCATACCTTTTAAAAATCCCAAACTGAAAGGCTCCAGCATCAATTTCACCAACAATATCTCTTATGTAAGAGATGTAAGCCTTTTGTATAAACAAAAGAATATTGGTAAAACAATAGCGGTGACACAAGGTTTTGGCGTGAACATCAACAAAGAAAAATTCAATATCGGCACAAGGGCCAATATTACTTACACGGATGTAAAATATTCAGTGAACACCCAACTGGACGAGGACTATTTCACCCAAACCTATTCGCTTGATTTTTCCTGGACCCTGAAAGGCGGTATCATTCTCTCCAGTGATTTTGACTATTACATCAACACCGGCCGTGCCGAAGGCTTTAACCAGAGCATCCCGTTGTGGAATGCCGGCATCAGCAAACAACTGTTTAAAAAGAAAAACGGGGAACTGAAGTTTTCGGTGAACGACATCCTGAACCAGAATCAAAGTATCAACCGGACCACCGGTGATAATTTTATCCAGGACACAAGAAGCATGGTGCTGCGCAGGTTCTTCATGGTAAGCTTCCTGTTTAACCTGAATAAAATGGGCGGCAAAAATCCACAACAGCCGATGATGCCGCCGGGCATGAACCGGATGATGGAGCGAAACATCCGCATCAACTGATAAAAAAATCCCGGCATCATGCCGGGATTTGATTGTATGGTTAGTGGGTTAGTAAGCCGGTTCCTTATCTCCTTCTTGCATAGGATCCTGTTGCCGGCGATGAGCCGGAAATAAAAATGCCGATAACAGATCGCAGCAAATTGAATACATTCAGGGAAGGCCGGTAATAACGCTGGTAAATTTTTGCCTCCTCACGGGCATAGGCGATGTTTTTGTTTTTCATAGTCCTCCATTTAATATAGGGTTAACGAAATTGGTGCATAAAAAGTATGAAATAAAACTACAATTTAATAATATTGCCGCTTGTTACTAACCCGTTAAATCCAAACTCATGAAAAAAGCCGTAAAAACACTTACGCTTATTACGATTTCCCTGTTCATTGTTTCAAGCTGTCTTGCCCAGTTTAAACTTCCGGTTGCCAATGGTATTGGTGCTGATATCAAAAAAGTGATCGGCGATTATCCCAACCAGTTCAACAATCTTCGCGGTGAAAAACTGGTGCAAAATCCGCAGTCAGTTGATTATGCCTGCAACTTCAAAGTGACCGGCGCTGAAGATGCCCGCATCACACACTACAGCTCGGCCAACAAACATGCTATAGTAAGCTGGCAGGCGTTGCTGCTGACCACCGAAGATTTTGAAGAAGCCAAAAAGAAATTCAAGTCGGTGTATAACCAGTTGAACAACCTGTCTGCCAAAATGGAAGAAGGGGTTTACCTGCGTTTGAAAGCCCCGTATGAAAGCCCGGCAGAAGAAAAAAAATTCACCAGTATCATTTTCTCCGTTGACAATGGCAGCACTACCCTGAAAAAATTGAAAGTGGAACTGGGCATGGAGTATGAATTGCTGGAATGGAAGGTGAAAGTGATGGTCTATGAAAGAGAAAGAGAGGATGATGAAAGAGGTGAGATAAAAGAGTGATAAGAGATTCTCTTAAAACCAAAAAACATAGAGATTATGAGGTGACTGAGTTACACAGAGAAAAAGTTTCTTTGAGCATTACATCTCTGTGCAACTCTTTTTCTCTGTATCTCCGTGTTGAACATATTTTTGAGAAAGCCTCATCTCTGCCGGTTCAGCTCTCCCACACTTTGGTTCCTTCGGAACAATTGGCGCAGATGTCAATGTTCTTTCTTCCTTTTAGAATTTGTGTCCGGAATTTTGTGTACTCACCGTTTTTCCAGATCTCTTTAAAAGATTTTTGTTTCAGGTCGCCGAGCCGGTGCTGCGCATCTTTGTCAAAACAACAGGGCGCCACCAGCCCGTCCCAGGTGATGACGGGATCATGCCAGAGCCGCCAGCAATGATTGGCTAATTTGCCTTTGAAGGCATAACCCTTCTCAGTTTTGCGGTAGCGGCTGAATTTATCAACCGTAGGAATTAAGTTGTTCGGGTCGTTTTCAAAATCATACACCTGTGCGGTTTTGAACCACACATCATCGACGCCAATCTCTTTTGCCAGTTGTTTTACTTCTTCCACCTGGTGTTCGTTGGGTTTCACCACCAGGAACTGGAAGACCACAAAAGGCTTTTTGCTCTTTAATTCCTTTTTCCACTTCACAATATTCTTTGCTCCTTCGATCACTTTGTCCAGGCGTCCGCCCACACGGTATTGCTGGTACACATCCTGCGTGGTGCCGTCAATAGAAATGATCAGCCTGTCTAACCCGCTTTCAATGGTTCGTCTGGCATTGGTATCATTCAGGTAGTGTGCATTGGTGGAAGTGGCCGTATAAATTTTTTTTTGCGAAGCATATTTCACCATATCCAGGAAATCAGGATTGAGATAAGGTTCTCCCTGGAAATAAAAAACAAGATAGAGCAGTTCTTTGTGCAACTGGTCTATCGTCTCTCCAAAAAAATCTTTTTGCAGCATTCCCGTAGGTCTTGTAAATGCTCTCAGCCCGCTGGGACATTCCGGGCAGCGCAGGTTGCAGGAAGTGGTGGGTTCAAATGAAACAGAAACAGGATAACCCCACTGAATGGGTTTCTTTGTCCATTTGCTGATATAATAGCTGCTCAGCACTTTTATACCGTTCCAGGTGCGGCGGAAAGTTAACTTGGAAAGCAGGTTTAGTGTATCGTTTTTATTCAGCTTCGGCATCGGGAGTAAAGTTAAGTTGCTATCTTCAAACCATCATCAGTTGATCCAGCAGCACACATATCGTATTTATTCTTTGGGTGATACCGCATTGACCGTTGAGTTTGGCAACCAGGTGAATGAGCAATTGAATGACCGGGTGATGGCATGCCGGCAGCATTTGCAAAAAAATATTTTTGAAGGAATACAGGAAATCGTTCCGGCCTATAGCTCACTGACGGTTTATTATGATGTATGGATCATTCAGCAAAAATTTAAACCCGCCGGCCCTGTTGCAGATTGGGTGAAAACAAAACTGCAGCAACTGCTGCAGGAAAACATCCCTGCATATACCGGGCAAAGCCGCCTGTTTGAAATTCCTGTTTGTTATGAAAAAGAATTTGCAGCAGATATAGATACCGTGGCGGCTAACAGGAATATCAGCATGGAAGAATTGGTACATATTCATACAAGTAAAACTTACCGGGTGTTTATGATGGGTTTCTTACCGGGTTTCGCCTATATGGGACAGGTGGATGATGCCATTGCGGTTCCCCGGAAAGATCATCCTGTTATGGTGAAAGCCGGCAGTGTAGGCATTACCGGGAAACAAACCGGTATATACCCGATGGATACTCCTGGAGGATGGCAGGTGATCGGGCAAACGCCGATAAAACTATTTGATCCGGCCAAAGCAGAACCCTGCTTATTACAGGCAGGCGATGCTGTCCGGTTTTTTGCAATCAGCAAACATGAATTTGAGAATTATTAAAGCAGGTATACAGGACAGCATACAAGACACGGGGCGATACCATTATCAGCATCTCGGTATCAATCCCGGCGGCGCCATGGATAAGCTGGCAGCACAAACTGCAAATATGCTGGTGGGAAACGAACTAAACGATGCTGTGATCGAAATTCATTTTCCCGCTTCTTCATTTTTCTTTGAACAACCGGCGCTGATCGCTGTCAGCGGTGCTGATTTCACAGCAGCGGTGAATGGTGAAGAGATACCGATGTATCAACCCATCCTGCTGAGTAAATTCAGCATTCTCCAGTTTTTGAAAATAAGAACAGGAAGCCGGGCCTATATGGCTGTGATGGGAGGACTGAATATTGAACCCTGGCTGGGCAGCTACAGCACCAACCTGAAAGCAGCCTGCGGAGGTTTTCAGGGCAGGGCGTTGCAAAAAGATGATGAGATCAATATAAACGAATTGCCGGATGTGAAAACGGTGCTGGCAGGTAAAGAGTTTGTTGTGCTGCCGTGGAATGCCCCGCCATTGAATAATGATCCTGCTGCAGAGATCATGTTGCTGCCCGGCAGCGAATGGGATATGCTGGACAGCAATGCACAGGCTTTGTTTCAGCAACAGCCATTTTTTATATCACCCCGCTCAGACCGTATGGGTTATTTGCTCGAAGGCGCCACTTTATCTGCCGGTGATGGCAACCTGGTTTCTTCGGCTGTCAGTTTTGGAACCATTCAATTGCTGCCCAATGGTCAGCTTATCATCCTGATGGCCGATCACCAGACCGCAGGGGGCTATCCCAAAGTGGCGCATGTGATAACAGCCCATCACTCAAAGCTGGCGCAACTGAAACCCGGTGACCCGCTTCGTTTTCAATTCACTGCTGTTGACCATGCAGAGCAGTTGCTGATAAAACAACAACAACATTTGCTGCAACAGCAAAATGCCTGTAAATTCAAACTTGAAAATCTATTTTCTTCCCTGTGACAGATCTTAACTGCGATATGGGAGAAGGCATCGGAAACGATGAAGCCCTTATGCCTTTTATCAGTTCAGCCAGCATTGCCTGCGGCTATCATGCTGGTGATGCAAAAACAATGTGGCAAACGGTAGAGCTGGCACTGAAACATCATGTCCGCATCGGCGCCCATGTTTCCTTTTTGGACAAAGCAAATTTTGGAAGAGCAGAAATGAAGCTGGATGCTGAAGATATTTACGAACTGGTGCAACAGCAGCTGATCCTGATGGAAGAGATCATGCTTTCATTTGAAGCTACGCTGCATCATGTAAAGCCTCACGGCGCCTTATACAATATGTCGGCAAAAGATGCGGGCATTGCCAAAGCAATTGCTGCGGCAGTAAAAGATTATAACAGCCATCTTGTTCTTTACGGGTTAAGCAGAAGCCTTTCCATTGAAGAAGCAAAGAAGATGGGGTTGAAAACATTCAGCGAGGTCTTTGCTGACCGCAGTTACCAGGATGATGGTTCCCTCACCCCGCGGTCACAGCCCGGTGCACTGATTGAAGACGGCGATACAATGCTTCGGCAGGTGATGCAAATGATAAAAGACGGCAGCGTAACATCCGTGAACGGTAAAACCATTCCCATCGTTGCCGAAACGATTTGCATACACAGCGACAGCAAACAGGCTGTTGCATTTGCCCGGTTATTACACGAGGCTTTACAACTTTCAGGTGAATAAAGATTTTTCAAATCAGCAGGATTTCCTCCAAAGGAGGCGTTGGAAAGGCCCTGTGCTCGGCGCTGCTTTCCTGATGGCAACATCGGCTATTGGCCCGGGATTTCTCACACAAACCAGCCTGTTCACCCAGGAGCTGCTCACCAGTTTTGGTTTTGTCATTCTTATTTCTGTGCTGCTTGATATAGGTGCACAACTAAATATATGGCGCATCATCACCGTGAGTGAACAGCGGGCACAGGATATTGCCAACAAATTGTTGCCGGGTCTTGGTTTTTTTCTCGCTGCACTTATTGCTTTTGGCGGACTGGTATTCAATATCGGCAACACAGCAGGAACGGGGCTTGGTCTGAATGTGCTGCTGGGAATAAAAGCCGAGTATGGCGCCATCATCAGTTGCCTGGTTGCGCTGGGGATCTTTTGGTATAAAGATGCCGGAAAGCTGATTGATGTTTTTGTAAAAATACTGGGGCTGCTGATGGCCGGTCTTATGCTCTATATCGCTATCTCTTCGCATCCTCCTGTTGGCGAAGCGTTGTACAGAACGCTGTGGCCCGAAAAAATTGATGTCTTAAAAATTGTGACACTGGTGGGTGGCACAGTTGGCGGGTATATTTCTTTTGCCGGCGCCCATCGTTTGCTGGATGCAGGTATAAAAGGAAAAGAAAATTTGCCGCAGGTAACACGAAGCGCTGTCAGTGGTATTCTTCTTACTTCGGTTATGCGGTTTCTTTTATTTCTCGCTGCGCTGGGAGTGGTATCGGAAGGCATCACACTGGCAGCAGGCAATCCGGCCGCATCGGTATTTCAATCTGCCGCAGGAGAAGTTGGTTATAAATTTTTTGGCATTGTGCTGTGGAGTGCCGCCATCACTTCTGTAATAGGCGCTTCTTACACGTCTGTTTCGTTTTGGAAAACACTGGTGCCCGCAGTTGCCAGGCATGAAAAGATTGTCACCAGTGTTTTTATCATTGTCTCCTGTGTCATTTTTGTTGCGGTGGGCCACCCGGTGACGTTGCTGGTGCTGGCCGGTGCGGTGAACGGACTGATATTACCTGTTGCCCTTGCTTTGCTATTGATAGCCGCCACAAAAACTTCGGTGGTCAATAGCTACAAACATTCTTTGCTGCTGCAATGTATTGGCTGGGCCGTGGTGCTGGCCATGAGCTGGATGGGCTGGCTGGCTGTTGAGCAGGGTTGGGAGAAATTGTTTTGAGGGTTTGGCGGGTATTATTGACTATCAGCGAGGGTTATGGCGGGTAATACGTAAAGTACAGAGTTAGCCTCAATTAAATTGGTTACTGAATTATAATTGGGCGGCCGAGACAGACGACCTAAGCTGTAAAAAGACCAACCTACACTAAGACCGCCTAAGTTTATATAAGAAGCGAGCTTCTACACACTTTTAGTTAATTTGTGAACAAACATCAAAAGCAATTTGAAGCGAAAGTATTATAAAGAATCATGTGTTGCCAACATTCTTTTTGGGAATGAAGTTGAACTATTGCCTTTTTTCTATGATATCAGAGGAGGCTCAGAATTTAGAAACCAGACAATTCATCGTCTTATTTTCTTTCTTATATTTTGCTACCATGAAATTTTACTTAGGCGTTACAGATAATAACTGGTATAGCTTTCTGGCCCGACAAAATCGTGAAGATGTAAATTTCTGGCAACCTGGTGGTAATACTAATTTTAAACTACTCCCAGCTGGTGCTCCGTTTCTTTTCAAATTAAAATTTCCTATAAATGCCATAGGAGGGATTGGTTTCTTTTCGAGTCATACCTTCTTACCTATTTCTATGGCATGGGATGTATTTGAGAAAGGCAATGGGTGTAACTCGTTGCAAGAGTTACAAAATATGATTATGCCACTAAGACGAGACCAGTCTGATCCAAATCCACAAATAGGGTGTATTGTTTTAACCAATCCTATCTTTTTTAAAAAGGAAGATTGGATTCCCACTCCTGACGATTGGGGAAAGAGTATTGTTCAAGGAAAGTCTTACTCAACAGGGTCAGTAATTGGCAAAGAACTCTGGATTAAAATAGAAAGTTTACTTCAAAAGTATTTGTATCAAGTTGCAGATGAAGAAAAAAGTCAGTTAATATTGGAAGATAGTGAATCGCCAATGTATGGCAAATCAGTATTAACCAAAGTTAGATTAGGCCAAGGTGCTTTTAGGGTTTTGGTCACTGATGCTTACAATAGAAAATGTGCGATTTCAGGAGAAAGGACTTTGCCAGTTTTAGAAGCAGCGCACATTAAGCCTTATGCGCAATCAGGGTCACACGTTATTTCAAATGCATTATTACTTCGTTCTGATTTGCATAAACTTTTTGATACAGGTTACCTAACAGTCACTTCCGATTTAAAAGTGGAAATAAGTAAACGAATCAAAGAAGAGTATGAAAATGGAAAAGAATATTATAAGTTTCATGGTGGTAATCTATTCAACTTGCCTAACCGGATACAAGACAAACCGGGAAGCAGTTTTATAGAATGGCATAATAAAAATATTTATAAAGGCTAAAGAAATAATTGTTTCAATTTGATTGAATAATTGCCGGAAGTAAATCTTCATGAAGAAGCCGGAAAACATTTTATTGAAATCATTACCCCACCTTATTCTGTTCCAATTTCATTAAGAGGCAGGTATTACTATCGTAGCGGTAGCACCAAGCAGGAATTAACAGGAGCAACACTCAATGAATTTCTTTTAAAGAAATCAGGCAAAACATGGGATGATGTAATTGAGCAAAGAGCATCATCATTCCTAAGTCAAGTTCATTCTATACATACACAGGTGTCCCATATAAGTACGACAATGATTTATCAGGATGGGAAATATTGAGCATATAAAAAGCTAACATTGCAACCAGCCTTATCTCAACGTTTGAGGTTATATTTGCCAACTGTGAAAGTATCCAAAAATAAATACAATGACCTGCTGAAAGAAATCAGACAACTGGTTGAACAGGCAAGGTATAATGCTATCAGGAACATCAATACCGAACTTTTGCTTACATACTGGAATGTAGGCAGATTGATTGTAGACAAAGAGCATTCCGAACAATACGATGAAACTTCCGTAAGGAATATGCTGCTTGACATTTCAAAAGAGCTGACAAGAGATTTGGGAAAAGGATTCAGCCGCAGTCAGCTTACTTATATGCGTTTATTCTTTTTGCGGTTTAAGATTTACCATACGACTGGCAAATCTGGTGTGACAGTGTCACACCAAAAAAGCAAGAAAGTTCCAAAGGCAATTGGACTGACAGTGTCAGACCAATTAAGCTGGTCGCATTACTACGAGTTGTTGAAATGTACTGATGAAATGGAAATCAGCTTTTATCAGCAAACCGCAATACATGAAGGCTGGTCCGTAAGAGAACTTCGCCGGCAAATGGACACTGCTTTATTTGAACGCATTGCATTAAGCAAAAACACAAAGAGTGTAATGAAGCTCGCCGGCAAAGGACAGATTATTGAAAACGATACCGATATTGCCAAAGACCCTTATGTACTGGAGTTCCTGAACATTCCCGAACATTACAGCTATTCAGAAAAACACCTGGAACAAAAAATCATTGACAATCTCCAAAAGTTCATTCTTGAATTAGGCAAGGGCTTTGCTTTTATCGCCAGACAATTTCGCATAACACTTAACAACAAGCATTACCGGGTTGACCTTGTCTTTTATCACCGGATTTTAAAATGTTTCGTATTGATTGACCTTAAAATAAAATCTGTAGAGCATAGCGACATCGGACAAATGAATCTTTACCTAAACTATTTTGAGACCGAACAAAATGTAGAGGGCGACAATCAACCTATTGGCATCATACTATCAAAACACAAAGATGATGTAACTGTGGAATATGCTATCAGGGGTATAACAAATAAAATTTTCGTTTCAAAATACCAGCTATACCTGCCAGACAAAAAATTATTGAAAAAGAAAGTAAAAGAATTGTTGGATAAAAAATAACCATCGCACAGGTGTAAGCACATTTGCAAGCCGTCCAAAAACAAAAAAGCCCAACCATAGGGTAAGTTGAGCTTTTTGTTAATCATCCATCCTTGTGTGTCCAATCAGCCGTTTAATATTTTAGATCCTGCCAGGTAGTGCTTATCCGGGTAGTATATAAAAAGACATGTTCCGTTTTTGATGGCATTGATCAATGCAGCGCTTTCTTTTTGCGGCACGGCCGGGCAGCCATAGCTGCGGCCCATAAAACTGCTTTGCTTCAGCCGTTCTTCACCGATATAATCAGCGCCGTGTATCACAATGGCTCTTTTAAAAGCCTTGTCATTAAAACCCGGCTCAATGCCTTCGAGCTTCAGGGAAAGTCCGTGGGCGCCGTGATAGGTTTGCTTCGTTACATAAAAACCCAGACTGCTCTGCAATGATTCGGGTGTGTTGGAAAATTTTTTCGCAAATTCCATCCCCGAGTTGCGGCCATGCGCCACCCAGGTATTCATCAATACTTCATCATTGCCGAGGTCAATAAGGTATAATCTTTTTTCTTTGGATGACCGGCTGAAGTCGCAAATAGTAAGAAAGCCTTCTTTGCTGATCAGCTTTTTTTCCAGTAAAACCTGGTATCCTTTGTAAGCATGCTGAAACGCCTGCGCTGATAGTCCTTTTTCCTGGAGGCCGAGGCGGCGATATAAGGAAGCAGCTTCCTCATCAGCCATTGTATTTTCACGGAGGGTCTTATCATGATCATAGGCAGCCGCACCCGTTGTGGTTTTGTTTCCTGCAGGCAACTCAATAAATGATGCCAGCAATACATAGAGGCAGGACATGGCCAGGACTGCAATGAATTTCTTCAAAGGGATACAGATTTCAGTTTTCAAAACGAACAACGGTTCAAAAATATTATCCGCTAAAAGGTTTTTTAAATAATAAAAGCTTGTTTTGTAACAAGTTGCGAAGAAATACGCAACTCTTTTTCCATGTAGCTGAAAAACTACTAATGGCTATTGCGGAAAACAAGTGTTTTCCTTTAGCGAAAAACACAGCCGTATTATTTCTTGCGGGGAGCAGCCCTTTGTTTGCTGATGAACTCACTGGAATAGATCTTCAGCAGCAAAATGAATAAGGAGATCAGCAGCGGGCCAAATATCAAACCGATAAAACCAAACAGGTTCAGACCGATGATCACCCCAAACACGGTGGTGAGCGGATGCACATCGCCGATCCTTCTGAGCAGTGTAAACCGGAGCACATTATCAACGGTGCCTATCACACCAAAACCAAAGATCAGCATCGCAATGCCCTGCCAGGTTTGCCCGTTGGCCAGCAATATCAGTGAGATGGGCACATAAGCCAGCGCTGCACCCACCACAGGTATCATTGCCGCAATGCAGGTGACACCAAACCAGAAGAAGGGCTCTTTCACCCCGATCACCAGGTAACCAACAAGGGCCACCAGTCCCTGCGCCAAAGCGATCACGGGTATGCCGATGGCATTGGACACCACCATGCGGTTGATCTCGTTGCCCACTTTTGAAACATTCTCATCTTTCAGCGGTGTGTGTTCATACAATGCATCTTCCATTTTTCTGCCGTTCACCAGCATAAAATAGAGAATGAAATACATGAAAAAGATAGTGACCAGTGTATCGAAAGTGGCATCGAGTATTTTGGGGAGACTTTTGGCGATGGAGTCGCCGAGTTTGTTGATATTCTCATCGCTGGCAACAACCACATCAAACCGTTGTTCCAGGTCATGCACAATTGTTTTCAGTGCCGCCACCAGTTCTGACGAATGCTGCACGGCATAGGTGAGTTTGGCTGAAAGCATATTGACGAGTGTGGCCACCGGCAGCAGGATGATAATGATAGATAACAGCATCAGCAAGATGGCGGCTAATCCTTTTCTCCATTTCTTTTTCTCAGTGAGATAAAACATCCAGCGGTTCATCAGGATGTAGAGGGTGATGGCACCCAGCAATGCCGGCAAGAAAGTGTAGAGCTCAAGAAAAAGCAAAACACCGAGCAGCAGCAGCACGATGATGAAAAACACCTGACGCACCCGGTTCTGGTCAATTGCTTCTGGCATAGAAGAAAAAATTGATGCGGCACTAAATTAAAACAATAAAGGTTGCCCGGATGAGCAACCTTTAAAGAATAACAGGAAACAGGTTATACTTTCACCAGTTTCCATTTCCCTTTTTTGAAATAGTACCACGCTACCAGGGCAATGAGTGTTTCCGCCACAGGAATGGCAATAAACGCCCCGGTGATGCCAAGGTTAAATACTTTGGCCAGCAGGTAGGCAAACGGCACCTGGAAAAGCCAGAAACCGGCGAAATTGATCCAGGTGGGTGTCCGGGTGTCGCCGGCGCCGTTGAGGGCCTGTATCATCACCATGCCGATGCCATAAAAAATATAACCGGTGCCGATGATCTGCAGGGATTGTACACCGATGCGGTGCACTTCCGGCTCTGTGCTGAATATGCTGATGATGGGAGAGGCAAACAGGACGAACAGCAGCATCACACCGGTCATAAAAATGGCATTATACCTCGCCGTTAGCAACACACTTCTGGAAGCCCTGTCAGGATTGCCGGCGCCAAGATTTTGACCAACCAGTGTAGCCGCCGCATTGCTCAGCCCCCATGCCGGAAGAATAAAGAACACCACGTTGCGGATTGCGATCTGGTAGCCTGCTGAAGCAGCAGTGCCGCCGGTTTCCGCCACCAGTTTTGCCAACACGATCCAGCTGCCGGAGGCAATGATGAACTGGAAAGTGGCAGGCCATGCTATTTTGATCAGCGATCGCATCAGCGGCCAGTCAATGATAAAATGTTCTTTGCGCAGGTTGATGATTCCTTTTCCGCCAAACAAATGGCTGCATTGGTATAAAACACCGACTCCCCGCCCGATAACGGTGGCAATAGCAGCGCCTTTTAATCCCCATCCCTCCCAGTTGCCGATGCCATAAATGAGCAAAGGATCCAAAATAATATTCAGAATGCTGGCGATCCATAGACTGCGCATGGCAATAGCTGCATTGCCGGCGCCCCTGAATATGCCGTTGATAAGAAAAATCAAAATGATCACCACACTACCGCCCAGCATGATGCGGGTATAAATAGCGCCGTCTTTCACCACTTCGGGTTTGGCTCCCATAAAGCGCAGCAGGTCGGGGGCAAAAACAATCCCCGCAATACTGATCGCTATGGTTGCCATCAAAGAAAGTATCAATGCCTGCATACCCGCATGAGAAGCGGCACCAGGATTTTTTTCTCCAACCCGGCGGGCCACCATCGCAGTGGCGGCTGTGCTCAGGCCGATGGCAAGTGAGTAAACAAGAGTGATGACGGATTCTGTAAGCCCGACGGTGGCAATGGCATTTTCGCCGAGGCGGCCTACAAAAAACATGTCCACCACGGCAAAAACAGATTCCAGGCTTAGTTCAAGTATCATCGGAACGGCCAATAACAGAATGGCCACTTTGATGCTGCCCTGTGTGTAATCATGATCGCCGCCCTTTATAGATTTTTTGAGCAGCGAAAAGTAATAAGACAGCCTATGGGTATAAGTCGTTTGCGACATGATTGAAAAAGAATTTGAAATTAAATGAAATCAGCTCCCTGTCAACGGGAAACTTTAACCGAAACGGTTTGTCTTTACCAGCTTGATGAGGCTCTTATATAAATTGGGGTCGAGCCAGGCAGATTTTCATATTCCTGTAGTTGAAAGGAGAACAAAAGTAGCGGAAACCATCCGTTGCACTCACCACTATTTGAGTGGAATGATATTTTACAGGGATGAAAGGAGTTTTTGCAATGATGAAAGTGAATGAACGGGAATAAAAAAAGCCTTTCCTGGAAAAAGAAAGGCTAAGCAATCACATGAGAAAAAGAGCTGTAGGGGGAGGGTTCGAACCTCCACGGGGCAGTTAGCCAAAGAGCAAAGGTTTAGTGGTCAATCCTGGTCGGCCTGACGGTCGGCTCTACTCTTCGTTTATCCTGTGATCCCCACCCCCGAGACGAGAGGGCATGTCTGCCGGGCTTGCGCCATTTCATCACCCCACAGTATGGTTGTTGTTTAAAGAACTGGCCGCTTGTTGTACATCAGCGACAGAACAAATATAGGCCGTACGGCTATTTTGTTCCAAATTTTCTAACAATTATTTTGAAATTATAGAATTTATTCAAACATTTGCACAAAACAAGAATAAATTTCAAAAACACATTCTAAAATGGCGGCAAAATTAAATCTTGACAAACTGGACCTGCAGATCATTCAGCACATGATCGGCGATGCGGGCATATCATACGCAGACCTGGGCAAGAAACTCTTTGTTTCGGGTGGCACCATTCATGTCCGTATCAAAAAACTGCAGGAGGCGGGTATCGTTAAAGGTACGAAACTGAATGTGGACCTGAAACAACTGGGCTATGATGTCATTGCGTTTATTGGAATATATCTCCGGGAAAGTTCTTTGTATGATGCTGTAGCGAAAGAACTGCAAAAAATGCCCGAGATCGTCAGGCTGAACTATACCACCGGCAACTACAGTATGTTTGCCGAAATTGTTTGCAAGGATATTTCACAGTTGCGTTCGGTGCTGCACGACCAGTTGCAGAAGATCAAAGGCATTGAAAGAACAGAAACATTCATTTCGCTGGAAGAAAGCTTTAACCGGAACGTGAAGGTGATGTAACTGACTGGTTCCTTCCGAAAACAAGATTGCTGAGTTTAAATAACTAATCATGCCCGATATCTTTTTCCTGCTATCAAAATGGCGAAAGCAAATCCTTTTCATCGTGCTGCTCTCAACAGCAGTGGCGGTGATTGCCTGGTTTATTTCCCCGTCAAGATATATGTCTGTAAGCACAGCATTGCCGGCAAGTTCACTTAGTGCCGACAAGGCCAGGCTGTTCAATGAAAATATCGAGGCGCTGTATTCTGTGCTTGGCACTGCTGATGAACTGGACATGATCACCGGAACAGGAAAGCTCGACACCCTTTATCTTGCCGTCACCGATAGTTTCCGGCTGCAGGATCATTATAAGGTGTTGGAAGAAGGAGAAGCGGCAAGAAACAAAGCCGCGGCGTTGCTGAAAAAGTATTCCAAAGTAATGAAAAGTGAATACGGAGAGCTGAAGGTGAAAGTGTGGGATAAGGATAAAGAGCTGGCTGCTGCCATGGCCAATGCCCTGATGGAAAAGATAAGATCCATTCACCAGGACCTGCAAAATGAAAGTAACCGCCTCACTCTTGAAAGTCTTGAAAAAGCAAGAAATGATTTAAAGGTGCAGGGTGACAGTATTCCTGCAGCCATGCAACCTGCTTTTTCAGAACGTTTGCTGAAATATGAAACGCTGATCGCCGACTATCGCCTGATGGCCGGCAGCCGGCCTCCTGTATTGCTGGTGGTAGAAAAAGCAAGACCATCGCAATGGCCTGATAAACCAACTTTGATAACGGTTGTGGCGGTTAGCATTTTCCTGAGCTTCCTGTTTTCGCTGCTCCTCGCCCTGGTTTTTGAAAAAAGAAAACAAACAGGGTCGTGACGGCTGCGTCAAACAAAAACGCATTTATTGCTCTATCAGCGATTTTATTACTATCGCTGGCAGCAACTGCTTTTTTCACTAATGCAGTTTTTTTACTGGTGCCGGCCGCAGCCCTTTTGTTTTATGCAGGATGGGCTGATACCCGGATGCTGTTCCTGCTGCTGATATGTTCACTACCATTTTCATTTGAGTATAATTTCACCGATTCACTTGGAACAGATATACCCGATGAAGCGCTGATGCTGCTGGTATCTTTTGTCTTTCTTGGTTTTTGGCTTTATGCCCCCGCTTCAATAGAGAAACAAACATGGCGGCATCCTTTACTGGTATTATTGTTTATCCATATGGCATGGATTGGCGTAACAACGATTTCATCAGGCAGTCCATTACTGTCTGTAAAATTCCTGCTGGCCAAAGGCTGGTATCTTGGTGCTTTTGTTCTGGCGCCGCTGGTATTGTTCAGCAAAAAGCAAAACATCAAACTGACCGCTGCCTGTTTTGCCATTACAATGCTGCTGGTTGCTGTGATTGCTGTTATACGTCATGCTGAATATGATTTTAGTTTCGCAACTGTGAATCGTTCGGTAGAACCATTTTTCCGTAATCATGTGAACTATTCTTCCATGCTGGTTTGCACCGTTCCTTTGTTTGCTGCATCTTCCTGGCTGGCAAAAACAAAAACATCCCGTTTTTTTTACGGTTTCATTGTCCTCTTTCTTTTGTTTGCTTTGTTTTTATCTTTTGCAAGAGGGGCCTGGCTGGCTTTGTTGCTGGGCGGCATGGCTTACCTGCTGATAAAATACAGGCTGTTGGTTACTGCCTTTTTGCTGGTTGTCACCATTACAGTAGCATCCGTTTTCTGGCTTAAAAGCAATGACCGCTACCTGCTTTATGCCCATGATTTTCAAACCACCATTTATCATGAAGATTTCAAACAACACCTGGTTGCTACTTACCAGCTAAAAGATGTTTCCACCGCCGAAAGGTTTTATCGCTGGGTCGCCGGGGTGCGGATGATCAAAGACAAATGGCTTACCGGTTATGGCCCGGGAACTTTTTATGAAAATTACAAACCTTACGGCGTGCCTGCCTATAAAACATGGGTGAGCGACAACAAAGAAAAATCAACCGTGCACAATTATTTTTTGTTGCTGGCCATTGAGCAGGGCCTGCCGGGACTGCTCTTCTTTCTGCTGTTGCTGGGTGCATTGCTTTATTATGCGCAGCGTTTATATCATCGTATCCGCGACCCGTTTTATAAAACAAGTGCAATTGTTACAGGTGTGATCATTGTGATGATTGCCACTGTAAATTTCTTAAGCGACCTGATCGAAACAGATAAAGTGGGAAGTCTTTTCTTTTTGTGTTTGTCTGCCCTCGTAATGATTGACATCAACACAAGAAAACAATCAGAGCCTGCCCCTGACATTCAGCGCATCTCTTAAGCCATTTCCTAATAAATTAAAGGCCAGCACCAGCAGCATGATGGCAAACCCCGGCGCCAATGCCAGCATCGGGTTTTGGGTAATGATAAAATTATAGTTCTCTTTTATCATCAGTCCCCAGCTTGGTGTGGGTGGCTGTACACCAACACCCAAAAAACTCAATCCCGCTTCTATAACAATCGCTGAAGCAAAATTGCTTGCGGCGATCACCATCACCGGTCCCATAATATTGGGCCAGATATGCCGAACAATTGTCCGTGCATGAGAAAAACCCAAAGCTCTTGTGGCCTCTACATATTCCAGTTCACGGACGGCCAGCACCTGCCCTCTTACCAGCCTTGCCACACTCACCCACATCGTCAAACCCACGGCAATGAACACCTGCCAGAATCCTTTGCCTAATGCCAAGGTGATAGCAAAGACCAATAACAAAGTGGGGATACTCCAGATCACATTGATGAACCACATGATGATATTGTCCGTTCTTCCACGAAAGTATCCTGCAAGTGATCCTAATATAAGACCAATGCTCAGCGAAATAATGACAGTGATAAGACCAACACTCAGGCTTACCCTTGTGCCAACAATAAGACGGCTAACAATGTCCCTGCCGAATTTATCGGTGCCCAATAAAAATTTCTTTGTGACGACGGGCACGGGGGCCAGTTGTGCAAGAGAATAAGACTGTCTTTCGCTCAATCCTTCGTCTATATATTTCTGCACAATTATGCTGTCGGCTTTCTTTTCATGGCTTACTACGGGCACATAATAGTAAGCGTCTTCTTTGCCGGAAATCAATTGCTGGAAAAATCCTGTTTGCTCAACCTGTTTTTCCTTTTTCACCTTCAGGAAGTCCTGCTTAGAACCGGGTTTTTTGCCACCCATTTCCAGGATGATACGGTTGGCAAACGGCGAAGGATCGGGTGCAATGAAATAAGCAAAGACGGCAACCAGCACCGCCAGCGCAATAACCACCAGCCCGGAAACAGCGCCTTTGTTTTTCCTCAATCTTTTCCATGCCGCCTGCTGAAATGATATGGAGGGATGACTCATGAGGTGGAAAGATAAGCCAAGAGTTCAAAAGAGTTAAAGAGAAAAGGAGTTCTTGTAAGAGTTTAAATGTTATTGAAAAGAACTTATGCGGTGAACTGGTAATTTCCGATTGTACTCTTTCACCCCTTTCCTCTTTTAACGCTTAGCTAACCCTTCTTCCCTTCCATTCATATTTCCCCAACTGGCCAAAAAAACCGGAAATGATCGTATAAAGAATATGCAGCGGTTGAAAAAAGAAAAACCATTTGATGGCCCATTGTTTATGAAAAAAGCGGGAAACGGCAACAAACAACGGCAACTCAACCATGGTTTTTGCAACCAGCAAACCTAATAGCCAAAATCCAGTTCCGATATTCATCGGGGAGGTATTCCAAAATGAAAAGATGGCAAGTACTAAAAACGAAAGATTGAAAAGATATACCAGCAGCAGCACCGGGAATATTCTCTTATCCTGGTATTTCGCTGCTTTACTGGCCCAGCGGATGCGTTGCTGAATAAATTCCTTCCAGGTTGCAGCCGGTTGTGTAGAAACGATCGCATCTTTTGACTTCAGGTAATGAATCCTATCGGAATATTGTTTGCTGATCTTATACATCAGCAGCATATCATCACCGGAAGCAATACTATCTATACCCGCAAAACCATTCACTTCATAAAACGCTTTTCTTTCATAGGCAAGGTTGGCCCCGTTGCACATGCTCATTTGCCTTTTATTTACCACAGCACCGGTGATTCCCTGCAGCACCATAAAATCCATGGCCTGGAAAACCTGCAACAGTGATGAATTGCAGGTAATAGAAACCGGTGCGGCAATAAAAACAGCTTCTCTTTCTTCTTTGAATGCAGCAATTGTCTTCAACCAGTCGGGAGGCGGCAGGCAATCGGCATCTGTTGTTACGATCAGTTCACCTGTTGCAGCAGCAATGCCGGTTTCAATGGCTTTCTTTTTATAGGAATTGATATTGTCTTCTTTTAACCGAATGAGTTTGGCAAAGGGAAATTGTTGAGTAATGGTTGCTGTTTCATCTGTAGAGTGGTCATCCACAACGATCACTTCAAATAAATGATTGGGATATGTTTGTTGCTGCAGTGCCTGCAACAATGCTCCGATGTTTTTTTCTTCATTTCTTGCAGGAATGATAACAGAAATGGTGGTTATAGATGATCCGGTACCGGCTCTATAATAAGGAATGGATCGCCAGCTCTGCCAGTAATAAAGAACAAGGCCGCTGTAAATGACAAATAACCCTATAATAAAATAGAAAAGAATCATGCGATGGACAAATCTAAACATTGTCACCTGCGTAACAAAGCCGTTAATTTTGTCACCGGGAATGTAACGGATAGACTATTTGTCTCTTATGAATATCAAACTATTTTCTGCAACCGCAACGGCATTATTATTAATGCTGCTATTTTCTCTTGCCTGTAACCAAACAGGCTCAAAAAAAAGAATTATCCAATCACAATTTGATATTACTCCCTGCACCGAAGCAGAGGAAGCCTTAAAAAAAATAACAGCTTTTTCAAAAACAGGCATCTTTTCGATAGCAAAAGACAAGATACAGGCTGCGTTTTCAGCAGATGGTCTAGAACATGCCATTTCCTTTGGAAAAGATGAAGGTGGCAATATTATTATCTCTGCAATAAACACCGGAAATGCACATAGTTCTACAGTTGTGGCTGTAACCAACATGTTTGCAGATATACACAACCATCCGAAAGGAACGCCTCCGTCCAGCGGTGATCTATATGGATTTATTTATATGGCAACAGAAAACACTCTCCATGAAAAAAGGTTTGTTATCACTGCCGGTAATGATGTATATGCAATGGCAATTGTTGATCCGGAAGCTGCAAGAGATTTTGTCATAAAATATCCAAAAGTGTCAAACCCCGGTTATCAGCCGGCATTCCCTGATTCACTGGTTAATGAGTTTAACAGGATACGGGCTGTTTATGCAGTAAAAGACGAAACAGCGATGGCTTTTTTGTTGAAAAAGTATAACACCGGGGTAGTTCTTTTAAAGCAAGCCGATAACGGAATCTTTACATGTATTGAAACAGGAGAAATAGGCGACCCGGTCCATATAAATAATTATCCCTGATAAAGGGCCAACATGATCTCTTTTACATGTTTTTCATGCAGCACCTGGTGGCCGGAAGGAATGACAGCAAGAGTGCATTGTTCTTCTATACCTTTCCTGAATTTTTCACCCACGGAAGAAAGAATGATGCGGTCGTGTTTGCCATATACCAATCGCACCGAAGTATTGTTTTCCCGAATAGCGTTTTTGATCTTTTTCAGGCTGGGTTTTAGTTTTCGCAATGCTGTCCAGCGGTTGTAAAGCTGCTGCCGCACTTCTTTGTTGCCAATATAATAATTCACAAATTTGAAAATGCTTGCATTCACAAAACCAAGCTTATTCAGCAATTTCAAAAAACCAAAAAACCAACCCGGTTTCCGCATAGTGAGTGCAAAGAATTTATTACCGGCCCATGTCTGTGTGGCCAGCCAGTACCAAAAATTCACCTTCAATCCATCCGGCGCCAGCAATACCATTTTTTCAATAGTTGATGGTTGTGCCTGGTAAAGACTTAATGCCATGCGGCCACCGAGACTGAAACCCAGGAGAGAAAGTTGTTGGTTGCCGGCTGTTCGTTGCTGGTTATCCTTAATCAAAATTTCCTTAATGATCTGTTGCAGGTCGTTATTTAAAAAATTCAGCCCTTCTTTCCATTCTGTTTTTCCGTGAAAGGGCAGGTCAATGGAAATGAAACTGAACTTATCGCCGGCATATTTTTCCAAAAAACCATACACCGATGCTTCTTCACCATAGCCATGAAAGCAGAAAACCAGTTTTGGACCTGCCCCAAACCGGTAATAACTGATGCGGGAGTTTTTATAATTGAGGTAATGATGCTCCATGCCCTTGCTGCGAAAATTTTCAGAAAAAATAACTTGGCCGAATCAAAAATAAGATTAATTTTGGATAGTTGCATAAACAACGATATGCCAAACAACCAATTTAAGAAAGGAGAGCTCTACAGCTTTGTGACCGGCAAGGCTTCGACTGCAATAGCGAGGCGGTTGCAAAAAAAATTTAATGCCGCCGGGCTCAACCTTACCATCGAGCAGTGGAGTGTGTTGTATCATTTATGGAAACAGGAAGGCATCAGCCAGCAGGAATTGTGCAATGCAACATTCCGGGACAAACCCAGCATCACCCGGCTTGTTGACAACCTGGAAAAACAGAACCTGGTAAAACGGGTGCCGTCAGAAACGGACAGACGCATTAACATGATCTACCTGACCAAACATGCACAAAAACTACAGGAAGAATCCATGTTGCTGGCCGAAGAAACATTGAATGAAGCATTAGAAACCGTGCCTGCCGATAAAATTGAAGTGTGCAAGGAAGTGTTGCAGGTGGTGTATGATAATTTGAAGTAGTAAATGGGCAGTGGTGAATGAGAAAAGCGTAACTGCCTGAAGTTTTTTTTAACGCTAAACATATTGAACCCCTTAAACCTTTTAAACTTTTTACCATGAGTGTTGCCGCAGAAACAAAAACCGTCCTGAAAGGCGGTGAATGGCTGGTGAAAGAGTCTTTGCCAGTTGAAACGTTCACAGCAGAAGATTTTGCTGAAGAACAAAAGATGATCCGGGACATGTGTGACCAGTTTCTCGATGCAGAGGTCTATCCTATTCTCGACAGGATTGATAACCTGGAAGAAGGATTAATGAAATCGCTGGTTACAAAAACAGGTGAACAGGGATTGCTGTCTGTTTCCTTTCCTGAAGAATATGGCGGGCTGGGAAAAGATTTTGTCACCTCCACCATCGTTAATGAATATCTCGGTGCAGGCCACTCATTCTCTGTTGCCATTGCAGCCCATACCGGCATCGGCACATTACCCATTCTATATTTTGGCACACCCGAACAAAAGCAAAAATACATTCCCAAACTCATCACCGGAGAATGGGCAGGCTCCTATGGCCTGACCGAACCCAACAGCGGCAGTGATGCACTGGGCGCAAAGACGACTGCCAAACTGAGTGATGACGGAAAATATTATATCCTTAACGGGCAAAAATGCTGGATCACCAATGGAGGTTTTGCACATGTATATACCGTGTTTGCCAAAGTGGATGGCGATAAATTCACGGGCTTTATTGTAGAAAGAGGAACAGAAGGTTTCACACAAGGACCCGAGGAACATAAAATGGGTATCAAAGGGTCGTCAACCGTTCAGTTATATTTCCAGGACTGCAAGGTGCCTGTTGAAAATGTGCTGGGTGAAATAGGCAAGGGACATAAGATTGCTTTCAATATTCTGAACATCGGCCGTTTGAAATTATGTGCGGCCGCAGTTGGCGGTGCCAGGAGGGCCCTGACCGATTCCGTTGTTTATGCCAAAACAAGAGAACAGTTCAAACAACCCATTTCAAATTTTGGCGCCATCAAACATAAGCTGGCAGAAATGGCCATTCGGGTTTTTGTTGCAGAATCTGCCTTGTACCGTACTGCCAAATGGATCGATGATAAAGAAGAGGAATTATTGGCTGCAGGCAAACCCTTTAATGAATCGTTGCTGGGCGCTGCAGAAGAATATGCCATTGAATGTGCGATGCTGAAAGTGTATGGCAGTGAAGTGCTGGACTTTGTGGTGGATGAAGGCGTGCAGATTCACGGTGGCAATGGTTTCAGCGCTGAGTATAATATTTCAAGGGCCTACCGTGACAGCCGCATTAACCGGATATACGAAGGCACCAACGAGATCAATCGCCTGCTTACACTGGATATGACATTAAAAAGAGCCATGCAGGGACGGCTTGACCTGATGGGGCCTGCTATGGCTGTCTCTAAAGAATTGATGAGCATTCCTGATTTTGGCAGCGATGAGGAGGAGGCTTTTGCAAAAGAGAAAAAATTATTGGCCAACCTGAAGAAAGCAATTTTGCTGACAGCAGGCGCTGCCGTGCAAAAACTGATGATGAAAATTGAGCATGAACAGGAGGTGCTCATGAATATTGCCGACATGGCGATTGAGGTGTTCAATGCAGAAAGTGTTTTCCTGCGGGTGGCAAAGATGGTGGATCAACGGGGAGAAGCAGAGAGCCGATACTACCTGGACATCATGCAGACCTACCTTTATGATGCAGCTGACAGGGTGAATAAATCAGGCAAAGATGCTATCAATGCATTTGCCGAAGGCGACGAGCAACGAATGATCCTGATGGGATTGAAACGTTTTACCAAAGCTGAACCTTTTAACAGCAAGGATGCAAGAAGAAGAATTGCAGATAAAATGATTGAAGAGGGCAGGTATTGCTTTTAATTCCACTGCTCCCTGTCGAAATCAAAGATGGCCGTCTTTAATGGGGCGGCCGTTTTATTTTCACCATACAGGTCGGAGAGCTCTTTACGTGTCACTTTCAGTTCGGCCAGTTTTTTCACCCTTCTTCTCTCTATAAAAATGCCGGCACTCATCAGCAACGAAGAGAATGTGGAAACCATAAAATATACCAGGAAGGTGTCAGCCACATTTTGTTCTTTCAGCAGGTAATACATGATATAGATGATGCTGAAACAACCATAAGCAAAAAGTATGGCAGCAATCATCAGGGCTTTTCCGGTAGCTTTTTGGTGCATAATGGTGATGCGGATCTGGCGAAAGAAAAATAAGCCGCTGAAAAATAATACCAGCAACAGACCCGGTCCCATTATTATCGTGATTGTTTTGACTGTAAATCCGAAAACGGCAAGCACCACCAGTTCGAAGCCTGCAAAAGCTGCTGTGATAATTTGCATTTTCTTTGTCAGTGAAGGCGATGTACTGAAATAGGTCAGAAATGTAAGGATCAGGGGTGGATCGAGCAGGTTATTGGTGATTCCATAATTGCGAATAAATGCAGGAGAAACATTGATATAGCCTTCAGTCATCAGGTTATAACCCATGACAATAATATAATAAGCCAGCAATGCAGGAAACACACGGTAGTTGGTGAGTCGTGTGGCAAGTATCGTTATGATAGGAATGGACAAGGCTATTGTTGAAACCAGGCCCATCACAGTGTTCCAGTTCATACTCTCTGATTTTTTCTACAGGATATGGATTCTTAAATGTTGCGGTTTTTTGCCGCTTGCAATATTAACGGACGATTTTCATACATAGTGTTTGATAATAAGGGTTTATACCGAAATTCAGTAAAAGCAATTAGTTATTCCGTAATTCTACGGAAAGCCCGGAAACGGGTTTTTATGCTATCTTCCTTTCATGATACGGCTTCTTCTTCTGGTTGGTTTGATAATCGGCTTTAAAGCCTCTGCACAACTGCCCGGAAACGGGTTTTTATCAGGAAAAACTACGGGGCCATTGCCATACCTGGAGTATGGCCTGGGTGATGACCGTTTGGGAGGAGCCAAAATGTCCTATCTCGATACGGGCATTGTGATGAAAGTAACAGACAGTGTGATGAATGATTATAAAGTGCAGCTATCCAAAAACAGGTTTGCCTGGTTACCCAAAGTAAATTTTGCACCCGACACATCGGTGAAGATCAAACCCTATTATCTCACATCAAGCTGGCGGGTAGCCGGCGATGATAAATATGATCTTGTTACCATTTCCCTTGATGAGAAACTACCTTATCAAAGCTTGCAGCAGATCAATCCTTCCAAACTTGTGGTGGATATTTTTGGCGCCACCGGCAATACCAACTGGATCACCCAGCTTCCTGCCGCAAAAGAAATAGCCAATGTCTATCATGAACAAATAGAAGAAGATGTATTTCGTGTGATCATTGAACTGAAACACCGCCAGCACTGGGGGCATAGCATTTATTATGAAGGAAAACGATTAACGATTAGGGTTAAAAGGCAACCTCCTGACCTCCGTTTACGGAAGCTGAAAATCGCTGTGGATGCAGGGCATGGCGGCGACAACAAGGGCGCCACCGGCAAAACCAGCGGCATCCTGGAAAAAGAATACACTCTAAAAATGGCCAAAGAGCTGGAGAAAGCACTGAAGAAAGAAAAAGCTGCTGTGTTTATGACAAGAGTTATTGATACCAGTCTTGATATGATACAGCGAACAGCAATGCTGAAAGCTGAAGACCCGGATTTGCTGATAAGTATTCACCTCAATTCATCAGGAAGGGATTCAGTGAAAGGAACAAGTACTTATTACCGTTATATCGGTTTCAGGCCGCCGACGCAATTTATTTTGAACAGGATGCTGGAACTGGGGCTGGGTAATTTTGGCAATATCGGCAGCTTCAATTTTGCCCTTAGCGGGCCTACCGAATATCCCAACTGCCTGGTGGAAGTGGCTTTTCTCAGTAATGAAGAAGACGAAAAAAGGATCTTAGATCCTAAGTTTCACAAACAGGTGGCAACTAAAATTGTTCTGGGCATCAAAGACTGGTTGCGATCACTTTAATATTCAGGAAATGCTTCACCGCGGTGACAGGTGTTGCAATGCACCACGTTGAGATACTCCGGTCGTTTGCTGCTGTCATAATAAAACCAGGTCTTGTTGATATGAATGGTAAGGCGCATCATCTTTCTGGCTTCTTCTTTCATCGGTTCTGCGTCGGATGCAAAATCCAGGCTATCGGGAAAATTTTTATACGGTACATGACAGAATTTACAATTAACGCCAAGAGCAACATTATAGCTTTCCATAATGCTGTCTAATTTTTGATCGCTGATGTCCTGCGGCAGTATTTGGAGATTTTTATGTTTACCCGGTGGCCGGGTGCTGAAAGCCGCACCAACCGCAACAAACCCTGTAAGAGCAACAAGAACGAAGATTTTTTTAGCGGGACGCATACAATTGTCTTTAACGGTTAAGAATGAATACAGGACGCAACATATCTGCGCCGGGTGGCAACATCAGAATTCTTTTTTGTTGTTGATCCATCTCTCAAAAAACTCCCAGGTGCGCAGCAGCTGGTCTATACGTTGACGGTTATTACCGCTTCTTGTTATTTCGTGGGTAGCGCCGGGATGACGGACATACTCGACCGGCCGGCCCAATACTTTAAGGCTCCTGTACAACATTTCACTTTGTATCACTCCTGTTCTCCGGTCGTTTTCACCATGAAAAATGATCAGGGGTGTTTTGATGTTGTGTACATAATTGATGGGAGATTCCTTTTCGAGGATTTGTTTTGCTTTTTCCTCCCAGGGATAGCCACCAAAATAATTAGGCACCAGCCTCCACGCATTGCCTTCTCCAAAAAAAGTAGAAAGATCATAAACACCTCTTTGTGCACAGGCTGCTTTGAAACGCTGATCATGAGCAATGATCCATGAAACAAGATAACCCGCATAGGAACCTCCCGTCAGCATCAGCTTAGACGTATCCGCCCATCCCTCGGCAACGGTTTTGTCCACAGCTGTGAGAACATCGCTGGCCGGTCCTGCGCCCCAATCGTTGATGTTGCTGCGAAGAAATTCCACGCCATAACCACCGCTCCCCCTGGGATTGCAATACACTACTCCATATCCTTTGCTGCAGAAATACTGGTACTCATGCCACATACTCGCTTCACCCGGCCCCCACATGGCAGATGGCCCGCCATGGATCTCGAGCAGTAAGGGATATTTTTTTCCCGGTTCAAAACCGGCCGGCTTCATCACCCAGTATTCTATCGTTTGCCCTTTTGTGTTGATGAATGTTTTCTTTTCAGGAAAGGAGAGTTTTTTGGTCTTCACCCAGTCGTGATTGAAGAAACTGATACGGTTGGCGTTTTTACCCGCAGCATCGGCAATATATAGTTCCGACGGATTGGCTACTTCTGTTTTGGCAAAAACCATTTTATTACCTGCCAGTGCAAAACCGGCAATTCCGCTATTGTTATCTGTCAGTTGTTCTGCTTTTTTCGCTGCAACTTCCACCCTGTAAACGGGAACAATCCCGTTGCTTTGAGCGGTGAAGTAAATATATTTCTCATCCCTGCTCCAGGTGATATTGCTTTTGTTGCGGTCAAACGGAATGTCAGTGATGGTTGCAGCAACAGCGGGTTGCAATGCAATCAAACCTAACGTTGGTACACTTACAAAAGACGTGTTGCTATATTGAAATGCCAGCCATTTTCCCGATGGAGAAATTACCGGCGATGTATAACTTTTTCCTTCTTCTCCCAGCAATTTGCGCAAGCCGCTTCCATCCACATTGACAAGATAGATGGATGATTCCAGTGAGCGGTCTGGGTGTTGCAATGAATCGATGTCGCCGGAAAGAATAACCTGTTTTCCGTCCGGTGTAAAATTGGCAGAAGTGAAGCGATAAAATCCGTTGGTAATGGGTCTTGGTTTTGCATCAGCTCTTGCCTCTGTAATAAAGAAATGATTAAAGGCCATATCGGGGTTTACGTCCATTTCATCCTGGAAGTTGAGTTTGTTGACAACTTTTGCTTTGCGGTCTGCTGCATTATTTTCAAGGTAGGCCCTCACTTCATCCAAGCTGCCATCAGGGTCGGGTTTTGCAGTCGTTGCTACCAGGTTTTCGTTTTTGTCAAACCCTGGTTTTTCAAACGGCCACCTGGGAAGTTCTTTGCGGGGATTGAGCATGGAGTCTTTCAGCATATCCCGCAGCGGAATATTGGCAGAAAAAAGAATTTGTTTGCCGTCAGGGCTCCATCGCGGGTTGGCAGCACCATACCTGAACCGGGTGAGTTGCCTGGCTTCGCCGCCCTCTAATGACAACAGGAATACCTGCCCCCTGCCTTCGGCCTGCCGCACAAAAGCGATCTGTCTGCCATCAGGACTGAAAACCGGTTGTGCGGCATTTTCTTTTGCCGTCAGTTGTTTGGGCGACGAGTTGCCATCTGTATAAACCATCCACACCTGGTTGCTGTAGCGGTATTCCCATTTGTTGTCTCCTTCCGGTTCAATGCCGGTGACAACAAATGCAGCTTTGCTGCCATCATTGCTGAGGGTGACAGACCCCACGGTCTTTATTTTCAGCATATCGGTTACCTTAACAGGTTCTTTGCCGTTTTGTGCCCCGGCACTGAAGAATATAAAACATACTGCTGCAACAAACAGGATTCTCTGCATAGAAGAAATTTTGAAGACTGAATGTACTAATTCATCCGTTTCTATTCTCCCGGTAAATGACAGAAGGCCCGCTTTACTACTTTTGCTGCTAAAATTGTACAACTATGGGTAATCTCATTAATGAATTTAATGATTACAGGACCAGGATGAATGAAGTGATCCTCGGCAAAGACAACCTTGTTATTAAACGTCTTTGGAACTTAGACAGCAACACTTATGCAGAGGGTGCGCTGGACAGCAAAACAAAAGAAATGCTGGGGCTGGTGGCCAGTATGGTGCTTCGCTGCGACGATTGCATCAAATATCACCTGGGCAAAAACCATGAACTGGGTGTAACAACAGCACAGGTATATGAAATTTTTGCCGTGGCCAATATTGTTGGCGGCACGATTGTGATTCCCCACACCCGCAGGGCTGCAGAGTATTGGGAAGAGTTGGTGAAAGAGGGGCAAAAAAACGAGAAATAAGAAAGGATGATCTGGCCTGATATTGCTGGCCGGAAAATTCCCTCAAGGCCGGTCTTTAATGGTTTTAAATCCTTGCCCGACGTTCTTTATTCATTAAATTTGTCGTCAACCCGATTTTATATGAGTGAGACAACAACCGCCCCTGTATTAACCGCCAAGGATTTTGCAACTGACCAGGAAGTTCGCTGGTGCCCTGGATGTGGTGATTATTCCATATTGGCACAGGTTCAGAAAGTGATGCCAACGCTGGGTATTCCCCGGGAAAATATTGTGATCATTTCCGGTATCGGCTGCAGCAGCCGTTTTCCCTATTATATGAACACCTATGGTATGCACTCCATTCATGGTCGTGCCACTGCTGTGGCTTCAGGTCTGAAGGCTTCACGGCCCGAACTGAGTGTGTGGATTGTTACCGGGGATGGCGACGGGTTGAGTATCGGCGGCAACCATACCATTCATTTGCTGCGCAGGAATTTTGATGTGAATGTGCTTTTGTTCAACAACCAGATCTATGGTTTGACCAAGGGACAATATTCTCCGACATCAGAAGCAAATAAAATAACCAAGTCAACTCCGTTTGGAAGTATTGACCATCCTTTTAACCCGCTGGCGCTGGCATTGGGAGCTGATGCTACGTTTGTAGCAAGAACAATGGACCGGGACCCCAAACATTTACAGGCTATGCTGCTTCGTGCCAACGGCCACAAAGGAGCTTCTTTCTTAGAGATATACCAGAACTGCAACATCTTTAATGACGGCGCCTTTGAGGTTTTCACCGAAAAGGGAACCAAAGCTCAGGAAACATTATTCCTGGAGCAGGGCAAACCATTGAGATTTGGCAGCAACAATGACAAGGGAATCAAACTGGATGGCTTTACGCCGAAAGTAGTTGATCTCAACAATGGTTTTAGCGCCGATGACTGCTGGATACACGATGAAAATGATATGTACAAAGCGCAGATACTGGTCCGCATTTTTGATGATCCAAAAACGGAAGGCCACCTGCCCAGACCTTTTGGTGTTTTTTATCAAACACAGCGCAGTTGCTACGAAGATGTGATGGCGATGCAGATTGAAGAAGCAAAAGCGAAAAAACCAGCCGACCTTGATAAGCTGTTAAAAGGAAATGAGGTTTGGACGATACAGTAAAAAATTTAGCCCCTCGCTGGGGCTTTTATATTTAATGGTTCGTGTGATTTAATTCTTTTTCTGCCCTGGCAAATATTTTTTTCTTCTTATTCTCATACCACCACTTCGGTGCAGTCTTTTTCATCATTGTATCAATCGTTCTCATGCCAAATATATTCCAGACCCCTTTCAGTTTGCCACCGAATGAAGGTTGCATAGCCCGCAGGCTCATGGCAAAACCGCTGTCCAGGTATTCCATGTGATGCCAATATCCTGCCGGCATGAACAGGGTGTCGCCGGGTTCAAGGACAATATCATATCCTTCAGCCAGCTTTAATGCCGGGAATTGTGCATAATCAGGAGTTCCGTTGCCAAGGTGATAATGAGAAAAATCAGCAAGACTCAGCACTTCAAAAGGTTTGCGATATAGTTTATACTGCTCTTTGAAGGGAAACAGCAGCACCCGTTTGCGGCCGCCAAACTGTGTGTGAAGGATATGCGAAAGATCAATATCAAAGTGCATGTGGGTGATGGAAGTGGCGCCGCCTGTAAACAGCATCGGGTATTTTTTCACAAAGCCTTTCATCAGGTGTTCGGGCCAGGTAAAGTCAGCCGTTAACTCCGGGGCATGGTCAAAAATATTGAACAGGAATATACGCCAACCGGCAGGACCCTGGCGGATCATATCAATGTATTCACCAAAAGTTTTATAATCATCCGCTTTGTTGATAGGAGTATAAGCATCGCTTTTTACATTATTATAAAGCGGCACCCGTTTGTTGCCCACCAGTTCTTTGAAATAATCCCAGTTCCATTTAGTATATGCCGGCCAGTCTTTTGCAAGATTTTTGATGATAACAGGTATGCCCGGCTGGTAATAATCATTTTTGAACACTTCGGGATCAATGTTGTCGAAAACGGCAACCGGTTGTAATCGCATACAGGCAAACTTAATTAGTGGCCAAATTACAACTTGTCAATGAATTGGCACATGACCCGTTTTTATTTAAAAAAACCTATTTTTAAAATATTCCGTTATGATGATCAGAATACATCCCAAAGACCCGCAGCCGCGGCTTATTCAGCAGGTGGTGGAGCAACTGCGTCGTGGCGCCGTCATCATTTACCCGACGGATACGGTGTATGGTTTGGGTTGTGATATTTTGCAACAGTCAGCCATTGAAAGAATTTGCCGCATCAAAAAAGTGGATCCGAAAAAAGCGCAGCTCTCATTTGTGTGCAGCGATCTTAGCCACCTGAGTGATTATGCCAAGCAGTTGCCCAATAGCACCTACAGGCTTTTAAAAGAATACCTGCCCGGCCCTTACACATTCATTTTGCAGGCCAGTAAACTGGTACCAAAAATCATACAGGGCAGAAAAGATACAATTGGGTTGCGCATTCCCGACCACCCGATCGCATTGGCCATTGTAAAGGAACTGGGCCGGCCAGTGCTCAGCGCTTCATTACCCGGAGAGCAGGTGGAAGATTATACCGACCCCGATATCATGTATGAAAATTTCCGTAATGAAGTGGACATCGTGATTGACGGTGGCATCGGGGGAATCATTCCTTCTACCGTGGTAGATTGCACCGGAGACGAACCGGTTGTTACCCGAAAAGGTTTGGGAGAGTGGCCGTATGAAAATTTAAAAGGGCCGTTCCCGACTGAACGACCCTTTACTTAAAACCCAATCTGCTTTATGAAGCAGGCTTCAACCACATGATTCTTGCTATATGTTCTATTGCTGACTTGCTTAAATAACCTGGCGTACCCTGTTGTGTTTATAGTGAAACAGATCACGGCGGTTTTCAACTTTCATTTTTTGCAATCTTCTTCTTTCCGGCGCAGTTACGATTCCATCTCTCCGGGCCCGGCGTTCTGCCATATCGTAACGTAACTGGTTTTTACGAAGTTCTCTTACCTCAGGTCTTGCTAATTCGCCGCTACGGATGCCGTCGCGGACACGATGTTTATAAATCCTGTCGCCGGGTCGCTGTGCAGATGCGATGATGCTAAAGAACATCAGGAACATTCCAAGGGTAATTATTTTTTTCATATACAATTGTTTTAGTGTTTATTCCGGTTTATGACGGGTTCAGAAGCCGGGGGTTTAAATCCTGTATTAAAAAAGACAGGTATAAAATGATTTGCTTTTCAATAACAATCAGAAAAGGACTATTTGTTGTGGCAGCAGCCTGAAACTTTTTCGGTGGTACATGCACAAGCCATGTTCTTCAATGGCTTTTCTGTGTGTTGCAGTGCCATAACCTTTGTTCTGGTTCCAGTGATAGTGTGGAAATTCACGGTGGAGCTGCTGCATGTGTTCATCCCGGTAAGTTTTGGCGAGGATGCTGGCAGCAGCAATTGAAGCAAACCGTCCGTCGCCTTTTACAAAACAATGGTGAGGAATTTTTTTATAAGGAATAAAGCGGTTGCCGTCAACCAGCAATAATTGTGGTTTTGTGGTAAGTTTTTCAATGGCCAGGTGCATGGCCTTAAACGAAGCTTTCAGGATGTTGATGTGGTCAATCTCTTCATTGCTTACAGAAGCCACAGCAAATGCAACCGCTTCGTTTTCTATCACAGGTCGCAATACATCCCTTTGTTTTTCTGAAAGCTGTTTGGAATCATTCAAAAACGGGTGGTGAAAATTGCTGGGTAAAATGACTGCAGCAGCAAACACCGGCCCCGCATAGCAACCTCTTCCGGCTTCATCACAACCGGCTTCAAGAAGTTGGTCCTGGTAAAATGGCTGCAGCATGACCGCAATTTCCGAAATATTGCTTAACAAAATTTACTGGCTACTTTGTTGATAAGCTACCTTTGCGTCCGCTATGGTAAATGATATTTCGCAGCGTTCTTCCCGGCCGGTTGCCATCTGGCTGCTGGTGGGTGTAGGCATGATCATCGTCCAGATATTATTGGGCGGCATCACTAGGCTGACCGGCTCCGGTCTTTCCATCACTGAATGGAACGTGGTGACCGGAACATTTCCCCCGCTGGGCGAACAGCAATGGCTTGCCGAATTTGAAAAGTATAAACAAACCCCGCAATATAACCTGCTGAATTTTGATTTTACCCTGAAAGATTTCAAATTCATTTTCTTCTGGGAATGGTTTCATCGCTTCTGGGCAAGACTGATCGGTGTTGTGTTTGCTGTTCCTTTCATCATTTTCCTGTGGCAAAAAAGATTTAAACCGGAAATGGTGAAACCCCTGCTCATTTTGTTTTTGCTGGGTGCACTGCAGGGGGTAGTCGGCTGGATCATGGTGGCCAGTGGCCTCACGGGTGATGCGATCTATGTAAAACCAACCCGGCTTGCTTTGCATTTCATTCTTGCCATGGGTTTGTTGTGTTATACTTTCTGGTTTGCCCTGCAACTGCTGGTGCCGGCAGAAAAGTTGGCCGTGAATAACACCGTTAGAAAACTAACAATAACTATTATTGTTGTGCTGACCGTCCAGTTGATCTATGGGGCACTGATGGCGGGTCATAAAGCGGCAACAGCAGCAGCCACCTGGCCCGATATAAACGGATACCTTATTCCGCCCCGCATGTTCGGAAATAAAGAAGGATTATTGAATTTAATTGACAACCGTATCACCATTCATTTTGTTCACCGGGGGCTGGCTTACCTGCTGTTAATACTTGTCGTGTTGCTCAGCATTCGTCTATATAAGATCAAAGGAAATCTATTGCTGGATAAAACCCGCTGGTGGCCGCTGTTCTTTGTAGTTGTTCAGGTGGTGCTTGGTGTGCTTGCTGTTCTTACCAGCTTGCAGATCATTCCCAATCGCTGGGGCGTATTTGAATGGATGGCGCAATTGCACCAACTGGTGGCAATGTTCTTTTTGTTATCACTGGTTTGGGTATTGTATATGGTCAGGTCAAAAAAATCCAATTAAGGTTTAATGAATGCCTGTTTGAATTAGCCCTCAATAATCTGTATTTTTAAGCATCATCAACAAGCCTGACTTATGAAAGCCTGGTTAAGAGGTTTTTTATATTCATTTCCCATTCAACTCCTTTTCCTTCATTTCAGGAAATACCAGGTGCTGTTGCTATTTTGGTTCATCCTGTTTAGTACCGTTGGGGGAGGTTTCATGAAAACCTTTGGCGCCGACTCTCTCTACCTGGCGCCGGAATACCTCGGTGATGTAAACGCTATCGGGTCCGCCTTTGTAGGCATGTCCATCGGCATGTTCGTCATGAGCTGGAACATTGCTACATTTATTTTGTTTTGCAAATATTTTCGCTTCCTTGCTGCCACCACCAATCCGTTTTTAAAATATTGCATCAACAATGCCATCATCCCGTTTATCTTTTTGCTGTTTTATTTTTTCAAAGCCTATGAATTTGATCGCTACCGGGAACTCATCAGCACAATAGATATACTTTTCCTGGTTGGTGGTTTTCTTGCTGGATTAATTCTTATCCTGGCCATATCGCTTATTTATTTTTTCCGGGCCGATCGTTCCATCCTGCGCCGTATGATGCCCGTTATCAGCAATCCCAATTCATATATCAGTCATCTCACCAAAGTGAAAGAAGTGCATGTGGGTGAAACAATGATGAAGGTGGAGTGGTATTTTGAAACACCGGTCCGCCTGCGCCGCACCCGTGATGTGTCGCATTATACGCAGGAATTTGTTGACTCTATTTTCAAGCGTCATCACCTTGCCGCTATTCTTTCTGTATTTGCCGCTTTTGTTTTTCTCATCATTCTTGGTTTTTTCCTGGAAAATCCATTTTTCCAGATACCGGCTGCTGCCAGCATCACCATTTTCTTTTCTATCCTTATTGGTGTAGCAGGAGCATTCAGTTATTTCTTGCAAAGCTGGAGCATCCCTTATCTTATCGGGCTGATCCTTTTGCTGAATCTTTTGTATAAATTCGATTGGATTGATCCACGCAATAAAGCGTACGGTATCAACTATGACAACAAAAACGAAAGACCTGCCTACAGCAGGGAAGGACTGCTGGCTTTAAGCAACCCGGAGAATGTGGAAAGTGATAAGCGAAACATGACCGGCATCCTGGAAAACTGGAAACAAAAACAAAAAGAAGAGAAACCGCTGCTCGTTATCTTGAACACCAGCGGCGGCGGCCATCGCAGCGCCACATTCACTATGAGTGTGCTGCAATACCTCGACAGCATTACCAATAGTTCCATTCTCAATAAAGTATTTCTTATCAGCGGCGCATCAGGCGGCATGATCGGAGCGGCCTATTTCCGTGAGCTATACCTGCAACGATTAAAGGGAAATAATATAAGTATCGGTGATAAAAAATATGTCAATGACATTTCCGGTGACCTGCTGAATCCGTTGTTTTCTTCCTTTGTTGCCCGGGACCTGATCGCACCGGCACAAAAGTTCAATGTGGGTGACTACACTTATGTGAAGGATCGGGGTTATGCTTTTGAAGAAAAACTGAATCGCAACACAAGGGGTTTCTTAAACAAGCAATTAAAAGATTATGTAGCTGAAGAAAAAGCGGCCAATATTCCCCTGATGTTTTTTAATTCGGTGGTAACAAGAGACAGCCGGAAAATGATGATCAGCACACAACCCATTCGCTTTATGATGCGGGGCTGGCAGGACAGCACACGGATGCCGGCCATGGACCCTGATGTAATTGATTATGTTTCTTTTTTTGAAAAACAGAACCCTTATAATCTCCGTATCCTTACCGCTTTGCGGATGAACGCCACCTTTCCTATCGTGCTTCCTAATGTATGGCTGCCTTCCAACCCGGTCATTGATGTGATGGATGCCGGTCTTCGTGACAACTACGGCCAGGAAACTTCTTTGCGTTTCATGGAATCATTTGATGACTGGATCCGGGAAAATACCCGCGGAGTACTTATTCTGCAAATAAGGGACAGGGGCGCCGGCGCCTGGGAGCATCCTTATCTTTCTGACGACATCAGCGACCATTTCACCAAACCTTTCCTGCTGCTGCAGCACAACTGGTTTAAGATGATGGAATTTTTTCAGAATGATATGCTGAGTTATTACAGTGATAAAGAAGGAAGAAATATCTATAAAATAACGTTCCAGTATGCTACTGATAAAGAAGAAAACAAGGCGGCGTTGAATTTTCATCTCACCAAGCGGGAGCAAAATGATATCATGTCGTCGGTTTACTCTGCTTACAACATGGAGAGTACCCGCAAGCTGCTGGAACTGTTTAATCCGCAGGCTGAATAAGCCGGAAACATCTTTTCTTTATTTCCACCCGGACCTCATCCGGTGTTTCGACCGGCTCCCCGTCAATATGCAGCAATGCATGGGACAGGTTTTTGACAGACAATTTTTCTGTTTGCAGGTAGATCACGGCTTTCTTTTTAACCGGCGCATTGATGGATTGTGGTTTGTTTCTGCCGCTGAGTTGTTTTAATGTCTGTAACACCATGCTCACTTTATGCTGGCGACATATGATCACAATATCCAGTAGCCCGTCTGACAGGCTGGCTTTTGGAGCTATGGTAAAATTGTTGCCAAACTGGTTGCTGTTCGCAATGCTGATAAAATAAGCTTCGGTATTAAAAGTTTGGCCGTTCAGGTTTATCTCAAAAGAATAGGTTTTGGCTGCAAAAAAATTCTTTGCCACCTGCCTGATATAGGTCAACAGCCCCCGTTTAGGTTGTTCTGCAAAATCATGCGCCACTTTTGCATCAAAGCCTAATCCGCTGAGCATACAGGCAAAATGATCGTTGATATAAAAACCGTCGGTCGCTATCGGTATTCCGTCAAAAACTATTTTCAGCGCTTTAGCCGGTTGTTTGGGAATCCTTGCGGCAAATGCCAGCCCGTTGCCCGATCCGCAGGGAATGATGCCAAAATTTACACCAGATGACATAAGACTATTCACCACCTGGCTGACAGTGCCATCACCGCCGGCAATAACAATATCTGTGAATGCTTCTTCTTTGATAACCGGGAACAGAAAAGAATAATCACCGCTTGCCACAGATGGAAATACTTTAAACGGGATGTTCCTGGCCGCTGTCATTTTTTCAATAAAAGCCTGCAGGTCTTTTTTTGCCTTGGTGCCCGAAATGGGATTGATGATGTAAATGATCTTTCGCATTGATTACTCCAGCTCCAGTGTACACAAATGTACGCGGCGGACACGAACCCGGGCAGCCAGTTCCGGGTCTGTCGGAAGAGAAAAGGTGTAGATGCTTATTTTCTTTTTACCAGCAAAAAGCTCCTTCAGTGTTGCTGCTTTTACTCTTGTCTGTGCGATTACACTGTCTTTGCGAAGTTGCTCATGATCGTTTTCGTCAACAAAGGTCAAGAGCCGTTTCCAGCCGGCCTGCGGTTTTGTTTCTTTATACAACACATCGAGGGTGCCGGTATCACTGTTCAGTTCGGATGCTTTTATTTTTTTTGAATTGGCATTTCTGTCTTCTGCTGAACTGGTCAGCAACAATTTCCCGTTGAGCTTAATCTTCCAGTTATCCTGTGCCGCGGCAGCCATAGTGCAAAAAAGTAAGGCTAATGTCCAATAAATCTTATTCATTTTTTACGCCGTTTATTTCACCACAAAGATGGCATCCTTCAGATGATAGTTGTTTCATCTTTACACAAATTACCATCTTATTAATGCGCTGGCCCAGGTGAAGCCGCTGCCAAATGCGGCCAGGCAAACCAGGTCACCGGGTTTCACTTTTCCCTGCTCCCATGCTTCGCAAAGGGCAATCGGCACAGAAGCGGCAGTGGTGTTGCCAAATTTCTGGATATTGTTATACACCTGGTTGTCGCTTAATCCCAGTTTCTTTTGCACAAACTGGCTGATGCGCAAATTGGCCTGGTGTGGTATCAAGAGTGAAATATCCGAGGTCTGAAGTCCGTTTACCGTCAATGCTTCTATAATTACCGCAGGAAACTTTTCAACTGCCACCTTAAAAACAGAGGGGCCGTCCATGAATGGAAAATTTTGTGCGTTGTCAATCATGGTATGGCTCATAAACATTTCTCCGATTTCTGCTTCGTCAAAATCTGCCAGCTTTTGTTCTGTCCAGTGATTGGCATGTGTACCGGGGTTGTACATGGCCAGTATCTCCGCATTATTGCCATCACTGTGCAAATGAGTTGAAAGGATTCCCTTTCCATCGCCTTCAACAGGTTGCAGCACCACTGCGCCGGCGCCATCGCCGAATATCACCGATACATTTCTGCCTCTTGTGCTGAAATCAAGACCAAAAGAATGTTTCTCAGCCCCCACCACCAGGATATTCTTATACATCCCGGTTTTGATAAACTGATCAGCAACACTAAGAGCATACACAAACCCGCTGCATTGGTTACGGACATCGAGGGCTCCAACATCTTTCATTTGCATGGCTCTTTGCAGCAACACCCCGCAACCGGGAAAATAATAGTCTGGGCTTAGCGTGGCGAAAACAATGAAATCTATATCCTGTGGGGTGATCCCGGCTCTTTCAATAGCGATTTTGGCAGCCTCCACACCCATGGTGGTGGTGGTTTCGTTGGTGCGATGGGCATAGCGGCGTTCTTTGATACCGGTCCTTTCCTGTATCCATTCATCACTGGTGTCCATGTATTTGAGCAGGTCATTATTCGTCACCACATTGGCCGGGACGTACATGCCGATTCCGGCTATCTTTGATCGGTACATAGCAGGTGTTTAAGAAAAGAAAGATAGGAAATGTACATAAATCACAACTGTTTCAGTTGAAATAGTTGTAGTTTTTAGACAAGCTTGTGATATAAGAAGTAATATTCAATCAATTTACAATGACCACAACCAGCCAGATTGCCAAACATATCCGTGATGCACACTTCGGGGGAAACTGGACTTCTGTAAACCTGAAAGAAACGGTTACGGGTATTAGCTGGCAGCAAGCCACCGAAAAAGTTCATTCGTTCAATACGATTGCTGTGCTTGTTTATCACATGCATTATTATATTGCTGCTGTGACAAAGGTGCTGCAGGGCGGGCCGCTGGAAGCCAAAGATGCTTATAGTTTTAACCTCCCTCCCATACAGTCGCAAGAGGATTGGGAGAATTTGCTGCAAAAAACATGGACTGATGCCGAAATTTTTGCTCAGCTGGTTGAAGCCTTGCCCGATAGCAGGCTATCAGAAATTTTTATTGATGAAAAATACGGAACCTGGTTTCGCAACCTGCAGGGAATTGCAGAGCATATACATTATCATCTTGGCCAGGTAGTGCTTATCAAAAAAATAGTAACTGCTGAATGATGCTAGTTTTCCCGGCTTTTATTCTTCGCTCAAAAAATTTTTATCGGAACGTAGCCTTGTTTTGAGGAAACCTGACAACCAGGTAAAACAACAAAACCCCGCAGCATTCCAGCAATTCGGGGCTTTTTCCATGCGGAATGCAGGAGGTTAATCCTAAAGCAACAACAAAAGCAATTACCTGGTAAGCTCTTGCAACAGGTATTCCGCAGGAATTAATTATTCTGTTAATTCCTTTATGTTTATTAAACAAGACGGGCAATACCAGGAGATATAGTGCCAGTGTGCCCATCAGTAAATAAGTGAAAATCGCCTTGTTTATGCGTATCCCTTTAAAAATGAGATTGTGAATGTTCGTTTCCTGCTGGGAATTATTTTTTAAAAAATAATCGGGTGATTTAAAATTAAAAATGCGCTGTCCCCAGGAAATTTCCTCCCCGGCAACAAAAACCATAGCCAGCCCCAGTCCCAGCGTCACAAAAAGAAACAGTGTCGTTTTCCTGCGGAAAAAGAATACCAACCGGTGAAAGCAAACTATTGCAGTGGTTATTAATCCCGCTACCGTCAGCCATTCAACGATACCATCTTCCATTACAAACCAGTGAAAAGCACTTATATTTGAAAAATACAGGACGGCGCCAGTAGAAACTATTGCTGCTGCAAATAATAAAATAATTTTTTCGGTAGCCGAAATTTGTTTTAGCACTCACAAAGATTAGAAAATTTTCCTGATTTCGTCTATATGTCCGGGTACGGTAGTGTACCCGTTTCAAAATTTTAAAAATATATGCCGCGAAGACTCTAAGTCACTAAGTATTTACAAAGAACACTTGGTGTTCCTACGTGCCTTTGTGCCCCTGCCTACCGGCAGGCTGGTTTGTGGCAACATTTCAAACCGAGACACTACCCCGGGTTAATTAGACAAATAATACCTCTTTTTATACAAATGAAGCGAGCAGGTTGTTTACTTTATCTCTTATCAAGTCCCTCACTTTCCGGAAATCGTCTTCATTCATTTCCCTTGGATCGGGTATCTGCCAGTCAATGAATTGTTTGGCCGGCATCCAGGGACAGGCATCACCACAACCCATGGTGACCACAGCATCAAAGGGGGCAAATGCTTTCACTTCATCCAATGATTTGGAATGATGCGTTGTGAGATCATAACCCAGCTCTTTCATGGCGGCAATGGCTTTCGGATTTATTTTTCCGGAAGGCCGTGAGCCGGAACTATAGGCTTCCACATTCTCCCCGCCAAGCATATTCGCAAATGCCTGGCTCATCTGGGAGCGGTTGGAGTTTTCAATGCAGACAAAGAGTAATTTCTTTTTCATAAATATGTTTTTAAAAAGCATGCCACGGCGATGAACCGCGACATGCTTTTGTTTTTAGCAGCAACCGAAGTCGGTCAGGCCGCCACAACAACCCGTTCCGGGATCGTTGTACTGGTTCATGTTTACTTTCATGGCTTTACTTTTTATGGTTATAAAATATAGAGACGTATCAGCAACAACCGCTGCCCGGTTCGCAACAATTACGGCTGTCTTTGGCTGGTTTTTCAGCATACACAGTAATGCTTGTGATTCTTGTATTGCTATTCTTAAAAGAATTTATTTCCTCATCGCTGAAATAATTCTTCAATATTTCATCCGGCACGGCGATGGTTTTATCTTTTTGCACGGTGATATTTGTAAACCCGGCTTCTTCAATGATACCGAGGTAATCTTTCTTTTGAATAGCACCAGAAATGCAGCCGGCATACATCTCTGCCACGGTTCTCCATTTCTCCGGCAGTTCGCCTTCCAGCACAATATCGGAAATGGAGAAATGGGCCCCGGGTTTCAGCACCCGGTGAATTTCACTGAATACTTTGTGTTTGTTAGGAACCAGATTCAGCACACAATTGCTCACAATCACATCGGCTTTATTGGCCGTCACCGGCATGCTCTCAATATCTCCCTGCCGGAACTCCACGTTGTTGAAACCAAGTTTATCTGCGTTGGCTATGGCTTTTTCGATCATGGCTTCGGTGAAATCAATACCGATCACCCTTCCTTTTTCACCCACGATCTTCCGGGCCACAAAGGCATCATTGCCGGCCCCGCTGCCCAGGTCTATTACGGTATCGCCTTCTTTGATCTTTGCAAATTCGGTGGGAAGGCCGCAACCCAATCCCAGGTCGGCATCGGGATTATAACCTTCTAGTTTTGTGTAATCATCGGCCATAATGTTATAGACATCATCGCCGCAGCAGGCGGTGGCACCGCAGCAGGAAGACTGGTTCACTGTTTTTTCCTGTAAAGCAATCTCGCTGTATTTCTGTTTTACCAGCTCCTTTAATTGCGTTTCATTGTTCATGACTATTGTTTTTGAAGTTTAAAATCCTTTGGTGGCTCTTACGGTTTTGATTTCTTTTTTGGCGGCTGCGAAATCTTTTTTGAACTGGTCATCCTGCAGCAATCTTTTCACTAACTGGTAAGCCAGCACCCGACCGCTTTCCGAATCGCTGGGATAATGCACCCCGATGATCTCTCTTGAATGAGCCATATCATAGGCGTCTTTTATGAAGAAAGCACTGAATTCCGGTAATAACTCCGAAAAGAGATACGCATTCACATAGGAATTGGTCGCATGACCACTGGGATAGGCCGCCCAATTGGTTTCTTCAAGATTATTGATTCTTGTATCGAGTTTATAAGGCCTGATACGAAGAAAATAATTCTTGTATTTCCATATGTAATAGCTGGCATCTTCCCATACGCCGGCGACCAGGTTAGCCGTAACCGGTAATGAATCTTCATTGAACCAGGTGCCGATGGAACGGCCAATATGAAACAGGTTACGTTGAAACCGTGCATACTCTTTATCCTCCGGTTTCACACCAGGCCTGTAATAAACCCCGGCATAATAAGCAGAGGCTCTTTCGTCTTCGGCGCTGCGACGACCCTGCAACTGCAACAGGTAGTCTAATTCCGCACGGGTTTGTGCTGAACTATTAGCCGGGGGATCAGGAATAAAAAATTTTTCCTCTTTGCTGAGATAGTGCGGCTCTCTTTTTCGTCCGTTGCCGATGAGATCACCGGGCTGACAGGCTGCGGGATCGCATTTGGATTCCGGGGCTGTTTTCTTCCTGGCTGAAGGTCCGCCCGGAATTCTTTCAATATGCTCCACTTTGGTTTCTCCTGCTGCCAGCACAAACCGAAGCGTATCGAATGCCTCCATTCCTTTTGTTGGCGAAATACCGAATGAACTAAGCTTTTTGTAATGTCCTGAAGCAGGTGGGGCTGTAATTTTATTTTTCTGGGCTGTTGCAGCGGCCACTACCAGCAACAGCAGCGATGAGATAATAATTTTCATGACTATACTTTTGGAGGTTAAGGTTTAATGGTTAACAGCATTTCGCATTTTGTTCTTTCAGTTTTTCAAACAGGGAATTAAAATCAGTATTGAATTTTTCAAAGGCTTTCCAGTTGATGCAGTAGCAACTGCGGGGGCCATCTGTTTCACCATCAACCAGACCGGCATTTTTTAGTTCTTTCAGGTGTTGGCTTACGGTACTTTGTGCCAGTGGCAGCACATCTACTATTTCACCACAGATACATTGGTTTCTTTTGGCCAGCACACCCAATATGGCAATGCGTGCCGGGTGGCTCAGGGCCTTGGCAAAGGCAGCAAGGGATTGTTCTTTGGCGCTGAACTCTTCTTTTTTGTGGATAGCCATCAGGAATTTGAAATTTGTTTTTTGCTATTTTCTATCTTATATCGCAAATATACGATAAAGAATTTCAGACAAACAAATCTTTTTTGGATGAGTGGCTAATAAGAGTGTTTATTGCCCGATGGCGGTCTTGTGGCGGGGAACCAGGTGAACCTGTCGTTGCCTTCCATTTATATAGCGAAAGCCCCGTTGGTCAAAATAGCCGTCTTCTTCCAGCATGATGCGGATACTTTTTTTCCACTCCGGAATATAGGTGGCGGCATTGAGTTCGATGGAGTAAGCGGTCTGTTCATACAACGGGTGATCACCAGATCCCGGAACTACTCCCTGGTTATCCCACATACCTATGGTAGGTCCTGCTGCATGACCATGATAACCTAACGGATGCGTATAGATGACCGCCTGTAAATTTTCGTTTTTGCATTGGGCCAGCGCATCAGCCAGTATTTGATTTCCCGTTTTTCCTTTTTTGAAATGTCCGGTCAGTATATCCTGCACCCGGTTGGCTGTAGCAAACGCTTTTTCCAAATAACCGGGCAGTGCTTTTTCGCCGGGTAACAATACATAGGCATGTTGCTGGCAATCGGTATTCAAACGCAGGTAGGTGATACCAATATCCACATGCAACAGGTCGCCGGGGCGGATCACATCATCCTTTGGCCTGTTGGAAAAACTGCGCAGGTGTTCAAAACTGCTGCTGTCGCTGCGCTGTACGGCTACCGAAGGATGAAACCAGGTATCAAGCCCAAGCTCATTTATTTTTTTACGAAACCACCAGACCACATCATCCGTGGTGCTGATGCCCGGAGTAATCACTTTTTCTGAAAAGCCTTCTTCAATAATGGCATGAGTGATAGATACCAGTTGCGGATAAATTTGCATTTCCCTTTCCGTTCTTGTTTCGAGCCAGCGCACAGCCAATTTTTCTGCTGATACCACTTTCTTTTGAAAAACCGGCGGCAGCATTTTTATCAGTTGCAAATAATTGGTATGATCCATTCCGTTGGCATGGCCAAAATCTGCTGAGATATTGATACCGATCTTTTGCGGGTTTCTTGTTGTAATAATATTGACCAGCGCATCCCACTGATCTGGAAATTTTTGCATGTCCCATGCCGCTTTGATGCTTTCTCCCACATTATAGCGGGCAATAGCCAGTTTCTCAACCGCCTGCTTTTTTTCATCATAGAAAAAAAGCAGCATGGTAGTGCGGCGTGCCGACATCCAGGTGGCCGGCAGCATGGTTTTTAATACGGGGTCTTCGTTGTATTCTTCGCTGATGAGCAGCCAGCAATCCATACCTGTCTCTTTCATGAGTGAGGGCAACAGGTTATTCAACCGATCGGCCAGTATTTCATCAATCACTTTGGCCTGCTCACGGGGTGAAAGAATTGGCTGTGCCAGTGCATTGGTAAAAAGCAATATAAACGAAAGCAATAGTAAACGATTCGCCATACAAGCAGGTTTGTACACCGAATGTAAAAAACAAGCAGCAGAAATCAGGCTCTTGTTTTGCGTTTGAAAAGAGAGATCAATACACCGCTCAAAATGATGCAGCAAATACCTGACAGCGACATCCAGTCGGGGAAGGCATCGCCCAGCGCCATACCGATAAATACGGAGAAAATGATATTGGCATAACCGATGGAAGAAACGATGCCGGCCTTATCAGCGCCATAGGCTTTGGTAACAAAATATTGACCGAACAACGCAAACAACCCCAATGATAAGACATAGATCCACTCAATCCCCTGCGGCCATCGCCAGGCGATAAAGAAAACATCGTCTGTGGGGATATTAATAATATACCCGGTCAGCATAAGCAATGTTGGAACCAAAACGCCTGTGCCGATAAAAGCCAGCACAATGATCCTTGCATCATAATAACCGGCAAGCCGGTTCACGGTGATATAAGCCAGCGCAGAGGTGATGCCGGAGAGCAGTCCCACCAAATGATAGTGTAAAGGAAAATGCATAGCGGGTTTATAGATCAGCAACATCCCGGCAAAGCCCAGCAACACGGCGAGCAGCACTCTTTTTCCGTGATATTCCCTGAATAACAAAAACGAGAAAACAGCAATGAACAATGCCGATGTAAGATTATAGGTCATCGCAGTGCCCAGCGGGATATGAAGAATGCTGTAAAGAAGAGTGTAAAGTGCGATGGTTCCCATCATGCCGCGGAAAACAAGCCAGTGAAGTTTACCTCCTTTGTTCATCGGTGGTCGCAGCATAAAACCAGCTACCAGCACCAGCAACCCGATCATATTTCTCCAGAAAACCAACTGCCCTGCACCAAAACTCCCTTTTAATAACTTGGCAGCCCCGCCCATGAGTGAAAAACCAAGGGCAGCGAGCAGCATGTAGAAAATCCCTTTATACCTTGCATCTATTGACATCAGACTTTTGCTAACTTTTCAACTGCGGCTTCCAGCGTTTCTTCTTTTTTAGAAAAGCAAAACCGCAGCACTTTATCATCCTTTCCGTTCCGGTAAAAGGCGGAAACCGGAATAGTGGCCACACCAACCTCTTTGGTCAGCCGGATAGCAAGATCCAGGTCGGCCTCATCGCTGATGCGTTCATAGCTGCCGCAAATAAAATAGCTGCCACGGGACTCCTGCAGGGTGAACCTTGTCTGCTGCATCAATTGTTTAAAAAAATCTCTTTTGGCCTGCATGAAAGATGACAAAGACAAATAAGCTTCCTTGTTCTGTAAAAATGTGGCCAGCGCCACCTGTGTCGGCGTAAAACAACTGAAACAATTGAACTGGTGCACTTTCCTGTACTCTTTCATCAATTCTGCCGGTGCCACACAATAGCCCAGCTTCCAGCCCGTGCAGTTATACACTTTGCCAAAAGAGAAACAAACAAAACTGCGTTGCAGCAGATCGGGATAACGAAGAATACTCTGGTGCGGCACCTTGTCAAAGATGAGGTGTTCATACACTTCATCACTGATGATAAAGATATTGGTGCCGGCAACGATCTTCCGCAATTCCTCTATATCCGTTTCACTGACCACCGTGCCGGTGGGATTGTGCGGTGTATTAATGATGATCGCTTTGGTTTTTGGAGTGATCACTTTTTTCACCGCCTCCCAGTCAATATGATAACCGGGATAAACCAGGTGAACGGGAACCGCTTTGGCCCCGTTCACTTCAATATTCGGAATATAGCTGTCAAAGGCGGGTTCAAAAAGAATGACCTCATCGCCGGGCTGCAGGATGGTGGTGAAGGCCGTGTAGATAGCATAGGTGCCGCCGGGAGTGATGGTAATCTCCGCTGCCGGATCAATTTTTGTTTGATACAGGTATCCGATCTTATCTGCAATGGCATTCAGCAGCGGTGGCCACCCGGCCATGGGCGCATACTGGTTATGATCATTCTTCATCGCTTCATTCACTAATGCTGTCAGCTCTTTGCTCATCGGGAAATCAGGAAAACCCTGGCCGAGATTGATGGCATTGTGTTGGGTGGCCAAACCACTCATCACGGTGAAAATGCTGGTGCCAACATGGGGAAGTTTGGAGTGAACCGAAGGACTGCTCATGCGGCGAAGTTATTCACTCATGATGGCAGTTGCTTCAATCTCTATTAAATATTCCGGGGCTATCAGCCCTTTCACTTCGATCATCGAGGTGCAGGGTTTGATGTCGTTGAAAAACTCGCCGTGGGCCCTGCCATATTCTTCCCAGCGGCTGATGTCGGTGACAAACATTCTTGTTCTTACCACATCTTTTAGTGAACCGCCTGCTTTGTTCAGAACGGTTTCGATCTTTTGTATAATGAACTTTGTTTGTTCATAGGCGCTGCTGCCGCCAACCAGGTTGCTGTTTTCATCAACGGCTACGGTGCCGGTCACTTCAATGATATTACCCACTTTGACGGCACGGCTATAGCCAACAATATCTTCCCATTTAGCGCCGGAGGAGTAATTGGTTCGTTCCATTATGCTTTTATTTCAATGTTCTCATTTTTGATCAGCGCCTCCCCCTGCAACCGCAAAAAGATCTGTGCCACCGTCACCACATCTTTCTGGCAATAGGTAACAATGCGGTCAAGGTTTTTTTCTTTCCAGTACACTTCCCACACCATGCTGCCATCAATATCATCTTTCGGCGTGGGCACACCGAGTGCATGAGCCAGCAGGTTTAGTGTGGTATAACTCTTAAAATCACCAAACTTCCACAGCTCCATTGTGTCAAGATGATTTACTTCCCAGGGTTTTTTGCCCGACATGTTCAATACAGCCGGGATGGGCAGGTGGTTGATGATAAGCCTGCGGCATAAATAGGGAAAGTCAAATTCTTTCCCATTGTGGGCACAAAGAAATTTGGGTTCATTGGCTGCCCAGCGGTTCACCATTTCAGAAAATTCATGTAACAATAGTTTTTCATTATCGCCGGCAAAGGATTTCAGGGTCATTTTTTTGCTATCGCCATGACCCTGTATATAGCCGCAGCTGATGCAGATGATCTTTCCGAATTCAGCATAGATGCCGGCACGGGGATAAATACTTTCTGTCGTTTCTTCTTCTCTTGTGCGCAACAATGCTTCGGCTTTTTTAGCCCAGAGATCTTTCCAGTCGTTGGACACCAGGTCAAAAGAGGGATGCTGCGGCACCGTTTCTATATCGAGGAATAAAATGTTGTGAAAGGGATAAGGTGGCATAGAAAAGATATTTCCCTAAAAATAAACAACCCCGGCGAACCGGGGCTTTCTTTATAAAAATTTGTCTCCCTTGTTCCTTTTCACTTCTGCCACATACTCTTTGATCTCCTGTTCTTTATCTTTTTTGCAGATCATCAGTACGTCTTTGGTGTCCACCACGATATATTCATTCAGCCCCTGCAATAACACCAGCTTTCCATCGGGCACATGCACCATGCAGTTGCTGGCATCCACCACCATCACATTCTTGCCGGCCACGGCATTGCCAAAATAATCCTTCTCCATATTCTCCCAGGCGCTGTTCCAGGTGCCAAGATCGCTCCAGGAGAAGGAGGCCGGTATCACATAAACATTCTCCGCCTTTTCCATAATGCCAAAATCAATGGAGATATTGGTGCACTGCGGATAGATCTGTTCAATGGCCGCCGCTTCTTCTGCCGTGTTGAATTTATTTTTCTCCGCAGCAAACACCTCATACATCTCCGGCAGGTGTTTTTCAAAAGCCGCAATAATGTTTTTCACTTTCCAGGTGAAGATGCCCGCATTCCACAAAAAATCGCCGCTGGCAATAAAAGTTTTTGCCAGTTCTTTATTGGGTTTTTCGGTAAACGTTTTCACCTTGTAAATACCCGGCACCGGCACCAGGTCGTCGTGCTGGATATAACCATAACCTGTGTTGGGATAAGTGGGTTTTACACCAATGGTCACAAGGGCATTGATAGAATCTACAAAATCCAGTGCCTTGGTGGCCGTCTGGATAAATTCATCTGTTTCAAGAATAAGATTATCTGACGGTGCGGCAATCATCACCGCTTTTGGATCTTTTTTGAATAACTTGAAACTGATATAAGCGATGCAGGGAGCCGTGTTCTTTTTAGAAGGTTCGGCCAGGATATTATCCTCACTCACATCGGGCAATTGTTTTTTTACAATAGAAACATATTCCTGCGAGGTGATGATATAAATGTTTTCCTTAGGCACCAGCTTGCTGTAACGCTCAAAGGTTTGCTGGATAAGTGTTTTGCCGATATTGAGAATATCCAAAAACTGTTTGGGGAAATTGCTGCGGCTCATGGGCCAGAAACGGCTGCCGATTCCCCCGGCCATTATTGCTACGTAGTGATGTTTGTTCATTCCTTTCTCCGCCGGGGCGGAACTGATTTTCAGTTATTCAAATACGATCCTTGCTGCAATCCTTTTCAATGTGGCGGTAAAATTAGAGGATTTACAAGCAAGTAACCATTATGCAAACGTTGCAGTTCATTTTTAACGAATTCACCTGTCAAAAATCACTAATCCGTTGTAAATTCGCCGCCCCTGCCTGCCTTCAGGCGGGCTCCTGAAAAAAAGGGCCGTGCGACAGGAATTCCTGCCGGTGAGTGGCGCAATGCCGATAGCCCTGATGAACAGAGAGAAAACACTTATTCACCTGATCGTCCAGACCGCCTGTGTAAAAATTCGCCTGGCCACAGCACCGGGATCGGGTAAAAATGAGTATCTTAATAAATCTGCATTTATTAAAGTGCGATGGAAATTTTTGAGTAATGGGAACAACAGTTAAAAAAGCCGCCGGAAAAACCACCGCTGCTAAAACAGCCAAGATTAAAGAAACCACAAAGCCTGCTGCAAAAGCAGGTGTGACGAAAAAAAAGTTTGACCTGCATAAAGCACTCCAGGAGTATTTTGGTTTTGATAAATTCAAAGGCACACAGGAAAAGGCGATTGAATCATTACTGGCCGGTCATGATACATTTGTCATCATGCCAACCGGCGGGGGAAAAAGCCTCTGTTACCAGCTGCCTGCCATGGTCAGCGATGGAGTGGCCATCATTGTCTCGCCGCTTATTGCCCTGATGAAAAACCAGGTGGACCTGGTCCGTGGTTACAGCAGCAATGATGAAGTGGCCCACTTTCTCAATTCAACGCTCAATAAAAAGGAAATAAAAGAAGTGCATGATGACTTGCTCACCGGCAAAACCAAAATGCTTTATGTTGCCCCGGAAACACTGACCAAACAGGAGAATCTTGAATTCTTCTCTGATCTCACTATTTCTTTCTTTGCCGTAGATGAAGCACACTGTATCTCTGAGTGGGGACATGATTTCCGCCCCGAGTACAGAAGGTTGCGTGAAATGATGATACAGATAAACCCGGATGCACCTGTGATTGCACTCACCGCCACTGCTACACCCAAAGTGCAGAGTGATATTGTAAAAAACCTGGACCTGCACGATCCCAATATTTTCATTTCTTCTTTCAACCGGCCCAACCTGTATTATGAAGTGTTGCCAAAGATCAAGAAGAACCAGACCGACGAAAGCATTGTCCGTTTCATTAAAGGAATGAAAGGAAGAAGCGGCATTATCTACACGCTGAACCGCAAAACAACAGAAGAACTCGCCGGCATATTAATGGCCAACGGCATCAAAGCTGTTGCCTATCATGCCGGTCTCGACAGCAAACTGCGGGCAGACAGACAGGACCAGTTTCTCAGCGAAGAAGTGCAGGTGATCTGCGCTACCATTGCCTTTGGTATGGGTATTGACAAACCCGATATCCGGTTTGTCATTCACTATAACATCCCGAAATCCATTGAGAATTATTACCAGGAAACCGGTCGTGCCGGCCGTGACGGGCTGGAGGGAAAGTGTATTCTTTACTATTCACATAAAGATGTCAGCAAGCTGGAACACCTGATGCGGGACAAACCGCTTAGCGAAAGAGAAGTGGGTGCACAACTGATCAGCGAAACGGTTGCCTTTGCCGAAAGTGGTGTGTGCCGGCGCAAAGTGCTGATGAGTTATTTCGGAGAAGAATATGAAAAAGAAAATTGTGGTCATTGCGACAACTGCAAACACCCGAAAGATAAAGTGGAGGCAAAAGATGAAGCGGTTATTGCTTTGAAAGCCATCAAAACGCTGGATGAAAGATTTGCTACCGAATACATTGTTCAGATACTGACCGGAAGATTAACCCCGCAGATAAAAATGTTCCGTCATGACGGGCTGGATATTTTCGCCAGCGGCAACGATAAAGACAACCTGTTCTGGAATTCACTGATCCGCCAGCTGATACTGGAAGGAATGCTGACAAAGGATATTGAAGAGTATGGTGTGTTGAAGTTTACCAAGAAAGGCGAGGCTTTCCTGAAAAAACCCAAATCATTCAAGGTTATTCTCAACCATCTTTATGACGATGCCAATGCTGATGATGAAGAAGGAACTGAATCAACCATCGGCGCTGCGGCAGATGACAGGCTTTTTGAAATGCTGAAAGAGTTGCGGCAGAAAGAAGCTAAAAAGAAAAACCTGCCGCCTTTTGTGATTTTCCTGGAAACATCATTGCAGGATATGGCTACCATGTATCCCACCACGGTGACGGAACTTGAAAAATGCCAGGGAGTGAGCAAGGGAAAAGCATTGCGTTACGGAAAACCCTTTGTTGAACTCATTGCCCGGTATGTGGAAGAAAACAATATCGAAAAGCCCGATGATTTTGTGATGAAGAGTGTGGTGAACAAAAGCGGCAGCAAGGTTTATATCATTCAGAACACCGATAAAAAAGTGTCGCTGGAAACGATCGCCAAAAATAAAGGTTGGCGGATGGATGAAATGCTGGAAGAAATGGAAACCATTGCGGCCAGCGGTACCAAGCTGAATCTTGACTACGCCATAGATGAGATGCTGGACGAATATGAACAGGAAGAGATCATCGAATATTTTAAGGGATGCGACACCTCCTCTTTGCAGGTGGCACAGGAAGAGCTGGCAGCACATAATTTCAACTGGGAGCAGCTGAAAATCATGCGGATCAAGTTCCTGAGTGAATATGGTATGTAGAGAAACTTTGTGGGCCTGAATTGTGGATTTAATGTGAATTCCCTCTATATTTGCAGCCCCGAAGCACAAAAACAAAGGATAGGCTTCCACTTATCGGAGTTGATGTGTTTCAGGAATCCAGCCTTCGCTAAGGCAACTGCTGGTAAAGGTGCGGTAGCTCAGTCGGTAGAGCAAAGGACTGAAAATCCTTGTGTCGGCGGTTCGATCCCGCCCCACACCACAAAGCCCCGGCAAATTTGCTGAGGCTTTTTCTTTTGTATAAATCCTTACTCTGTTCTCACAAACCTCGATCCATAACTTTCAACTCTTGCACCTCCGCTCCATGCTGCGAACCTGCGATAAGAAACCGGACTATAGGGATTGAACTCATGATAACTTCTGTCGTGTGTATAGAATCCTCCGCCCCTGAAGCCAAACCCACCTGTTTCATCATTACCCATCGGCCAGTTGGCAACATTGGCTGAACCATACCCGGATAATTGTCCATCTCCATGCAAACCCGTAAATGATCTTCCTTTTTCATCTCCGATCGTTATCACTCTTTCCCAAAGGCTGCCTGCAAGATCAAGCACCCAATAATAAGAAGCTCCATACTCATCAAGATTTAAATCACTCAAACCAGATTCATTGAGCCCGTTGCTCCATACAAGATCACCTGTAGTGTTTACAAGTCGTTGTATCTTTTCCTTGCTGTTATTGCCCCAGGGAAATGAATTAGGTTTTGGTCTTTCGGTGCCCCTTGCTGCTTTGGTAAATTCCAGTTCGGTCATTGGCCGCAGCGCTGCCCAATCTGCATAGGCCATGGCATCATCCCAACTAATAAAATTGCAAGGTCTGTTGGGAAATTCAGCCACATAAGACGAGCCATGAAGTTTTATGCTGCCTCTTTGCAGGTAATACATACTCCCGGCTGTGTTTACACGAACTGTATTTTGCTGCGGACTCAATGAACTCAGAAATTCCGCATACTGCCCCTGTGTCAGTTCATACTTCATGCAATAAAATCCTTTTACTCCCTTTGGAAATTCTTTTGTGATCGTTCCTTTCATGTCTCCCTGGTATTGCGGTTCTGTTGCATTGTAATACAGGCTTCCTTTGCCAACAGTAATTTCCTGGTCCTCATTTTTCATTTCAAACAGTCCCGCATGTTTTCCTTCTGCATCGGAGAGATAAAAACTTTGAAATTGCCGGGCTGTAGCAGTATCAGCTTCGCCTAAAAAATAAGAACCGGAAGGAATGTGTACCATCTCGATGCCATGTGCCAATAAAGAAAGACCAGTGGAGGAGCCAGGATTCCCGATCCTTTGCATGTCAAGGTTCACCCTTATGGTCAGGTGCACTTTACCCCTGAACCGTTCTGCAGGATGAATAAAAAAACCTGTTTGGTCTTCGCTGATCTTTACGGAGAACTTTGTGTTTTTATTACTGTGATCTGTGATCACTTTGACACCATCCTTTAAGAGATAGGCATGCCGGGGAGAGCTACCCGTTCTTGAAAATTTCAGAAATACCCAGGCGGCGTCATGATTCTTTGCCGTGTTCCAGGCGTTGTCCCACTGCAACGTAAAAATTGCGTACGATGACCTGTTTGCAGGACCTCCTTCAAAATACCAGGTAAGATTGCTGGTGCTGATGCCTGATGTGATGCCAGCTTTAGCTAATAAAAACAACAAACTGATGCAGGTAAAAATTTTTGCTTTCATAACTATACTTATATTTTACTAAAAGTTATAGAAAGCAATGGGCCTTCTGTGCAGAATATGATGAACTGCGTATTTGCAGATACAGATGGTATCGCCGCTTAATGATGATCACAGCCTGATCTGCTCCACCGTATTTTCTTTGCGGCTTTTTTCCGCTGCAAAACACATCACATGGCTTTCTATGGATGCGTCAATAGTGGAAGAGAGCAACGATGCATCCTGTTTGGCAACGGCTTGCACCCAGTCGGCCACCAGCCGCCAATCCCCACCGCCATGAGCATCAGATTCCTGTTTCCATTCTGTTTTTTTGCCGTTGCGAAAATCAGTGAGTACAAAAGAACTCATGTCGCCAACAATATCACCCATGCTGCCCATTACTCTTGTTCTTCTTCCTTCGTAGGAGGTAAAGGCCTCCATGGAGAAGGCTGCCGTTACACTATCTGCAAACTGGATATTGCACACATAGTGATCACATTGATCGTTTTCCATCCGGTACACACAGCGGCCGTAATTGGTGGTTTTCAGTTTTTCCATAATGTGTGCAGCATGCTGTTCTATGTCGTCGGGCAAATCAAACACCCGTACCCGGCTGCGGTTACGATAATAAATGCGTAGGGCGGAATATGGACATTCGGCTTCAACCCTGCAGCCGTCGGTGCAACGGGCGGTGCTTCCCGCCGGTGCATTTTCTTTTTTAAACCACTTCAGATCGCCAAATGCCTGTATTTGTCTTGATGGTTTATCAATCATCCATTTGATGATATCAAGATCATGACATGATTTTGCCAATATGATCGGGGTGGTTTGTTTGCTGTTGTGCCAGTTGCCGCGGACATAGGAGTGGCTCATGTGCACATGCTCAATCGGTTCAAAATGCTGTATACTCACCACTTCGCCGATAGCGCCGCTTTGCATCAGCTCCCGTAGTTTGATAAAATACGGTGCATAGCGCAGCACATGACAAACCGCCACGATACGACCGGTCTTTTTTGATAACGCCAGTATTTCACGACATTCTTTTTCCGAAGGAGAGATCGGTTTTTCCAATAACACATCATAGCCCATCTTCAATGCCGCCATGCAGGGACCATAGTGCAGATCATCCGGGGTGGAGATGATGACCGCATCAGCAAATTTGGGTTGTTTGAAAACATCTTCCCAGGTGTTGAAACGGCGGGCCGCTTCTATCTTATGCTTTTGGGCATACCGTTCATTGCGAAGGGGAATGGGTTCCGCCACACCAACTATATCCAGCTGACCGGGATACTCCACCGCATAGTTGCCATATACATTCCCTCTTGACCCGGCTCCGAGAGTGATGGCCGTAACAGGCCTGGCCAGCGGTTGCTGCAATAGTTCATCCGGCAATATCAGCGGTTCGCCATTTTCATTACGGGCCCAGGATGAAAATGGAAAAAAAGTTCCGCCAACGGTGGCGCCAAAAACCTTTAATACATCACGACGGGATAAGCGGGATGGCATAGCAGCAGTTTGATAAGTGAAGAAATGAGTTACACTTGCGCTACCCGTAATTTACAACCTTATGATGGAAAGTTTCCAGGTAAACGTTTGCGTAAAATAATTGCACTCATTGCTGAAGGCGGAGTATTTCAACAGCAAAACGATCACACTCCTGCTGCACGGTAGCCAGGTCTTTTGATTTTATATGTGATCCTATTACATGTTCGCCGGCATTCGGAACAGCGATCATTCTTTTCAAACTATCAGCAGTGCCCAATTGCCGGAACATTCTTTTCATGGCAGACACTTTCACTACCGGGTCCTGGTTCTCTTCGTCTTTATAATAATATAAGACCAGTGCCGGCTGTTTCACTTTTTCAAACGTGGACTCTTTCATTGTTGTCTCCAGCAGTTCTTCTAACTGAACAGCCGATTCCATCCGGTATTTTGGGTACCAGTATTTTGCATATAAGGCGGTTGTATCTTTAGCCTTTACATATTTTCCCTGCACCAGTCTTGCTATCTGCAGTCCCCAGGGATTATTGAGCAGCCAGGCATTGGGATCGTTGATCGCAATGTTGGGTGAAAGCAGGATAAGCCCCGCTACTTCCTGCGGAAATTCGGCGGCTAATTTCAGGGCCAGTGTGCCGCCGGTTGATGTGGCCATAATAATTATTTTTTCTCCCAGCTGCCTGCTGATGGCAAACGCTTCTTTAGCTGAGTTCCATAATTTTTCTGCAGTGATATTCGCCATTGCTTCCGCAGTGTCTATACCGTGATCGGCAAGCCGGCTCAGGAAAAGATTACAGCCAAATTTCTTTGCAAAATCCTGGTGAACAGGATAACCTTCTTCCTGGCTGGCAGAAAAACCATGCAGGTACAGCACGGCAAATGCTGTTTTTTGTTTTAATGAATCATTGATCCAGTTGATCCTTGCTTCATTGTCGGTTTTCAGGCGATGCTTTGCTTCCTGCTGCCGGATATATTCTTCCAGTTGAGCAGCGGCTGTAGGCACAGCTGGCAACTCAGTTATATATGTTGGTGTGGCAGGTTTGGGCCCCAGGAAATAAACGATGATCAGCAGCAGCAACGCAATACCCAGCCATTTAAAGAATTTCATTGGCGGTTTTCGCTTTTGCTATAAAGATAAAGAACCTCCCGCCTTTGTCCTGTTGTCATTGTTTTAAGTTTTTGCCGCAGTAGCGGCAGCCTTACATTTGCAACATGTCAAAACCGGTTATCTGTATTGGGGCTGCATTGGTGGATGAGCTTTTTCATGTCAGCAACGAATTGCTGTTGGCTACTACCACCGATGCCACTGTCACCAAAACAGCCGGGGGTGTCAGCCGCAATATTGCTCACCAGCTGGCATTATTGGAAGTGCCGGTACAACTAGTAAGTGTTTTTGGTAACGACAGCGACGGCGACTGGCTGAAAAACACATGTCGCCAGGCAGGTGTGCAGCTGGATGCCAGCATCACCCGCAATGGCTTATCGGGAAAATATACCGGCATCTTAAATGTGGATGGTTCTCTTTACACCGCTTTTCTCACCAATGCCGCCAATCATCTTATCACACCCGAACATCTTTCACAACACCGCGACCTGCTGCTCACCGCATCTTACCTGCTGGCCGATGCCAATATCAATGTAGATACCGCCCAATGGTTGCTGTCGTTTAGCCGGGAAACAGGAATTCCTTTTGTGATAGAACCCGTTTCTGTGCCACCGGCAAGAAAGTTTCGCAATGTGGATCTTGCCGGTCTGCACATGATCACACCCAATGAAGATGAACTGCCCGTGCTTTGTTCCGAAGAATCATTTCTCACTCAATTGCAGGTGGAAGAATTATTGAACAAGGGTGTTCAAAACATCTGGCTGCATAACGGCAAACATGGCTCGGCATTATACAACAAAGAAAAAACTATCACCCTTCATGCTCCTAAAATAGAGGTGCTGGATTGCACCGGTGCAGGCGATGGTTCACTATCGGGTTTTATTCTGGGCCGGCACCTGGGTAAAGAAGATATTGATTGTCTCCGGCTGGCCCATACATTATCAGCCGAGATATTGCAGGTAAATGGCGCCATTGCCATTCATCTTGATCAGCAAACACTGCTGCAATTAGTTAATAAATATTATCCTGCCTGATGCATGCCCTGCTCAACATATCTCCCGAAGTGCAGGAGGCAGTTGCCGGTCAGCAACCCGTCGTTGCGCTGGAATCCACGATCATATCTCACGGCATGCCATACCCGCAAAATGTAGAAACGGCCCTGGCTGTGGAGCAGGTGGTAAGAGAAAACGGCGCTGTGCCCGCCACCATTGCGATACTAAACGGGCAATGCCATGTGGGGTTGGGCAGGGAGCAACTGGAATATTTTGGTCTCGCCTCAGGCGAGACGACAGAAGTATGGAAGGTGAGCCTGCGGGATATACCCTATGTCATCAGTAAAAAACTATATGGCGCCACCACCGTGGCCGCTACGATGCGAATTGCAGACATGGCGGGTATAAAAATTTTTGTCACCGGTGGCATTGGCGGTGTGCACCGCGGCGCAGCTGAAAGCATGGACATCTCTGCCGATCTCACCGAAATGGCGCAAACATCCGTTGCTGTTATATCGGCCGGTGTAAAATCAATCCTGGATATCGGGTTGACGCTGGAATATCTTGAAACAATGGGCATACCTGTTGTCACTTACGGGCAGGATGAATTTCCCGCATTTTATTCCCGCAACAGCGGACATCTTTCTCCGTTGCGGATGGACAACGTAAAAGATATTGCCGCTATGCTGCATGCAAAATGGAAGTTAGGTCTGCAAGGTGCTGTGCTGATCGCCAATCCTGTTCCGGCTGAACAGGAAATTGCTGCAACAGAAATGGAAACTCATATTGAGCAGGCTTTGCGGGCAGCAAAAGAGAATCACATCTCGGGCAAAGCCGTCACTCCTTTTTTACTGAAATATATTGCTGAGCACACCAAAGGTGAAAGCCTTGACACCAATATTGCCCTCATCAAACACAATGCAAGGCTTGGTGCCGAACTGGCGGTGGCATATTGTGGTTGAATTTTTCCGGGATAGAGCATAAAGCATTTTATTCCGGTATGATATCAAAAATGAACAAACAGCAGTATTGCTTACGCAATTGCAACCTTTCGGCCATATAAAGCTTCACAACAGCTTCCGGGATGCTGTATATGGAGAATATGATCCCGGTGTTCTAAGGAATTAAACGTGTCGATTTCTTTCTAAAACATTTAATTTTAAAAAAAATAAAGAGATGCCTGGCATATTCCTATTCAAGAAAAAGCTATACCTGTCCGCAATTTCACTTTTGTTTTCCTGCTGTTTTATTTACGCACAGGATAATAAACTAACTGAGAAGGAAAAGAAAGATGGTTGGGAATTATTGTTTGATGGCCTGTCTATGAATAAATGGAAAAGTGCAGGTTCAGACAGCTTCCCTTCCAGGGGATGGTATATTGTTGATGGCACTTTATATATTAATGAAAATGGCGGACGTCAGTCTGGCGGTGATATTATAACAAAAGAGCAGCTTGGTGATTTTGAATTTAAGGTAGATTTTAAATTGACCGAAGGCGCCAACAGTGGTATAAAATATTCAGTGCATATTTATAACCCGCCTATACGTGGATTAGGCTCTGCTCTCGGACCCGAATACCAGCTACTGGATGATGATAAACATCCCGATGCAAAAGCAGGCAGAAATGGCAATCGTAAATTAGGTTCTCTTTATGATATATTACCTTCATCAACAGGAAACATACTTCATCCTGTTGGAGAATGGAATACTGTTCGTATTGTATCAAAAGGAAATCATGTTGAGCACTGGCTCAACGGTGTCAAAGTGCTGGAGTACGATAGAGATAGTGAATCATATAAAGAGGCGTTTGCTCAAAGCAAGTTTAAAGAAATGACAGATTTTGGTAAAAGAGAAAAGGGGTATCTTTTACTTCAGGATCATGGCAACAAAGTTTTTTTTAAGAATATTAAAGTCAGGAAACTGTAAATCGCCATTACAAAAAACAAAAACGATTGATCATGCATAAAAGCAGGTATTCAAGAAGAAGCTTTTTAAGAGATACAATGATGGCCTCGGCCGGGGCAGCATTTGCTCCATACATTCTGAAAGGCTGGCCGCAACAAAAAGTTAATATAGCATGTATCGGTATTGGTTACCGGGGATGGGATGTCATCCAGGCATTAAATAAAACCGGTTTGGTAAATGTTGTGGCACTTTGCGATGTTGATATGGGAGCGCCGCATACACAAAATGCATTGAAGTTGTTTCCCAATGTTCCCCGCTTCCAGGATTTCAGGCAATTGTTTGATGTAATGAGTAACCAGTTTGATGCTGTATCAATTGCCACTCCCGACTTTGCACACTTTCCAATGACCATGATGGCAATGGCCTATGGCAAACACGTTTACGTGGAAAAACCAATGGCCCGTACTTTCCATGAAGTGGAGCTGATGATGAAAGCGGCCAAAAAATATCCGAAGGTGGTGACACAAATGGGTAACCAGGGACATTCGGAAGGAAACTATTTTCAATTTAAAACATGGGTGGAGGCCGGTATTATTAAAGATGTAACCCAGGTAGTGGCGCACATGAACTCTGCCCGCCGCTGGCATGGCTGGGATGTCAATATGAAATCGTTCCCTCCTGCCGAAACCAAACCATCAACACTGGACTGGGATGTATGGCAAATGGCTACACAGGGACATGAATTCAACAAAGATTTTGTGAATGGCCAATGGCGCTGCTGGTATGACTTTGGAATGGGAGCATTGGGCGACTGGGGTGCTCACCTCGTTGATACGGCGCATGAATTTTTAGATCTTGGATTGCCATATGAAATAAATCCTGTTAAGCTGGAAGGACATAATAATTTCTTTTACCCGATGTCCACTACTCTTTCATTTAAGTTTCCAAAGAGAGGCGCCATGCCGCCGCTGGAAATAATGTGGTATGATGGCATTAACAACCTGCCTCCAATTCCTGCAGGATATGGTGTTTCAAGACTTGACCCGAATATCCCGCCGCCAAGTAACGGAGCTTTGCAACCTGTCAGGTTAAATCCCGGAAAAATTATTTACAGTAAGGAATTGACATTTAAAGGCGGATCACACGGCAGCACTTTATCTATCATTCCTGAAGAGAAGGCAAAAGAAATGGCTTCAAAACTTCCGGAGGTACCTCAAAGCACTTCCGATCATTTTAAAAACTTCCTGCTTGCCTGCATGGGCCAGGAAAAAACCCGTTCACCTTTCTCCGTAGCCGGACCGCTGAGCCAGGTATTTTGTTTGGGTGTATTAGCCCAATGGACAGGAATGAAACTAGAATTTGACCGGGAGAAAAAAGTGATTACAAATAATAAGAAAGCAAACGAATTATTGGTAGGTCCTCCGCCAAGAAAAGGATGGGAACAGTATTATAAAGTGTAGAGAAAAGGAATAACAACAAAAGACTTTGCCTGGACTAAAATTATCTTCAGCGGTCTCGGGCTTAGCGCAGTTTTGTGGCGTTTCCCGGTGTTGATGGGACTTAATACTCCTGTACGAATTGGCAGCCGGTGAAGCATGAAATAAAAACCAATTTCATATTGTGGTTGGAAAAACTTGCTGCGCCTGGAAAGATGGCCCGTGAAGAGGCAGATAAGAAGGGGCTTGCTTTATCGTATCAGGGTAACCGTACCTTTTTCCGTCATTGCCATTCCGTCTTTTGAAATATATTCCAGCAACCACACATATACACCCGAATCCATTTTTCTTCCTTGATGGGTGCCATCCCACCCCCTGCCCTCTATAGCTGTAGAAAAAATAAGATTTCCCGACCTGTTATAAATAGAAAAACGTTTGAGCCCGTTTTGTCGTATGCCGCCAAGATATGGCCGAATCACATCGTTCAATCCGTCGCCATTTGGTGTAAATGCTGTAGGCACAAAAACAAAACAGTTTTTCGGCGTAATCGTCACCGAATCATTCGTAATGCATCCTGTGATTTTATCGGTTACCTGCACAACAAAATTTACAGGAGAAAAAATATTGTCTTTTAACCGCGGGTTTGCCGTCACCGAACTTGTTAGCTTATCTGCCGGCGACCATAAATAAGCATACCCTGCATTGGACGCCATTCCCAGTTGAGTCAATTCATTGCACCAGATCTCCCTGTCATCTCCAGCCCTGAATGCCGGTTTGGGCACCCACTTTACCGGCGCTGTAAACGTATCAACACATCCAAAGCCCGGGTAGGGAATGGTAATAAGAGAATAGGCTGTTGCTCCCGGCGGCACAGGGTTAATGGAGTCGTTCTGGTACGATGAAACCGGGGCGCTGAAATCATTGTTTAAATACCACCGGTAACCAGAAAATCCGTCCGGCCCTTTTAGTGTAAGAAAATTATCGTCTCCGCAAAGGCTGGCTGTAACAACCGGGTTGCCGCAGCTTGAGCTCACATCAACATAGGCATAACCAAAATCTCTGCCCGGGATGCAGTCGCTTGTTATAAATTCCAGCTTTATTGATCTGCCGGCATAGTCACCAAGGTTAATAATTACCGGAACCCAATCTTTATAAACCACATCCTCACTAATAGCAGACCTTTTAAATCCGGGTAATGCGCCGGAAGCCACAAAATCAAAAGAAACGCAATTGATTTCTGTACCAGAAGCTACATCAGTTACCCGTGCCCTGAACCGTGGTTGCTGGTGAGGCTGGTGATTAGGGTTTTGCATTACAACTGCATAATAATAGGTGAGTGTAAATTGACCGGTGGTAGCAGGCACCGTAAAAGTATAAGAAACGCTTTCCGCCTGAGAGCCGCCGCTTGGGTTTCCCAGCATTAAGCTGTAATTGCTGCCATTAGGGCAATGTATGGGGAAATTTCCAAAAAAATCCCTTTGCGTATTGCCGGGTGGTATCAGTGTATGCCTCCCCGGTGTGGGAGCAGTTGAAAAAAGGTTTAATGAGTTGGTGTTGGAAACATCCTCAACAGTTCCCATAAAACATTGCCAATTGGTAAAATCTCCTTTCTCAAAATCTAAATTAAGAGGACAGGTGGTTGCCTGGGTGTTTGCGCTGATAATTATAAAATTAAAGGCAAGCACAAATAAAACCTTCGTAAAACAAAATCGCTTCGTACTCATGTTTACACCGGACTCTTTTCAGGATATTAAATATACTGAACTTTATCCCGGGTTTGAAATCGTATATCCGTGATATTTAAAGAATTGATTTTCGCTTTTTTGCATTACCGGTGATGGCAATGACGCCATCATAACAAATTCACAATCCCACCAATATCAACTCCATCGCTTTCTCCGGGGTTTCATATTCTGTTGCCACGGTTTGTGGAGAAACGAACCAGGGCGGAGGTTTTTTACACAGTTCATGTTGGCGGTTTGTGCCTCGTCTGTCCCGATGTCGGG
>CAYPOD010000008.1:0-109725 GCA_964412375.1 uncultured Chitinophaga sp. | reverse complement strand
GACAGGGAAAGTGGTGCCCTCCCTGGGCAAAGGACAAAAAATGGATCTTGAAGCGGCAACCATTGAAGTGCTTGGCGACAGTGATGCGGAAGCTTACCCTTTGCAACCCAAAAAACACAGCCTTGAATTTCTTCGTGAAAAAGCACACCTGCGTTTCCGCACCAACACTTTTGGTTCTGTGTTCCGCATTCGTCATTCGCTGGCTTTTGCCGTGCATAAATTTTACAACGACAAAGGATTTGTTTATATGCACACGCCTATCATCACGGCCAGTGATGCAGAAGGCGCCGGTGAAATGTTCCGGGTAACAACATTGCCTTTTGACAACCCGCCCAGAAATGAAGATGGCAACATCAATTTCAAAGAAGATTTTTTTGGCCGGGCAACCAATCTCACTGTAAGCGGTCAACTGGAAGGGGAACTGGCAGCCACCGCTTTTGGAGAGATATACACTTTTGGACCAACGTTCCGGGCAGAGAACAGCAACACGGCAAGACACCTCGCTGAGTTCTGGATGATTGAACCAGAAATGGCTTTTTATGACCTCGAAGACAATATGAACCTTGCGGAAGAATTCATCAAATATCTTATCCGCTATGTAATGAACAACAACCGGGAAGACCTGGAGTTCCTGGCACAGCGCCTAACCGACGAGGAAAAACAATTGCCGCAGGACAAGAGAAGTGAGATGGGTCTAATAGAAAAACTTGAATTTGTAATTAACAACGACTTTGAACGGCTCACTTATACTGATGCTATTGACATCCTGCAAAACAGCAATCACAATAAGAAAAAGAAATTTCAATATGAAGTGACGGGCTGGGGCATGGACCTGCAAAGTGAGCATGAACGCTACTTGGTGGAAAAACATTTTAAAAAACCCGTAATCCTTTACAACTATCCTGCCGCCATCAAAGCATTTTATATGCGTCAGAATGAGGATGGAAAAACGGTGGCCGCCATGGATATTCTTGCTCCGGGTATTGGCGAAATTGTTGGCGGTTCACAAAGAGAAGAAAGATTGGACAAATTAGAAGCAAGAATGAAAGAAATGAATATTCCTGCTGAAGAATTGTGGTGGTACCTGGATACAAGAAGATTTGGTACCGTCCCACATGCAGGTTTTGGATTGGGTTTTGAAAGAGTAGTGCAGTTTGTTACCGGGATGGGAAACATCCGGGATGTGATCGCATTCCCGAGAACACCTGGCAATGCAGAATTTTAAATGGCTTTTGCCAATAAATAAAACGGGTGGCTGATTAACAGCTACCCGTTTTTATTTTGCTGATCTTTTTAGCTTAGGAAGCTTCTTCATGAATGCACATCACAGGTATGCGTGACTGAAAGATCAGTTGTTTGGTAGAACTGGGTTTAAAAATAGATTGCAGGAGTTTGTGTTTTTTAGGAATGGCAACAATAAGATCAAGATTATTCTTTTCTGCAAATTCATTGATGCCGTCTTCAATATCTTCATGCTCGATAAAATGATATTGCGGGTTTGTCCCTTCAATCATCGTATGTAACAAGGCTGATTGCTCGGGTGTGTCAGGCCGGAAATTTTTATCCTGGTAATCTACATTCAACACATGCAGCTCAGCGTTGAATGTTTTTACCATACTGGCTATAGCATTACCGGGTGTTGTTTCCACCACATCCCTGAAATCGCAGGCAAATCCGATCTTGCGGATGCCCTGGCCATACTCCTTTCCTGTCGGCACTGCTATCACCGGTACTGTAAGATGCCGGATAGCGGACAATGTGGTGCTGCCAAACACAGCCCTTTCCAGACCAGTACTGCCATAGCTTCCCATCACTACAGCAAATGGCTCTATCTTTTTGCAAATTTCTTCCAGTTCATCCACCACATCACCCATCCTTGCTTCTGCATAAATTTTCACCTGTCCGGAAGTGATGTGTTCTAATTTTTCTTTCATGGAATGAATTTTTGTTTCAGCTTCTTTTTTCAGTTCTTCTGCAGATACCAGCAGCACGGGAACGTCTGACATGCTCACTGGTAAAGAATATACATGCAACAGCATGATGCTGGCGCCAATGGCTTTCGCCATATCTGCTCCGTAGTTCATGGCGTTGGTAGCCGCTGGAGAAAAGTCTGTGGGGATGATGATCGTTTTCATTGCGATGCTTATTAGAGTGTAAAAGTATTGGCTGGTATACCCTAAGATACTGATTATCGTCAGTCCTGCTGCTGATTTTATTATGGAAAACCCCTGGTGTGGTATCTTATTTCAAATATCGTTTATGACTGCACCTGAACCAAACTCGCATATGCGCCGGAGAGCCGGTGTCTGCCGCCTACAAAAACATTCACTCAAAACAGATATGACCCCGATGGTTGATCTCGGTTTCCTGCTCATTTCTTTTTTTGCCATTACAACCGAACTGGTAAGACCTAAAGCAACTGACCTGTTGATGCTAAAAGACAGTTTTATTAATATGCCGGCAGGTGAATCTGAAGCTTTAACGATATTACCTGTCAAAGACAATACATTGTTTTATTATGAAGGCTCATGGAAAGAGGCGATTGCAAAAAACAGGATATTAAGCACCAACTATTCTTATCGGAAAGGTATTGGTGAGGTGATCAGAAAAAAGCAACTCCATCTTGACAATAATCCAAATGCAAAGCAAGGAAGATCCGGGCTGATGCTTATTATCAGGCCGGGACAGGATGCATCATACGCTGCAATAGTCAACCTGCTGGATGAAGTGCTGATCAATGATGTAAAGAAATATGTGATCGCTAAACAAAGCCCGGAAGAAGCGGCCTGGCTGCAACAACATCAATGAGATTGGCGAAAGGCGGTTATCCGTTGTTTTACATTTTCCCGGATGTTCAGGTAAAAAAGATTGATATCGCCGATATGGTAATTGCGGGTGAAGTATAGAAAACTCCAGGGAAATTTCGGTTTTCGCACAAATAAGACTCCGTTACTTACAGCAGCATCAGTGGTGTGTTTATACATTTTATTAAAGTTTCGCAACACACTGCCTTTGTTCAGACTCTTTGGAGCATACTCATCCGTTATAACCCACAGCAACGGGTTGCTGACATATGAATTACCGTTTTCTTTTTCCAGGTAAGAAGGAACATAGCCTTTTCTGAATGTGCGCCAACTGCAAATGCAGCCCGTTTGTAAAGAATCCTCACACATTTTCAAACTGCTGAAATAATCTTTTGGCACCGGCTAGCCTGCGAGATAAGCAACAATTAATTTATTCTTGAGTGGCTTGTCTTCAAAAAACTCTTTCAGCAATCTTTCCGCCAGTTTGCTTCCCTGGCTATGCGCCGCAATAATAACCGGCTTCCCCTTATTCCAGTGTTGCAAATAATACTCAAACGATGTTTTTACATCCTCATAAGCAAGGTCAAATATTTTTTCTGTTTCCTCATCCTGTTTTTCAAAAAATGTTTTTATATGTGCCTGCCTGTATCGTGGGGCAAATACCCTGCTTTGCTTATTAAACACACTAGCCTGGTATAAAATGGCAGAGTAATCAGTCTTTGCATTGATATATGCATCATCAATGTTTGCATTCCTATCCTTTGCTTTTCTTTTTTTTGTGTGTGTGGTAGGATGAAGAAAAAAGACGTCTGCTAAAGAGTCTTTCATTTCATGACGAAGTGCAGAAGGAACACTATCAGACGGATCCCATTTCCAGGGATGCGCTGCCCAGTAATTCAAATCGCTGTAATCCGGTTTACCGTCTTTGCTTTTAAAGTTGTATTGATCTTGATAAGCTTTGTAACGATTACAGGCTAAAAGTATACAAAGAACCATGTATAAAAAAATGCTTCGCTGCATGCAACAAATTAATTGAAATAAGCCCACAACTGCTCGACTATCCCCCAAAATTGCCGCTTGTCTAAACCCTATAATTTTGGTGAATAAAGAAATAAAATCAATATAAGTAATTATTTTTCAATTCTTTAAACTAAATCTTACTATGAAAATCCGAATCATTACTTGAAAATATTTGGTACTTTGTTTTGCACAGTACTAAATATTGCCTTAGTTTTGTCTTACCATTGAAAAGGAACAGACATGAACATTGAAAATACACAGAGCCAGATGCGCAAGGGGATCCTGGAGTTTTGCATCCTCTCCATCATCCGCAGGGGAGAAGCTTATCCCAGTGATATTGTGGAAGAGATGAGGGCCGCCAGCCTGCAGATACTGGAGGGCACCCTTTATCCCTTGCTAACACGTTTGAAAAACGCAGACATGTTAACGTATCGCTGGGTAGAAAGCAATGCCGGGCCTCCCCGAAAATATTTTTCTCTTACAGAAAAAGGTGAGAGATTTTACAAAGAATTGGAACAAACCTGGAATGAATTATCCAATGGAGTGAATGCCTTAGCCAACAAGAATGACCAACCACTCAGTAACTAACCATCCTGCTTCAACCAAATATTACAGCACATGAAAAAGATCATCAATATCAACCTTAGCGGCCGGGTGATACCGATTGAAGATTCGGCATACGAAAACCTGCAGGCCTATATCGAAAGCCTCCGTCGCTATTTTGCCAACGAAGAGAGCCGCGAAGAGATCATCAATGACATTGAAAGCCGCATTGCCGAGTTGATGAGTGAAAAAGTGAGGAAAGGCGCCGATTGCATCACAGACGCCAACGTAGAAGAGATCATCACTTCTATGGGAAGACCGGAAGATTTTGAAGCCGAGGAAGCGGCTGAAAAAGTCACAAATGTAAAACCCGGGCAGTCACAGCAGGAATCATCCTCTTCATCTTCTGCATCTTCGTCCGCATATACAGAAAAGAAAACATCAAGAGGCCGGCTGTATCGTGATACAGGTGATAAATTCATAGGTGGTGTTTGTAGTGGCATCGCTGCTTACCTGAATGTTGACCCTGCCATTGTAAGGATCTTATTTGCGATCATCACTTTTGGAGGGTTTGGCCTTGGTTTTCTTGCCTACATATTGTTGTGGATCATTCTTCCGCCCAAAGATCTGGAAGGATTCTCCGGGAAAAGATTGTATCGCAACCCCGATGACAGGATCATTGGCGGCGTAGCCGGTGGTTTGGCTGCTTATTTCAATGCCCGGACATCCACCATCCGGTTGATATTTGCTGCCCCGCTGGTGCTTAGCCTGTTTGTCAATATTCTGAAAGGCTTTGCCTGGGACAGCGGTTTTGATATTTTCCCCAATATTGTGTTTGGGTCTTTAAGCGGCACATTCATTCTTGCCTATGTCGTGTTATGGATGGTGTTGCCGGAGGCGATCAGCCCTTATGAAAAAATGGAAATGCGGGGTGAAAAAGTGGATGTGAACAGGATCAGGCAGAACGTAAAAGAATCTGCAGGCAACATGAAGGAAAGGATGAAAGAATGGAGTGATGAAGTCAAAGCATCGGCGCAACAATTTGGAGACAGGGCAAAAGAATTTGCAGGAACCAGGGGAAAGGATTTTGCAAGGGAATTTGGTGAAACCACCCGCAGAGGCGGCAGAGGGTTAGGTCATGCGATTGGTGTTTTATTCAAAGCGTTCTTTCTTTTTATAGCAGGTACGATCGCTTTCGGTTTGTTTGTGGCCCTGCTTGTTTTAATATTTGGTGGCGTAGCCTGGTGGCCGATCAATAACTTTTTGTGGACAAGCCAGTCGCAGCAACTATATGCCTGGGGCACTTTGATTTTCTTCCTGGGTGTTCCCCTCATCGGGTTTATCACCTGGCTGATACGCCGTATCCTGAGAGTGAAATCAAGAAATAACTATCTCGGCTGGACGTTCGCTTTTCTGTGGACCATCGGCTGGGTGGTTGCCACGTTGTTCGGCGTCAGTCTCTCAAAAGATTTTCGTGAATATGAAACCAGCCAATCCGTTTTACAGGTGAATCAACCTCCAAACAAAAAACTAATTGTAGCTGTATCACAACCCGAACTTTCTTATACCGGTCGTTTTGCCTGGATGAATGATGGCGGCGAAGGCTGGGATCTGACGGAAGATACCCTGCGTATGTCAACCGTACGTTTTGATGTGAAAGTGAGCCCGGATTCGCAATATCATGTAATCCTGAAACGCCATGGGTTTGGCAGAACAGAAGAAGAGGCGCTGGCCCGGGCTGAAAAAATTCAATACAGTGTTTCATCACGGGATAGTGTGCTGGATCTTGCCAATGGTTATGCGATCGATAAGGATAGCAAGTTCCGTGGTCAGCAGGTGGAAGTGGAAATACAGGTGCCCGTTGGAAAACAGATTCGTTTTGACCGTTCGGTTACAGAAAAACTGAACCCGGTCAATTTCAGGGTGAAAAGAAGCTATCGCCGTGACAGGGGTGTTGAAATAAATATTGATGACAGGTATTCGTTCCGTTTCCGTACCAATGTGGATTATGTAATGGGCATTGACGGCAACCTCAGAGATGCTGCGGGAAACATTCCAAATACAGAAAGTGACAGCAACGATTATCGTTATAAAGAACAAAACAAAGACAGCATCAACCTCGATGAACAGCTTCGTGAAGAAAAAAGAAAAAGAGAAGAGGCAGAAAAACGGATCAGGGATCTTGAAGAGAAACAAAAAAAACAACAATCAACATCCCGCAGGGCTGAAAGCCTGGATGAAAGGAACGATGATTTTGCAGCAGGTTCTCCTTCACCAGTTCTTTCACTGATGTCCTGGATGCGATAAACTTCGGTTGAAGTCTCGCCTGAGGCGAGATGGTAAAGCCCCTTCCTTTCGGTCGGGGCTCTTTTTTTCATGTAGCCGGAAGCTACTTATTGTTTCTTTATTTCACACACTAAGTTCTGTTCTATAGGAAAAGCAGCAATGATGTACATTCACATCATGCAAGCATTAACCTTTGGAGGAATTGAAAAGATCGTTCATCAGACAGTTACCGATCCGGTGATAGTGCACCCAACTGATGCTATCGTCAGGGTTAGTTTATCTGGCATTTGTGGTTCAGATCTTCATGTATACCACGGCAGGGAAACAGGCCTCGACACTGGAACAGTAATGGGCCACGAGTTTGTGGGCACAGTTGTAGAAACAGGAAGCGATGTAAAGAAATATAAAAAAGGATCAAGAGTGCTGAGCCCCTTTACCACCTCTTGCGGTGAATGCTATTATTGCCTGATTGGTCTTACCTGCCGCTGTGAAAAAGGAAATCTTTTTGGATGGGTGCAAGCCGGTCACGGCTTACATGGCGCACAAGCACAATTTATCCGTGTGCCGATGGCAGATACAACACTTATTGCTTTGAGTAATGACCTAAGTGAAGAAAAAGGATTATTACTGGGTGATATTTTTTCCACCGGCTACTTCTGCGCTGAGAATGCAGGCATAACTGCAAAAGGAACATATGCAATTATCGGTTGCGGACCTGTGGGGCTGATGACGGTGATCGCAGCAAAACATTTAGGCGCAGAAAAAATATTTGCGATAGATTATTCCGCTGAAAGATTAGCGAAGGCAAAGGAATTCGGAGCTGTTCCGATAAATCCAGGAGCAGCAGATGCCAGGGATACTATTTTGCATGCTACAAACGGAAGAGGCGCCGATGCCGTGATGGAAGTGGTGGGAAGCAGCGAAGCACTACGATTAGCTATGGATATTTTACGGCCGGGCGGCACTATTTCATCTGTTGGAGTGCATACCACTAAAAACTTTTCGTTTTCACCCGTAGAAGCTTATGATAAAAATCTTGTTTACAAGATCGGTCGTTGCCCTGCTCATTACTACGCCAATAAACTGGTGCGGGAAGAAGTGATACAGCGGTATCCTGCTGAAACGATCATCACCCATCATTTCTCGTTGGATAATGGGGCATTGGCCTATGATGTGTTTGACAGGAAACTTGATAATTGCATTAAAGCAGTATTACATCCATAGTTGATTTTCCTCTACATTTGCGGACAATTTTGCATGTATGAAGAACACTCCATTCACTCAAAAACATATTGCTCTCGGCGCTAAGATGGCTGAATTTGCCGGCTACAATATGCCCATTTCCTATTCCGGCATCAATGATGAACATGCTGCCGTGAGAAAAAATGCCGGTGTGTTTGATGTGAGCCATATGGGTGAATTCATCCTGAAAGGAGAGCATGCTTTGGATCTCATTCAAAGAGTGACCAGCAATGATGCATCGAAGCTCAAAGCGGGACAGGCCCAATACAGTTGCCTGCCCAATGAAACCGGTGGCATTGTAGATGACCTCTTGGTTTATTGCATTGAAGAGAACAAAGTCTATATGCTGGTGGTAAATGCCTCTAATATTGAGAAAGACTGGAACTGGATCAGCCGGTTCAATACAAACAATGCAGAAATGCATAATATCTCAGACAAAACATGTTTGCTGGCTGTACAGGGACCTAATGCGACGAAAATACTGCAGCCATTGACAGATATGGACATTCTCAACCTGAAGTACTACACGTTTGTCAAAGGAAAATTTGCCGGAGTGGATAATGTGCTGATCAGTGCTACCGGTTATACCGGCGCTGGTGGTGTAGAAATATACTTTGAAGACAAAGACGGCGCTGCTGACAAAATATGGGATGCCATTTTTAAAATTGGCGGACCGCAGGGATTAAAACCGGTTGGTCTTGGTGCAAGAGATACGTTGCGGTTGGAAATGGGTTTTTGTTTATACGGAAACGATATTGACGATACAACATCTCCATTGGAAGCAGGTTTGGGATGGATCACCAAATTCACAAAAGATTTTACTGCAAAAGAAATCTTTGAAAAACAGAAAGCTAACGGGCTGGAAAGAAAACTGGTGGGCTTTGAAATGATAGACAAAGGAATTCCCCGTCATGGTTATGAAATAAATGATACTAATGGCAACAAGATAGGCCATGTAACTTCCGGCACCCAATCACCCAGTTTGGGTAAAGCAATTGGAATGGGTTATGTATCAAAAACATTTGCAGCCATCGACAGCAATATCAACATCAAAGTCCGGGACAAACTGCTACAGGCAAAAGTCGTGAAGATGCCTTTCAGCTAAACTGCTTTTGCGTTACCTTTATAAAGACCTTATCATTTGATAAAGTCTTTTCATATATGAACACCAGAAAACTTACCAGTCAAAAACGTATTGCCCTGGTGGCACATGATAATAAGAAACCCGAATTGACAGAGTGGGCTGTATATAATAAAGCTGTGCTTGCTGGTCATAAACTTTTTGCTACGGGAACTACCGGAAATATGCTTGAAGTTGCAATACAACAACCTGTTGTAAAATTATTAAGCGGACCCCTCGGAGGCGACCAGCAGATAGGCGCCATGATAGCTGAAGGAAAAATTGATATCCTCATTTTCTTTTGGGACCCGATGGAAGCTCAGCCGCATGACCCTGATATTAAAGCTTTGCTGCGAGTGGCCGCTACCTGGAACATTCCGGTGGCTTGTGACAGGGCCACGGCCGATTTCATCATGACATCGCCACTGATGCACGAAGAATACCAAGCAATCTTGCCGGATTATTCTGCTTACACTTCCCGAAAATTGAAATAATGCGGGTAAATTTGTAACCCTCTTTATGCCTTTTCAGTTACAGGCTCCTTTTCCTCCTGCCGGCGATCAGCCGGAAGCTATCCGTCAGCTGACGGATGGGATTTTGCATGGCGAAAAATTCCAAACCTTATTGGGTGTAACAGGTAGTGGCAAAACATTTACCATTGCCAATGTTATACAAAATGTGCAACGGCCCACACTGGTGCTGACGCATAACAAAACATTAGTTGCCCAATTGTATGGAGAATTCCGCCAGTTCTTTCCGGAGAATGCAGTGGAATATTTTGTTTCATATTATGATTACTACCAGCCGGAAGCTTACCTGCCTGTGAGTGATGTGTATATCGAAAAAGACCAGAGCATCAATGATGAATTAGATAAACTCCGGCTAAGGGCCACATCAAGTTTATTAAGTGGCAGAAGAGATATTATCGTTGTGGCATCCGTGAGTTGTATTTATGGTATGGGCAATCCTACCGATTATGAAAACGGTATTGTCCGTATCAGTAAAGGGCAGATCATTTCCCGGCAAGGTTTTTTGCATTCATTAGTAAATTCTCTTTATACACGAACAACCGGCGACTTCAACCGCGGATCCTTCCGGGTGAAGGGAGATACGGTTGACATCAACCTTCCATATGTGGATTATGGTTATCGCATCACCTTCTTTGGCGATGAGATAGAAGAAATAGAAAGCATGGATGTGGTAACAGGGAAGCGTATCGGCAAAATGGAAAACGCCGCCATCTTCCCGGCCAACCTGTATGTGGCGCCAAAAGATATCATGCAACAGGTGATCTATGAGATACAGGATGAGATGGGAACACAGGTGGAGTATTTCAAGAACACAGGTAAGGTGATCGAAGCACAACGATTGAAAGAAAGAGTGGAGTATGACCTGGAAATGATAAAAGAACTCGGTTATTGCAGCGGCATAGAAAACTATTCACGGTTTTTTGATCGCCGCAAACCAGGCACAAGGCCATTTTGTTTGCTGGATTATTTTCCAAAAGATTACCTGATGGTGATTGATGAAAGTCACCAGACAGTGCCGCAGGTGAGTGGTATGTATGGCGGCGACCGCAGCCGAAAACTCATTTTGGTTGATTATGGTTTCCGTTTGCCTTCTGCTTTAGACAACCGGCCCTTGAATTTTCATGAGTTTGAATCCATGCTCAACCAGGTGGTCTTTGTTTCCGCCACACCGGATGATTATGAACTGGAAAAAACAGAAGGAGTAGTCATAGAGCAGGTGGTGCGGCCAACCGGCTTATTGGACCCGCCTATTGAAATACGTCCGAGTGTGAACCAGATTGATGACCTGTTAGATGAAATTGACAAGAGAGTGACCAAAGGCGACCGGGTGCTTGTAACCACGCTAACAAAACGCATGGCGGAAGAGATGGATAAATACCTGCACAAGATCAATATCAAATCGAAATACATCCACAGCGAAGTGGACACACTCGAAAGAGTGGAAATTCTTCGTGAACTGCGCCTGGGAAAGATTGATGTGCTGGTAGGTGTGAATTTATTAAGAGAGGGGCTTGATCTGCCCGAAGTTTCATTGGTTGCCATACTCGATGCCGATAAAGAAGGTTTTCTCCGCAATGAAAAATCATTGACCCAAACAGCAGGAAGAGCGGCCAGGAATGTGGATGGCCTCGTAATCTTTTATGCTGATAAGATGACCGAGAGTATGCAAAAAACAATTGATGAAACCAACCGCCGCCGGGAAAAACAGATCGCTTATAATATTGAACATGGCATTACGCCAAAAACAGTAAAGAAAACCACAAAAGATGTTTTTGCGCAAACATCTGTTTTAGACATAAAGGGATACGATCCAGCCAATCCATACGCTATTGCACCTGACGAAGACCTGGTGACAGTTGCTGCCGAAGAACAGGCCGAGTATAAAACCATTCCTCAGATGGAAAAGGCCCTGAACAAGATCAAAAAGGAAATGGAAAAAGCGGCGAGAGATTTAGATTTCATGGAAGCAGCGAGACTGAGAGACCAGATGTTTGTCATGCAGAAGAAATTAGAAGAGATGAAAAAGTAAGAACCAATAAGACACCCCTTGCAACTTTGCAAGAAAAAGCTCATATCTCTTCTATTCTAAATTTGTCACCATCCTTCCAGAATGGAAATTTCTCTCTTATCGTATCAAGATGGGCTTTATCCAGTGTGATCGTAAAAATATCCTCTTCATCTTTTTTATGATACAACACTTCACCCAGCGGATCAATCACCATACTGTCACCGCTGTGATAAATATTATTGCCGTCATGACCCACCCGGTTTACACCAACAACATAAGATTGATTTTCGATAGCCCTTGCCTGCAATAAAGTTTTCCAGGCATGGCTTCTTCTTTCCGGCCAGTTGGCTACATATATCAATATATCATATTCGACCTCACCCCCCAGCCCCCTCTCCCCAGGGAGAGGGGGAGATTGTCTTGACCAAACAGGAAAACGCAGATCATAACAAATCAATAAATTTATTCTCCACCCTTTTACTGATGCAATGAGTCGTTTATTTCCTGCTGTGTAATGTTCATGTTCTCCTGCAAAAGCAAAACGGTGGCGTTTATCATATACACCATACTGCCCGTTGGGCAACATCCATATCAGCCGGTTAAAATAGTCACCTGCCTCTTCAATTATTACACTGCCGGTTAAAATGACTTTTTTCTCTGCAGCTACTTTTTTCATCCACTGCACCGTTTCTCCATCCATCGTTTCCGCCAATTCTTTGGGCTTCATGCTAAACCCTGTGCTGAACATTTCAGGCAGCACCACCACTTCTGTTTTTTCTTTGATGCTCCTGATCTTATCTTCTAATAGCTGAAGATTGGCGGTTTTATCTTCCCAATGAAGATTCGTTTGTAAGATGGTTAAAGTAAGACGAGGCATATCCGATTCCAATAAAAGTTACACTAAACCGATTTGAATGATTGAATATTGTTTATTTCTCCATCACCGCTCTCACCAGTTCCATTTCAAATCCCTTTTGCAATAAATAATCCATCGTTTTCTTTTTGCGAACGAGGTATTGCTCTGCTTTCAGCGAAGCATACCTGTCTTCAGCCAGCTTTTGTAAAACGGTGAGATATTCCTTTTCGTCAATCTGTTTCATTGCTTTTTTAATACTGTAATCACTTACCTGCCGTTGCTTCAGCTCATATTTTATTTTCACCCGGCCCCATTGTTTCATCCGGAATTTACCCCCGGCAAAAGCTATGGCAAACCTTTCTTCATTCAGGTAGTTGTCTTCGATCAGCGAAGCAATGATTGCATCGTGTTCCTTTTTCTTCACGCCAAGGCTGTACAACTTCTCTTTCACTTCCTGGTGGCAGCGCTCCTGGTAGCCGCAGTAATGACGCAGTTTTTGCAGCGCCTGTTCTGTTGTCAAGGTCTTTTTATATAACACCACTTAATTTTTGTCGCATCATTCCTCCAGCCGGTCTGTGCAACTATATTCCTGTTTCAAAAAATCATCATAATGATCTGCCTGCCGGAAAAGATGGCGGAATGCACTGGCGCCGGTCTCTTTGCTCATGTCCAGGTCATACATAATGCAGGAAAGAACAATATTCTGCTTCACGCAACTCAGGACCAACCCGTTCATGTTATAGTTCTCTTTTAATAAAAACTGGTAAAGCGGTTTGATCTTTGTCGCATCGGAAGGCATCTGGCAGAGAAAAGCATCGCCGGCGATAAAAAAATTCTCGGCATTATAAGTGATCTTTATTTTGGCCGAACCCTCTTTCACACTCCAATGATTAAGCCCCTCTCTTGCCAGGCGTACATCTTTGCCTAATTCCCGCAGAATGTCTTCAATTGTCTTGGCCACTCCTACCGGTTCCACTTCTTTTTCAGGTATTTTTGGAAGCAGCACTTCCGTGCCGCAACTGGGACAATATTTTCCTGATTCAATATTCGTTGCTGAAACCACAAAACCGCAACTGTAACAACGGGTGGAAGCATGACCCCTGTTGGGCAGGTATAATTGCAATGCTTCCCGCAAATAAGATACCGGTAAGGCAAAGCCTAAATTATCTCCCCCCCGGATAATAAATGAATTCACACCGATCACTTCTCCCTTGTTATTCAGCAGTGGTCCGCCACTGTTGCCGGGGTTGATGGCTGCATCTATCTGGATAAACTTCACCCCGTCCCTTATCCTGTCCACTTTGGAGATCACTCCCTGTGTAGCGGTATAATTCAGTCCGTATGGATGACCGATAGCCACCACGGCATCGCCGTCTTTCATTTCTTCATAGCGCCCCAGCCTGATCTCCGGCAACTGAACCCCCTTCGGCGCTTCAAGAAAAGCAAGATCATGTTTACGGTCGGTGTACCACACCCTTGATAACGCTTTATCAAAAGTTTTTCCGGCAATGGTTACTTCCGGGTTTTCTCCCACCACATGATCATTGGTTACAATAAGGTCAAATTCTTTTACATAAAAGCCGGTCCCGGTACCAGTTTGTGTAGCAATCTGGATAATGACGGGCTGAAATTGTTCAATTATCTTCTGTGTATCCATCATGATCACTTCCCCTCCATGTTTAAGAATTGTAATTCATTGGTAAAAGAGAAATTGAAATTAACCAGGTTGTCAAAACGAAGGTTGCTGGTTTTAAAATCTGCATTCGGATATTTTTCTTTCCAGCGTTGTTGAATTTCTGCAATTTTCTCAACGATAGCAGAAGTCCGGAACTCATTCTTAGGGGCATCATAATATATCGTTTTATACCCCAATGCTGTAAAGAAGTCGGCATAGTTCACCATCATATACAGCTGAAATAATTCGGTGATCATTTTTGGCAGGCTATAAGAATACTGGCAAAACGCAATGCCATACTCAATCACCTGGGAGGCGATAAATGAATGGTTGTTGTCACGGTACCATATCATGCTTTGATTGGCTCCATAGATTGAATCGGACACCACTTTATATTGCTGCGGCGCCACAATGGAAAAAGTATATTTCGACCTGAACAAGGAGGCCACGAACTCTTCCTTAGGTTTTGCCTGCAGTTTTTTAAACTCTTCCATCATGTCCCTGTTCTTTTCTGTCACCTGCCGATCATCTTTTTTAAAATATATACCGGGAATTTTTTCAAGCTCATGCAGCAGGTTGCCTTCGGGCATGATGAGGTAGTCAATCCGGTAGGCCAGTGATAGTAACATATAAGCAATGCCGCCTGAAAATTTATCTGCATCAGCGGCTGCAATAACTTCAAGGGTTTCTTTAATCCATTTTTGCGTGAAAGCATATTTCACTTCCTTTTCCTGTGCAGGAATGACAGTAATGTGTTCATTATCGGTAGTTTCCAGCATACTGAAATCCTGCATCAGCAGGTCGTCCTGTTTGTCGGCTTTGGTGGCCAGTTCTTTTAAACCATAATAGAGTTTGCTGGGATTGGCCGCATATGTGGCCGAGTCAAACCGCATGCAAAGCCGGTCATTGTCGATAGCAAAGCGGCTATAGTACAGCGTAAAATTCATTTCCAGCAACCGGCGCATCACCGGCACCGAGGGTTGTGGCATCCGTGCCAGCGTCACTTCAGCGCTTACCTGGTCTTTATCAAACTGCCCCCTGACGATCCTTGAACCCTGGTAAAGTTGAAACCTGCCCTCTTGTCCGTTGCGTTCATACACTACGTTTTCCGCCACATCATCCCGCAGGTATTCAAAAAAAGCATCAAAGCTTTCGGGGTATTTTTTTTCTTTGAAAAAATTGTCGGCATCCGCCCAGCGGTTCACCTTGGCCACAGGTTTGTTATTGTCGGAGTAACGGCCAAAACTAAGAGCCGGTCCTGTATCCTGCGGTTCATCTTTTTTCCTTCCCCAACCAAACAATTTGTCCAGCATGCATCGGTTTTTTGAGTCCCGGCAAGATACTAAAGAAGGCAACAGGAGCAATACAAAGCACAACTAATCCACAGGTCCCTTAAAGTGTTGGCTGTAAACCAAAAATCAGTAGTTTCGCCCCAAACCAATTGACCGATGAAGTTTATTGTATCCTCCTCTTCTTTATTGAAACAACTGCAGCATATCGCCGGTGTCATCAATGCAAATACGGTTTTACCCATTCTCGAAGATTTTTTGTTTGAAATAGGCAAAAACAAACTGACCGTGGTGGCCACCGACCTGGAAACCGTCATGAGGGTACAGCTGGAAATTGAAGCCAAAGACAGCGGCAAAGTCTGTATCCCGGCGAAAATTTTAATAGATTCACTGAAAAACATTCCCGATCAGCCACTGACTTTTAATATTGATAAGAACTTCGGCATTGAGATTACGAGTGATAACGGTAAGTATAAAGTGATGGGAGAAAACCCGGATAATTTTCCCAAAGAACCGGCTGCCGATGATACCACTTCTTTCAACATGACTGCTTCAGCGCTGATCACTGCCATTGGTAAAACCTTGTTTGCTACCAGCAACGACGACCTGCGCCCAGCCATGACAGGGGTGTTCTTTGAACTGGACAAAAAAGGATTGCAGTGTGTGGCCACCGATGCACATCGTCTTGTCCGGTATAAGAGAAAAGATGTCAGCTGTCCAAAAAATGATTCGTTCATCGTGCCCCGCAAACCGCTGAACCTGCTGAAAGCCGCTATTCCATCTAACGAAGATGAACTGACACTGAGCTATAACAACAATCATCTTTTTGTTAAGCACGGCACCACGCAAATGAGCTGCCGGCTGATTGATGCAAGATTCCCGGATTATAAAGTGGTGATACCCGCTGATAATCCTTATCGCCTCACCGTTAATAAGAATGATTTTCAAAGTGCCTTGCGCCGGGTAAGCATTTTCAGTAATAAAAGCACCAACCAGGTGGCACTGAGCATCAGCGGCAGCGAACTGCAATTGGCAGCACAGGATGTTGATTTCAGCTTTGAAGGAAACGAAAGGATGAAATGCCAGTATAACGGCGAAGACCTGATGATCGCCTTTAATGCAAAGTTTTTGATTGAGATGCTCTCTGCAGCCGACAGTGATGAGGTGAATGTTGAATTGTCCACTCCCACCAAAGCGGGTCTTATCAAGCCCACAGAACAGGAAGACAATGAAGAACTGCTGATGCTGGTGATGCCGCTGATGCTGAATCAATGATCCGGCTCTGCTAGAAAAATACGTTTTTGTAAATCTCTCTTTCTTAAGAGAGATTTTTTATTTTACAGATATGGAATTTGTCATTCTACGCCGGTATGATAATTATGTAACCGCACACATTGATATGGGCATGTTGCAGGAAGAAGGTATCAATTGCTGGCTGAAAGATGAAAACACGGTCACTATTGACCCTTTGCTATCCATAGCCGTTGGCGGCATCAAGCTGATGGTGGCCAATGTGCAGGCAGAAAGGGCACTTGAAATATTAACCAAAAGGGAACAGGAATCCGGCGGTTCATCCGGTTTTACTTCGTAACTTTTAACCCTATTTTCATTGCCATGTGGGAGGATATCATTCAATATTTTGAAACCCTTGAACAACGTCCGCTGGAACGGATGGCTTTTTTGGTCGGTGGTCTGCTTTTCTTCTGGATCATTGAAGGCAGCATCCCTTTGCTGAGACTGAGTTATAAAAAAACCAAACTCCGTCATGCTGCTATAAATTTTTCCTTCACGGTCATTCACCTGGTCATTCATACTTTTTTAGCCATTATTATTGTCAGGCTCAGCGACTGGTGCAAAGTTGAAGGCTTTGGTTTGGTCTGGTGGACACAGGCCTCTGTTCTGTGGACCATTGTTATAAGTTTCCTGGTGCTTGATTTTTTTGGCGGCTGGCTGGTTCATATCACCGAGCATAAAGTGCCACTCCTTTGGCGTTTTCATATCATCCATCATGCGGACAATAATGTGGATGTCACCACCGGTCTTCGCCATCATCCCGGCGAAAGTGTGCTGAGAGGCATTTTCTTTTTCATGGGCATTGTCCTCAGCGGGGCGCCGATGTATGCCGTAATGATCTTTCAAACCATCCTGGTACTTTCTACGGCATTCACTCATGCCAATATCAGTCTACCCAAATGGCTGGACAAAGGACTTAGTTATGTACTTGTTTCTCCCAACATGCACAAAGTGCATCACCACTGGAAACAACCCTATACAGACAGCAATTATGGCGCTGTGCTGTCCATCTGGGACCGGCTTCTCGGCACTTTTATGAAGCTTGACCCCAAAGACATACGTTATGGTCTTGACCGGTATTATCCCAACGAAAAAGACGAGGATTTTGCCACATTGATGAAAAAGCCGTTTCAAAAGCAAGAACCCTGACAACTGTTTGCAGCAGCATTTCCTTTAGGATGAAGTATTTGAATAAAGGTGATTGCTAAACACAGATTTAACCTCTTATTCCTTTGCTCCCCGGCTGAATTGGCGTACCTTCGCCGCTCGTTTGAAAAAATGACTATGCAAATCAGGAATATCGCCATCATTGCCCACGTTGACCACGGTAAAACTACCCTGGTTGACAAGATTTTACATACTACAAAGGTCTTCCGGGAGAACCAGGAGACCGGCGACCTGATCATGGACAGCAACGACCTTGAAAGAGAACGGGGCATCACAATTTTCAGTAAGAATGCGGCTGTAGTATATAAAGATGTTAAGATCAATGTTATTGACACCCCCGGCCACGCCGACTTTGGCGGTGAGGTGGAAAGAGTACTGAAAATGGCAGATGGTGTGATCCTGCTGGTGGATGCCTTTGAAGGACCGATGCCGCAAACAAGATTTGTGTTGCAAAAAGCGCTGCAGCTAAACCTGAAACCTATTGTAGTCATTAACAAAGTAGATAAACCCAATTGCCGTCCTGACGAAGTGCATGATGCGGTGTTTGAATTATTCTTCAACCTGGATGCTACCGAAGAACAACTGGATTTCCCAACCTTTTATGGTTCGGGTAAAAACGGCTGGTTCAATGACTCCCTTGAGCAGATTGATAATATCAATCCTTTGCTGGATGGTATCATCAAATATGTACCGCCACCCAAAGTGAATGAAGGCCCGCTGCAAATGCAGATCACTTCTCTGGATTACTCTTCTTTCCTCGGCCGGATTGCCGTGGGCAAAGTAAGCCGTGGGGTGATCAAAGAAAACCAGCCAATCGTTTTGATGCAGGCCGATGGCACTGTCAAGAAAACAAAAGTGAGAGAGTTGTATGTGTTTGAAGGAATGGGTAAAAAGAAAGTGACCGAAGTAGTGGCCGGTGATCTGTGTGCCGTAGTAGGCATTGAAGATTTTAATATTGGCGACACCATTGCCGATGCTGAAAACCCCGAAGCACTGCCGGTGATCAGCGTGGATGAACCCACGATGAACATGCTGTTCTCCATCAACAACTCACCTTTTTTTGGTAAGGATGGAAAATTTGTTACCTCCCGACACCTGCGTGACAGGCTGATGAAAGAAACGGAAAAAAATCTTGCCCTGCGGGTGGAAGACAGCGAAGAAGGCGACAGTTTTATTGTCTATGGCCGCGGCATCCTGCATTTGGGTATTTTGATAGAAACCATGCGTCGTGAAGGATATGAACTCACAGTGGGTCAGCCGCAGGTGATCGTAAAAGAAGTGAATGGGGTGAAGTGCGAGCCCTATGAAAACCTGGTAGTGGATGTGCCGCAGGAATTTGCCAGCAAAGTAATTGACCTGGTGACGAGAAGAAAAGGTGAAATGCATGTGATGGAGACTAAGGGAGAGATGCAGCACCTGGAATTTGAAATACCCTCAAGAGGTTTGATTGGTTTGCGTACACAAATGCTCACCGCCACAACCGGTGAAGCTGTGATGGCACATCGTTTCACAGAATACAAACCCTGGAAAGGCCCTATCCCCGGACGGAACAATGGTGTGCTGATCTCCAAAATACAGGATAAGACCACGGCCTACTCTATTGATAAATTACAGGACAGGGGCACTTTCTTTGTTGACCCGGGTGAGGATGTATATGCAGGCCAGATCATCGCTGAGAATATAAAACCGGGTGACCTGGTGGTAAATGCCACCGAGCAAAAGAAACTGACCAACCACCGGGCCAGCGGCAGTGATGCAGCCACCAATATTGCTCCCAAAACCCTGATGACACTGGAAGAATGCATGGAATATATTCAGCAGGATGAGTGCATTGAGGTAACACCCAATTTCATCCGGATGCGTAAAGTGATCCTGAATGAGGAGGAAAGAAAGAAAGTGCAGAAGAAGATGGAAGCGGAAGCTGTGTAAATTTCAAAGCAAAAATTTGTAAAAGGCCGGAAATGATCCGGCCTTTTTTATTGCAAGCCATTTTCCCGTTCTGTTGTATTTTTGCCTTTCAATTCTATGGTATGAAAAAGTGGGCCCTGATTTTTTCTCTTTTGATTTTCTTTTTCCTGTTTACCGTGCAGCAATCAACAGCGCAATGTTCCATCTGCACCAAAACCGCCCAGCAATTGGGTGAAAAACCCGCCAAGGGCATGAACAGCGGTATTCTTTACCTGGCTTTTGCACCGTTTGCTATTGTGGGCTATATCGGATACCGCTGGTGGAAGAATCAAAAATAATAGGATTCATTTGTCGTTTACCTGCTCAGAGCTTTAACCAGTCTGCGAGTTTCTGTGCAGCTTTAATTACATTTTCACAATACTGAAGAATGAATCCTTCCGGTAATTTCTCTGACAAAGGAATGGTATAACTGGCGGCCAATGCCCTTGCCCCATCAAAATCAACATAGGAGAGACGGGCGGATAATTCATCTTTGGGCCGGTTAAAATCCTCTCCCGGCAAAATGGCAATGCCGCATTCATCCAGCAAACGATCGCATAATTCGCTTCCTGAATCAATCCCCCTGCTTTTAAGCAATCCTGCCAATGGAGAAAAATCAAGAAACAGGTAAAACCCGCCGGTAGGATCGGGAAGATTGATACCGGCACTGCGAAGAGTAGTTGTCATTTCCTGGCCAATACCTTCCAATATGCGTCGTGCATGCCACAAATAATTCTCAATTTCAGCACCGCATTGAAAAGCCTGTATGGCCGCATACTGAATAGGTGCACTTACAGAAGTGTAAGTTTCACTGGCCACAGCCGCCATCGCTTCCATCAGCCAGTGTAATTCGGCAGGAAAAGAAAAAGTACCCAGCCGCCAGCCGCCGGCGCCGCACCATTTTGATAACCCTGAACTGATGATGGTGCCCTCGGGATAATAACGGGCAATGCTTACATGGTTTCCTTTGTGATGCAACTGGCCATAGATTTCATCGGAAAGAATATAGATATTATGATTCCGGCAAACTTCGGCCAGCGCTTCCAGTTCCTCTTTATCATAGGTTACTCCTTCAGGATTGCCGGGATAATTCAATATAAGCAGGTAAGGTATTTCATGCTGCCTGCTGCAATGTGCCGCCAGTTGTTCAGCTGTCAGGCGCCATTTATTTGCTGCATGGGTATGTATAACGCTGATCTTATTTCCAATGATCTTTGCCTGTGGCAGGTATGACACCCAACTCGGACTGGCAATAATCACTTCACCATTAAAAACGATTTGTAATAAAAAAAGTAATTCTTTGGATCCCGGTCCGATGATGACATGTTCAGCCTGCCGGTCCACGCCATCTTTCTTTTGATGAAAGCCTGCTACCGCTTCTCTCAACTCAGGTAAACCCTGCACATGCAAATAATCTTTTTGCGGTGCATATAAGCGAAGTGCATTTACCACCGGCTCCGGCACAGGAAAAGGCGACTGGCCCAACCCCAGCCGGTAAATATGCTTTCCCTGCGCTATAAGTTCTTTCGAACGCTGATTAATGCGAAGCGTTGGGGACTCTTTTAGTCCTATCACATGTGGTTTCAAAAAAGACCTGATGGCAGCTGTTCTTTTATCATTCAAGGTTGACAAGTTCGCTGCTGTGGATGTGTTCATTAAAAATCTGGTTTAGTTCATCTTCAAAAAAGAATTTTTCTTCACCGAATGCCGGCTTCAGGTCATCCAGCCAGACGGCTTCGGGATTGTATTCCGCAAAAAAAGGTCTTGCCACCCATTCAGGATTTCTTCCCTGCAAAAAACGCATCGTCATAACTTTTTTCCCTTGCACTTCACTCACACCCAGCAATTGAACCTTACCTGGTGTGGCACTCATGCTGGGCCCTCTCACAGTGCGGCAAACACCACTCACATTGCTGTATGCCTTGCGGAAAATATTCCAGGCTTCCACCAGCGGCACCGAGAAATAATGTTGTGCACCGGTGTCTCTTGCCACAAACATGTAATAGGGAATACAATTCAAATTTACCTGTTTACGCCACATCTCCGCCCATATCTTCGGGTCGGCATTGATATTTCGCATCACCGGCGACTGTGTTCTTATCTGAGCCCCGGTTGCTCTTATTCTTTTGATGGCCTGCTGCACAGCTTCTGTTTTGAGCTCGGCTGGATGATTGAAATGGGCCATGATGGCGAGGTTCCTTCCTGTTTTTACAATTTTTTCAAAAGTTCGGATCGTATCATCTGCATCTTCATCCGTCAGGAATTTATAAGGCCAGTATCCCAGCGCCTTGGTGCCGATACGGATGGTTTGAAGATTGGGGATGTCTGCTTCCAGCAATGCATCAATGTAAGTTGCGAATATTTTATTCTTCATGATCATCGGGTCGCCGCCGGTGAACAGCAGGTCGGTCACTTCGGTATGCTCCTGCAGGTAGCGAACCAGCAGTTCGGTTTCTTTCATGGCAAATTTCCATTCATCAATACCTACAAACTGTGGCCAGCGAAAACAAAAACTGCAATAAGCATGACAGGTTTGCCCCTGGCTGGGAAAGAACAACACCGTCTCCCGGTATTTATGCTGCATCCCGGTGAGTTTGTGTCCATCAATCATCGGTACATTATGCTCCAGTTGTCCCGCCGGGTGAGGGTTGAGTTCCATACGAATCTCGTTGGCCACTTTTTTTATTTCATCTTTGGAAGCCCCGCTGTCCATTGCGTTTTTCATGCGGTCATAATGATGCGGTAACAACATTCCTTTTTGCGGAAAAGTGAGAATGAAAATAGGATCATCAGGCACATTGTCCCAATTGATCAGTTCATCCACCACATAGTTATTCGCCTTGAACGGCAGCACATGACTTACAATTTCAATATCCCTGATCTGCTCTTCAGACAAACGGCTTATCTGCGGTATTTTCCTGAAATTATGAGCGGCAAATGATCGGTACACAGGCGCAGCAGTCGTTATTACGGGTGTATTCATAGTTATATTTTTTTGATGAGAAATACGGGATATTCAAGGTACTAAACCAGTATAGTCTAGCCAACGATTGTTAGCCGAAATCGAAACAACTAATCAAAAATTAATTTCATTCTTATGAAATTCTAAAGCAGTGACTTGCGAAGGCATTATGGGAAAAAAATATCCCCAGGTTTGCGCAGAAGATTGCAAATAGCTGCCCTGACCGTCACGTTGCGACAATGCTTATCTTCAGTACATAAAATGCAGCAGCGATGAAACAGGTATTTATTTTCTTGTATTGTCTTCCTTTATTTGCCGCCGGACAAAATCTTCCTTCTATTGAAGAGAAAACAAAAGGACTTAAAAAGTTTGAAGGCTTTATTAATTTTTACTGGGACGAGAGCAGCGGTAAAACATGGTTAGAGATTGACAAAACAGATACAGAGATATTGTATGTTACTTCATTGCCTGCTGGTTTAGGATCAAATGATATAGGCCTTGACCGTGGCCTGCTCGGAGCTGAACGCATTGTTAAGTTTTCAAAAGTGGGCAGAAAAATATTACTGGTGCAACCCAACTATGATTACCGGGCCATCAGCAATGATGCAGCAGAGCGAAGGACCGTGGAGCAGTCGTTTGCACAATCAACACTATGGGGATTTACCGTGGAAGCAGAAACAGGTAACCGCTACCTGGTGGATGCCACTGATTTTCTGATGAGGGATGCCATGCAGGTCACTAACCGGTTGCGCAGCGGCCAGCAGGGAAATTATTTGCTGGATAAAAGCCGATCAGCTATGTACCTGCCCCGTACCAAAAATTTTCCGCTCAATACTGAATTTGAAACCAGCATCACTTTTGTTAATAATGATGGTAATACAGGAAATTTTGTTCAGTCTGTTACTCCTTCTGCTGAAGCCATCACATTAAGAATGCATCATTCTTTTGTGCAGTTGCCCGACAATGATTACCAGCCAAGATTATTTGATCCAAGAAGCAGTTATATCCCGGTTTCATTTTTTGATTACAGCACACCTGTAGCCGAACCGATTGAGAAAAGATTCATCATGCGCCACCGGTTGAAGAAAAAAGACCCTGCTGCAGCGGTAAGTGAAGCTGTTGAGCCTATCATTTATTATCTGGATAATGGCACCCCCGAACCAATCCGCAGCGCATTGCTCGAAGGCGGCCGTTGGTGGAACCAGGCCTTTGAAGCAGCCGGTTATAAAGATGCATTCCTGGTGAAAATCTTACCGGAAGATGCCGACCCGATGGATGTTCGTTATAATGTTATCAATTGGGTGCACCGATCTACAAGAGGATGGAGCTATGGTGCATCCGTAACTGATCCGAGAACTGGTGAGATCATCAAAGGCCATGTGACGCTGGGGTCTTTAAGAGTACGACAAGATTATTTAATTGCTGCAGGATTGTTAGCTCCTTTTGAAAACGGCGTACCCGCTGATGATAAAATGCTGAAGATGGCGCTGGAAAGACTAAAACAATTATCTGCACATGAAATTGGTCACACTATCGGTTTGCAACACAACTATGCAGCCAGTGTGAGCAACCGGGCCAGTGTGATGGACTACCCGCATCCATTGGTAAGAATAAATGCTGCCAGGCAAATTGACCTCAGTGATGCCTATGATAATAAGATCGGTGATTGGGATAAAGTCGCGATTGCTTATGGCTACCAGGATTTTCCTGCAGGAACCAATGAAGCAGTTGCTTTAAATAAAATACTGGATGATGCAGCCAAAAAAGGTTTGCAGTTTATATCCGACCAGGATGCAAGGGCGCCGGGAGGCCTGCACCCGCAGGCGCATTTGTGGGATAACGGCAGCAATGCCATTGATGAATTGAAAGAAGTCAATAAAGTAAGGGCAAAAGCCCTGGCGCAGTTTGGTGAAAAAAATATCCGGCCCGGAATGCCGATGGCAACACTGGAAGAAGCATTAGTTCCTGTATATCTCTTTCACCGCTACCAGGTGGAAGCGGTAACTAAACTCGCAGGTGGTATGCATTATAATTATGCATTGCGGGGAGACGGGCAGGTCGTAACCAAACCGCTTCCTAAAACAGAACAGGTAAGGGCATTGAATGCCATTGTGGAATGCCTGGATCCAAAATTTTTGGAATTACCTGAACGTATTGCACAACTGATTCCTCCCCGCCCTTCCGGCTTTGGCGGATCAAGAGAATTGTTTCGAAAAAGAACAGGGCTTTCATTTGATGCGTTGTCACCGGCAGAAACTGCTGCCGATCTTCCTTTGTCATTTCTCTTTAATGCTCAGCGATTGAGCCGGATGATACAATTTGAAACGCAGTATGGTGGATTGGGCGTTGCAGAAATGGTCAATACACTTATTGCTAAAACCTGGAAGGCGCCGAGGTTGACAGGGATGCAAAAGCTGATACAATTGCAGACAGAACAAATCCTGCTTACATATCTTTTGTCTGCAAGTGTGAATGATAATAATTCATTTGCGGTGAAAGCTGTATTGCAGAAAAACATCAGCGACCTGAAGCTATTTATCGAAACACAAAACAAAACCACGACAGACGATTTATACAAAGGACACCTGTTGCTGGCCCTGGAAAGAATGAAAGATCCGGCGGCGGCGAAACCCACCATTCACCGGGAAATTCCACCCGGGGCACCAATAGGGTGTGACTGGGATGAGTAAAAAATCCGTGAAGCTATACTATAACCCTTCTTATTTGGGTTGTTGTTTATATCCTGAGACATGAGAGGAAACTGCTTTCCATAAACCGTTTCTCTTTACCAGGATATTACTCGATTGGTAGGTAGCTGATGTTGAATCGCCAATTATATGACCGGTGCCCGAAACGATAGCAGTTCCATTTTCCAATATCTCAAGTCTTTTGATTTCGAAACGGAAAGAATCGGTTATCCAGGGATTGTTTTTAATCCAGTCCAGTTCGCTTTTCTTATCGGACCAGTTACCATCTCCGTCAATCATTTTAAAATCGTCGCCAAGAATTCTATCAAGTAATGCGGTATCCTGTTCTCTGTATGCTTTTGGCCATTCAACTTCTTTCAGGTAACGTAAAGCCTTTCGGTCTTCACCGTTTATGCCATTGTTGTTTGTTGTGCTGCTTTGATTACTACAGGCTGCAATCAGGGTAATAGAAAAAAAGAGAAGTATGCGTTTCATATTGATGATTTTTTCTTTCAGCTAAAACACCTGCTTCAGCTTCTATAATTGAACTATAATGATCTGTCAGCAGTAATACCGTTGTGTCATTTTTTACCATCTATGATGCGCTGATTCTAAACAGCAATGGTTAAAACAAAAAAGCCGTCTTGCCTGCCGTTCCGGTTTACTACATGCACATGAGAAAACCAATCTGACAAAGACAATGACGGCCTGTATGGTGATGGTAAGTTTATACTAAATAACTGTCTTGTTCATTCGTTTGGCTGTAGCGGCTCCCTTGTTGGTTACTTTGCCCAGGAAATTATCTTTCACTTTCAGCTCCTTCACAGCATTCACTTCAGCAGAGCCGATGCCGTTGTTATCAATATCCATTGTCTGCACGGCAAAACCAGCCGCTTCCATACTTCCCACACTTTTGTTTTTGATCACAGCATTGTCCGCTTTCCCTTCTAATTTCACATTGCCTACACTCTTGTTCTCAATAGTAACGGATTTTGCTGTGAGTTTCAGGTCCACATCACCAACACTTTTATTATCAATATCGAGGCTTGTAAAATTCAGGTTGCCGGCTGATGAAACATTACCTACGGTTTTCAGGTCCATTTTCTTCAGGTTCCTGAAGGTTACATACAGGTTCATTTTTTTACTGCCCTGTATGTTCACATCCTTCTTCATGCTCACAATCAATTTGGAGCCTTCATTTTTCACCTCAAACAACTCCATCAGGTTGTCATCGGCTTCGATTTTCACTTCTTCTTTACTGGCTTGTGCCAATTGTACACTAAACACCCCGCTTACATCAAGCTGGTCAAATGACTGAATGGAAAAGTTTTTAGTGATAACATTTCCGCTGCCTTCGATCTTTTTTCGGTTACTTTCCTTTTGTGCAAAAGAGGGAATAAGCGCTGCGGCCAGAAAGGCAAGGATAAGAAACTTTCTCATGGCTGATTGATTTTGTTTTTAAGCTATACTCTTGACGAAACTATTCGTAGTACGAAATTGGGCTGAAATAGTTACGTTGTTTTGTCAAATGGTGATGAGTGGAAGATAGCTGTTGTAAACGGCATAGGTAAGCAGGCATCATTTTTTACAGATATTTGCCTACCAACATCATTAACATGATACTTGACCTGGAAAAGCTGAAACCCGCCGAAAGACAATACTACCTGCAGCATGTGATAGCCCCCAGGCCCATTTGTTTTGCATCCACGATTGATAAAAACGGGAATGTGAACCTGAGCCCTTTCAGTTTTTTTAACCTGTTTTCCTCCAATCCCCCCATTGTTGTTTTCTCACCTTCACGAAGAGTGAGAGACAATTCAACCAAACACACTTTAGAAAATGTGAAAGAAGTGCCTGAGGTGGTAATTCATATCGTTACATACGATATGGTGCAGCAAACCTCACTGGCCAGTTGCGAATACCCGAAAGGAACCAACGAATTCATCAAAGCTGGTTTTACTGAAGAACCAGCAACATTGGTGAAACCACCGATGGTAAAAGAAAGTAAAGTGAAAATGGAATGTAAGGTGACCGAAGTGAAGCCATTGGGCACAGAAGGAGGCGCCGGTAATTTAGTGATCTGCGAAGTGATTCGGATGCATATAGATGATTCACTGGTTGATGAGCACAAAAAATTAGACCAGCGAAAAATGCAGCATGTGGCAAGACTTGGCGGCGACTGGTACTGTGTGGTGAATGAGCAAAATCTTTTCCAGGTAGAAAAACCTAATACACAGCTCGGCATCGGCGTGGATGCCTTGCCGATCGCTATCCGAAACAGCAACATACTTACGGGTAACAATCTTGGCCAGTTAGCCAATGTGCATGATATGCCGGTGGTTGATCCCGCCTTTGATGACAACCATCTCAAACAGATTGTGCAGTATAACAGTGTGAATCCCGAAGAAATGGAAAAAGAACTGCACTTGTATGCCAAACAACTGCTTGATAAGGGTAAAGTGATCGAGGCCTGGCAGGTGCTGCTGGCAGCAGAATAAAATTTTTGGCCAGTCAATAGTTTCTCTAACTTTAAAAAACAACCAAAAACATGGCTTATGAAACGCCTGTCAACTTCCTGTGCGGTTGTTTGGGTAACCGTTGTTATCGGCCTACTTCTTTTTGCCTGCACATCACAGAAAAAGATCAGTTCAGGTAAAAGTGAACTGGAAAAACTCAATACGGAGCTGAAACAGCACAGCAGTAATCTCAAAGAGCTGGATGAAAGACGAAAAGCTAAAGAAACACAAAACGAGATTGATGATACTACCAATGCCCGTATCAAAAAGTATATAGACAATACGGAAAAAGAAATTGATACCCTAATTGACCAGAATAATGTGCTGATCGCCGGGGCCGTGGTAAACAAAGCAGATTGGGAGCAACTCAGCAACAGTCTTGTTTTTTCCCGGAAAAGCTCAAAAACCATTGGTGAAAAAGTAGCTTTTCTCAACGACCTCATCAACCGAAATATGGTAGTGAAGCTGGACCAGGATGTATTGTTTGAACCTGGAAAATATACCGTTGCTCCTGCTGTGGTGACCAGTATCGGCAAATTATTTGAACCGGCTGCCCGTGAGATAGATCTTTTCACTAAAAAATATCCTGACTTTCCCTTATCACTGGTAATAACTGCTAAAGGATATGCGGATGGCACCGGCATTGCAGAAGGGAGCGGTTTGTATCGTGACCTGCGAGCAAGATTAAGCCTGTCAGGTAAAGAACCCGATGCCAAAGAACTGAACAAAGAACTGTCGAGGGCCCGTGCCGAAGCAGTAAAAGAACTTTTTAAAAAATTTGCTGCTGAACGTTCGGATAACGGGATCTACCTGCGCAATGTGCTTTACCTGCATGAAGGCAAAGGCGATGCTTTACCCGATCCGAAAGTGAAAGACTACAGGGTTGATGATCCACGCCGGAGGGTGGTGTTACTATTCTGGAGTATTTTCCCTGATTGATAAATATTAGCAGAATCCGTGCAAACATTAATGTTGGCAATTTCAAGAATCTCACCGTCTTTTATGACGGTAGAATCAAAATTTCAAGTTTGAGACCGTGAATCCAGTTTAATATCAGGATAAATTAATAGTTAATTAATTAAAACTGCTTATATGAAAAAGTTTGGTTGCGCCTTGATTCTTTTGGCATTCTCATTAAAGTTATTTAGTCAGCAAACACCAAGTCCAAAAGTTGATTATTTGGAGAAAAGCAAAAAGCAGAAAACCACCGCATGGTTGCTATTAGGTGGAGGCTTTTTAATTACCGGAATTACAGCCGCAGCAAATTCAGGAGTCTGTGTTGGACCAGGCTGTGCAAAAAAGAAATTTCCCATTGTACCGGTAACCATTGGCGGGGTGGCAATGGCAAGCTCTATTCCGTTTTTTATCGCCTCATCAAAAAACAAAAGAAAAGCAGTGACGCTTTCCTTGAAAAGGGAATTAGTTCCGCTTCCTGAAAAACAAAATTGGGTAATTATTTCAGTTCCATCGGTAAACGTGAAATTAAACTTATGAAGAAAATTAGTTGACTTATCAGGCTACATTTGTAAGAAAGCATATTTAGTTAAATATCCGCTAACTTAAAATAGCTTTGATTATCCTTGAATTTATTTAATTATTATTCGTAATTAGATTGACGCAAAGAGTGTTTGTTGAATTCTTGTTGTCATTTACCCCCAAATACTTTTTTCAGGATATCCGATGTTCTGGCCAGCGGGTTGGAACGGATATTCGCTTCTTCTTTTGCCACCTGGTCAAAGAGAGCATCCACAGCCTTGCCAACAACATGAGAAGTGAGATCGGGGTTAACCTTTTTGATAGTAGTAGGAAATTTATTATAAGTAGTTACGATATCATCATAGTATTTGGTTGCTTCCACTTTATCCAGCGATGATTGCACAGAAGGAGTGAAAGCCGCTACCAGTTTTTCGGTAGTTTTCTTTTTGAAATACTGGGTGGCTCCGTCTTTGGGACCTCTCACAATATTTAAGGCATCAGTCACTGTCATCTCCTTGATTGCATCCACAAAAATTGGTTTGGCAAAAGCAACGGCGTCTTCGGCGCCGCGGTTGATAGCAAGAATAGCTTTGTCCACCTGGGCTCCCATACCTGCTCTGCGCAATGTGTTTTCAATTTTCACGGCATCGGGGGGCAGCAGCACCTTGTAAAGCTGGCTGCCAAAAAAACCATCTGTCTTATTGAGGTTAAGTACGGCATTTGTCACTCCCTGGGTCAGCGCTTCCTTAATACCTTGTCCTGCTTCATCTTCCGAAACACCGGATTTGTTTCCCGAAAGGATATTTGGCAATTTGATCTGGCCAAAACTTTGGGCAGTAAATCCAAAAAAGCTGAAGAGTAAAATTGCGGCGTAATTTTTCATCATGAATATTTGTTTACAAATATCAGTCAAGAATACTGCCAAAAAGAATATCGGCGGATTCTTTGTAAAACAATAACGTTACGGCTTCAGGCTTTCTTTTCGCCGCTCAATCCGCTCCCGCATTCTTCGAAAGTATCTTGATCTTTCTTTTTCACTTACTTCACTGATGAGGGTAGATCGCCGGATGAGATTCTGTACATACTGGTAATAGTTCTCGCAATAGGTCATGTCCCGGGTTATCATGTAGTTGATAGCTGTATGCGGCACCATCGCCATTTTGGAATTATCCAGCAGTGCCATCATGCTGTTATCCTGTATCACTGTTTCATTAAAATACATATTGTATTTGCCTAGTGGTTTTTTTTCAGGATCATCTATGTTGAACTTGTATCCTATTTTCGCCTGCTCTTCCAGGTGGTCCAGGGTTTTTTCCATGGCAACATACACCCGCAACGCATCTTTATCAGATTGAAACATCTGGCTGTCGAGATAATAATCCAGTTGGTGCAAAGTAGTGTTCCAGCTTTCCATATTCCAGACCTCACTGGAATCTATCTGGCTATACAACCCTATGATTTTCTTTCCAAGAGCTTTTAGTTCGTCCGGGTATTCATCAAAACTCACTTTTTTGCCACGGAACTCCGGGAAATAAACAAGATTCCCCATCCAGAAAAAATACTTAAATGCCGCAAGGTCATCCAAATTGAAATAGTGAAAAATGGGGGTGTCTTTGCAGAGATAGAAAAAATGTTTTTCCTTAAAACTGTTGAAATAAGCCAGGTTATGCATCATCCCGGTCAGGTAGGCGTCATAACGAAATGTTTTGGTATTTAAAAGATTACCGGCGAAAAGAAAGCCACCGGTTTCGATATTCATCAACTGGTCGAGAGAAATACGATAATGGATGGCAATGGCATACAATTCTTCCATCGTGATGATCTTCTCGCCCCGCATTCGCCGGTAGGCGCTGTCGGTGCTTATCTTAAGCAGCGCAGCAATCTCTTCGGCCACAGAAGCGTCTGCTGCCAGTTTGCTTTTCACTGACTGAAATAATCGTTCCTGTATTTGCTGTATATCCATTCTTTGATCAAAGATTCTTTTTCCTGTCCGATATTTTAGATAACAAGATACCAAAGAAAATATTCCTTTGCTTTTCGCTGGTCTCGCTGATAAGTGTTGCTCTTTTCATCAAATTTTGCAGGTCATTATAACAGGGGCCGCAAAAGGATTCGTCTCTCGTCAGCATATAATTCAGCACATCATAATTCAAAAACACTGTCTTCACCCTGTCTGTAACAACTAATATGGTATTATCTCCCAGCACCACCCGGTTGAAAAAGAATTTGAAATTATTCTTTTTGGTATGCGGATTTTCGTCCGGCATGAACTTGCAGCCAAACTCCACCTGGTGCTTCAGGTGCAGGATCGTTTGTTCCAGCGAATCATATACTTCCCTGACATCTGATGCTTTTGAAAAATAGCCGGAATCTTTGTAAAACTCGATTTGCAAAATGGCTGCATTGATACATTCTGTATTCCATATTTCCGTTGAGGGAATGCTGTTATAGGCCCTGGAGAGATCCTGGCTCAGTTTTACGATTTCCGGACTTACGCAGTTCATATCAAAAATCCGGTTGGCAAACTCCGGCTTTCGTAAAATGGTCTTCATCCAGAAAAAGTAACGAAAAGCGATCAGCGGATGATAATAGAAATTGTGAAAAATAGGAACGTCTTTTGACAGGTAGATGATCTCTTTTTCAATATAGTTTCCTACATGTTGCACCTGGCTTATCAGGTCCTTCAGATAAGTTTCATAATTATAGGTCTCCGTGTTGATACGTACGTTTCGGAAAAGAGTGGTGCCGCTCTGCAGATTCAGCAACTGGTCGAGTGATAATTTAAAATGCCGGCAAAGCTGGCTCACCTCATCCAGCACCAGCGGAGTTTCGCCCCGGATGCGACGGTATGCACTGTCGGTGCTTAGATGCAGGATGCCCGAAACAATATCCACCATCGAAGCATCGGGTGGTATCAGCTCCTTAATACGCTGAAACAAGAATTCCTGTGCCTGGTCCGTTGGCATAGATGGTTGTGGCGGTTTCGGATTGCAGTAATTGCAATAAATCAAAGCCTTAGGGAAATTAAACCAAATAATTCAAAGCCGCAAACCAGGATTAGTTGCAAAATCTGCAACCAATCTATTCATGAAGCCGGTTTCGCTGCGATTTTACTGCAATGAGGCAGGATCAGAAATCTCAGTTGCAAAACCTGCAAATCAAGGAAACGTTAAGGCAAAATTCAATTATATATGGGGTTGCTGAGCTGGTAATTTGGTGTAAGAAATTCAACAATCATGAAACAGACAAACAGCAGCCAGGAGCTTCTTCTTATAACCTCCAGCAGTCTAAAAAATCACTGCTTTTGCAGCAAAGAAGATAAAACGTATAATAATAAGTCATCGGAAGAAAAACTGGAACAAGCCTGCTGGGATGGGCTTTTGCCCTTCCTTCTTCCCTCTTCCATCCTTTGCTCTGCTGCCGGTCAAAAACAGTTTGTTTGGGAGGTAGTGGCAGGTGAACATTTCATCCGGGTGAACATCGGGCCCCATCCTTTCAACACCCGTAACAGCTATTCGATTGACCCATACTCTTTCATATTAACCGTGCCCGCCAATTAATCAAATAACTTAAACGTCACATAAATACCCAAACCCGTTAATCATTAAACCAGCTTTCCCGGGCCCGGCGATTGCCGGCCCACCGGGAAAAGCACTAAAAACAAAAAACATGAAAAAGCTACTTTCCTTCTGCCTCCTGTTGTCGGTAATGTTCACGGCCTCTGCACAGAAAAAAATGTTTGTCAGAGTTTTTGATGAGAACTGGAAAAGAACTCATAAAGGTTTCCTGCAACAGATGACAGACAGTTCGGTTAGTCTTAAACAATACGGCGAAACCGTTGAGATTCCTGTAGAGAAGATCGGAATGATCAAATTGAAAAGATCCGGTGGCCACACTGTTCTTATGAGTTCGCTGATTGTGGGGGGCGCAGCCGCCATCTTTGGTGCAATCTCAGCTGATCCCGATGCGTGGATATTTGGTTATTCTGCGGTTGAAGGTTTTGGATTCGGTTTGGGTTTTGGCGCTGCCGCAGGGGCTATTCCAGGAGGCATTATTGCTGGTACACAACGTAAACCTTTTTTCATCATTGACAAGAGCAGGGAAAAGTGGGCTGTTGCCAAAAACGTGTTACAGCGGTTTTTGCCTGCTGATAAATACTGATGTTGACATTTAATCAAAATCCTTTCACCATTAAACCTTGTTTTATGATCCCTACATTAATTTACCTGCTGCTTCGCAGGTACCGCAAAGCACACCCAGACGCCATCCTGAAATTCAGGAAAACAGCAGGCCGCATCGGCCGCATCATTGCCCTGCTGATCGTTTTTATCGCTGCAGCGAATGCAGTCTTTTCGCAGGAAAGAAAACTGGATTATGTGATCAAACGGAAAGGCAGCGAGGTGGGTAGTCTTTCTTTCTACTTACTGTCACAAGGCACTAAGACCTGGCTCAAACTTGAATCCGAAGTAAGGACCCGCTTCATCCTGCTCTTTACGGCTAAAGCAAAAGAAGAAAGCATTTATGAAAATGGGATTCTGACCTGGTCAAGTATATACCGGAAAATGAACGGAAATGAAAAAGCCAATAAGAAAACAAGACTGTCCGGCAATAACTATGTTATCAGCAAAGGCAATGAGTCGGAAACCCTGAACAATTACCCGATCCGGTATAATATGCTATGCCTGTACACACAGGAACCATCAGCCGGTACACAAGTGTATTCGGACAATTTTCAGCAATTCCTAAAAATTCAGGTCATTGCCCCGCATCATTACAAGATCAGGTTCCCCGATGGCAATTCCAGCGAATATTTTTACCGCAATGGCATTTGTATAAAAGTAAAAGTGAATCACTCCCTCTACAGCGCCACCATTGAATTAAAATCCTGATGTTATGGCAAACACAATCTTCATATATACCAGCTTAGCGATAAGCATCATTGCGTTATTGCTGGCAGAAACCTGGTCCGCAGCTCAAAAGAGCAGGAACCTTACCGACGTGCTTTTTGCAAAGGGAAAATTCGCTGTTTTGAACAACCGGCATCTTTCGGGGATTATTGTGTTTCTCATTTGTTGCTGGTCCTACACTGCATCCATAGAAGCCGATACAAGCATTTTTCAACCGGTATGGAGTGATGAAAGGTCAATCATTTGTCTTGCTATCACCATTATCGCCATAACAACTGGCTTTATGACTGCAGGAAATAATCGCATTACGCAGCAAGGATTCCCAGCCAGGACTCCGGCAACAGCAATCACCATCGTCAGCTACTTTTCATTAAGGATCATTTTCCTTGTGTTGTATGAATTTTTCTTCAGGGGAGTGCTGCTGTTCATATTAATTGCAGAAACAACGGTGTTCACTGCTATCTGCATAAACATGCTGCTCTATGCACTATTGCATTGCTACAGTAGCCGGAAAGAACTCATCGGCACTTTTCCTTTCGGCCTGTTGCTTTGTATGGTCACTCTCCTGCATCATTCTGTATGGCCTGCGGTCATCATCCACCTGGCTTTAGCTATAAGCCATGAAATAAAACTGGTCATAATTAATCAATCACCTGTTAAATCTTCACAGTTATGAAAATAATGATCACAGGAGCCACCGGTTACATCGGTCATAAACTGGCGCTGGAAGCGGCCGGCAGGGGATATATCGTTCATGCACTGGTAAGAGATCCTCAATCAAAATTTCTGCCGGTTCATCCTAATATCATTCCATTTAAAGGTGATATAACAGACAAGCTTTCTGTTGAAGAAGCCATAAAGGGATGCAGCAAAGTGATGCATGCTGCTGCATTTGCTTCTTTCCGCAACAAAGACAGGTCTGTTTTTTATAAAGTAAATGTGGAAGGAACAAGGAATGTGCTTAATGCTGCATTGGCTGCCGGTGTGAAGAGAGTAGTGTTTACCAGCACCGGCGCCGTGCTGGGGCCTTCAGGCAAAAACCCGCTGAATGAAGATAATCCCCGTCTCACAGCATTTGAAAATGATTATGAGATATCCAAACACTGGGCGGAGCAACTGGTAAAAGAATATGTCCGCAAGGGTTTATTTGCCATAATCGTTGCTGCACCAAGAGTATATGGACCAGGGCTACCGGTAAACGGAAATGTGTTCTATCGCTTTATAAAAAACATCCTTTCGGTTCGCATCGCAGTGATGCCATCAGACGGAAAAGCTATCGGTAATTACGCATTTGTAGATGATGTGGTGGCAGGCCATTTCCTTGCCATGGAAAAAGGAATCAGGGGAGAAAAGTACATTCTGGGTGGAGAAAATCTTTCTTATCGCAACTTCTTTGAAATGATAAAAAAGAATACCGATAAAAAGATAAGATTGATCGCAGTCCCAGTTTTTTTATTGAAAAGCTGGAGTTTTCTTTATATGATATTTTCCAGGCTTGTTGGCCGGCACACTAATATTTCTCCTAAAGTTGTTTCCCGCATCCTGCAAAACAGGGCCCTGAGTTGTGACAAAGCCATTCGGCAATTGGGTTACAGTATCACTCCATTTGAAGAAGGCATACAAAAAACAATCCTTCACCTGCAAAATAAAAATTATGAATAAGATATATTATACGCTGATCACCGGCGCCAGTGAGGGTTTTGGTAAAGCCCTTGCGCTGGAGTGTGCCCGCAGGAAAATGAATCTCATTTTGGTGGCACTGCCTGGGGAAGAATTGTTTCGCCTCGGCAAGTTTATTGAAACAGAGTTTGAAGTATCAACAGTTTGTCTTCCTCATGACCTCAGCCTGAAAGAAGAATGCCTGTTATTGTATAAGGAAATTAGCGATGCGAAACTTAGAGTGAATATACTCATCAACAATGCCGGTATGGGCGGCACTCATTTTTTTAAGGAACGAGATACTGAATTTTATCACAAACAAATTGAACTAAATGTTGCGGCGCCGACTTTGCTGACACATCTTTTTCTCAACGACCTGCAGCAAAATGGTCCTTCGTATATTTTAAATGTGAGCAGCCTGGCCGGCTTCTTTTTCCTTCCGCAAAAACAGGTATATGGCGGCACCAAATCTTACCTGCTTTCATTTTCAAAAAGCTTACGCCTGGAATTAAAAGATGCAAATGTTTTTGTAAGCACTGTTTGTCCCGGGGGAATGAACACAACACTGACGTTAACCCTCCAAAACATGAATCTCTCCGGCATTGGCCGCTGGTCAGTTATGAACCCGGAGGATGCTGCGCTGATCACCATCAAACAGATGTTACAAAAAAAGAAAGTCATCATTCCGGGATACTGGAACCACATTTTCCTGGTTTTGAATAAACTGCTCCCGGAATCTTTCAAAGAATGGCTAATGTTATTATTCCTGAAACGAAAAAAAGAACAGCTACGAAATGAAATGCGCAAAGAGCTGGTTCATAGTGGCCGTTCAGCCGTTGTAATATAATTTCAAATCAACTAAAACAAATATGAAACACTTATCAATCTGGGCCCATCGCCATCACTGGCCTGCCCGCTTCCTGATGACAACCGTATGGATAACCCTTTTTTTCCTGGCAATAATTTCCGGAGCCAGCCTTATGAAACAAAATATACTTTTGTCCCCGGCTGTTTTTTCAACTTTAGTGGTTGTTTTTCTGCTGGTGGTTTTATTTTATCCTTTTCGTCAACAGAGAAAAACAATAAAAGCCAGTTTGTATTATCGCTGGCAAAAAAGCTGTGATTTTTTACTGGCCTTCTGTTCTTTTGGAATGGTACTGTTTGCGGCTAACCAGCCTGGTATTTTATTTCAACAAAATGGTAGTCTTTATGCGGCAACCACCTCCCCGGTTTCGCTGCCTAAAGACAGCAGTGCAAAAAAATTTTTGCCCATTAAAGAATTTTCTAAAAAGATGTATGATGCAGATGGAAAATTACTGAAATGGAAAGAGCAGAAGAATATGCTTAAACAACAGGTCAAAGCAATCAAAAGTTCTCCCGGAATGTCAAAAGCCGGTAAAACAATGCTCACCATTCTTGCTGTCCTGGCTGCTTTAGGCTTATTACTTCTTGTGACTGCACTGGCTTGCAACCTGGCTTGTAATGGAAGTGGAGCCGCCGCAGTACTTGTAGGTGCTGCAGGAGCCGGGCTTGTTGTTTTTCTGCTTGTGCTGACCATCAGGGCTATATATGGCAAAAAGAAAAGGAAAAAAATAAATGAGGAAATAAAACAAACTGCACCCGGTGAGTAACTGGTCTTTTAGTCATAGCTACAACATAATAGATGTTACTTTTGCAGCCGGGGCAACGACCGTTTATGCTTCCGAACCAGTACCTTTGCCTGCCGCAATAATTGCGGGCAACTAGTATGAGTACAGCACATTTATCCGAGCAGGAGCAACTACGCAGGGAAAAACTGGCCGAAATGATCATAATGGGGATAGACCCCTACCCGGCAGCATTGTATCCTGTCAACAGCAATTCCGTTTTCATTAAAGAGAATTATAAAGAAGAGAACAAAGAACAGTTTGCCGATGTCTGTCTGGCCGGTCGCATCATGAGTGTGAGGGATATGGGCAAGGCCAATTTCGCCGTGATTCAGGATGCACATGGCAGGATACAGTTGTACCTGAAAAGAGATGAGATCTGTCCCGGCGAAGACAAATCCCTCTATGATATTGTCTGGAAAAAATTACTTGATATTGGCGACATCATTGGCATAAAAGGATACGTCTTTGTCACCAAAACTGGTGAAACATCCGTGCATGTGAAAGAACTGACGGTTTTAAGCAAATCGCTGCGTCCTTTACCCATCGTAAAAGAAGCAGATGGTGAAACTTTTGATGCCGTAACCGATCCCGAATTCCGTTATCGCCAGCGCTATGCCGACCTCATCATCAACCCGGCCGTGAAGGAAGTGTTTGTGAAAAGAACCAAACTGGTCAATTCCATCCGCCAGTTCCTGAATGAAAGAGGAGCTTTGGAAGTGGATACACCGGTGCTGCAAAGTATTCCCGGCGGCGCTGCTGCAAGACCCTTCATCACTCATCATAATGCGCTGGATATTCCTTTGTATTTAAGAATTGCCAATGAACTTTACCTGAAGCGTTTGATCGTTGGTGGTTTTGACTGGGTGTATGAATTCAGCCGCAACTTCCGGAATGAAGGAATGGACAGAACCCATAATCCTGAATTCACTATCCTGGAATTCTATACGGCATATAAAGATTACCTGTGGATGATGGAAACCACCGAACAATTGCTGGAGAAAGCAGCCATTGATGTGTGTGGGAGCACCGATGTGCAGGTGGGTGATAAAACGATCTCTTTCAAAGCACCGTTCAAACGCATCAGCATCTTTGATGCGATCAAAGAATATACAGGTTTTGATGTCAGTAGCATGAGTGAGGAGCATTTGCGCAGTGCCTGCAGGCAATTAAAAGTAGAAACAGATAAAAGCTGGGGCAAAGCCAAATTGATTGATGCCATCTTTGGCGAGAAGTGCGAAAAGAATTTTGTGCAGCCTACTTTCATTATTGACTATCCTGTTGAAATGAGTCCGCTGACGAAACGCCACCGCAACAAGCAGGGACTGGTGGAAAGATTTGAGCTGATGATCAACGGTAAAGAAATTGCCAATGCTTACAGTGAACTGAATGATCCTATTGACCAAAGAGAAAGATTTGAAGAACAGGTGAAATTGATGGAAAGAGGTGATGACGAGGCCATGTTCATTGACCATGATTTTCTGCGGGCACTGGAATATGGCATGCCGCCTACCGCCGGTATTGGATTTGGTGTTGACAGGCTTTGCATGTTGCTGACCAACCAATCTTCCATTCAGGATGTGTTGTTTTTCCCGCAAATGCGGCCAGAGAAGACAGACTAAGCCCCGGCATGTAACAGCGGGTTTAGTCCACAAACAAATCTTTATACAATTTGGCTCCCGGCACCACTGAATACTTACTAAGATCTGTGATGCCTACTGCTGCCAGCACATCTTCATCAACAAAACAATTACCGGTGCATTGCGTAGAAGGTTTGCTGAATATGTAATATGCTGCGTCGGCCAGTATGTCTGTAGTACGGCTCATCTTCGCCAATGCTTCACCACCCAATAAATTTCTTACGGCTGCCGTATCAATCGTTGTTTTGGGCCACAAAGCGTTGGAAGCAATATTATATTTTTTCAGTTCTGCTGCCCAGCCAATCGCCATCATGCTCATACTAAATTTGGTGAGAGTGTATGCCAGGTGATTGGCAAACCATTTCGGGTTCATACTGACCGGTGGTGATAAGGTCAGGATATGAGCATTAGTAGATTTTTTCAGGTGCGGGATACAAGCTTTGGTCACAAAAAAAGTGCCCCGTACATTGATGTCATGCATCAGGTCGAATCGTTTTGGCTCGGTTTGTTCCGTAGCTGTTAATGAGATTGCAGAAGCATTGTTAATGACAATGTCAATGCCTCCGAACTTTGACACAGCAGCATCCACTGCTTGTTGCACCTGGTCCTCAAAACGAATATCACATTGCACGGGCAGCGCTTTGCCACCGGCATTTTCAATTTCTTCAGCAGCAGAGAAAATAGTTCCGCCCAATTTTGCATTTTCTTCTACTGATTTGGCTGCCACCACAATGTTGGCACCTTCTTTTGCTAATCGCAATGCAAATGCCTTCCCGATGCCGCGGCTGGCACCAGTGATAAAAACAGTTTTGTTTTGAAAACTCATATTTGATTTTTAAGTGATAAGCAATGAATCAATCCGTCCGGTTCAGGGATTTTCATCGTAATACTACGGAATTAAGAGTAAATACAGCAACTGTGTGAAAGAGCAAAACTGCTCTATGGTAAAATATTTGTGAAAATTAGCTTTGCTGAGAAGTTGGTTGATAAGGAACCCTCAGTCAGTATCCAATCCATGAAAAACCAGGAAACGATCCGTATCAATCAACTTTCTTTTCACCGTCCCGTTTTATAAGTCCAAATATCCCCGTCCGACCGGGTCATCCGGGCGGGCAACTGAAAACACAACCTTGAGCAGCAGGAGTCTGCAAACCTGAAAAACACTACTAACCCGGCCGGCTCTTCAAACTCATCGGAACCAAAAAGCTTCTTATCAACATAAGAAGCTTTTTCATAAATACCTGTTACTGCTTTTTTATTTTGAAATCGCCGACAGTGCTTTCTGGTCAATCACCACGGGGTATTTTTTCCGCAGGTCTTTTATCCATTGCTCTTCCAGCAAAGCCTGGTAATCGTTTATCACAAGTCCTTTGGCTTCTTCAAATGTCCGGGGTTCAGGCTGTGTATGCACTTTAATGATATAGGCAAACGAAGCCGTGTTGTCTGTCTCATTCACCAGGGGTGAGGTGAACATCCCGTCTTTGGGCAGCATTTTATTGAGATTGGGCAATTGCGACCATTCAAACCTGGCTGAATCAGCGATCACTTTCTCAGTCAGGGCTTCGGTCATCATTCTCCAGTTGGCCGGGTTCTTTTTCAACTGGTCGTGTAAGGTTGATGCAATTCCGGCATCGGCACAAAAGAAAATCACTGCATCAGCGCTTTGCTGCCAGTTATAGGCTTTTTTGTTTTTCTCATACAGCGACAACAATGCTGCACTGTCCAGGTGTGCCTTATTCCATATTTCATGCTGCATGATCTCAAAAAAGAGATTGCCATCCCTGAACTCATTCATCTGGTAACGAAACTCCTCATTGAACTGCTCCAGGTTGTCACGGTAATATTGCAGCAAGGACATGTTTACAAACTCTTCCATGATCTCTTCATAGGGCCTGGGGCTGTTTTTTCCCGGCGCATAGCGGTTACGTTGGGCATGCATGATCCATTCATCTGCTTTTATTTCCTTTTTCCCTACAGAAAAAAGGACCGATTCACGACTCATGCTGTTGGCTGCTCCTGAAAATTTATTATCCAGCAAACTGTCAGATAATGCCCAAAGCATTTTTTTGTGATATTCAGAATGTTTCAGCGGTGCTTCTTTTGCCACCCGCTTATAAATTACTTCACGGGCTGTTTGCCAGCGTTGGTCCTGGTTGATCTTCTGCTTCAGCTCAGCTTCATAATTTTTATCGCTTCGTAAATTCGGTACCGGCACCACCGCCATTCTTTTTACAATGTGATAGCCATGTGCAGTGGCAAATGGTTTTGTTACGGCCTCATCTTTTGTCAAAGCCCATACCTTGTTTTCAAATTCGCTATCAAATCGTCCCACGCTAAAATCTGGCATCGTACCGCCATTGGCTGCCGTCACAAAATCATTGCTGAAAGCAGAAGCCAGTTTGCCAAAGTCTTCACCGGCCATGATGCGCTGGTATAAAGAGTCGGCTGTTTTGGCGATTTGCTTTTTGGCCGCATCATCTGCATTGGGCGGAAAAGCCAGCAATATCTGCCTTGCCTTCATTTTGCCAACCGCATTTCTTTCTCTTACATTTTTAAAAATATGATACCCGGCTTTGGAACGAATGAGCCCTGAATGTTTTCCCGGCTGCAGCGAATAAATAGCCGTTTCAAATGAATAAGGCAATGTAAATGTCGTGATCCACCCGATAACACCTTTATTGGTTTTTGCAGCGGGGTCTTGTGAGAACTGCTCTGCTACATTGCCAAAATCCTCTCCTTTTTGCAGGCGGCTGAAAACTTCATCTGCTGTTTTACTTGCCACCGTTGTGTCATTCCCGGTGATACCAATAAAAATATGCGCTGCATAAATATCTTTCTGGCTGCGGGTAAACGCCTCGTTAATCAGCCGGTTCATGGTTTCCGGGTCGCTCATGTAATTCTCTATGATCTGGCTGCGCAGGTTTTCCACTTCGGCTTTGATGTGCGGCAAGGTATCATACCGCCGTTCATACGCTTCCTGTACTTTCAGCCTTGAATTGATATAAAGCTCAAGGTAATTACGGATAGCTTTGTCTTTACCGGCCTTCTCGTCTGTATTGTTTTTATTAAAGGCCCGGAGAAACTCTGCTGCACTCACACTTTGTTTGCCATATGTGAACAGCGTTTGCGAAGAACTCATCACAGCTATCAGCAGGGCTGCTGCCAGCGAGAGGGATCTTTTGTTCATAGATTTGAATTTTCAATAAGTTTTACTGCCCGTTAATTTTCATCTGCAACACTTCGTCGGTTTGCTCCCAGGTCAGTTTTTTGGCTACGATACGTTTTTCTTTATCCAGCAAATATAATGTGGGAAAACTCTGCACATCATATAGCTGCGAATAGCCGGGTATGCCGGCATCAATTCTTGCCTTATCCGTTTCCTTTGTGTAATACACATGTGTCCAGCCATCAAGTTTCAGTTCCCGGATCACTTTCAGCCAGGTGTCGCGGTTTCCATCCGTTTCTTTTCCCATAGCAAAAAGCTTAACACCTGATGCTTTCCATTTATTGCGATACAACGAATCTAATTTTGGCGCCACTTCTTTGCAATGCCCGCAGGTGGGATCCCAGAGAAAAACCACGGTGTAAGATGCTGCTTCACTATACAGGCTTCTCATCTTTCCGGTCGAATCTGGCAGCTCTATCTCCGGCGCCGGTTTACCCATGATATTGGCCATTAAACTATAGGCTCTGTCGGTGATCGTCTTCCTGCCCTGTGCAGTAAGCCAGCTATATTCTTTTTGTGCAAAATATTTTTCAAACAGGTGCACAAATACCGCATCCTCCCACATGTATTTCTGGTTCAGGTAGCGGTTCACAAATTTCAGCAGCAGGAAACGGGTCATTTCAGGACTCACAGATGCAAAGCCCATCATGTAGTCAATTTCCTTTTTCACAGAATCCGGGTTCAGGGGCAACAGTTCATTGATGTATTTATCCATTTTATCATCAAAGAACGGTGTGTAAGCCAGCCTGCCGTCCCAGAAATTAACCCCATCCCAGAAATGATTTCGGAAATAATAATAGGCGTTCAGCGAATCCTCCCGGTTAGCTGGTGATTTAAGCGATTCCGGCAGTATGGGTTCTCGCATTGTCACCAGGAATGCGCTGAGCATATTATCCGGATTGTTTTTAATAAGGTCTTCCCGGTATTGCCTGATTAAACTGTCCAGTTCATCAATCCGGTCATACAAGGCCGCTGAATCAGCAGCCGTTTTCGCTTCCGGTAACTGGCGGCGTTTGGCGTTTATCTCGCTGCCATAGACAGCCATCTGCTGCTGGTATTTGACAAAAAGTTCATTCCCCGGGGAATTGACAAATTGCACGCCACTGCGCATTGTGACCGTATCGGCAATGACAGAAAATTTTTGCTCTTTGTCTATCAGTATTTCAAAAAAACCGGCTTTGTTGGGGTAGCCGATAAGATAAATGCCTCCCGGAAGGTTTTTGCTGCCTTTAAAAACGGTTTGCCCGTTTTCATTGAGCAGGGCGGAATCTATGATAGGGTATTGCTTGCCAAAATAATGACCGAGGTATATATATTGATTTTTAAAAGGCTTAAAGGTAATATTGATCTCGTAGCCTTCCTCCTGTGCATAGCCCCCAAAGGCCGTTAGTAACCCTGCAATGACGATCCACTTTTTCATAAGTCAGAATAAGCCTGTAAAGATACTAAAAGCTTTAAGAGGTTTAAGAGGTTCAAAAGGGATAAAAGGTTGCCCGCCTGGAACTACCTGGGCGGCTTAGACCTATTTTTGCCCCCGTGAGCAGAAAAAAGAGAAATATCATAGTAGAAAAATTGCTGGTGCAGGACTATGCCGCCGAGGGTAAAAGCCTGGCAAAATCGGATGGCAAGGTCATCTTTATTGAAAACGTGGTGCCCGGAGATGTGGTAGATGTGCAACTGGGAAAGAATAAAAAAGACTGGGCCGAAGGAAGGGCTATCCGTTTTCACAGTTATTCAGCAGACAGGGTGCAGCCTTTCTGTTCGCATTTTGGCGTCTGCGGCGGCTGTCAATGGCAGATGCTGCCTTATGAAAAACAACTGGAATATAAACAACGGCAGGTGAGAGACAGTTTGCAACGTATCGGCAAAGTGACGCTGCCTGAAATGATGCCGATACTCGGTGCAGCAGAAACAAGATACTACCGCAATAAGATCGAATATACATTTGGCAACAAACGTTATTTGAAAAAAGAAGAACTCAACGATCCCGGCATCAGCGCTGAACAGGATGTGGCGGGTTTTCATGTGCGGGGCATGTTTGACAAACTGGTGGATGTGGAGACCTGCTACCTGCAGGCTGAGCCTACCAACCAGATAAGAATTGCTATAAAAGAATTTGCAAAAAAGAACAACTATTCTTTTTATGATATACGCAACCATGCAGGGTTTTTAAGAACGATGCAGGTGAGGCTATGCGCCACAGGTGAGTTGATGGTAAACATTGTGGTGGGAGAAAACAATGAAAAGAAAATAAAAGATTTGCTGGATCATGTGCTTGGGTTGTTTCCGCAAATCACCGCATTGCTTTATACCGTAAACGGCAAACGAAACGACAGCTTGCATGACCTGGAACCGGTAGCTTATCATGGAAAAGGGTATGTGATCGAAAAACTCGAAGATTTTCAATTCAAGATCGGACCGAAATCTTTTTTCCAGACAAACACCAAACAGGGAGAAAGATTATACCAGGTGACAAGGGATTTTGCGGAATTAACCGGAACCGAAACAGTTTATGATCTCTATTGCGGCACGGGCAGCATCGGCATTTTTGTAAATCCAAAAGCTAAAAAGATCATCGGGGTGGAGATGATAGCTGCAGCCATTGAAGATGCTAAAGAAAATGCAGCATTAAATAATTTAACCGCTGCCGAATTTTATGCCGGTGATGTGATTGACGTTTGCAATGATGAATTTTTTGCAGCACATGGCCGTCCTGATGTCATCATCACCGATCCGCCACGGGCGGGGATGCATGAAAAGTTAGTGCGGAAAATATTGGATATGGCTGCGCCAACGGTGGTATATGTCAGTTGCAATCCTGCCACACAGGCAAGAGACCTGAACCTGCTGGATGAAAAATATGTAGTCACTAAAATTCAACCTGTGGATATGTTTCCGCATACACTGCATATTGAGAATGTGGTGCAGTTAAAGCTGAAATAAGATTCCGTTCACAACAACCGTTTTCCTGATAAGCCCTAATTTTACCGAATGAGTGATTTCAGATTTCATCGCCCAAGCAATTTTCCCCCGATTGTAAAGAACCTGGTTATTATTAATGTGTTGGTTTATGTAGCCCAGCTTGTTTTTGAAAAAGAATACAACCTTACCAATATCCTGGCGCTGCACCCGCTGGATACACCTGATTTCAAACCTTACCAGGTTTTTACACATATGTTTTCGCATTCTCCTGTTCTTATTTTCCATATTCTTTTCAATATGCTGGTGTTGTGGATGTTTGGCCGGGTATTGGAAAATGTCTGGGGACCCAAAAGATTTTTGATCTTTTACCTTGCCTGCGGCATTGGTGCAGCAGCACTTCACCTGCTGGTGCAACATCTCCGCTATGACCCGGACCTGGTGCAGCAGTTACAAATTGCCTATGCCACGGATAATAAACAGGCTTTTGCCAACCTGCTCGACAAAGCAGGTTTTCTCGCCCCTGCCGTGGGTGCGTCCGGGGCCATCATGGGCATCATGGCTGCATTTGCCTACCTGTTTCCAAATACTCCGTTGATGATCATTCCCATTCCCGTTCCCATCAAGGCAAAATGGATGGTATTAGGCTATATTGCCATGGACCTGCTTGGCGGCTTCGGGTATATTGGCGGTGACAGGATCGCCCATTTTGCCCACCTGGGCGGCGCCATCACTGGCTTCATATTGGTTTTATACTGGAACAAAACCAACCGGCGGACGTTATATTAAACTAAGAGAATACAAGGAGTAAAAGAGGCAAAGAGTAAAGCTGAAATACCCTATAAGTTTAAACAGGCTGGAAATATGAAAAACTTTGTAAATAACTCTTTTAACTCCTTCTCTCCTTTTAACTCTTAGCCTACATTTGCAATACAGATTCTGTGTGTCATGGCCTACTCCGAAAAACAATACAAACAACGGCTATCCCTGGGGCAAAGCAACAATGCCCTTACAATGCTTATCATTGTAAATCTTGTCGTATTTGTGACGCTGGCATTTATTAAGGTCATTTATTATTTCATGTACCGGCAGGACGGGCAGGCCATCGCTTTATTTAATGAGCAGGTGCTGCACTGGTTCACCCTGCCTGCCGACCCCGCTGAGCTGGCTTCCAAACCATGGACAATTGTGACCCATATGTTCAGCCATGACAGGGTCTTTCACATTCTCGGCAATATGCTCTGGCTTTGGGTCTTTGGCTACATCCTGCAGGACCTGACCGGTCATCGCAAAGTGGTTCCTATTTTCATTTACGGCGGCCTGGCCGGGGGCCTGGCATTTGTGCTGGCCTACAACCTGATGCCGGGACTGCAGGCCAAATCTGCTTTCACGGTATTGCTCGGCGCCTCCGGTGGTGTGATGGCCGTTGCTGTGGCCACCACCATTATTTCGCCTGGTTACCGGCTGTTGCCCATGCTTAATGGAGGTATTCCGCTATGGATATTGACGGCTGTTTATCTTATCATTGACCTGGCCACCATTCCTTATAACAACACCGGTGGTCATATTGCACACCTGGCCGGAGCCCTGATGGGTTTCCTGTTCATTGTGCTGCTGCGCCGCGGCTATGACTGGAGCGAATGGATGAATAATTTCTTTGACTGGGTGAATAACCTGTTCAACCCGGACAAACCAAAAAAAGGAAAGAGCATCAAAGACGAATTGTTTTATAAATCTGCTTCCGCTCCTTATAAAAAAACTCCGCATGTCACCCAGCAACGGATTGATGACATACTCGATAAGATCAGTCAAAAAGGATACAACCATCTTACAGAAGAAGAAAAAGACCTGCTGAAAAGAGCCAGTAAGGAAGACATTTAAACCGGCAAGCCATTACAAATTTGTAATTTGCAGCAATGGCCAGAAAATTCCGACTCTTTACCAAGCGGGTGCTGATCTATACCAACATCGTTGCTGTTTTTTTCTTCTTGCTGGCCTGTCTTTCGCCTTACCTGCACCCGCAAACCTGGTGGTTCATTTCTTTTTTGGGGCTTGCATTCCCGTTCCTGCTGCTGGTTGTCACCGGCTATCTCATAGCCTGGCTATTTTTAAAACGTCGCTATGCACTGATTTCTGCAGTAGCCTTGTTGTTTGGCATCAACGGCATCACCAGTTTTCTTGCTTTCAATTTCAGGAAAACATTTCAGCAAAATAAAGACCGGGGCAGCATCCGGGTGCTCACCTGGAATGTGGCCCGCTTTATCGAAATGAAGCGCAACAACAACCCCGGCAGCCAGGCACGGCTTCAAATGATGGAACAGATCCGGGCACAGGATGCAGATATTCTTTGCTTCCAGGAGTTTTTCCATTCTTTCGATTCCACTTATTACCAGAATATTGACCGCATCAGCAGGCAAATGAATTATCCCTACTGGTATTATTCACATGATGAAGACGGTGACAATCATTTTACCGGGAGCATTATTTTTTCCCGTTTCCCGATCATTGACAGCGGCATGATCCGCTACCCCCGGCCTACCTTGCCTGATGCACTGATGCATGCCGATATTAAAATTGGAGAAGATACGATCCGTGTGTACACCACCCACCTGCAATCGCTGCAATTTGATAAAGATGATTATGAACGCATCCGAAAGATCAAAGACGTGGAGTATGGTGTTATGTCCAACTCAAGAACTATTTTTTCAAAACTGAAAAGAGGCATCACGCACCGCAGCATCCAGGCCGACCTGATAGAACAGGTGCTGGAAGACAGTCCGCACCCGGTTATCTTTTGCGCCGACCTGAATGATGTGCCAAACTCGTACGCCTACAGAACGGTGAAAGGAAATATGCAGGATGCTTTTCTGAAAAAAGGATTGGGAATGGGCCGTACTTATTCAGCGCTTTCCCCAACACTGCGAATTGACTATATTCTTGCCGACAGGGCATTCAAAGTCCGGCAGTTTAAGCGCATTGTGAGCAAAAGTTCTGACCACTATATGCTGGTGGCCGACCTGGAACCGAAAAAGCCTGTTTCCCATTAGTTTAAAAATCATTACCGGCAGGATAAATCCTATTTTTGCCGGCATCAGTGAAAAGTTATTTGCATTTATGAGTGAACTGAAAGTGTATAATTCTTACAGCCGCCAGAAAGAAGTGTTTACTCCCCTCACAGCAGGACATGTGGGCATGTATGTATGCGGACCCACCGTAAGCGGTGAAAGCCATCTCGGTCATGCCAGACCGTATATCACTTTTGATGTTATCTATCGCTACCTGCAGCATTTGGGCTATAAAGTGAGGTATGTTCGTAATATCACCGATGCGGGGCATTTTGAAGAAGAAGGAAGAGAGGCGGAAGATAAAATTTCCAAAAAAGCAGTGCTGGAAAAACTGGAGCCGATGGAACTGGTGCAGAAATATACCAACCTTTTTCATTGGGCCATGGACCAGTTCAATACCTTAAAGCCTTCCATTGAGCCTACTGCAACAGGGCATATCGTAGAACAAATTGAAATGATCAAAAAGATCATTGATGCCGGTTATGCCTATGTGGTGAATGGCTCGGTGTATTTTGATGTAAAAAAATATGCAGCCTCGCATGAATATGGCAAACTCAGCGGCCGGGTGATAGATGACCTGCTGGAAACCACAAGAGAACTCGAAGGACAGGAAGAAAAAAGAGACCGAGCCGATTTTGCCCTGTGGAAAAATGCAGCCCCGGAACATATTATGCGCTGGCAAAGTCCCTGGGGTGTGGGTTTTCCCGGCTGGCATATTGAATGCTCGGCAATGGCCACCAAATATCTCGGTGCACAATTCGATATTCATGGTGGTGGTATGGATCTTCTTTTCCCGCATCATGAAAGTGAAATAGCGCAAAGCACTATCTGCAACCACTCAGCGCCGGTGCGTTACTGGATACACAATAACATGATCACCATCAACGGCCGCAAGATGGGCAAGAGCTATAACAATGTTATTAAGCTGACAGAACTTTTCAGCGGTAACCATCCTTTGCTGGAAAAAGCTTTTCACCCGATGGTGATCCGGTTCTTCATTTTGCAAACACATTACCGCAGCACCCTTGATTTCAGCAATGAAGCACTGCTTGCATCAGAAAAGGGATTGAAGCGGCTGTGGGAGGCGTATGAAAAGCTGCGGGTCATGAGCTATGAGCCGCAAGAAAATAGTTTAGATAATGAACTCGAAACCCGCTGCACAAAGCTCTTGGCTGAGTTTGATGAATTCATGAATGATGACTTCAGCACAGCCAAAGTGCTGGCCAATATGTTTGAGCTGGCCCCGGTGATCAATTCCATAAAAGATAAAATCATTCCCGCAGCTTCTGTATCAAGATCCACTTTTGAACTTCTTCAGTCAAAAATGAAAATATGGGTGGAAGATATTCTTGGTCTCAAAGCGGTGAGTGAAGCTGATAATGAAAAACTGCAGGGTGTGATGCAACTGCTGATTGAAATCCGCAAAGAGGCCAAAAGCCGGAAAGATTTTGCTACATCTGACAAGATCAGGAATCAACTGGCAGCCATGGGAATTACTTTGAAAGATGAAAAAGGCGGAGAAATGAGCTGGAATGTGGAATAATTCAATTTACCTTAAACAAACCTGCACCGCATAAGCAACGATTCACACCCAATATACCACGATTCACTCCTGCTGTACATACTGCACCTGTTTGCCTTGTTATTATAGTTAAACAAAACAGTTTAACTATGAAGCTCAGAAATTTCATCCGCCTGTCAGTTTTTGCACTGACATTGCCCGTTGTTTTTATCGCCTGCGAAAAAGACAAAGACGACAAAAACAGCATTACTGATATAGTTGTTACCAGCGCAGACTTCAGCACACTGGAAGCTGCAGTAATCAAAGCCAACCTGCAAACCACGCTTAGCGGAGCAGGTCCTTTCACAGTTTTTGCACCCGACAATGCTGCTTTTACAGCGTCCGGCATCACCAGTGATGTCTTGAATGCACTGACTCCGGCCCAGGCAGAAAACATTTTATTGTACCACACACTGGGAGCAAGGGTAACGGCCGCTGATGTGCCTGCAGGTCCCAATGCCAAAGTAACCACTGCCAATGGTGATTCAGTATTTGTAACCAAAAATGCAGCCGGTGTTTTTATTAATGGCATCCAGGTGACACAGGCAGATATTACAGCTGACAATGGAGTGATCCATCGCATTGGCAAAGTATTATTGCCTCCATCCGGCAATATCGTGGAAACAGCCGTTGCCAGTGGTCTTGATTCATTGGTAAAAGCTGTTACAAGGGCTGCAACTGCACCCGGCGGCGATCCGAATCTTGTTAATACACTGAGCAATGTAACTCTTACTGTGTTTGCGCCTACCAATGCTGCATTTACACAGTTGCTGGCTGCGCTTTCCCTCAATAATATCAATGATATACCTGTTGGCACATTGCTGGCTGTGCTGAGGTACCATGTAGTAGGTGGCCGTGCCTTTTCATCCGACCTGGCCAATGGAAACCTGGGCATGCTGGCCGGCGGCAATACAACCATCAACCTGACCAATGGAACCGGCGGCGGGCCTACCATCACGGGAAATGGAAACGGAGCTAATCGTTCCAATATCACCGCTACGAACATTATGTGCCGGAATGGTGTTGTACACCTGATAGACAGGGTGCTTCTGCCCTGACAATGATATCCTGATTCAATAAGTACCCCCTTTGAAAAATCTTGTACCAGTCCCGTCTCACCACCTGTGAGGCGGGGCTTCTTTAATGAAAATGAACATGTTCAATCATAGTTACAGGTACCTGTTCATCTTATTGCTGTCGCTCTACACATTTTTAAACACTGTGCTGTGCGAGGTCTATTACTATTTCCGGATTGATATTGAATGGTACTATGCCCTGCTGACTATTTTTGTTATCACTTTTGCCAGTTGGGAAGGCAACCGCCTGCTGGAACCCTGGGTAAAAAAACGCTTTGTCCCGGAGAAAAATAAATTCCGGTTCCTTGGATTTTTTTTTATTGCAGGACTGGGTGCTTCCTTTACGGCTACCACTGTGACGGTGTTTATAGTTGGCGGCATCATTCATCAGCACAGTTGGCAGGAAATGGTCAACCCGCTAAAACTGAACCTGATTTATGCCAGTCTTATCAATCTCTTTTTTCACCTGATTTATGCGATTCTTTTCTTTTTCCGGGAATATAAAAACAAATGGGCCGAAGCAGAAGAGTTGCGCAAAGTCAGCGCACAGGCCGAAGTGCAATTAGTAAAAAGTCAGATTAACCCGCACTTTCTATTTAACAACCTGAACGTACTATCCGGAATGGTGATCAAAGACAACCCGGAAGCCAATCGCTTTATTGAAGAATTTTCAAAAGTGTACCGCTATATTCTGAATAACCAGGAAAAAGAGCTGGTGGAACTTCGTTCTGAGCTTGAGTTTATCGAGCCTTATATTTTCCTGCTGCGTAAACGGTTTGATGAAGGATTCAGGGTAGAATTGAACATTCCTGATCATTACAAAACATGGCATGTGGTGCCGGCGGCATTGCAAATGCTGATCGAAAATGCCATTAAACACAATGTAGTATCCCGTAACCGTCCATTGCATATTTCCATTCATGCCAATGGAAATGAAACGCTTGTTGTCAAAAACAACCTGCAACCGCGGCTGGCAACAGAGCCATCCACCCGTATCGGGTTGCAAAATATCCGCAAAAGATATGAACTCATTAGCGGCAGGGACGTTATAGTCAGGAAAACAGAGAAAGAGTTTGAAGTGTGTTTGCCATTATTGAACCTGAACTGAGCCAATCATGAAAGTTGTAATCGTAGAAGATGAAAAACTGGCAGCCGAAAGGCTTCAGACATTATTGGCAGAATATGATCCGGCCATACAGGTTGTTGCCTGTTTAGAAAGTATAGAGGAAACCGTGCAATATCTTCAACAAAGGTCTCACCCGGATCTTTTATTGCTGGATATACATCTTTCAGACGGGCACAGTTTTGAAATATTTAAACGAGTTGCCTTCAACAAGCCTGTGATCTTCACCACCGCCTATGATCAATATGCACTGGATGCGTTCAGGATGATGAGTATTGATTACATTTTAAAACCTGTAACTCTGGAAGCTCTCGCTGGTGCATTGAATAAATTAAAATCATTTTCCTTTTCAGCGGTAGACTACAAACAACTCGGACCAGAGTGGCAGACCCGCCGTTACAAGAAGCGGTTCCTGGGAAAAGTGGGGCAACGATTATTTTTTATTGATGCTGAAAATGTAGCTTTCTTCCAGGCAGATAATAAAATTGTTCACCTGGTGGACAAAGAAGGAAACCGCTACGTGGTGGAACACACCATGGAAAAATTAGAAGATCAATTGAATCCGCAGCAATTCTATCGTCTCAGTCGCCGGTTTATCGTAAACATTGATGCGATTCAACAGGTGAAGCCATATTATAACAGCCGCCTGAAACTTTCTGTGAAAGGAGCTCCGCAAACAGCGGAAATGGTCATCAGCCGCGACCGGGTGGCCGGATTCAAACTTTGGGCTGAAGCCTGATCATTCATCAATAAGTTGGGCTGATTTATTTCTATCCGGTTCAAGTTCTGTAAATTGTCTGCAGCAATCAACCAACTGCATATGTCAAACAGGATTTTCTTTTCATTACTTGGATGTATTATTTCATATAGCTTACTGGCACAGATCCCAAAAGCACCTGACAGGAAGGAAGGTGAAGGTCCGTTCACGCAACTGATCATACGTGGTGTCACCCTCATCAATGGTAACGGAGCCCCGCCCCTGGGCCCGGTAGATATAATAATTGAAAAAAACAGGATCGTAAGAGTTGCCAGCGCCGGAAGCCCCGGTATGCCCGCCAGCCGCAACAGGGTGCAGTTGAAAGAAGGTGGTAAAGAAATTAACTGCGAGGGCATGTTTGCATTACCGGGATTTGTGGATATGCATGGGCATATTGGCGGCATGGCACAAGGCACACCGGCTGAATATGTGTTTAAATTATGGATGGCGCATGGCATCACCACCATCCGTGATCCGTCGGCAGGCAATGGTCTTGACTGGACACTCGAAGAAAAAAAGCGTAGCGCAGAAAATAAGATCACTGCACCAAGGATATTGGCTTACACTTCTTTTGGCATGGGTTCCAAAGAACCCATCACCACAGCAGCACAGGCAGAAGAATGGGTGAGAGAGAATGCTAAAAAAGGTGCTGATGGCATCAAATTTTTTGGTGCTGCCCCGGAGATCATGAATGCAGCGATCAGGGAAAATAAAAAACTGGGGCTTCGTTCCTGTTGTCATCATGCACAACTATCGGTGGCAAGATGGAATGTGCTGAACAGTGCCAGGGCGGGTCTCACTTCCATGGAACATTGGTATGGTTTGCCCGAAGCTTTGTTTACAGACAGAACAGTTCAAAATTACCCGGCAGACTATAATTATAACAATGAGCAGCATCGCTTTGAGGAAGCGGGGAAATTATGGAAACAGGCAGCACCACCTCACAGCGAACACTGGAACAAAGTGATGAATGAGCTGCTTTCTCTTAATTTCACTCTCGATCCTACTTTTAATATTTACGATGCCAACCGTGACCTGCACAAAGCCCGCCGGGCCGAATGGCACGAAGATTATACCTTACCCTCCCTCTGGAAATTTTATGAACCCAGCCGTGAATCGCATGGTTCTTATTGGTTCAACTGGGGCACGGAGCAGGAAATAGCCTGGAAAGAAAACTACCGGTTATGGATGACCTTTATTAATGAATACAAAAACCGCGGTGGCAGGGTAACCGCCGGTTCAGATAATGGTTTTATTTATCAAACCTATGGCTTCGGATATATCCGTGAACTGGAATTGTTGAGAGAAGCCGGTTTTCATCCGCTGGAAGTGATACGGGCTGCTACACTCCATGGGGCGCAGGCCCTTGGCATGGATAAAGAAATCGGCACAGTTGAAGCCGGTAAACTGGCCGACCTGGTGATCATTGATGCTAACCCGCTGGAGAATCTGCAATATTTATATGGCACCGGTGCTGTATATCTCACTAATAATAATGAAATAACCCGTAAAGGTGGTGTGAAATATACCATCAAAGATGGCATTGTGTATGATGCTAAAAAACTGCTGGCAGATGTGAAACAACTGGTGGATGAAGAAAAGAAAAAAACAGGGTGGAAATTGATGCAACCCGGTATAAAATGAAAACTGGTTGATGGCTTCATTGCTTGCCGGCAAAAAAATTTATACCTTACTGCCGTAAAATTCATACTATGATACGCCATTCCTTATCCGCATGGTTGTTCAGCCTGTTGCTGCTGCTGGCCTGCTCTCCTTCCAAACAAATTCAGAAGCGCTATACTCCTGACGACAAGCTGGTTTTTGACCTGATCGAAAGATTGAAGAAAAATCCCAATGATGCAGAAGCGGCTAAGCAATTGCCGGAAGCTTATAAAGCAGCCGCAGATGTACGCCGGGACATCAACCGCAACACTTTTGAAAATATGAATAAAGGTGACAGGTGGGTTGAGATTGGCAAACAATTGCAAGTGGCCCAGCAATTATATACAGAAATCAAATCAAACGCAACATTAAATAAACTGGTGCCCGATCCCTGGAATCCGGCTGTCCGTATGCAGGAAGCCAAACAAAAAGCCGCTGAAGAATACTATAACAAAGGACTGGAGTATATGAATTATAACAACAGGCCTTATGCGGCAAAGGCACTGGATATGTTTACAAAAGCCAATAATGCTTACCCAAATTATAAAGATGTAAGAGAAAAAATAGAAGAGGCGAAACTGCTGGCCACTATCAAAGTGCTGGTGAGGCCGGTGAATTATTACAACTATGGCTGGAGCCACTGGGGTTTAAATAATGATCATCTTCAATACCAGATGGTGAGAGACCTGAACAGTGGTTCTTATCGCAATACCCGTTTTTACTCGGAAGCCGATCTGAACCGTCTGAATATCCGACCGGATAAAATCGTAGAATTGAATTTTACTGAATTATATATCGGGCAGATATTTGACGATAACTACAGCATCAACCGCAGCAAACAAATTCAGACAGGAGAAACCAAAAGTAATCCGCCCCAGCCTGTATATACAACTGTAAGGGCCACCGTCTATGTCAGCCGTAAAATATTACAAAGCCGTGCCTCATTGGAGTGCCGCATTTCCGATTGGGCCACCAACAGCAATGTCCTGTTTGATCGTTTCCCGGATAACTATACCTGGTCACAGCAAACAGCCCGCTACACCGGAGACAGCCGTGCATTGGAGCCTTCTGACTGGGAGCTGATCAACAACAACAGTATCGTAAATCCTCCCACCCGCAATGAACTGGCACAGCGGCTGATCAATAATTGTTACAGCCAGTTACTGTCAAGGATACGTTCCGGCGTAAATTTTGATAACTGATAAATTCATTATTACCAATACCCAAAACATAACTTATGAAACAAGGGTTGCTGCTGACCTGCCTGCTGGCCGTTCTCCTGGCGGATGCACAGGATGGAACTGTAAAAAATCTTCGCACTGAATCTGAACGAAACATTAAAAAAGACCCGGCGGATACGATCGCTAAAATATGGAAAGCCGGCGGTCTTTACAGCCTCAATATATCGCAGGCTTCGCTGAGCAACTGGGCTGCCGGTGGTGATAATTTTTCATTGGCGGTAAACTCCCTTCTTAACCTTTATGCCTTTTACAAAAAAGATAAACATAGCTGGGATAATACGTTCGATTTTAACCTGGGCTATGTAAATACCACCAGTCTCGGAAGCCGGAAAAACGATGACCGGTTTGATCTTTTATCAAAATATGGTTACGCATTGAATGAAAAACTCAACCTGGCTGGCCTTTTTAATTTCCGTTCGCAATTTTTTGACGGGTTCACTTTTCCTGATAATGTAAAGACATTTTCATCCACTTTTCTTGCCCCGGCTTATCTTTTACTCAGCGCCGGGCTGGATTATAAACCCAATAAAGAATTGTCCATTTTCTTTTCACCCGCCACAGCCCGATGGGTGATCGTTAGGGACACAGCGCTTTCTAACAAAGGACTCTATGGCGTAAGTCCCGGTGAAAAAAGCAATTTTGAAGTTGGCGCTTTTGCTACTGTCAATTACCTGAAAGAGATCAGCAAGAATGTAACTTACAAAGGAAGACTTGACCTTTTTTCAAATTACAGGAGAAACCCGCAGAACATTGACCTCTTCATGTCAAATGTGCTGAATGTAAAACTTTCAAAGATTTTGTCAGCCACCTGGGGTCTCGATCTTATTTATGATGATGATGTAAAACTTTTTGGGCCCAATCAAACCTCCCCGGGTTTGCAGGTGAAATCATTGGTAGGTATCGGGCTATTGGTGAAGTTCTGATCAAAAAAAATCATATCAAACGTTTGCGGATAGTTGCAAAAGCAGGTAAATGTGCTTTCTGTTACTAACAGTCTTTAGCATTAAACAGTGTTAGAGCATTTTTAACATCCACTGAATAATAATAATGTTCTTTTGCTGTTTGCAACTTTATCTTTGCATGTATTCATCATTGCAGGGATTGTGAAGATAAAACCGGTTGCAAACCGGGAAGCAGCAAAAATTATTACCTGGTATAAACGAACCGTTCGACATGAAAGGCTGGATTTGTTTTGTAGCAATCTTCTTATTGTTGTTTTCATCCATTAGCATTTCCGCACAGGATGCCACCATCAGGAAACTGCAGTCCGAATCATTGCGGTCTGTAAAAAAGGATATTCCGGACACGGTGAAAAAAGCCTGGAAAAAAGGAGCTGTTTATAGCATCAATATAGGCCAGGGAAGTCTGAGTAACTGGGCGGCGGGTGGTGATGACTTTTCACTGACCATTTCCACTGCGCTGAACCTGTATGGCTTTTATAAAAAAGACAAACATAACTGGGACAATACACTGGATATTAACTTTGGTTATGTAAAAACTACGAGCCTGGGCAGCCGCAAAAACGATGACCGTTTTGACCTGCTTTCAAAATACGGTCATGCCATCAGCAATAAATTCAGCATGGGTGGCGCCTTCAATGTACGTTCACAGCTCCTGAAAGGATATACTTACAAAGACACGGTGAGAAGATTCTCTTCTGATTTTATGTCGCCGGGCTATGTGCTGGTAAGTTTGGGAATGGATTATAAACCGGTTAAGGAATTATCCATATTTGCTTCACCTGTCACTTCCCGCTGGGTGATCGTTACTGACGACACCCTTTCTGCAAAAGGAGAATATGGTGTTGATCCCGGCACCCGAAGTATGAATGAACTGGGTGCCTTTGCGACAATAAATTTTCAAAAACCTTTCAACAAATACATTTCCTACAAAGGCAGGCTTGATCTTTTCTCCAATTATAAACGGGAACCGCAGAATGTGGACCTGTATATGACCAATATGTTTACGACCAAAGTGGCCAAAGTCCTGGCTTTTACCTGGAGTGTGGATATGATCTATGATGACGATGTCAGGTTGTTTGGTCCTGAAAAAGATGCCCCTGCACTACAGTTGAAATCTATATTTGGCGTGGGACTGCAGGTGAAGATCTGATCCGGTTTTTCTATACAGTAGAAGTTATCCTAAAAGCCCGGGATCTAAACACGGAGATACCGAGTTTTTGAGTTACACTGAGGAGTTCACCATGAAAGCCACCTCTCAGTGTGCCTCTTTTTCTCAAGAACTCTGTGTTGAAAATACCATTGAGATAAATTATTGTAGAATCTGAAGAACATCCAAAAACCTTGATTGCAAGTATCTTTGCCGGTATGGGCCAAAAAAAATTGATCCGGTTTGCTGAGTTGGAAACCTTTCCGAATGTGTTGCAGTTTCCCAGGGATATGCAGGGTAAATGGAACCGTTTCTTTAAAAATGAAAATCCTGTAACGTTGGAATTGGCCTGCGGAAAAGGTGAATATGCTGTTGGGCTTGGCCGTTTATACCCGTTGCGAAACTTTGTTGGTGTAGACCTGAAAGGCAACCGCATTTGGGTGGGAGCCAAAAAAGCATTGAGTGAAGACCTCTCTAATGTGGCCTTTCTCCGCTCACAAATTGATCTTATAGCTACATATTTCAATCCTGCTGAAGTAAGTGAGATATGGATCACTTTTCCTGACCCCCAGTTGCGTATGTCAAAAGCAAAAAAACGGTTGACGCATCCGAAATTTCTACGGCTGTATCAACAATTTCTTACTCCCGGTGGTTTTATTCATTTAAAAACAGACAGCCCGGACTTGTACCGGTTTACCAAACAGGTGATCGCTTTTTATGGTTGTGTTTTGCATAAAGATTTTGATGACCTGTATCGTGTAGCTCAGATACCAAAAGAACTGGAGATAAAAACACATTACGAATCGCTGGACATAGCCGGCAGCAAACGGGTGCATTACCTGTGCTTTTCACTGCCGGTTGAACTACCCGGTAAGGAAAAAGATGATGAACTGAAACAATGGCTGAAAGAAAATGAAAGAACTGACTGAAGGGATAGACTATTACATCAATGAAGATGGCTATGTGGTGCTTACGGAGAAGTATCATTTAGACAAAGGATTTTGCTGCGGCAATGGTTGCAAACACTGTCCATACGATTATGAGAATGTGCCCGAACCGAAAAAGAGTGAGCTAAAGCAGCAAGAGAATTCAACGGAATAATTCTATCTTCATTCCATGCCCTCCCGGAAAAAAACAAAAGAAAAAATCAGGTCGGTAACGCCGTCAGGCAAAAGGGAAGAAAGTTTTTTTGAGCTGGTCTATGAAGTGGCCCGCCAAGTCCCTAAGGGAAGGGTAACTTCTTATGGGGCTATTGCGGCCTGTCTCGGCACAAAATTATCAGCAAGAATGGTGGGTTGGGCAATGAATGGATGTCACCGTGTGAAACCCAAAGTGCCGGCACACCGGGTGGTGAACCGCAATGGAATGCTGACCGGCAAACATCATTTTTCTCCACCCGGTTTGATGGAAAAACTTTTGAAGAAAGAAGGGGTGAAAGTAAAAAATGACCAGGTGCAGAATTTCAAAGATGTATTCTGGGATCCTGTGAAAGAGTTTAGCCTCTAAGTATAGTACGGACTGATCATCAGGTAAACAATCACACCCGTCACCGCCACATAGAACCACACCGGCCAGGTGATCCTTGCCAGTTTTTTATGCCTGGCCCAGTCACCTGTCATCGCTCTGTATGCCGTGAACAAAATAAAGGGAAGTATCAGACCTGCCAGTGGAATATGGGTAAACAGGATGATATAATAAATCGTTCTTACTGTGCCTTCGCCACCAAACTTTGTTTCGTGTGTAAAAAGATGGTGGCATATATAACTAAGAAGAAAAAGAACCGAAAGTACCATCGCGGTCAGCATCATTTTTTTATGTGTTTCGTATTTCCTGCTTTTTACTGCAATAAGCGCTGCTACCAGCAACAGCGCCACCACGGAATTGATAATGGCATTTGCTTTTGCAAACAGGCGGGTATCAAACCCCAGGTCCACTTCCAGTTTCACCCGGCTCAGCGCCGTGACGGCAACAAACACGACGAGAGAAAAAATACCGATCAGCCACTTTGCTTTCTTATCATTCTTTTTCCAAACCGGTTGAAGCATCTTTTCGCTTTTTTTGAAATATGAATAAAAACAATCCTACGGCAATGATTGCGACCAACACAACAACCGCCAGCAGTTGCAGTTTACCAGCCAGGAAACTTTTTTTCTTTGGGTCTTTCTCCATCGTCAGCAACACAATATCACCGGACAGGCGGGCCAGTGAAACTGAGTCAAGCCCGTTATAATACCCCCGCACATGGCGGTTGCTGTCTATCAGCACAAATTTTTCACTATGTATAAAGCTGGTATCAATCCCTTTTCCGTCAATCGTTCCGAGTTTCACTTCGTTTATTGCAAAATCATAGATCGTTTTCTTATCGCCACTCAGCAGCCACCACTGTTCCGGGTTGACCTGGAAACGGTCGGCCCAGTATTTCAGTCTTTCCACCGAATCCCTCTCCGGGTCTATACTGAAGGAAAGAAAATGTATTTTCTTATTGGTACGATCGCCTACCCGCTGGCCATTATGAATAGACTCCTGCAGCCGTTTCATATTGCGGGTCATCAGCGGGCAGATGGTGGGGCAGTGGGTGAAAAAGAAATCCGCAATTACAATTTTTCCCTTCAGGTCCTTCCAGGATACAGAATCTCCCAACTGGTTCACTAATGAAAAGTCAGCAAGAGTGTGCCATATAGTATCTGTCAGCTCTTTACCATTTTTTACAGATACATTGACTGTATCGTAAAAATAATGACGGGGCATTTGTACGGCTGTTTCGCTGTAACGTTTCACAACAAAATAACTGATCAATGGCAGCAACGCTGCCAGCATCACCGCATATAAAGCTTTTTTATTCAACTTTTCCCTGTTAAATGAAAAACCATCGTCCGGCTGCCGGGTTCGGGTCAGTCAGGCGATGGCTGAAAAAAATTTTTTATCCTTATTGTTTGCCGCCGGGTGTTTCTGCCGGGGTTTCTTCTGCTGCTGCCTTTCTGTCCTTCACCGGCATCGTGGTCTCTTTAAAGTGCTTGTCATAGCGGTTGCGGAGATTTTTATAAGAATTTCCGTCTGCGATGAATGCTGCAATAAACCAAATGAAGAGCAGCAGCGGCACCACAATGGTCATGATCATGTTGCGTATTTCATCACCAAGGTGCATGAAAATTGAAACGATATAAAATGCCTTGGCCAAAGAAAGGATCACAATGACTCCTTTTATGGCCAGAGTCATGGCAGAGCTGAATTCTGTGGCATAGAGCAACAGACCTAAACCAAGCTCTATCACTGTCACAACAGAAAGGATGATCGTTGTTTTAATAACCCTTTTCTTAAAACTGGCGCTGTCACCGTGATCGTGATGAACAGTTACTTCTTCAAATGCCGGATGTTGCATAACTATAAAAAATTACAAATAACAAATATCAAATACCAGTGCTCTGCAATGGTTGTTCATATTAAATCAGGTAGAAACACAGGAATACAAACACCCAAACCAGGTCCACAAAGTGCCAGTACAGTCCCGCTTTCTCAATCATCAGGTAATGTCCTCTTTTGGCAAACACATCTTTTTGTGCCATAATCAGCATAACGATATTGATGCCGACGCCGGATAAAACGTGGAAACCATGGAAACCGGTAATACCATAGAAATAACCTCCAAATGCCACCGGTCCTTTTTCCCGTACATGCAATGCATCTATGTTAACCTTTGCTATCAGCTCTTCGCTGGAAAGGGCTGACAGTTGCTCAACTGTTTGTGAATGATCATTATAATGTACCAGTTTGACCAGTGTTTCTACCGGCGTAGTCTTTAAAGCATCTGTTACGGTAGCAGCAGGTACCAGCTCTCCCCAGGGATTTCCGCCCATTGTCTGGCCAATCATTTCAATCTGACCATTAGCCAGCACTGCATGTTCGCCGGTGATCAGGTGATGCCACTCCCATGCCTGGCAACCCAGGAACGCTAAACCACCTATGATGGTCCAAAACAACCATTTGATCACACCTTTCTTATCACCGTTGTGCCCGGCATGAACCGCCAGCACCATGGTCACCGAACTGATGATGAGGATGAAGGTCATCACACTCACAAAAGCCAGCGGCAGGTTCGCATGTCCCGCACCGGGAAAGGCATTGAAGACCACGTTGGGATCGGGCCAGAAATTCTGGCTGAAACGGATAGATCCGTAGGAAATCAGAAAAGCACCAAACGTGAATGCATCACTCATCAAAAAATACCACATCATCAGTTTGCCATACTCCATGTTGAAGGGGCTTTTTCCGCCACTCCACCATTTTGTCTGATGCGCTGTTGCTGTTGTCGCCATGTTAGTTGTCAGGTTTTATTGAACTCGTTTATTATTCGCTTTATTTATCCGATCACTAAGAAAAATACAAGCAGGTACAGCCAGAGCAAATCCACAAAATGCCAATAAGTGGCCGCTACTTCCACCGGCACAGCGCTGTACAGTTTTATTTTTCCAAAGAACGCTTTGCCAAACATCACCAGCAGTGCAACTACACCACCGATGACGTGCAGGGCATGAAGGCCAAAGATCACATACAGAAACTGGCCTGCGTTGCCACCTTTGAACCGGATGTTTTGTTCCCACAGATCCCGGAATCCGAGCCATTGAAGTGCAATGAATAAGATCCCAAGCACTAATGTCGTTGCTACCAGGGTCCGGTACTGCTGCATGTTGCGCTGCCTGAAAGATCTTAAAGCACTCTGCATGGTCAGGCTGCTGATTACCATCACCGCTGTTGAATACCAGAAAACAGTGGGTATGCCTACATCCTGCCAACCGGCCTGGTTGCTTTTAACGATGAAGGCACTGGTCAGCCCGGCAAACATCATCAGCATACTGGCAATCGCCACCCACAAGGTAAACTTATGGGGGTGCATCTTCTTTTGTTGTTGTGTGCTCACTATGTCCATCTCACTTTTTATTGTCAATCAAATTTTGCTCATCAATAAAGCCAGTAAAACCACCGGCAGGTACATATAACTTCCAAACATCACTTTTCTTGCCGAAGCCACATCCATCTTCCTGTACAAAGTCACACACCGCAAGATCATAAACAGGTTTCCGGCGATGACCAACCCCAATCCTATCTTTCCGCTCACTGTTTGATAACTGCACATATCAATAAAGAACGGAATGATCGTCACCGGCATCAGCAAAAGCGAATAAGCAATGGTTTGCAATGCCGTGAACTTTGTCGGACCCGTTTCTGATGGTAACAGCCTGAAGCCAACTGCTGAGTAATCCTTGTGTGCAATCCAGGCAATTGCCCAGAAATGCGGAAACTGCCAGAAAAACTGCAGTGCAAACAAGACCCAACCACCGGTTGACAGCTTATCATCACCAGCCGCCCAGCCAATGAGACAGGGCAATGCTCCCGGAACTGCGCCTACCAACACTGCTATTGAATTAACTTTCTTCAATGGCGTATAGATAAACGCATACAGGAATAGACTAAACGCCGCCAACCCTGCTGCCAGCCAGTTGAAATAAGTGCCGAGAATAAAAACCCCCAGCGCACCGGAAACCACAGCAAAAGCCCATCCGTGTTCTGCAGTCATTCTTCCTGCTGCCACCGGCCGTTTGGACGTTCGTTTCATCTGTGAATCCGTGTGTCTTTCAACCACCTGGTTGATGGCATTGGCGCTGCCTGTTACCAGCATCCCACCTGCAAAGAGCCATCCGATCATCACCCAGTCAAACTCCACAATTTTCGGTGCCAGCAAGTAACTAATCACACTGCTGAACACCACCATGATACTCAACGAAAGCTTAATTAACTGCAAATAATCTTTTATCCTGTTCATCTTAAGCCTTCGCTATTTATGTACCGGGAAGTTTTGAAATTGAGAAATGATGAAACTTCTCAATTTAGCTTTTCCCTTTAATGCTTACTCTCATGCTCACCGATCGGTTCCGTTTGCGGAATGAATTCTCTTCCATCTTTTCCATAATCATACGCCCAGCGGTGTACTTCCGGAATTTCGCCGGGCCAGTTGCCATGTCCCGGGTTGATCGGTGTTGTCCATTCCAGTGTATTGGCACCCCACGGGTTCGGGCTGGTCACTTTTCTTCCTTTGAAAATCGAATAGAAGAAATTGAACAGGAACATGAGCTGCATAGCAAATACGATAATGGACACGATGGTGATCATCTTATCCAGGTCTGCGAATTGCGTAAAGGAAACCCAGGAACTTTTATCCAGGTAACGTCTTGGCATACCCGCCAATCCCTGGTAGTGCATTGGCCAGAAAATGAGGTAAGCGCCGATTATCGTTACCCAGAAATGGATATAGCCCAGTGTATTGTTCATGTAGCGACCAAACATTTTCGGGTACCAGTGATATACGCCGGCAAACATGCCAAACATGGAAGCCACTCCCATCACAATGTGGAAGTGCGCCACGACAAACATGGTATCATGCAGGTGAATATCAATAGTTGAGTTGCCCAGGAAGATACCGGTCAAACCGCCGGAAATAAACAAACTCACAAAACCGATAGCAAACAAAGTGGCCGGTGTGAATCGGATATTACCTCTCCACAATGTCGTTAACCAGTTAAACACTTTGATAGCTGATGGTACGGCAATCAACAAAGTCAGTAACACAAATATGGAACCAAGGAAGGGGTTCAACCCGGTTACAAACATGTGGTGTGCCCATACCAGGAATGCAAGGATGGTGATGGCGAATAATGAACCCAGCATCGCCATGTAGCCAAAGATGGGTTTGCGACTGTTGACGGATAATATTTCTGAAACCATTCCCATTGCCGGCAACAGGATGATATACACTTCGGGGTGGCCCAGGAACCAAAACAGGTGCTGGAACAGAATAGCACTTCCGCCTTCATTAGGCAGCACTTCACCACCCACCACAATATCACTCAGGAAAAAGCTGGTACCGAGGTTACGGTCAAACAGCAACAGGATGGCCCCTGACAACAATACCGGGAAAGACAACACACCCAGCACAGCAGTAAAGAACATCGCCCAGATGGTGAGCGGCATTCTTGTCATGCTCATACCCTTGGTACGCATATTCAGTATGGTTGAGATATAGTTTAGACCTCCTAAGAGTGATGAAACAATAAACAAGGCCATGCTGACAAGCCACAAATCTGCTCCGAGTTTGGAGCCGATAGATGCTTGCCCCAAAGCACTGAGCGGCGGATACATCGTCCATCCGGCTGATGCCGGGCCTGTTGAAATGAACAGGGATGAGAGCATCACTACGCTTGCCAAAAAGAAGAACCAGTAGGAAAGCATGTTGAGGAACGGCGAAGCCATGTCCCTGGCGCCGATTTGCAGGGGAATGAGAATATTGGCAAAAGTGCCGCTCAAACCCGCTGTCAAAACAAAGAACACCAGCACTGTTCCGTGCATGGTGACAAGGGCATAATAAAACTCAGGTTTTATCTGCCCGCCTTCTGCCCAATGACCAAAGAATGTTTCCAGGATGGGAAATGTCTGATCAGGGTAGCCCAACTGCAAACGGAACAGCACAGAAAATAAACCACCGATCACTGCCCAAACCATCCCTGTGATCAGGAACTGTTTGCCGATGGTCTTATGGTCCATGCTGAAGATATACTTGCTGATGAATGTTTCATGGTGATGACCATGATGCTCATCATGGTGGCCATGAGAAACTTCAACTCCGTGTTGAACATGCAATGCTTCGCTCATAATCTTTTTATTTTTAAACAGCCGTTGCTGTTAAATTTTATTTATTCAGTTGCGCAATCCTGGAATCTTTTGCCTGGACACTGCCTGTGCTTACACTGTCTGCAGCAGTTCCGGTGCTTTTAGGCGGATTTGCTGTAATGTATTGCGGTGTTTTACCGGCCAGCCAAATATCAAATTCTTCCTGCGTTTCCACGATGATCTCACCCCGCATACCTGTGTGGCCAGCGCCGCACATCTGGTCACAGGAAATCTCGAATACAAAATTGGGATTGCCTGTTTCTTCTTTCATTTGCTTTGTGGTCTTGGTGGGTGTAAACCACATCGTGGTGGGAGTGCCCGGTACCGCATCCATTTTCATCCGGAAATGCGGCAAGCCCACATCGTGTATCACATCTTTGGCGCCGATGATCAGTTTTACCGGTTTATTCACGACGAGATGCATCGGCTCACCAGCTACATAAATATCATCATGATTGGCAGGATCATCCCACAATTGCCCCAATGGATTCATTTTGGCATCGCTGATCTCCCTGTAATATTTTTTACCCAATACCTTATCCGTACCCGGGTAGCGGTATTCCCATTTAAACTGGCTGCCTACAATTTCTACCTGCATCGCATCTTTCGGCGCTTCTCCGGTGATTTTAAACCAGTAAAAAATACCAAACCCCACCAGCACGGTGAGTGCAATGGCCGGGATGACAGTCCAGATCACTTCGAGTTTGTTGTTATGCGGATAATAATATGCTTTTCTGTTATCTGATTCCTGGTATTTGTAAGCAAACCAGAACAAAGCAACCTGCGTAATGACAAATACAATGAAGGTGATGATCAGCGTGATGTATAACATTCTGTCGATTAAAACCCCATGGTCTGAAGCCGGGTCACCAAGAATTTTTCCTTTCAGTTTTTCATTGCAATAATAAACACCGATCAGGCCCACGATTAAAAACACCAGCAGGAGAAACCCGTTGATCTTGTTGGATTGTTTTCGTGATTTTTCAATTCCCCGCAACACTGCCACATACTCACTGGCCTTCGCAATCTGGAAAGTGATGAGAAAGCCCAGTCCAAGGATCGCAACAATGAAAAAGGTCTGCATATTCTTTTTTCTTTTTAAATCCGGCCATTCATAGCCAGAAATTTCTTAATCATTTTACGTTATGTGTCTGACAGCTTAAAACTGCCAGGCACCAATCAGGTATGATGGATCACACTCTCTTTCACAAATGGGTGGTTCTTTGCCAGCAAAGGATATTTGCTGAGAGAACGACCGGTTACAAACATGATCAGTCCCACAAAACCGAGTGCAATTCCGAAGTCATACAATATCATCGGCACTTCATTGGGCGACGGACCAGGGAACACCATCTGGTAAAAATCCAGCCAGTGACCGAAAATGATCAGCAGCGCCATAAAAGTGATCGTTCCGTAATTCCTTTTAGCACCTCTTGTCATCAATATCAACAACGGAGCGAGGAAATTGATGATGAACATCAGCCAAAAAATGCCTTTATAAATGCCATGTGCCCTGGGCTGAAAATAAACGGTTTCTTCCGGTATGTTGGCATACCAGATCAGCATAAACTGGGAAAACCACAGGTAGGTCCAGAAAATAGAGAATGCAAACATGAACTTGCCCAGGTCATGCAGGTGCTCGTTATTGGTAAACTCCAGGTAGCCGTTGTTTTTCAAAAAAACGACAAACAGGGCGATCAGCGCCATGCCGGCCACAAATGAACTGGCAAATGTGTACCAACTATACATGGTGCTGTACCAGTGAGCATCAATGCTCATCAGCCAAAGCCACGGAATGGAGGACATCACCGTTAATGCAAACACCACTATATATATCGCCGCCCAAACGGTATTATTCCAGATATATTTTCTTCTTCCTTCTACAGAAGCGATCGGGTTGTTATCGAGGCTGCGGGACAATTGCCGCATCTTCCAGCCCAGCACAGACCAGAGCCCGATAGTTAATAGGGTAGCTACGGCAAAAAATCCTTTATTCAAAAATCCTTTCTTATGATTGAGAATTGGATCTTCGGCCACATGATGACTATCTGTCCAGTGATAAATCGTATGATTGTCCCCGAAAGTAATGGCCAGTAAGATAGCGCCGCAAATCACACCGATCACCGGCACCACAGCCGATATCGCTTCCGGCACCCGGCGAAAAGCCATTTGCCAGCCACCCCAGGCCAAGGTGGTAGCGCAAATAAAGAACATCGCTGCATTCACCACCAGCAGGAAATATACACTGTTCTGCAGCAGCGACGCCCAGAAACGGGCCTGTGAAGCTGCATCATCTTTTGAACCTTTTGTGATGTACAGCCCTATGATAGCCAGCACACCCAGCAGCATCAGCGCATAAGCTACCGTATTGTATCTTTTTGGTACTGTAAAATTCTCCCGGATTGTCATCAGTATATTTTTATAGTTTCTTCAAAACAGTATTTCTTATTTGGCGGTAACGCTGTCGGCAGCGGCTGGCTTTGCCGCATCACCACCTGCTTGTTTCATCTTAATATAGGCTATTACTTCCCAGCGCTGCTTAGTGCTCATCTGCGAAGCATAGCTGCCCATTTGTCCTTTGCCATAAGTCAGCGAATGAAACATCGTACCTTCTTTCATGGCTTTCATGTCATCGCCCAGCAGGTTTTTCGGGGCTGCCGGATAAGGACCATTACCATCATTCCACAACGGGCCGTTGCCATCAAGCTTGGCACCATGACAAATGGCACAATTCACCAGGTAAAGTCTTTCTGCTTCTTTCATATCCACTTCCGCTGCATTCAGCGGGTTAACGACAGATGCTGACTGCACATATCCCAATGAGTCATTCTTGTGGGGATAGGGCAAAGCATCGCCCTGCGCTATAGTTCCCTCAACAGGTTTTGCAGTATAATGAACTCCTGCTTTTTCCAACGCTTCTGTTGAAGCATAGGTTTCATAGGCCCTGCTGTACGCCATATCCGGCATATAGGCACGGCCTTCTTTACGTCTTGGACCACCACAGCTCACCATCGCCACCCCCACTGCTGTTATTCCTGCTATGATCAATACTTTTTTCATCATCTGTGTTGATTAAATATATTTATTGAGCAACCGGCTCAGATTTTTTCTGGAAACGCATCGTGTCCTTATCATAACGACCCAGCCACCAGCCGGTCTCTTTATAATCTACTTTCACTTCTTTGGCTCCGATACTTTGCAGGAAATCTATCGCTTCTCCTTCATTGGTTTTATCGGTACACTCCAACGCCATTACAAACAAGTCGTCGGTTGAACGGGGATTGAAATGGTCCTTTTTTACAAACGGTGCCAGCTGGCATAGGTAGCAAAATGTCAGCACCATGCCCACCGCCGCAAACAGTACGGTCAATTCAAATGTAATGGGAATCCAGGCAGGTAAGGAGAAAAATGGTTTACCCCCAAAGTTCAGCTGCCAGTCAATTGTCAAAGCCCAGGTGATAAATCCCACTGCTGTGGCAGTTCCTGTTATACCATAAATAAACCCTGCCGTGTGCAGGCTGGTGTCACGAAGTCCCATTGCCTTATCCAGACCATGGATTGGAAATGGCGTGAACACATCATGGATCTTATACCCGGCACGGCGCACTTTTTTCACCGCGGGAAAGAGTACCGCTTCATCATCGAAATTGCCAACTATGAATTTTTTTACAGCCATTTTTTTAGCTTTTAGCTATGAGATTCGGGCTATAAGCCAGAAACCCGGAAAACAATTGTTCTATTATGAACTGCTCTCTCGTGGCTCATCGCTCACGACTCGCAGCCTGCTTTATGCTCCATGATCATGTCCATGCTTCTCTCCAAATTCCCCGATGCTTTCTTTTTCCACTTCGTCCATTTTCTCTTTATAGCTCTCGCCGTTTTTCTTCAGGATATGCTTGATCTCCGCTATCGCAATTACCGGGAAGAATTTAGAGAACAGGAAATAACAGGTGAAGAACAACCCGAATGTTCCCATATAGAAACCAACTTCCCAAATGGTCGGCGTATAGTAAGTACTCCAGGCCGAAGGCAGGTAGTCACGATAAACAGAAGTAACGATGATCACAAAACGTTCGAACCACATACCGATGTTCACCAGGATACTCATGAAGAAAGTAACCACCAGGTTTCTTCTCATTTTGCGGAACCAGAATATCTGTGGCGACAATACGTTACAACCCATCATCAGCCAGTAGCTCCAGCCGTATGGGCTGTTAAGATTCAGGCGGTTTTCTGCAAAGGCATACCACTCGTAGTCCACATGTGAATACCAGGCCATAAACAACTCGGTGAGGTAGGCAATACCAACGATGGAACCTGTCAGTACTATAACCTTATTCATCACATCAATGTGCTCAATCGTAATATAATCTTCCAACGCCAGCACTTTTCTTGTCACCACCAGCAGGGTTTGCACCATCGCAAAACCGGAGAAGATGGCTCCAGCCACGAAGTAAGGGGGGAAGATGGTCGTGTGCCATCCCGGAACAATGGAAGTGGCGAAGTCGAAGGATACTATCGTGTGCACTGACAATACCAGCGGCGTACTCAAACCTGCCAGCACTAGTGATAAAGCTTCATGTCGTTGCCAGTGTTTGGTGGAACCGGTCCAGCCGAATGCAGCCACACCATAAAACATTTTTCTCCATTTCAGTTTGGCACGGTCACGCAAAGTAGCCAAATCAGGTAGCAAACCGGAATACCAGAATAATAATGAAACGGTGAAATAAGTAGAGATCGCAAATACGTCCCAAAGTAGTGGTGAGTTAAAATTCACCCACAACGGACCCCTTGTATTTGGATAAGGAAGAACGAAGAAGGCATTCCACACACGACCCATGTGCCATATCGGGAACTGACCGGCACACATTACCGCAAAGATGGTCATCGCTTCAGCCGCACGGTTCACACCTGTTCTCCATCCCTGGCGGAAGAGTAACAGGATCGCCGAGATCAGGGTTCCGGCATGACCGATACCTACCCACCATACGAAGTTGGTAATGTCCCAACCCCAGCCAATGGTCTTGTTCAGGTTCCACTGGCCCGTACCATAAATAACTTCCATGGTCACGGACAGGATACCAAAAGCGAGCAGTGCAACAGAGATTAAAAAGCCGATCCACCAAAGTTTAGAAGGCTTGGCTTCCACCGGGCGGCAAATATCTTCTGTCACCTGGTGATAATCCTTGCTGCCATCTACCAGCGGCGCCCTTACCTGTGATTCGTATCTGAGTAATGCCATATTAGTTTAGCTTTTAGCTTTTAGCTGCGAGCTTCCAGCTTTTATTTTAGTTAGTCAACTTTCCTTTTCAGTTTATGCGCACCCTTCATCAATGCGGTGCTGTCTCAGTTTGTTTTTCTTCAGCTTTATGCTCTCCATGATCCTTCGCAGCATGATGTTTCCCCCAATTGGCGGCTTCTTCATCTGAATTTCTCACTTTGGCGAGGTAGCTTACATTCGGCAGCACATGCAGTTGCTCCAGTGAATAGAAACTGCGTTGTGTGTTTTCTGCTCTCACTTTGGAAATGGCGCTTTCAGGATCATGCGTATTACCAAAAACGATCGCATCGGCTGAACATGCCATCTGGCAGGCTGTTTTGGCATCGCCGTCTTTCAGCGGACGATCTTCTTTTTTGGCATCCAGTTTAGCTGCCTGCAGTTTCTGGATACAGAAAGAACATTTTTCGATCACGCCTCTTGAACGAACGGTTACATCCGGGTTCAGCACCATTCTAGTCAGGTCGTCATTCATCTGGAACACCACATCATCAAGTTTGCCCACTAATTTCTGATCCTGGTTATTGGGGAAGCTGTCAGCGCCGGTATAATCAGCCCAGTTAAATCTCCGCACTTTGAAGGGACAGTTATTGGCGCAATATCTTGTACCGATACAACGGTTATAGGTCATCTGGTTGATGCCTTCAGCGCTGTGGTTGGTAGCGGCAACCGGGCAAACATTCTCACAGGGAGCATTGTCGCAGTGCTGGCACATCATCGGCTGAAACACCACACCTTTCAGGTCATCCGGGTTCTTTTCATCACTCACAAAATAGCGGTCAATGCGCAACCAATGCATATCGTGGTAGCGCAGCACTTCACTCTTACCTACAACAGGCACATTGTTCTCGGCATGACAAGCCACCACACAGGCATTACAGCCATAGCATGCATTCATATCAATGCTCATGCCCCATTTGATGCCGGGCTGGCTATGTTGCGGATACAGGGTGCCTTCTGAACGGTAGTCACCGGTATTTTTTGCGTAAGTGTCGGTAAGTTTTTTGCGATAATCAGTAATTACATTGGGATTATTCTTAAAGGAAGCCAGCGTTGTTTCCCTTACCACTTCCACCCGGTCTTCGTAAGAATTATGTATCTGTGTCTGGGCAATCTTATGTTTGCGTTTGGCATCAGTAAGCGTTACTGTATTGTTCCAGTTAACCGTTTCGCCATTGAAAGAAGCAAAACCATACACATTCTCACCCACACCTGCGGCTGTTTTTCCTAAGCTCTCGTTTCTTCCGTAACCCACTGCGACAGCAATGGTGTTGTGGTTCATACCGGGGATCACCAGCACAGGCAGTTCTACTTCGCCCTTGCCTTCTACGGCAATTTTAATAACCGGTTTCTTCGGATAATATTCGTAGTTATTACTTTCTTTCTCCGAGCCATCAATCAAATTCAGATCCAGCAGTTCTTTTGCTTTGGTCATGCTGATCATCGCATAGTTGTCCCAGGTAGCCTTGGTGATGGTATCCGGCAATTCCTGCAACCAGGGATTGGTAGCACCGGCACCTGTGCCAACAGCTATATTCTGGTACAACACGATCTCATCCCCGCTAACTTTCGGAGCATTGCTGATTGCAGTGTTTGCATCCGCTACAGCACTTCCGTTATATGAACCACCTGAAACAGTAGCAGCAGCCGGTTCAACAAAACCTTTTTGCAGCGCTTCATTGAAGTTTGTTTCGCCACCCAGTTTGCCGCTCCAGTAGGTTTTAAAAAATGTATCGTAATCCGTGGCGTTACCTGACCATTTCAATAAAGAGGTCTGGTAAGAACGGGTTTTGAATAAAGGATAGATCGTGGGCTGTATAAAACTGGTGTAGCCGGCTTTCGGCTCAGCATCACCCCAGCTTTCCAGGTAATGATGTGTCGGAATGATGTATTTGCAAAGAGCTGAGGTTTCATCCATTCTTTCGTTGAAAGAAACGGTGAGTTTCACTTTGCCCAGCGCATTGCTGAATTTTTGTGCATCATGATAATTATACGCAGGATTGGCACCATAGATCAGCAATGCTCCCACTTGCCCGCCTTCCATCTGTGCAATAAGATCTGAAAGGTCTTTATCAATACCCTGGCGGTAGTTAAGCGTTGTGCCCCAATCTATCGTTTTGCTATAAGCGCCGATGGCGTTGTTGATAGCATTAACGATGACCTGAATATTTTTGTCATTGCTGCCACAAACCACCAAAGCTTCACCATTACTGGCTTTCAGGTCTGCAGCTGCTTTGTCAATTCCTTTTTTCAATTTTTCATCTGCAATGGCCGGTGCACTCACACCTGCTACACCCACTGCAGCAGCCAATGCCTGCACCACCAGGCCTGTTTCGGAGGGGCGATGCGTAAATCTTTCATCCGCATTCGCTCCGGTATTGCTCAGGAATCCTTCAAACTGGTAATGTTTGCTCATGGAAGGATTCTTCTCATCAATCTTACGTCCGGCAGTGTAGCCTTTGGCAAATTCAACAGGGCTGAGCCAGGTGCCCAGAAAGTCAGCGCCTAGGCTAACAATCACTTTGGCTGCAGCAAAATTGTAAGAAGGAATGCTGCGTTTGCCAAATGAAAGATCATTGGCCAGCAACATACCGCTGTATGAATCAGCATCCACCTGCACATGACGCAGGTTGGGAAATTTTGAAATGATTTCTTTGGTAGAAGGTGAAGTGATGGTGCTGGTGAGCAACACCACGGAGCCTGCCGCTTTCAGTTCTTCTGCAATGGCTGCATCAAGAGCTTCGTAAGTAGTTTCTTCGTGTTTATCACCTGCTTTTTGCAGGGGATAACGCAGCCGGTGTGTATCGTAAAGATCAAGCACAGAAGCCTGGGCACGGGCTGTAGTGCCGCCTTTGGTGAAAAAAAGGTCATTGCCTTCTATTTTGATGGGGCGACCATCTCTCACTTTTGCCAGCACTGGTATTGCATCGCCATCCTGAACATAAGTGGTGGCATAGTATTTCGCTACGCCGGGCACTACGTTTTCGGGTTTATTGGCAAAGGGAATTGCCTTTTTCACCGGCATCTTGCAACTGGCGGCAAGGGTGGCAGCGGCAGTGCTGAATCCAAGGTATTTCAAAAAATCCCTGCGGGGAGCTTTGGCATCCATGAGTCCTTTATCATCAAAACCTTCAAACGGCAACTCCTCTTTAAACTCATCCTGTTGCTGTTTGTGAAAGTTTTCGCTGTCATTCACCTCTCCGAAGCTTTGCCAGTACTTTTTTTGGCTCATTTATTTCCAATTTGATAATTCGATAATGCGGATTCAAACAACGCTTACGCTGCTATTAGATTAATAGTGACATTTCTGGCATTCAAGCCCACCGATATGCTCCACCGTTACACTATCCATTTTCCCGGATTTGATATCGTTGTGAAATTTCTCGTAAATGCTGTAGAATTTGTTGCCTTTGGTGCTGTCATAGTTAAAATTCACCTTGGTTTCACGGTGACAATTGATGCACCAGCCCATACTCAGTTCAGATACCTGCTTCACTTCATCCATGGCTGTGATGTCTCCATGGCATGTCTGGCACTGCACATTACCTGCTTTTACGTGTTGTGAGTGGTTGAAATAAACATGGTCAGGCAGGTTGTGAATTTTCACCCATTCGATAGGTTTGGCTTTAGAAGGATCCCAGGCATTCGGGTTATTGGGATCAAACCCTGCATATTTATATAATTTGGCAATTTCTGCCGTACCATTGATCTCATTGCCTTCTTCGTCATACAGTGTGGGCCCTTTCTCATACGTGTTGATGGCTTTGTGGCAGTTCATACACACATTCACCGAAGGAATGGCGGCATGTTTGCCTTCCATGGCGGAACCATGACAGTACAGGCAGTTGATCTGGTTGATGCCGGCATGAACCTTATGTGAATAATAGATGGGTTGCTCCGGCTGGTAATCTTTCTGCCGGCCCAGCCCGATTGCACCTTTGGTAACATAATAGCCTCCCACCACAAAGAACAAGATGGCCAGCAATGCGATATATACTTTGTTTTTATAAAAAGGGACGGGGTCCGGACGCTGTATGCCTTCTGCATCATCCGACATTTTCTTCAGGTTGCTGTTCACCTGCATCAGTATCAGGGCGATGATGGCAAGGATCAGGGAAATAACACCGAAGATGACAGCGTTTTCGCTGGAAGATTTTGTTTCAGTCTCAGCTCCGCCTCCTTGCTTGTCACCGCCTCCCTGCCCTTTTGCATATGTGTCATTTATATATGCAGCAATGGAAAGAACCTCTTCTTCTTTTATATCCGTAAATCCAAGCATCAAGGAGCCATACTCATTCTTTAGCGCTGTTGTATAAGGATCATTGGCCATGTATGCAGCAGGATTCTTGATCCATGCTGTCAGCTCTTTGATATCTGCCCATTTACCATTCTCTTTTTCCTGGAAGCCTCCCAAGGCCGGACCAGTTGATTTTTTAAATACGTTGTGGCAACTGGCACATTTAGACATATACAGGGTCTTGCCTGCTGCTATATCCTGGGCAACCACATTATTACTAATGGTAAAAACAAGTAAGGATAGAAAGAGTATTGTCAGTCTTTGGCCGATTGGTTTACAAGGAATCATAGACGCAATTGATCTGAAAAATGTGGATAAATAGCTCTAACCGGCTGCAAAAATAAGCCACGAGGGTAATAAAACGCCAAGTGGTTTAACTTTTTTTTAATCAGCTACCAGCCTGCATTTCAGCGGAATTATACTGGTTATTTTGCAACGCAAAAATTAGTTTGTCATAAAAAAGTAAATGCTGGTCAAAAATAGCTTTGATGTGAAAACCCGGGCCGGTTGTGATGTTTTTTTGCTGACTTTTGCAGGCATTTATTCAATATATGTCCTGCAATTGAAGCAGGGTATCCATAAACAAGGTTCTTTATGTTTGAACGTTTACAAAAAAAATGGAAAGTGGGCGGGTTGCAGCTGGCTCTTATCCTTTGCACCTTCGCTATCGGCGGCAGCCTGACAGGTTTTGCAGGAAAAAAGATCATGAATGTTCTTGCGATCGGTCAAGATTGGCTTTGGGCAATCATTTATATATTATTGGTAACAATCATCTGGCCTTTGATGGTGCTGCTGGTCAGCATTCCTTTTGGCCAGTTCCGGTTTTTTACCGGCTATATTAAAAAGCTGGGTACGAAAATGGGGATTGTGAAAGACCGGAAACCAGAAGGACGTTCGGTTCAGTAAATCACTTGTCAAAATCTTATTTCAATCTTGCCAGCGCAGCTTCGGCGGCAATATAACCAAAAGCGGCCCACTGGCTGGAAGCAGTGATAAGCTCAAACACTTTTCGGGCCTGCTCTTTTTTGTCTTTCAATAATAAATAATTACCCAGCCCAAATCCAAAAGAGGCCAGTCCAAGATTTTCTTTTGACCCGCTGAGATAGGACACCGGGTCGGCAATATCTGTTTCATGCTTATAAAGCAACAGCACCTGGTGATAGTCTTTGTTTTCGATCAGCGGCATATCACCTGTGATGGTCCTGAGCAATTTGGCTGCTTCTTTTTTCTTTTCCAGTTTCCGCAAGGTGATATATAACCAGTTGGCGGTAGCCACATACATATCGTTGTTTTTTGAAACCTGCAGGCATCGTTTGTAGGCCGCCAGTGCCTTCTTATAATCTTCCTTTATATAATAGCACAGGCCCAGGTGATACCAAATATTGGAATGCAGGGTGCTGGTGGGAATGTTCTGTGCATTAGGCAATCCATCCGGCTCCACTTCATCCGGACTACCTTTGATAAGTGTTGCGGCTTTTTCAAAATCGGCAATGGCTTTGTCGAGACAGCGAAGAGTTAAATAACGATGACCGCGGTGACGATAAAAGCGGGCATCGGCCGGGTGCAGTTGAATGCCTTTGCTGAAAATGTCGATCGCTTCATGGTATTGACCCAGGTAAGCTGTTCTTCTTCCCAGCCAGATAATGGCATCCGCACTGGTGCTGTCTTTTTCATAATTGGTTTTCGCTTCAGCAAATTTCGACTGGTAAAGTTGCCGGGCTGCATCGCTTAAAGACGGCACAGGGTATGATTTATTTTCAAAACAGGAGGGCTGGGCAACAATTTTTAAAGAAAACAGCAAACACAGGAAAATCAAAAACTTTCTCATGCCGAAAAGTTACAACTTTGCGCCTTGTTACCAATATGAAGCAAATCGCCATTTTCGCCTCCGGGGGAGGCAGCAACGCCGCCAGGATCATTGACCATTTCAAATTAAATCCGCAGATCCGTGTGTCGCTGGTACTGTGTAACAAACCAGGAGCCGGTGTGCTCGGCATTGCTGATGCGAATGCTATCCCTTCCGTTTTTCTCGATAAAGAACAGTTTTTCCGCGGTGACGGTTATGTCCCATTTCTAAAAGAGAAAAAAATTGATCTAATTGTGCTGGCCGGGTTTCTCTGGAAAATACCGGATAGCCTTATTGAAGCATTTCCCGGCCGCATCATCAATATCCACCCGGCGCTTTTGCCTAAATATGGCGGCAAAGGCATGTATGGTCATCATGTGCACCAGGCTGTGATTGATAATAAAGAAAAAGAAAGCGGCATCAGCATACATTATGTGGATGGACACTATGATAACGGCGACATCATTTTCCAGGCCACATGTCCTGTTCTGCAGGAAGACAACGCTGATACGCTGGCAAAAAGAGTGCAGGCACTGGAACATGAGCATTTTCCACGGGTAATTGAGCAGTTAATTAACAGGTTACCTGGTTGAAAAGGAAATCTTGTAAACCTGTTGCCCCGCAGGCTTGTTAACCTTTATACATCCGTTAGCAATTTCTTTTGTTACTTGCCGTCAATAATCAACCCGTTGCGCTGCTTTTATTATCATATAATTCTGTTTGGTCTTTTTTTGCTGATGACTGCATCTGTTCAAGGCCAGTCCTATAAGATCAGGGGAACAGTATACGATAGTTCAAGAAGCTATCCGCTTGAATCGGTGAGTGTACTCAGCACTGCCGGCAAGGGTACCAGCACCAATGCCGAAGGTTATTATGAAATTGAAGTGACCGAAAGGGATTCTATCTGGTTCAGTTACCTGGGCAAACCCACCATGAAATTCCCGGTGCAGAAAATTTTCAATCCTTTTGAGTTTGATATTTCATTGCAGGTGAATATTCCGGTGCTGAAAGAAGTGACGGTGCGGCCCCGCAATTACCGGCTCGATTCTTTGCAGAACCGGCAGGACTATGCCAAAGTGTTTGATTATAAAAAGCCGGGATTGAAGACCGTGACACCCCAATATGGCGCCGGTGCCGGGTTTGACCTGAATGAGATCATCAACATGTTCCGTTTCAAACGCAACCGAAGCATGATGAACTTCAAGGAAAGATTGCTGCAGGAAGAAAGAGATAAGTATGTTGATTTCCGTTTCAACAAAGCCCTGGTGCGCCGCCTCACGATGATGACAGGGGATGAATTAGACAGTTTCATGCGGGTCTATCGTCCGTCTTATACATTCATACAGTCTGTGTCAGATTACGATTTTCAGCTTTATATCAAAATTGCCCACACCCGGTTTAAAAGAGGATTGCCGCCGGAAGCCTGGATGAAAGAAGAGGAATACTGATGAATTAGCTCCGTTCTTTGTTCTTCATATAAAAAAAGAAAAGTAATTTTCTCCCGCATTTATTACAACCGTTAAACTTAAAAAATGGAACCTACCACCCTTGGCATCGGCACCCGGCTGCAGCATGTGCACTATGGCCCCGGCGTCATCGTCGGCGTTCGTTATGCCACTTATTTGATTTCTTTCATCAATCATGGCATCAAGGAAATTGACAAGACGGATGACAAACTGGAAGAGATCATTCCTGAAAATGTAACCGAAGAAATAGAAACACACAGCGAAGTGGAACGGTCACTGCTGAAAATACTGCGGTTGTGGGGCGGTGTTACAGAAACTGTTCCCCTTGGTGATAAGTGGCTGAAGGGAACCATGCTGTTGCAGCCATTTGACAAAAGCCTGAAACCAAAAGAAATCCCGATTGACGATTTTTTTCACAAGATCGTGATGCTGCGTGACCGCCTGCGGGTGCTGGAGCAAAACATCAACAGCCATAAAAAATTAGAAGACGAAGACAAGGTGAACCTGCAGCAATACATTACCCGTTGCTATGGCTCCCTCACCACTTTCAATGTGCTGTTTAAAAACAAAGAACACTGGTTTGTGGGAGAAAAAAGCAGTAAAGAGGAATAAGATGAACGGGGCAGGATTATTCATCCCGCCCCGCCATTTAATCACCAACCAACCATTGTCGCACAAACGCAACAATTATTTCACTCCCGTTTCCGGGCACAGGTGTTCACTCCCACCAGCGTATACAAGGGACAAAAGCCAACCAGGCTTGTCAGCACAAACACCCCTCCCGCAATTACCAATACAAGCCCCGGTGTGCCAGTCACTGTACCGCTGAAGTATAAATAAGCTAATAAGGCTGCAATCAGAATGCGGATGATGCGGTCCGCTCCGCCCATGTTTGGTTTCATATTGTTGTTTTTTGGTTGATCGGTTAGTTGTTAAGCCACTTTGCCAGTAATACAATTCCCGCAATTATACCTATACACAGCACACATACTATCAGCAACCGGGTGGCTTTATTCATATTCACCCTGTAAATGTAAATGGCCGGTTAGCTAATGACTGTGACTGAAGTCACGGGGCTGCCTGATTTTTTCACGGCGCCTGCTTGAAAACCGGCAGGCTCTTGTTATATTTAGCTGACATTCTTTTCCGTCTCCTGTTCAGACTACCCCTTTATTCAACCAAAACGACGATACTTCATGCAATCATTGGCCCCGGTGCAAAACCAGGAAAGAGAAAAGTTTATGGATGTGCTCCGGGGTTTTGCCATCCTCGGCATTTTTATCGCCAACCTCGGAACCGGTTTCAGCTGGTACAATGAACAGGCTAAGAATACAGGCCCGTTTCTTCTCCCGGAGTCTGACCATACCATGAACTTTCTTCACCACATGCTGATCGAAGGAAAATTTTATTCCATCTTTAGTTTACTGTTTGGCTGGGGCATTGCCCTTCAGTTTAAAAGAGCGGCAGCAAATAATATCAATGCTTTGCCGACTGTCAAAAGAAGATTGTCCTTTATGCTGCTGCTTGGCGCTGTGCATTTGCTGATCTGGCCCGGTGATATTGTATTCTTCTATGCGTTGCTTGGTTTTATACTGCTGCCATTACGAAAACTATCAAACAGGACACTCCTCATTACCGGCGGCATTCTTATTCTTTCTCCCGTTTTATTATACTGGCTGAAGATGACCTGGCCTGCATTCAACTATCCTTCAAAATTATTACTGGACACCAGCATCCGGGTGGATGAAGCCCTCATGAATATCGAAACAGAAGAAGAGTTTATGAAACTGATGAAAGAAGGCAGTTGGTTCGACCAGCTAAAAATGAATATCAGCGGCTTCTTTTTCCGTTACCAGTATTTATTCTTCAGCAGCCGTATTCCCAAAGTGCTGGGCATGTTCATGGTGGGCTATGTGATAGGCCGTTCTGATTTTTATAAAAATCTTTCGCAGCATAAAACACTGTTGTATTACGTCATCGGCGGCGGCTTGCTCATCGGCTTACCGGCCAATTATTTTTTAGCCCGATTCATGCAAAATCATATGAGTGATTATTTCCAGTTAAAAACAAATGGTTTCTATCAAACTATTGCCTATGCCCTGGGTGTGGTGCCGCTGGCTCTCGCCTATGTGGGCCTGTTCATGCTGGCATTCAAAAGTCCTGGCGGTAAAAAAATACTGTCCTTTATGGCCCCTGCCGGAAAGATGGCTTTTACCAATTATATCATGCAGTCGCTGATAGGGAATTTTGTTTTTCTCGGGGCCGGTTTGGGTTATATAGGCCAGGTGGGCCCTGTTTATTATACCCTTTTTGGCTTTCTTGTATTCATCGGGCAGGTCATCATCAGTACGATCTGGCTGAAGTATTTCAACTATGGTCCTGTGGAATGGATATGGCGAAGTGCTACTTATAAAAAATGGCAGCCGATGCGAAAGTAAACTGATGAACCTTGCTGAAATTTTTTTCCTGACGATCCGTATGCTGTGACTCCTTCAGATATTGAATTACCAAACTCCCAAGTATGAAATATTACAAAACATTTCTGACTGTTGCACTGATCGGAACCGTGATAGCCATCTTAAGCTTCTCTGTTCACAAACAGGCCACCTACAGCATTCCTAAACTTTGGGATATTAAAAAGCTAAAGTCTGCACACCTGCCCCTTGTTGACAGAACAATTGATGTGGAACCTATTTCGGAAGAAACGTATTACAAAATACCCGAACGGATCGCCTATAAAACATATACGATGTATATGCCGGGGCGGGAGCCAAAAGGATATTATGAATGGCTGCTGCAACAAGAACCTGAAATTGTCTTCGATGCATCCAAACTGAAAACAGAGGAAGATTGGATCAAAGCCGGAGAGATCATTTATGAAATGCCGCAGAATTTTGATGGTTTTATTGACAGTGCAGTCAATTTGGAAGAACTGCAGGGGATGGCGGCATTTCTGAACTCAATGCATGTGCAGGTAGCAAAGGATGGCAGCATACCTTTCTTCAAATTAGTTGTCCGCAAAAAGGGAATCATCGAAGCCGGTACATTTTCCTGCGGCAATTGCCATAACAAGGTGATGCCCGATGGTTCGGTATTAAAAGGGGGGCAGGGTAATTATCCTTTTGACGACATTTTTGGCAGTAGTTTGAAAGGACAGGTTGAAGAAACAAAAATGTCCGACAGTGCTGCGAATGCTATGATCACTGGTGCTTTTACCGGATTATTTGGAGCTCCCTGGATCAACCATGCAAGCCAGGATTTCATTAAAAACCCCGAATGGAGAAACGCAACCGATGTTTTACTTAAAACCGTTCCGGGTGTGATGCACCGGCATAGCAGTGCTTTTGGATCGCCAACAACTATTCCGGACCTGTTCAATCTAAAAGAAAGAAAATATCTTGACCGCACCGGTCTTATTCTGCAAAGAGATATTGGCGATGTGATGCGATATGCCGTACTGAACCAGGAAATGGATTTCACCAATTCCTATGGCGGATTTAAACCCGACCCAAGACCAGATAGTGCTCTTGCACGTCGCTACACCAGGTTTTCTGATGAACAGGCCTATGCATTGGCAAAATATCTTTATTCGTTAAAACCTTTACCCAATCCCGATAAAGCTTCACCGGAATTAATTGCTAAAGGCCGGAAAATATTTGAACAGGAAACCTGTATTGATTGCCACACCCCACCCTTTTATTCCAGCAATAAACTCACTCCTGCTGCCGGGTTCACTCCGCCAAAAGAAGATTTTGGGAAATATGACATTATTGATTTTAGTGTAAAAACAGACCCGGGTCTTGCTTTGTATAGCCGTCGAGGCACAGGTTATTACAAAGTGCCTTCATTGATCGGCGTCTGGAATCGTTCAGCACTGATGCACAGTGGTTATGTGACCAGTTTGGAAGAAATGTTTAACCCCGCAAGGTTAAAAGATGATTTTATGCCGTCGGGCTTCAATCCCAATGTTGACAAGTCATTTCCTGTAGTGGGACATAGTTTTGGATTATACCTCAATGAGGAAGATAAAAAAGCATTGCTGGCATTTTTAAGGTCTTTATAAACAAACTTTATGGAAGTACACCACCATTCTCATACAGCAAGAAAAAAATGGACACACTATTTCTGGGAGTTCCTCATGTTATTCCTCGCTGTGTTCTGCGGATTTTTGGCAGAGTATCAACTGGAGCATAAGATTGAAAAAGACCGGGAAAAAAGATATATCCTAACTTTTATTGAAGATCTTAAAACGGATACAGCCGCCATCAGGCAAAATATACTTTACCGGCAAACCAAGATGAACAATATGGATTCGTTCCTGCTGCTCTTAAACGCTAAGCAGGTTACCGGGCATGAGAGGGATTTTTATTTCTTTGGAAGGACTTTTGTCCGTGGACAGCGGTTTCAAAGCAATGACCGGACTATTACCCAATTAAAAAACTCGGGTTCGATGAGATTAATACGAAATGAAGAAGCGGCAGACAGCATGATCGCTTACCAAAAACTGGTGGACTACATTTATTATAACCAGGATGATGACCGGCTGGAAAGAAGAGCAGCCGATCCTCTGTTATCGCGGATTTTTGACCCCTTTGTTTTTGAAAAAATGGTAACGATTGACGGGATAAACAGACCGGCTGGCAACCCGCCATTACGATCCTATGATAAAAACCTGCATTATGACCTGGCGTATTATGTTCACCAGTTGAAAGGCAGCAATTTCATGATTGAAGTAAGGCTGAAATTACTATATCAACAGGCCGTAAACATTATCAACTTTTTAAAAAAAGAATACCACCTGAAATAAATATTTATGGAAGTACACCACCATGCTCACACCGCCAGAAAAAAATGGACGCATTATTTCTGGGAGTTTCTCATGTTGTTCCTTGCTGTGTTCTGCGGGTTTTTGGCAGAATACCAGTTAGAGCATACTATAGAACATCAGCGGGAAAAGAAATTTATTTTATCAATGATAGAAGATGCCGCAACGGATACGGCTAATATTCATGTCGTCATCGCCCAAAATACGGAGAGGATAAAACATGCTGACAGCCTCGCTATAGCAACGCTAAATTACAAAGGAACAAAAGCTGAAAACGCCGGCATTTATTCGGCAGCCAGGAAAACAGTTTATTATCCAGAGTTGGTTTACCCTACCGATCGTACTTTATTTCAGCTAAAAAATTCAGGCGGCATGCGTCTTATCCGAAACAGAAAATCCGCTGAAAGCATTATTACTTATGATAAAAGCGGAAAAAATGTTATGAACCAGCAAGCCTATTACGAGCATTATCTCACCGCACTTACAGAAGCTTCAAACCGGTTATTAGACTTTTCAGTGCTGTTAAACTATAAACAACCCTCAGTAATATACAATGAGAATACCGCCAGGCTGGTTAACCCAACAGCTGAAAAATTACTGGAAATGGGCAATATGTCAATGATGTTCCAGGGGGTTATGATGCAATATATAGTCCGTTTGAAAGAAATGGAAAAGCAGGCGATAGCGTTAATTAGTACACTTAAAAAAGAATATCGTATAAAATAGATTTTATGGAAGCAGATACAAACACAGCTACAGAAAGAAAAAAAAGCCTGCCAGCCAGTCACGCAGGGACACTCTGTTTCTGGCTCTTTTTTTCGCTTTGCATTTGCTTAAATGCAAAAGCCCAATCAATTATCGAATACGATATTGTTCTCTCTGGCGGCCGGGTGATAGACCCCGAAACAAAATTAGATGCCATACGAAACGTTGGCATCCTCAATAACCGTATCGCACAAATTTCGACCGAACCATTGAAGGGAAAACAAACAATCAATGTTTCCGGTTTGGTTGTTGCACCGGGTTTTATTGATATGCATATACATGGAAGAAGCAATGTGGAGCAGGAATACCAGTTGCATGATGGTGTAACAACAGCATTGGAACTGGAATGGGGCATTGAGCATTTGGGTAAATGGTACGAATCAAGAAAAGGAAAAGCCCTGATTAATTACGGTGCCAGTGTAAACTGGCCTTTTGAACGGTTTAAAGCAATAGGTAAATACAAGGCCGCTGTAGATAGTTTACTCCAAATGACGCTGAAGGGAGAAGCAAATATTGGGGCAATGACCAACACGATTTTGCGGGCCGCCAATGAAACTGTTTCTCCTGAAGCAGTCAATCAAACATTGGAAAACATCAAAGCATCATTGGCTGAAGGTGGTATTGGCATTGGTGCACCCATCGGCTATTTGCCCAAAACAAATCCCAATGAAATGTTCCAGGTTTATAAACTATCAGGTGAACTGAATGCACTGGTTTATTCGCATGTAAGAAATCCTGATATTATTTCCATACAGGAAGCAATAGCTGTTGCCGTATTAACAGAGGCACCACTGCACATTGTTCATATCAACAGTATGTCACTTGGCAATATTGGACTATCGTTGGAAATGGTAAATGCAGCAAACAAAAAAGGTTTTGACATCAGCACTGAATTGTATCCTTACACGGCAGCGTCCACCGGGTTGCAAAGTGCCATGTTTGATGAAGGTTGGCAGCAACGGCTTGGAATAAGCTACGGCGATCTGCAATGGGTTGCCACCGGCGAAAGGCTTACAAAAGAAACTTTTGATGCCTACCGCAAAACTGGCGGCGTAGTTATTATGCACTTAATGAAACCCGAATGGATCAAAACAGGTATTGCTGCTCCGGGTGTTATGATTGGTTCAGATGGAATGACCTATGCGAAACTGGCACATCCAAGAACAGCCGGCACATTCTCTAGAGTATTGGGCAAATATGTAAGAGAAGATAAAGTGATTGACTTAATGACCGCTCTTGAAAAAATGACTTTGCTCCCTGCAAAGCGCTTAGAAAATATTGCCCCCTCCATGCGTTTTAAAGGAAGGATACAGGTGGATGCGGATGCAGACATTACCATTTTTAATCCGGCTACAATTATTGATAAAGCCACTTTTGAAAATGGCCTGGAGTTTTCCGCAGGTATAGAATATGTAATGGTGAACGGCCATTTTATTTTAAAGAATGGCAAAACAGTAAGTAATGTTTTTCCGGGGCAGGCGGTTTATGGAAAGTTTAAAAAGTAAACGCATGAAAAAAACAGGACTCCTTCTTCCGGTAATTTTTTGCTTGACCTGGTTGCAGGCCCAGCAAACAATAAGCAGTAAAGAGCTACCGGTACAACAAGTCATCATAAAACTATTTGATGCATTATCCAACAGGGATTCTGTAAGCCTGAAAACCTATTGTGCTTCAGATATTACTTTATATGAATATGGCCAGGTATGGAATATGGACACACTTATACTAAAAGCCTTTACACTAAATCAATCTTCTGACTTTAAGCGTACCAATAGTTTTGAATTCATCAATACAAGTGTAGATAAGACCACCGCCTGGGTTACTTATCGTCTTCAGTCAATCATAATAAAAGATGGCAAACAAACAACAGCACAATGGCTGGAAACGGTAGTTTTAGTAAAAGAAAGAAAACCTGCCTACCGGACAGGCAGGCAGTGGAAGGTGAAACACCTCCATTCAACACTTATTAAACGAAACTAAAAAACCGATATGAAAAAAACATTCTTCATCATGCTTGCAACATTCCTGGTGTTTGCCTGCACTAACAAAAAGTATGAACGATCTGCCGAAACATTTTATATGCCTGCAGAGTGGGAACCACATGATGCCGTTTGGCTGGGTTGGGAAAAAGACAGCCTTCGTGGTTATTATCCGGCTGTTGCAGATATCATTAAAGCATTGGCATCAAATGTTACAGTGAAAATTGCATTTAATAACGATACGCTTCTGCGGCAAGCAAAAATGTATCTCGCATCACAGGGAGTTGACAGCAGCCTGTATAAAACTTACATTATGCCGGGTGATCGTTATTGGATACGGGATCATGGAGCTGCGTTTTTAGTAAATGGAAAAGGAGAATTGGGTGTGGCCGATTTTGCCTGGAACAGCTATGGCTATCCCGGATTTTTAGCAATAAAATACAATGGCAATAAAGACAGTGTTGATTATTACCTGAACCTGCGAAAAGAATTCAGGATGAAGACCGCAGCAGTTGATAGTCTTATGGCTGTGGCGGAAGGAGCAACAATACTAAAAACAGATATAAAACATGAAGGTGGCGCCATTGAAGTAAACGGGGCCGGCACATTGATTCTTTGTGAAGCAACCGTGTTTCAACGAAATCCTGAGATGAAAAAGGAATATATCGAATCAGAATTTAAACGGGTGCTGGGTGTTAGCAACATCATTTGGGTAAAAAAAGGATTGGCCGATGATCCGCAACATTTCTTTCGCCGCATAGCTCCCGGTTACTATGGTGGCGGCACCGGCGGACATACTGATGAGTTTGTTCGTTTTGCCAATGCAAAAACCATTTTGCTTGCATGGGTTGATGAAAAAGAAAAGGATCTCAATCCCGTCAACCAGATAAATTATGAACGGATGAATGAGAATTACAACATTCTTAAAAATGCAAAAGACCAGGATGGCAAATCATTTACTATTATCAAAGTTCCTTTGCCTGACTTAATTACAAAGAAGATAAAAGCGAGAGAAAAAATTGATTCGCTTGAAGTAACCTTTGATGTTGATATGAAAAGCTTTGTACCTGCCGAAGCACCAAAAGCCGGCGACAGTATTTTTCGTGTACCAGCAGGAAGTTATATGAATTACTTAGTTACGAATGGAGCCGTGTTATTACCAACTTATACTGCCTATGGCTCTTCTAAAGAAAAAGAAGAACAGGTAAGAAAGATATTTGAAGAACAATTTCCGGGGAGAAAACTTGTTTTCATAGATGCGATCATGCAAAACTGGAGCGGTGGCGGAATTCATTGCAGCACACAGCAGCAACCAAAAAAGAAAACGAATTAACAGGCTTATGAAAAAAATAGTAACTCTCTTTTGTTTTATTACAGTTATACAAACAGCTTATACACAAAAAACAAATGTCGATTCCATACTTCATAAAGTAGCCACAGAAAGAGATGGAGACAAAAAGTTTGATTTATTAATAAGTCTGGTAGGCACAGAAATTAACAATAGCCCGCAATGGTGTATTGAAACAGGATTAAAAATATTGAACCAACAATCAAAAAGAGAAAACAGCAGCGTTGAGATGGCGGTTGCCTATTCTTTTTTAGGGCAGGGTTACCGGCTATTGGGAAACAGCATTAAAGCACTGGATTATCACCATAAAGCCATTGCTACTGCAGAAAAGACCAACAACATGTCTTTATTAGCTGTTGCAGAAAATCAAACAGCTCATATTTACAGAGACAGAGAGGAATATGATAAAGCTTCCAAAATTTATCTGTCATCAACAGCACATGCTGATAAAGGGCATAATGAAACAATTAAAGCCTGGGGGCCTTCTAACCTTGGGGCTGTTTACCTGGCCACCAATAATTTAGATTCATCGCTGATGTATTCACAAAGGGCATATGAAATTTATGTAAGGCTAAAAACCATTGACAATAATATGGGTTATCTTTTTACAAACCTGGGTGGTGTACATAGTAAACTGGGTAATGCTCAGCTTGCTGTTAGTTATTTTAATACAGCTATTAATAAAACCCAAAGTTCTTCTAATATCAGATATCTCAATATACTATACAATGGTTTGGCAGAGCATTATCTGAGATTTAATCAAACCGACTCCAGTGTGTTCTATGCAAAGAAAGCAATTGCGATAGTTGATAATACTTCATTATTCCATCTGAGCAGCAAACCAGCAAAACTACTCTCAGATATCTATGAAAAAACAAATTGCGACAGCACATTAAAATATGCAAAGATGTTAAAAACGGCTAACGATTCGTTGACCAGCAGCAAAACCAATCAGCAAATATTGTTAATGACCTTTGAAGAAGATTTGCGGCAGCAGGAAGCAGCCGAAGAAAAAGTAAAAGAAGAACAGCAACGAAAACAAAATATCCAATACGCTTTAATAGCACTAGGCATCCTCACTTTTATTATTCTTTTTTTAGCACTAAGTCGCCGCCACATCACCAATACAAAACTCATTCAGTTTCTCGGTGTAGTTGGTTTGCTATTAGTCTTTGAATTTTTAAATTTACTCCTCCACCCTTTTTTAGAACGCATCACCCATCATTCACCGGTGCTGATGCTATTAGCGTTGGTTTGCATTGCAGCGTTACTTATACCATTGCATCATAAATTAGAAAAATGGGCTACACATAAACTGGTAGAGAAGAATAAAGCGATACGGCTGGCAGCGGCGAAGAAAACAATTGAAGAGTTGGAAAAAAATAATTCATAACTTTTCAGAATGAAAAAACTTCTTCTTTTTGTACTCCTGCCCCTTCAAGTATTAGCCCAATCTTTCTCCAAACAGGAAATTGCCCGCTGGGAAAAACAATCCAAACAAGTAACCATCATCCGCGACAACTGGGGCATCCCGCATATTTATGGAAAAACAGATGCCGATGCCGTGTTTGGTTTATTGTATGCCCAGTGTGAAGACGATTTCAAGCGGGTGGAGATGAACTATATTGAAAAACTGGGCCGCATGGCCGAAGTGAAAGGCGAAGCAGAACTCTATGAAGACCTGCTCATCCGGTTGGTCATTGATTCGGCAGAAGCCATCAAAGATTATCAAAAAGCCCCGGCCTGGCTGAAAAAACTCTGCAATGCTTTTGCCGACGGCATCAATTATTACCTGCATAAAAATCCTTCAGTAAAACCAGCACTGCTCCATCGTTTCCAGCCCTGGTACCCGCTGCTGTGGACGGATGGCAGCATCGGCGCTATCAGTACGGCAGATGTTTCAACCAATGAACTAAAAACCTTTTATTCAGGTGATCCTTCCTTTTCTTATTACAAAGAACCAAAAGAAGAGTCACCGACCGGTTCCAACGGTTTTGCCTTTGCACCCAGGATAACCGAATCAGGCAATGCCATTTTGTATATCAACCCGCATGTCACTTTTTATTTCCGCCCCGAGGTGCACATGGTGAGTGAAGAAGGACTGAATGCCTATGGCGCTGTCACCTGGGGACAGTTTTTCATTTACCAGGGCTTTAATGAACAATGCGGCTGGATGCATACTTCCAGCGCCGTGGATGCCGCCGACAGTTACATTGAAAAAATAGCGAAGAAAGGAAACGGCTGGGTTTACCTCTATGAAGAAAAGGAAAGACCGGTGCTTGAAAAAAAGATCAGCCTCCGCATTAAAAATGGAAATGCTGTTGAAACCAAAACCATCAATGCCCTGTTCACCCATCATGGGCCCATTATGGCCAAACGCAACGGTGAATGGCTGAGTGTGAAAGCCGACAACCGCATCATGAATGGCCTGATCCAATGCTGGCAGCGCACCAAGGCCAAGGGACTGGATGATTTTAAGAAAACATTGGACCTGAAAGGAAATATTTCTAACAATACGGTGTATGCCGATGCACAGGGCAATATTGCCTACTGGCATGGCAACCGGGTGCCTGCTAGAGATAATAAATTCGACTGGAGCAAACCGGTAGATGGCAGCATAGCCGCAACGGAATGGAAAGGCTATCACTCCATCAACGAAACGGTTTTCAGTATCAATCCACCCAATGGCTGGTTGCAGAACTGTAATTCCACTCCTTATACTGTCGCCGGAGACAACAGCCCTAAAAAGGAAAACTTTCCTGCTTATATGGCTCCCGATGGTGAAAATTTCCGCGGCATCAATGCCGTGAGAACATTGAGCGAAACACCGAAGTATGATATGGATAAGGTGATCCGTGCCGGATACGATACCCGGGTGGCTGCATTTGAAGTGCTGGTACCTGCACTGGTCAAAGCCTTTGAAAAAACGGTTGGCTACAACGATTCGCTTTATGCTTTACTGATCGGCCCCATTGCTGTATTAAAAAACTGGGATTACCGTTGTGCTGAAAATTCTATCGCCACCACACTGGCTGTTGAGTGGGGACAAAAAATTTTACCGGCTATGCTGCGCACAAAGATCATTGATGATGAGGAAGCCGACCAGGTGGATAAAGCGAAATTTTTTGCCGCCAATGCCAAACCCCATGAGTTGTTGCTCCCATTGCTCGCCACCATCAACGAACTGCAAAACAAATTCGGTCGTTGGCAGATGCCCTGGGGAACCATCAACCGCTTTCAGCGGATCGCTGCTGACATTGACAACAAATTTGATGACAGCCAACCCAGTATCCCGGTGGGTTTTGTTTCCTCCACCTGGGGTATGTTGCCTTCTTATAACAGCCGTTCCTATCCCGGCACCAAAAAAAGATATGGCGTCAACGGCAACAGCTTTGTCTGCGCTGTAGAGTTTGGTAAAAGAATAAAAGCAAAATCATTGCTGGCCGGTGGTAACAGTGGTAATGAAAATTCAAAACATTTCTTTGACCAGGGAGAAATGTACAGCAAAGGACAGTTCAAAGAAGTGTTGTTCTATAAAGAAGATGTGCTGAAACATGCGGAAAGGACGTATCACCCGGGCTATTAAAAAAGCTATTGTATCTTTAATCCATGTCTGAAAAGAAAAAACCTGTTTTCAACAAACGCATCTTCTGGGATGTGGTGTTTGAGAATATTGACTACGATGCAAAAGCCAATTTTGTCATCGAACGGGTATTTGAACGGGGAGATGTGGAAGACATCCGCAATTGCCGCCGCTATTACGGCGATGAAAAAGTGACTGAAGCCTTGTTGAATGCAAAGTTTTTACCCGAAACGAGAATGTACCTGGCCAGTGCCGTCATCAACCGGCCATTAAAAGATTTCAGATGTTACATACTCAGACAGTCGAACCCCGGGCTTTTTCCATATTAAGGCAATTGATGAAGTTGCCAGCCCTTAAAGATTTTGCTTTAGTGGGCGGTACGGCATTATCACTGAAATACGGTCATCGTATGTCAGTTGATCTTGATTTATTTTCAACAAGCAAGTTTGAAAATTCGGCAGTAATCAAAGGGTTAAAAAAGGAATTCGGGGAGAAATTTGTTGTTGAAGAGAAGCCTCCCCGCTTTGGCATTTTTGGTTTCATTGACGAAATCAAAACCGATATTGTCCGTCATCCGCATCCGCTGATAAGACCCGTTGAAACCGTGGAAGGAATAAGGATGTTTTCAACGGAAGATATCATAGCCATGAAAGTGCAGGCCATCCTGGGCCGGGGCAAAAAAAAAGACTTTTGGGACATTGCTGAATTACTGAACCATTATACGATAAACGACTTTATTCAGTTTCAAAAAGAGAAATATAGTTCACAAAACCTGCTGATAACGGTTCCGCAAGCCATTACTTATTTTTTCGATGCAGAAGAAAGCGAAGCCCCCATCAGCCTGAAAGGACAAACATGGGAGAAAGTGAAAGCCTTTATTAATAAGAAAATAAGCGACTACCTGAAATAGTTATTACCTGCATTCCTGTTTGAGAAACTTTGCTCCGCCTTCTATTTTCAGCAACCTGTTATCAAGAAAAAGAATAAAAAAAAACCGGTGAATACTGCCACGGAAATAACGTAAATTGAGCAACGCTAAAATCAACGGTATGCCTGCTAAATACTCAACTCCCGTTGCCATCCTGCTGTCAGCCTTTTTAATAGCTGGTTGCTCTTCTAAAAAAGATAAATCCAACGACCGTTTAGGTGATATTGAATTCACTGTTACCGGCAAGGAAGAAGCACAGGCTTCCTTTAAAAAAGGGATGCTGCTGCTCCACAGTTTTGAATATGCAGATGCTGCAGAAGAATTTCAAAAAGCCAGGTCAACCGACCCGCAAATGACAATGGCCTACTGGGGAGAAGTAATGACGTATAATCACCCACTGTGGCAGGAGCAGGATTATGATAAAGGCAATGCAGTGCTGAATGAGCTGGCTTCATCACCTGAAGAAAGAGTGAGGAAAGCCAAAACAGAACTGGAAAAAGATTTTATCGGCGGTATTAACATTCTGTATGGCAAAGGCAATAAAGCAGAAAGAGACAGCAGCTATGCTGTGTATATGGAATCTTTGTACAAAAAATATCCCGGCAATGATGAAGTGGCCGCTTTTTATAGCCTGGCTCTCAACGGCTGGGGCACCACGGAAACAGACATCAGCATACTGGAAAAAGCGGCCGCTATCGGCAACGAGATTTTACAACGAAATCCCAAACACCCGGGTGCTTTACATTATGTGATACATGCACTTGACAACCCCCAACATGCCGCACAGGCATTGGTCGTTGCAGACAAATATGCACAAACTGCACCCGATGCAGGTCATGCCCTGCATATGCCTACTCACACTTATTTAGCTTTAGGAATATGGGACAAAGTTGTCAGCAGCAACGAAGTGTCATGGGCAGCAGAATGGGCCCGCAAAAAAAGAAAGAATATTGACAACGATGCGCTGGGCTATCATTCCTATCACTGGCTGCAATACGGCTATTTGCAACTGGGACAAATAGAAAAAGCAAGACCGATGGTTGACAGTATGTATAAATACAGCAGCGAAAAACCAAGTCCCCGGGCAAGGGCACACATGATACTGGTGAAATCCACTTACCTCGGCGAAACCAATGACTATGATGAGGCTATTATGAATATTCCGATTGAGAAAAAAGACCTGAATATCGTAACAAGAGCCAAAGATTTCTTTGTGAACGGCATGAATGAATACTACAAAAGAAATAAAGCCGGAATGGACGAAGTGATACTTCAACTGGCCGGTGAACGGTTGGTAGAGTCTGCCAAGGCAGCCGATAAAGGTATCCGTCTCTGCGGAAACATAGGCCGGTCGATGGCCACACAGCAAGACCTGCAGGAAACAGAAGCGATGGAACTGCAGCTAAGGGCCATGCGGGCCTGGCTGGACAAAGATGCCGTCGCCACAGAAAAACATTTGCTGGCATCAACAAAACTGCACACTGCCGCCGGCTACTCCTATGGGCCTCCCAAAATTGTAAAACCCACTTTTGAAATGTATGCCGAATGGTTGTTGGAGAACGGAAGGGCCAAAGAAGCACTGGAACAATTTGAAGTTTCTTTGCAATATGGTCCCAACAGGCTGCTATCATTAAAAGGCAGGGAAGAAGCCCAAAGACAACTGCAACGAAACGAAACAGCATCTCTTTAATCCAGCAATTTTGAAAAACCGAAAAGCACTTATTATCCGGTTTGTTATTTATTTCATTGTCGCTTTTGCGGCAGCTTTCCTGTACCGGTATTTTAAGAACAATTAATGTTTTTCCCGGTTTCTCTCCCATTGCCTGTGTTGCAGGTTTCAGTAACTTAACCGCATGAAAAAACTGATCCTTGCATTATTATTTCCCTTGACCTGCCTGGCACAGCAGCAAACCTGCGATATCTTCATCACGAACGGAAAGATCATGGATGGCACCGGCAATAGCTGGTATTATGGAGCTCTTGCTATAAAAAACGGGAAGATTATTGGTATTGGCCGTAACATAAACTTTGCTGCAACTAAAACAATTGATGCCAAAGGCATGATCGTGGCTCCTGGCTTCATTGATGTGCATACACACCTCGAAGACGATGAAAGGAAAGATCCTGAAGCCAAAAGTTTTATTTACGATGGTGTCACCACCTGCGTCACCGGCAACTGTGGCTCTTCCAATGTTGACATAAAAAAATATTTGCAATGGGTGGATTCGCTAAAACTTTCCATCAACATAGCTTCACTGATAGGACATAATGATGTTCGTAAAGCTGTAATGGGCCGGGCCAACCGGGATGCTACTGCTGAGGAGTTACAGAAAATGGAAGCCATTGTTGAAAAGGCAATGCAGGACGGAGCGGTGGGATTATCAACCGGACTTATTTATATCCCCGGCACCTATAGTAAAACACCAGAGATCGTTTCACTGGCAAAAGTGGCATCGAAGTACAATGGTCTTTACGTATCGCATATGCGCAATGAAGGCGACAGTGTGACCCAGGCCATCGAAGAAGCAATAACTATCGGAAGGGAAGCAAAGCTACCTGTACAGATCTCCCACTTCAAACTCAGCGGGCAGCAAAACTGGGGCAGAAGCAAAATAACCGTACCCATGATCGAAGCCGCTAGAAGAGAAGGTATTGATGTAACGATAGACCAGTATCCTTACACCGCCAGCAGCACTTCCATCAGCACTTTATTGCCGAGTGATGTGCTGGCCGATGGCCAGGACTCCATCAAAGCAAGATTGCAAAGACCTGAGATCAGGAAACGGGTGACGGAACACATCCTTGCCAACCTGAAAAAAAGAAAACTGAAACACCTGAGCTATGCTGTCGTTGCTTACCATGCAGCCGATACATCATACAATGGCAAAAACATTGAACAGATCAACCTGATGAAAGGAAGGAAACATAAGGTTAAAGCAGAGGCAGAAACAGTAATGGACATCATGATAGCCGGTGGCGCCAGTGCCGTATTTCATGGCATGGGCGAGGAAGACGTAAAACGTATCATGCAGTATCCGTTTAATATGTTTGCCAGTGATGCTTCTATCAGGGTATTGGGGGCCGGGATGCCGCACCCGAGAGGGTATGGCACCAATGCAAGAGTATTGGGTAAATATGTGCGGGAAGAAAAAGTGATCTCTTTAGAAGAAGCTATCCGCCGGATGACATCATTACCTGCACAAAAGTTTCAGTTAGCAGACCGCGGCTTGTTGAGAGTGGGCTATGCCGCCGATATTGTGATATTTGATGAAAAAGAAGTGAAAGATGTTTCTACATTTGAAAAACCACATGCTTATTCCAAAGGGTTTCATTATGTGCTGGTGAATGGTGTGCTGACCGTGGAAAATGAAAAACATCTCGGGGTAAGAGCCGGTAAGGCTTTGTACGGTCCGGGACCTAACTCTTCTCCAAACAAAGCTTTTTAACATCAACCTGCATACATTCATTTACTTAAACCAATGATATGAGAAAACTTCTCTTTTTTATTTTACTGCTGAACCTGCAGTTGTCAATTGTTTCTGCACAAAAAATTGTACCTGCCGCCTCACCTGAGTCTGCAGGCTTTTCTTCCGAAAGATTAAAACGTATTGACCGTGAAATGAACGACTGGGTACAAAAAGGCTGGTTAAACGGTGGCGTGGCACTGATCATCCGCAACGGGAAGATCGTTTATCATAAAGCAGCAGGCTTTAATGATCTTGACAGCAAAACAGCAATGAGCAAAGATGGCATATTCCGCATAGCTTCACAAACCAAAGCCATCACCAGTGTGGCTATTATGATCTTGTTTGAGGAAGGGAAATTGTTATTGGACGATCCGGTTTCAAAATATATACCGGCATTCCATAAACAGCAGGTGCTGGATAAATTCAATGCCGCCGATACCACATACACAACCGTGCCGGCAAAAAAAGAAGTAACGATAAGAGAGTTACTGACACATACATCTGGTATCGGCTATGCAGACATAGGTAGCCGCGAAGCCAACGCCATTTATGCGAAAGCCGGCATCACAGCCGGCGTGGGTGTGAAAGAAGATAAATTATTGGATGCGATGAATCGCTTAGGCAAACTGCCGCTGATGCACCAGCCCGGAGAAAAATGGACATATGGTTTAAATACTGATCTATTAGGTTGTTTGGTGGAAGTGATCTCCGGAATGACGCTTGATGAATTTTTTAAGAAAAGAATTTTTGAACCATTGGGTATGACTGATACTTATTTCACGGTGCCGAACACAAAAGCTGCCAGATTAGTGAACCTGTACCGGGAAGATTCAACTGGTAAACTGGTGAAATCAACCGGCAATATGCTCAATGGAAAACTGGTGACACCTGCTTACCCGCTGCAAGGAAGTACATATTATTCCGGCGGCGCCGGTCTTTCTTCTTCCATTTATGATTATGGAGTGTTTCTTCAAATGCTGCTGAACGGTGGTCTGTATAACGGTAAAAGAATTTTAAGCCGCAACACGGTCCGCATGATGATCACTAACCAGATCGGCGAACTCTCCATCAGGGGTGATGATAAATTCGGTCTGGGTTTCCAGTTAGTCACTGAGAAAAGCAGCGGACGTACACCGGCACAGGCAGGTACTTTTAGCTGGGGCGGCGCTTTTGCCACTTCGTATTGGGTGGACCCGAAAGAAAAAATGGTGATGCTTTTTTATCGTCAATTACAAAACACTTCTAAAGGAGAAATGGTAGAAAAATTCAGGGCATTGACCTACCAGGCCCTGAACGACTGATGATTCGTTGAATAAATATTTCTAATCCAAAAAAAATCAATATGTCATCCATTATTATCGGAGGTATTATCGGAGCTGTTGTCGGAATCGTCCTGGTCTTTTTAATGTTTTATATAAAAGACCAGAAATTTAAAAAGATATACAAAACCCTGCCATTACCAGTCGCTTATGCTGCGCTATTCCATTACGCCAATTCCAGCAGGTATAAAAAGGCTATGAAGTTTTATGATTCATATGGGGTTTTGTACCTCGTAGGTCATATTGTTTATTATAAAGAAAATGAAACAGGAAATGCATTGCCTTTTGACATGAAAGAGTGCACGGTACAAATGGAGCCGGATTGGAGGATGTTGAAATGGTTTTCCATCACTACCCCAGCCGGTGAAAAACACTACTTTAATTCACAAAAAATGGGGTTGTTTAAAAACAACAGCGAGGAAACGCTGAAAGGTTTTGCTGCCATACAAGCCATAAAGACATCCTGAAAGACGAAGCCCGTTATTACATGACCTGTTTCAGTATTTCCCGGTGTGACGACTCGACCAACGGTTTAAACTTTTCATACCATTTTTTCCAATCAGCTTTCTTCATGCTTTGTTGCAGCGATTGTTCATAATCCGCCAGCGAATCATACCCTTCTTCAAAAATGAGTCGATAAGCATCACCGGTGAAATCAGACAATACTCTTGCCGATTTGGCATCGGGCAAAAGCCCCTTACTATAAGCATCATCCAGCAGGGCTTTGGCATCTTTAAAAGCACCAAAGCGCAGATAAAAAATATCACGAACGATATACATACGATAAATTTTTCCGGTTAATGAATCAGGTCTAATTCTTTTTTCCTTTGGCATAGTCCACCATACCCTGGAAATCCACCACCACCACCGGCTCATTGCCCACCACCCAGGCATTGTGTCCTGAGGCAAACAGGGAAACATCACCTGCTTTACATTCATATACAGAGCCGTCATCCATCTTCACTGCCAGTGTGCCGGATAGTTGATACTGGTAATGCGGCGCTTCACAACTTTTGGTTTTTGCTAATGGCTGCACCGATTCAGACCATTTCCAACCGGGCTGAAAAGTGGCCCGGCCGATGCTGGCGCCACCGACAGTGACCAGTTCCACTTTGCCTTTAGGAAATTCTCTTACCTCGTCAGGCTTGCCAAAATTCTTGATTTCAACTTTTTCACCAGCTACCTGCACCGCTGGCCGGTGAGATAAAAAGAGGGTTGTGACAGCAATAGCTGCCAATGTGATGATCGTTTTCATTACATTATTTTTTTGTGATTGTTTAGTTTGTCCGCCTCATTAGCCCGGCGGGTAATTGTTAACACAAAGATGGGGCTGTGGGATCGCTGATTCCTTGTAAGAAGTTCGGCGGCTTTTGTACAAATCAGAGTTTTTTGCGCAAAACAAGCGGAGAGCAGCCGGTATGTTGCTTTATAAAATGACTGAAGTGAGCCTGGTCACCAAATTGAAGCCGGTGGGTAATCTCGGTGATGTTGAGGTCAGTGGAGCCAAGCAATACCTTAGCTTCAAGCAATAACATGTCATTGATCAGTTCTTTGGGTGATTTGCCGGTATGTTCCTTCACCACATCTGACAAATGTTTGGGGGTGATGTGCAGCATTTCGGCATACCGGTTCACTTCTCTTATTTCAACAAAATTCATTTCCACCAGCCTTTTGAATGCTGAAGCTATCTTCATCGAACGGGTTGCGGTCTCACTAATTTTTTTTGCATGAGGACGATAAATCTCTCTTACACGAAGCAACAGGATATGTATATAATTACGCAGCACCGAATCTCTTTCAGGCGAAAACCGTTCATGCTCCCGTATGATGTCCTGAAAAGATTGTTGTATCAGCTCACTTTCTTCGTTGGTCACATTAACGATACGTTCAGCATCCAAACTGAAATAAGAAAATTCTTCTGTCAAAGGTTTACTCAGTAGTGGCTGAATGAACTCTGTTTTGAAATGTATGCAATACCCTTTGCAGTTGTTGATATGTTTGGATGCATAAATCATGTTTTCGGGAACGATGACAAGGTCGTTAGGCTTTAGCCATTGATAATCGGCGCCGAGGTATACATCATGCTCCCCGCCCAGGAGTATATAAACAAGATTGAATTTTCGGCGCAATGCCCGGATACCCTTTTCGGGATCAACAGCTTTGTGTTTGTCCTCCAGCGTTCCCGGCATTACCATCATGTTGATGTCGTATGGACGATCATCCCGGTTGATCTTTTTTTCAAAATCGGCCAGGTTCTCAATGATCAGTATGTCTTTCTTAGACATAGCCGCAGTTTCTGCTTATAAATTTACGTTACTTACCGGGCAGGTCATTGCTTTTTTTCCTTTGGCTTTTCCCTGATACGATATTCCTGTATCAACGGTGGGTTCTCCGGTGACAGGGTAAAATACACTTCGATATTGGTCTTTTCTCCTTCAAGGATAAAAGAACCCCTTAATTGGTTCTCAGGCTTCATTTCTTTCACAGCAACGATCTTACCAGCTTTGGCAAATAATTCTTTTGCTTCTTTTCGCAATGTATCTATCGGGTAGTCGGGGAAAAAGTTTTCGGCAAACAAACCGCTTTTTTCTGCATTGTTCCAGTCAGGCAAAACTTTCATCAATTCATTCTTTCGCTGTTCCAATATTTTGGAGGCAGGCAATTCTCTTGGTTTCAGTTGTGCTATTTTAATGATCGTATCCAACAGCCGGATATTGACAGCTCTCATCGGAGCATAGGTACGGTTGGCATACGACACAATGCCGATACCATATTCTGGCATGATATACCAGTTGCTGCCAAAACCCGGCAAACCACCACTGTGACTGATATAGGTTCTGCCCTCACAATCTTTCATCCAGCCCAAACCATAAGTGTAAGCCGTTGTAGTGGCACAGCTGCGGCCATCAGGATATTTATAATTTGGATTGAAGCCATTCCACCGCCAGGGATGATGCATTTCTCTTACCGAACTTCTTTTAATGGGGCCGTCACCTTTTGCATTATTCGGCGGCCATGCAGATAAATGAAAAGCCATGTAACTGGCGAATTCATCTATAGAGCAGAGCATGGAGCCCATGGCGCCCCAGCTTCCGTCCTTTGTATCATGCAGCAATGCTTCTTCATTCCATTTGTTATTCAGCCAGCGGTAACCGTGTGCTAATTTATCAGGTGTCACATCTCCATACTCATAGGTGGTTGTTTTCATACCCAGTGGTTCCCAGATGTTTTTCTTTATGTACTCCTGGTATTGTATACCCGAAACGTTGGTGATGATCTTGCCGAGCAAAGCAAAACCAAGATTGCTGTATTCATACGCTATATCCGGCGGGTTACTGAAAGAAATTTGTTTGCCGATAAATTCCATGAATTCTTTGTCGCTATCGGCTAGTTGACGATCACCCCAGGGATTATCCTCCGGAAAACCGGCGCCATGTGTCATTAAATGTCGAACGGTGATATGCGGAGCATCGGCTGTAGGATATTTCAGGTTTTTTAATTCAGGAATGTAGAAATAGGCGGGGTCATCCAAATTCAGTTTGCCATCATCTCTCAGTTTCAACACGGCCATACAGGCAAAACTTTTGCTCATGCTGGCAATACGAAACAATGATGAAGCATCAGCAGGTATCTCTTTTTCAATATCAGTATAACCGATGCCGCCCTTAAAAACAAGTTGTCCATCTACCACCAGGCCATAAGCCACTCCCGGCAGATGCTGTGAATCGGCGTATTGCTGAAGGATCCTTTCAATAACAGGATAGGCCTGTTTGATTTTTTCAGACCGATCCGGATCTGTGAACACAGCCGGCATATAGTTGCTGTTATACTGAACTTCGGCAATCGGTGTAGTTGAGCTATTTTGCTTGCAGGAAAACAATCCTACCGATGCGAAGAGATAAAGAAAGATCCGTTTCATAACTATTGAGAAAATAATTAAAATCCCTTTTTGTCACCAATATATTTCTCAAACCACTCAACATTGGTCTGCATGGTCTTCAGCACCATTCTTGGCTCCTGCGGACCATGCGGCTGTCTTGGTAATGCCAGCAGTTTTACCGGCACATTTCTTCTTCGCAAAGCATTATAGAACATCACCGCATTACTGAAAGGCACCCTCACATCAGCCTCACCATGCTGTAGCAACACCGGCGTTTTTACATTCTGCACATAACGCAACGGCGAGTGTTTGTCATACAAACTCCAGTCATCCCAAGGGTTGGCTTTAAAATAAGACGGAAGGAATCCTTCAATATCATCGGTAAGATTCTGGTGTGAGAGATCAACAACCGGCGCCCCGATCGAAGCGGCTTTAAAACGATCGTTATGTCCTACGATCCAGCTACTCATAAAACCACCATAGCTCCAGCCCATCACTCCCATCTTTGTTTCATCTGCTACTCCCATTTTGATCACATGATCCACACCTGTCATCACATCTTCATAGTCCTTGCCGCCCCAGTCGGCACGGTTGGCAGTTCTGAACTCTGTGCCATACCCGGATGAGCCCCGTGGGTTAGGACGAAGTATGGCATATCCTGCCTCTGCCAATGCAGCAAGCGGATAAGCTCCCTGGTTGGCTGCTACACAAGTTTGCTGAAAGACACCAGCGGGACCTCCGTGAATATTCAATATGAACGGCACTTTTTGACCGGGAGTATAATTCAGCGGGTAAGTAAGTAATCCTTCGATCTCCCGGCCATCTTTACTCTTCCACTTCACCACTTCAGTTTTAGGTAACGGTTTATTGAGATGTGCCGCATTGATGCTGGTCACTTTCACGGGTGAAAACTCAGAGAGTTTGCTAATATAAGCTTCGGGCAACCGTGAGGGGTTTTGTAAAATGAATCCTAAATGAGTACCTGATTCATTAAGCGTAATACCGCTGATATGATCCTTTGAACCTTTATTCCATTCGCTGATGGATTTTCCGTCTGCACTTAAAAGATAAACGCTGCCTAATGTTTTGTTGGCTTCGGCCCACAATACATTTTTTCCGTCAGGTGTCCATGCAAAGATGCCATTGGCGCCAATGCCGCCGTTCTCATCCGGTGTAGCTTTCAGCCGCCAGCTTTTGCCGTCTGCAAGAGAATAGATCCTTGCATGTCTTGCCCCCGACCAATCTACGGGGTCGGTGCTGCAATAGTAAGCGATCTGTTTTCCATCGGGACTAAACAAAGGATTGGTTTCACTGGCCCCGCTATTGGCAATTGATTTAATTGTTCCGCTTTCAATATCTGTCAGTGAAATATCGCTGTAAAGGTTATCATTTACTTCAGGAGTTTTACCATGACTATATACGATGCTTTTGCCATCAGGATTCCAGTCAAATGCATTGACATTGTAATTCTCTTTGGTCATTTTTTTTTGAATGGGCTTGCCGGTGGAATCTTTTTTCTCCAGCCACAACACATAAAGCCGGTTCTGCTTTACTTCTTCATCCATAAAATACCAGTCGTCTTTTGCTTTCTTATCCTTTTCCTCTTTTGATCCGGCAGCATCCAGCATGGTAAAGGCGATCATTTTACTATCAGCACTCCATTTGTAATTACCCACACTCGTTTTTACATCGGTTATTTTTTCTGCTTCGCCACCTCCCACCGGAAGCACATACAAATTATTCTTGCTGTCTCTTGATGAGGTGAAGGCGATCCATTTGCCATCGGGACTCCATTTGGGATTGGCAGAATTTTTATCTCCCCTTGTTAATTGAACAGGATTACTCCCATCGGCATTGCACAGCCACACCTGGTTCACATACTCGCTGCGGTCATCCGTCATCACGGCTTCCCGTACCGTATATAACACCTTGCTGCCATCCGGCGAAGGCACAACAGCCGTGATGTTTTTTATTTTCAGACACTGTTCCGGGCTCCACCCGATAGCTATCGGGTTGGTTTGGGCTGCAATCGTTGTGGCAACGAAGGCGCTAAGAATAGAGATAAGTAGTCGCATTGTTATGTTTTTAATGAACGGTAAAAGAGCAACTAAATGTAAACTATTCCTTTTGTTGCTCTGCCCTGTTTTTCAGGAACGGTTGTTTTTTCCAGTAAGTGAGGCTGCGCCATGCCCATTCCAACGGGCCAAAACGGAAGTAGCGCAACCATATATGACTCCATATTATCTGAAGAATCCATGTAGCGCCAACGACATAATAAATTTCATAGCGTTGCAGTTTTCCAAAATACCCAAAACCAATTCCATAGAAGAAAAGACCGACCAGCAGCGATTGTGTAAGGTAATTGGTAAATGCCATTTGCCCCACCGGCCGCATCAATGCGAAGAGCCATTTGAACCAGCCGGATTTATACAACAGCATGATCAGCCCGAATATACCAAGCGACCGCAGTGTCCTGGAGATTTCATAATATTCAAAACTTACGTTTTTGGTGTAATCAAACTTATTGAACTGGTATATAAGTAAAGGCTGCAGGCGGTACCAGGACAGTAAAAGCCCTGCACCCAAACCAACAATAGTCAAGAGCCAGTAAACTTTAGGGGAAGCGTTGCCGGTCAGCACACCGCTCTTGTAAAATGCCATTCCGATGAACATGAAAAGCAAAATGTCCCATATGGTATTATAAAAGAAAACAGTTTCCATGAACAGGCTTCTTTCGCTTTGGTACTTATAAAAAGAGCCATAATCTCCCCGCACTTTCGCCAAACTGCTCTCCATTTCTTTTTTCCGTCCTTCCAAAGAGTTTTTCTCTTTGAATTCATTCATGGCCCCTAACTGTTCCTGTTGCCCGGCTGTAAGTTTAGTAGTTGTTGTATCAATCCTTGCGACCAGTTCACCTTTATGGATCATGGCTTTGTCCCGGTAGAAATCAGCGTTCTCCCGCAGTGTCATCAGCAACAGGCAAATGAAAGCTGCTATGAGCAGCGCTTTGGAGGATAAGCGGCGAAACGCAAATAAGATCATTCCGCAGCAGGCATAAGCAAACAAAATATCCCAAAACCATAGCAATACAAATGCATTGAATAGCCCGAAAACAAGCAGCCATAACTGGCGGCGGAAAAAATAATCGGCGGGCCACAATCCGTCAGTTCTTTTTTCCTGGCGGGTTATAAATAAAATCATCCCGGCCCCGAACAACATGGAGAATAGAGCCCGTTGACTTCCCTCCAATGTCCAGTCAATCAAAAACCATGTTTGTTGATTGATGGTTCCCATTTCATCCATAACCATCAGATCGCCATAACAGGCAGGAGACGGCAGGCCAAAGCCTGGTATATTCATTAATAAGATGCCGAGAATGGCAATGCCCCGTAATGCATCCAGAATAACGATGCGTTCCTGTTGTGCTACAGGGGCAGCGATGCCGCCAGGTGTGCTCATATGCATGTGGTTTAGTTGTGGTGGCAGGGAGGGATAATCAGCTTACAAAGGGTGAAGTTGGTTCAAGATAAGCCATTGGTTGTAATTCTATGGAAGAAATTAATAATATTAAAATCACGACCGGTTGATAACATTCCATCTTGTTGTCCGGTTTGCCGTAACTCTGTTCCCCTGCCAGCTTAGAAACCCAACAGCTTTTCTATGCTTTCCCCCAATCTTGCCTTGGCCAGGAAATTATTTTCTAATTCAATACTGAACGGCACCGGTGTATCCAGCGATGCACAACGAACTACCGGTGCGTCCAATAAATGAAAACAATGTTCGGCAATCCATGCAGCAATTTCACCTCCGATACCACCGATGAGTGTGTCCTCATGCAATAACAACACTCTTCCGGTTCGTTGAACCGCTTCTCGGATGGCTAAATAATCCAAGGGTAACAATGTCCGTAGGTCCAGTATATCAATAGAAATTTCAGGATGTTCGGCTGCATAATCCTCCGCCCAATGCACCCCGGCGCCATAAGTAATGATGGAAATATCATCCCCTTCACGAACATGTCTTGCCTTGCCGATCTCAATTTCATAATAATCTTCAGGCACGGGTCCGCTTACAGAACGGTACAAAGCTTTATGCTCAAAATACATAACCGGGTTAGGATCATTGATAGCAGCGATCAGTAATCCTTTTGCATCCATTGGTGTGGAGGGATACACCACTTTCAACCCAGGTGTTTTTACAAACCATGCTTCATTGCTTTGCGAATGAAAAGGACCGGCGCCTACACCTCCGCCTGTCGGCATACGTATGACTACATCTGCATTTTGTCCCCAGCGGTAATGGATCTTAGCCAGGTTATTTACAATCTGGTTGAAACCCACTGTAACAAAATCGGCAAACTGCATTTCCATCATGCTCTTGTAACCTTCCAGTGATAAACCCAGCGCAGCGCCAACGATGGCACTTTCACACAACGGTGTATTTCTCACTCTTTCTTTACCAAATTCATTGACAAAACCTTCGGTGATCTTGAAAGCCCCGCCATATTCAGCAATGTCCTGCCCCATGAGGATGAGGTTAGGATGTTGTTGCATGGATTGTCTTAGTCCTTCACTAATCGCATCAATCATTCTTTTTTCGTGAATGGTCAATGGTGAATGGTGAATGTCGTAATGATCGAGTTTTACTATGGACGATTGACCATTCACTATTGACGGTTTTGCATACACATCTTCCAGTTCCTCCTCCGTATCTGCAACCACCGGTCTGGTATCAAATCCTATCGCCAGTTCTCTTTCTATTTTCTCTTTGAATTCATTTCTTATTGCTTCAATCTTTCCTGAATCCAAAACTTTCTGAGCCTGCAGGTATTCCTCAAAGTTTTTGATGGGGTCTTTCATCTCCCACAGCTTAAACAGATCCTGCGGCACATACTTGGTGCCACTGGCTTCTTCGTGTCCTCTCATGCGGAATGTGAGACATTCAATGAGATAGGGTTTTTGATTTTTAATGCAATACTCTCTCACTCCTTTTATCGTATCATAAACCGTGAGAATATTATTTCCGTCAATCTGCACCCCGTCCATGCCATAGCCTTTGGCTTTATCCACCAAACTGATGCAGCGATACTGTTCATTCACCGGTGTGCTTAGTCCGTAGCCGTTATTCTCAATAATAAAAATGACGGGCAGGTCCCACACAGCTGCCACATTCAATGCTTCGTGAAAATCGCCTTCACTGGTGCCGCCATCTCCGGTAAAAGCAAGCGACACTTTATTTTCTTTTCTTAATTTATGTGCTAATGCCACACCATCTGCAATGGCTAACTGCGGACCGAGATGAGAGATCATTCCGCAGATATGATGCTCCTTATTTCCGAAATGAAAACTTCTTTCTCTTCCCTTGCTGTATCCCTCCTGTGCTCCCTGCCATTGCATAAATAATTTACTCAACGGCATGTTGCGGGTAGTAAATACACCCAGATTGCGGTGAAGAGGCATGATCCATTCATCATCCTGCAAAGCAAGTGTTGCGCCGACAGCAATGGCTTCCTGCCCGATACCACTAAACCATTTGGAAATTTTTCCCTGCCGCAGCAGCACCAGCATTTTTTCTTCAATCATGCGGGGCCAGAGCAGTTTTTTATAGAAGTCAACAAGCTGATCGCTGGAGAGGTCTTTCCGGTCGAAGGTCATGGCTGCGAAGTTCAGGGTTTTTTCAACACAGAGATACAGAGAAAAAGAGTCACACGGAGTTTAGATTTCCGTTAATACGTCGGCGGATACCTTCTTTTAATAATACGACATTAAAATTGATAAGTAAACCCAGTTTCTTATTGGCAAGTTTCAGATAAGTTACAAGTTGCACCTCATGAACAGGTAAAATTGCTTCAACGGATTTAAGCTCCAGAACAATTGAATCTTCAACCAGGAGGTCAATAACAAACTCTTTATCTAATTGTTCTCCTTTAAAATACACAGGAACAACAACCTGACTTTTTACGTCCTATCCATCCCTGATCATTACCCTTTTCAGGCAAACATGATACACAGACTCCATCAACCCAGGACCAAGCTCTTTATGAACCTCAATAGCACATCCGATTACCCTTTCCGTGATAGCATTATAGTCTTTCTCCAGCAGCATAGGAATAATTTTGACGTTCTCTGTGCTACTCATCAACTCCTTAACTCTGTGTTGAAATTACTAAACAACGATTAACTCATAAAACTCCTCCGGCTGCAGGTATTGCTGTGCCAGTTGCTGAATCTCTTCAGCAGAGATCGTTTTGATCGTATGAATGGAATCGTAGAAGTATTTTTCGGTGAGGTCATTTAAAATAATATTCTTCCACCTGGCAATGATCTGGAAAGGGCCATCGAGATCGCCGAGAATAGAACCCATCATATAATTTTTTACCAGCAGCAATTCATCATCGGGAACAAATCCTTCCCGCAGTCTTTTCATTTCTTCATACACTTCTTTTACGGCGGCTTCTGCCACATCTTTGCCTGCCTCGGTGCTGATCATCCAGGCTGATTCATGAATATGGTTTTGTAAGTAACTATGAATGCCATACGTATAACCTTTATCTTCCCGGATATTACTCATCAGCCTCGACCCGAAGAAGCCACCAAACAAGGTGTTCAGCACCTGCACTTTCAGAAAATCAGGGTGATGACGATTCGGAAACGGCCTGGCGATACGGATGGAACCCTGTACACCATCAGGGTCATTGCTGATCCTGAATTTTTTTTCGCTGGCAGGTGTTGCCTTGATGGCTGGCACTGTCACCTGCCGGTTGGGCAGGTCGCCAAAATATTTATTGAGTAATGAAGCAAGATCAGCAGGCAGTTTTCCGGCAGCAAATAGAAGCAGTTTCCCGTTACGGTAATAGGTTTCATAAAAAGCCAGCAGCTGCTCCCGCTGCAGGGCATCATAATCTTCAAAGCTGCTGAATTTTCCATAGGGATGTTGCTCACCATAGAGATAAACATCAATGAGCCGGCCGGCTACAAAATCACTTTTTTTCAGGCTTACTTTAAGCCGCTGCTTCATGTTCTGGCGGTAAATATCCAGTTCTTCCTGCGGCATTACGGAATCAACGATCAGTTCCTTCACCACCGGCAACAGTTCATGAATATGTTTTGTAAGACAGTGCAGGGTGATGGTGGCCGTTTCATTATAGCAGGCCCTGTTGAGATAGGAGCCATAATATTCAAAATGCTCATTGATCCGGAAAGCGGTTTTTGAAGAGGTGCCGTTGCGCAGCAGGAAGTTGGCGCTGGCTGCTGTCATATTTTTTTCTTCAAATGAATTACCTGCATAAAATACCCATTCCAGCAGCAAAACATCCTCGGCTCCCGCATCCACCGTATACACTTCCACCCCGTTATCCAGTTTGAAATGTTCCGCTTGCTTCAGTTGCAGTTTGAAATCAACGGCATCTACGATGGGTGGGGCTTGTTTCCTTTCTAACATAATAGCTTTTCCTTTCTCACTAATTATTGGACAGGTAATAAATGGTGTTGCTGTTCTCCTTACGAAATACGTTGCGGCTTTCCTGCAAAATGTCTTCGGTGGTCACCGTTCCGTATTTATCCAGTTCAAAATTCATCCACGATGCATCACCCAGCAGTTCATAATAAGCAAGGCTGTTGGCCCTGTTCATCACACTCATGTCTTCAAAGGCGATCAGGCTTTCTGTTTTATTCTTCACTTTTTGCAGTTCGGTTTCTGCCACCAGGGATTGTTTCATTTTTTCCAGTTCGGCTTCCACTGCTTTTTCCGCTTCCTCTATCTTCACTCCTTTCACCAGTTTGCCATCTATGGCCAGCAGGCCATTATCGGTGCTGCCAAAATGATAACATTCAATATTGCTGAAAAGCTGCTGTTCTTTCACCAGCGACTGGTACAGCCTTGATGATCCGCCTCCCCCGAGAATATCAGAGAGCAGGTCAACGATATAATAGCGTCGGTCCATCCGGGAATAGATATGCCATGTTTTGTACAATGCATCCAGCGGCACATTGGCTTTCACTTCCAGTTTTCGCTCTTCTTGCTGGGGAGCTTCCTGGGGCAGGTTGCGTTTATATTTTTCGCCGGCCGGAATTTCACCAAACCATTTTTCTGCCAGTTGTTTCACTTTATCCACGGTCACATTGCCCGCCACCACCAGCACGGCATTTACCGGGCGGTAATGTTTGAAAAAGAATTTTTTTACATCATCCAAATGTGCCTCTTCAATATGCGACAACTCTTTTCCTATCGTCATCCAGCGATAAGGGTGTGTTTTGTAGGCCAGTTCTCTCATCCGGTGCCACACATCGCCATAGGGCTTGTTGAGATAATGTTCTTTGAACTCTTCACACACCACTTTACGCTGCACATCCAGGCTTTTTTTACTAAAGGCAAGTGAGAGCATCCTGTCGCTCTCCAGCCAGAATGCAGTTTCTAAGTTTTCGGCAGGCAACTGAATGTAATAGTTGGTAAGATCATTGGTGGTATAAGCATTGTTTTCACCACCGGCCATTTGCAGGGGCTCGTCATAATTAGGAATATTGACAGAGCCGCCAAACATCAGGTGTTCAAACAGGTGGGCAAACCCCGTGCGGGCAGGATCTTCATCCCTGGCTCCGACATCATACATAATATTCATCACGGCCATCGGGGTGGATGTGTCCTGGTGAACGATCACCCTCAACCCGTTGGACAGGGCAAATTTTTCAAACTGGATCATAGTAATATAACATCTGCAGAAAGATAAGGTTGTATTCCCGGCAGAGCCAGTAAAAGTATTGAAAATACCGGTTCGGGCCTCAGCGGATGCTTTTGGTTTTGAAGCTAAGCTCTATCAGGTGGCCATCACGCCGGAGAATGAATCGCATTTTCTGGTTGGCAGCCTGCAGCGCCACTTTATATTGGTTCATGTTCTGGTTAAAGTTGTTATTGATGGCAACCACCACGTCTCCTTCTTTCAAGCCCCCTGCCTCAGCAGGAGATCCTTTGGCTACATCTCCCACCACAATCTCCCCGTTAATGAAATAAAGCTCAA